>JAQSWY010000016.1 GCA_029266425.1 Xanthobacteraceae bacterium
GGACCAGATGAGAGGTTCTCGCGGCTCCTTTTGTGCGCCGTCGAACCTCCCCAAGGGTATCCGGATTTTGCACGGAACTTGGTGCACGCGTACGTCGCGGCCTCACATTGGACGACTTGATCGACGGGACGATTGCCTTCCTCGACGGGCCTGCCGCGTTACGCGGCGCATTGGCGTGTCGACCAGCAGCTGGAGATGAATGACGTCGACATCCCCGCCATCGGCGACGAGCGTCCGGATCGCGTCGAAGCTCGGGTGGCTGGCATGGACCGTCTGTTGCCGCCCGTTGAAGAAGAGCGACAGCGTGTCCCCCGAGAAGACGACGGGCACTCTCACTTCCGCCTCCCGATGAGGGAGACGTAGTGATCCAGATGGTGGCCGGAGTGGTGGATCATTTCGAGGAGCGGGTACCGCTTCTTGATCTGGGCCAGCCGGGTGACGATCGGGTGCTCTTTCTTGCGCGCCGGCAACGGTCCGATCAGCTCGTTATAGAGCTGGCGGAGCTGTCCATCCCTCATCGACGGCCGCTCACCAGCGAGGCTCTGCAGCTTGTCGAGGAACGTCTTGATCATGTGAGGCAGCTTGTCCTGACGCTGGAGCCAGCGGAGGGACGATCCGGTCGGTGTAGACTTGGCTGACGATCGAGCCGTTCACGAAGGCAATTGGATCGAACGCCGCCTTAACGCCGGCTCGGAGGTGATCTTCGAGCGAGACCCAACCTTTGAACCGTCGGGGCAGGTTCTTGTGCTGGGAGCGAAGCACTATGATCGGCTGGTTGGCCGGGATCAGGCCGACGGCGCGGCCGGACGCTATCCGGTCCTTGATGACTCCGGCGCCGGTGGCCACGGTCTTCCAGCGATAGCGGTCACGCCCTTCGGCGAAGACGAAGATGCCACCGTCTTGTGCGTCGATGGAGCCAGGGTAGACATCCTCGTCATTGAACAGACGGCCAACCTGATAGATCGAGTTCGCTGGGCCGCGGCTGACCTTTGGTAGGAACAGCGGTTCGATGGTGCTGAGGTCGAGGGTCGACTCGGCGTCGATCTCCCAAAGCAGCTCCGCGAGATCATTGCCGGCGCGGATCCAGACGATGGGCTCGCTGCGCTCCTGCCATGAGGCGGCGCATGCGGGACGGACCGTTCTTCGTCCCAGCCGGCTCGACCACGAACAGCGCCTTCTTCAGGGCGCCGATCTCGATCAGGGTTCCACGCGGCGACCCGATATGGAAGCCGGGGTGGGTGTTGCCATCCTTCTTGACGCTGACCAGGGAGTTCCAATCGGACGGGACGTAGTCCACGGCGCGCTCAAGCGGACGGCCTCGGTAGGAGATGTTCCCCTCGAACTGACCCGAGATGCTCCGCTCGGCATCGGTGCGCAGGCTGTAACGATAGAGGCATGCGTCGAGCCACTTGGGTTGGGCGTCGATCTGAGCCTGGAGCTGAGCTCGGATCTCGGTCGCCACCTCCCCCAACCTGGTCTTGATGTTGGCAATCGTGCGGGCGTCGTAGCCGAGCTGTTCCCGCGAGGTGGCGACGTTCAGGTCACCAATTTCGAAATCGATGACGAACGGCATCCGCAGGAGCTTCGCCTGATCGCTCAGCCACTCAAGTCCCAGCGGTGTCGCGTCAATCGGATAGATCACGCACCCCTGGCGAGCGAAGGCAGACGAGATCGCGTTCGAGCCCCGCAGATATCGCCAGCCGCGGCCGGAGACGTAGGTCTCCGCGGGGTCGCGCTCATAGGTCTCATTGATGACGTTCGGGTGGACCGGGAAGCCCATGAAGGTCATGCGTGCCGCACGGTGGAACTTGCCGATGTCCTCCGCCTTCACGGCGAAAGAGATCTCGATTCCCGACGGTGCGTCGCTCGGCCGGTCATTCAGCAAGGCGATCTGAGGGACGCCAGCCTCGCCGAGGAAGGCGGAATAGAGGCGCTCGGTTGCCCCGTCCCAGGATGTGACGGTGAACACGTTGGTGTAGGCGAAGGCGGACTTCGACCCGAGTCCGATCATACCGACAGCCTTGTTGCTGTCGCGCTTGCTCGAAGCGAACATGGTGGAATAGAGCCCCATGATCTGGTCGTGGCTCATACCAGGACCATAGTCGCGGACCCGGAAGGACGGATCGAAGCGAGAAGGCAGCTGCACGTCGAACGGCTTGTCAGGAATGCCGGCGTCGACGTGGGAGTCGAAGGCGTTGGTGCAATATTCACGAACTGGTGCGCGGACCTTGTCCGCATAGATGCCGTCGATCACGGCTTGGAACGCCATCGCGTTCATCTCGAAGCCGAAGCTGCTGACCTCTTTCACCCCATGGGTGAAACTGTCGATGACGTTGGTCTGCATGAGCATGGGGTGGCTCCCAAAAAGAAAAAGCCCGCTCGATGGCGGGCTTGTTGTTCAAAAACTGGTGAGAGAGATCAGGCCGCCAGAAGCTCGGTCGCCGCTTTGTTGTAGTCCTCATGTGACGCAACAAAGATGAGGTTATTGCCTTCGCGCCGGTAGACCTCGTAGTGGTCCCAGCCCTTGTGGAACGGCAGCTTCATGTTGCGGCAGTAGGCTCGATCGAAGGCCAAACCAGTGATCGGCTCGACAGCCAGGATCAGGATTTCAGAGGGCGTAGATTGCTGGAGAGTGGACATCAGGTGCTTGGTTCCAATAGATGTGTGTCATCGTTCCCGACCCAACCTGGTCGGGTTGGAAGAGGGATTTCCATGGCTGATAAGTTCGATCTGGAGGGGAAGAGCCTGTCCGAGCTCGACGAGATCCATGACGCGGTGATGCGGGCCAAGGAGAAGGCCGCGATCGAGCATCAGAATGAGCTGATCAAGCAGTATCAGGTGCTGCGCGCAGAGCTGATCAAGTGGGGCGTCGTGGGCGAGGACAAGCTACCGATGCTGAAGGCCCGGGGCTGGACCCGGACGGTCAAAGCGCACTAGTTGCGCTTCCAGGTCGTAAGTAATTCCTTTACTCCGGAGGCGATTTGCTTCCATTCACTGCGCTGATCGGCGGGGAAGCGTGCGAAGAAATGGATGCCTTCGTCGCGAATGCGAAAAAACCCCGCACAGTTCGCGCGTGGGACATGTGCGGCATCACAGGATACAAGCATATCCACTTCGGCCGGCTGCGATGGAGTATACCACTTCAGACCTGAGGGGGCGGACCCCTGAGATATAGTGTAGACATTTAAGCCGCCCTCGGTTCCAGGCGTCAGACCGGTCGGCAGTAAAGACAATAAACTCCGCCTCATAGAAGCCGGGTCTCTTTCGCCTCCTCCCTCTACATTGAAGCTAAGATCAATAACAGCAACTAGGTATGACCGATCCTGTACGGAATTCGGGCGGTCGACTCCTGGCGTCAAAAAATTATACTTGTTCTTAGGTGGGCCCAAGTTCGGCATTTTAAAACCGAAGCTTATCTTTTCAACATTCAGATACGGATCCCCTGGGTGGAATTTAATCGAAAGATATTTCTCTGGTATCGAAAGCTCGGCAGTCGGCAATCTTACAATAAAATTTTGCTCACGCTCGTCGCCCCATGCGCAGAGAGAAAGTCCGACAACGAGCAATGGAGCTATGGTGAGAAGAATAGGTCTCATGTCCGCCCTCGACAGCAATTTAAACGAAAATTGCCCGATTATGCAACCGTCTTCATCCACCACTTCGGCTGCTCGCCGGCCATGATGCAGCCGTACGGGATCACCTCGTCGACGACTTCAGCGAGGCCGAACTCCAGCATCTGCCGGCGGACGGTCGCCGCGTTTTTGTAGGCCTGCGGGTACTCGCTCAAGTCGGGCTTGCCCGAGAAGGAGCGGATGTCGATGTCCGGCGGAGCCGGCAAGTCGGGGTTCGCCTTCAGGAACTGGGTCCGGCTCATGTTCCGCCCTGCCCCGTGAGGCAGGAAGCCGAGGCCGTTCGTTGCATCGGTTCCGCGGGTGAGCAGGATCGGCTCTGCCATGTTCAGTGGCACCAGCGTCGTATTGTAGTCCGACCAGCCAGGGGTGGCGCCCTTGGCGTGATAGAACAGCCCGTCGCTGCGCTGGAAGACGAAGTTGTGCTCGTTCCAGAACCAGTCGTGAATCGGGAAGCCCGTCAGCTGGTGGATCTTGAAGTGGCTCTCACGGGTCCAGTCCTTGATGATCTGGAGCGCCTCCCAATAGTCGCGCCCATCGTCGCTATCCGCCGGGATCTAGGCGGCGCCCTTCGGCACCTCGGGCGCATGCTTCGCCCGGTAGCGCTCGGCCACCTCCATTCCCTGCTTGTAGAGCCGGGCACCGGGTGAGCGAGAGCCGTGATGGGTGACGATCGCCTTCTGGCCCGTCGACTTCATCTGGCCGACGAACAGGAAGTGGTTGCCGTCGCCCTGAGTGGCGAAGTGTGAGACCAGCTGCTGCATGTGCCACTGCAGGAAGCGGTTCTCCTGAGCACGCTTCATGACGTCAGCAGACGGCATGTGCTGGTCGCGCTGCTGACGTCCACCGACGCCGAAGTGCGTCACCTCCATGGCACGGTCCAGCAGAGCCTTCGGGTTTATATTGCCGAGGACGGCAATTGCGACCGAGCAGCAGATGTCCGCCGAGTGGAAGCCAGGGTGGATGGCGTTCTCCGCAGCGACAACGCCGCCAACCGGGATGGTACCGGCCGGGCAGGCATCAGGCATCACCGCCGCGCCTCGGATGGTCGGAACCGTCGCGAGCTCACGCATTGCGCCGGCGACCGCCGTCAGGTTCCCCTGCTCGGCTTCGTTCACCGCCTCGATGTTGAAGTAGATGTCGACCGGGTCCTGGGGACCGAAATACTCAGCCTTCGGCTCCGCTGCGCGCAGCGCTTCCCGAATGGACTCGTTGGTCGCGCCGGTGGCGCGGAGCTCGTTCGCCAGCTTGATGGCGTGGGCGAACCAGGGGCTGGGCTGGAAGCCCCAGACGAGCGCGCGGGCCGTGATGTCGCCGTCGCGCTTGAGATAGGCCAGTTCGAGGTCGCCGGCGGCATAGATGCGCACGGGGTGTTGAGGGCAGTCGAAGTGTTCGACGTCCTTCGCCATGCACGAGTCAGGGCCGTTGAGGTAGACCTGCTCGAACTCGTCCTCGGTCTTCGCGAAGAACAGCTCGTTCTGCTCGGTCAGCAGAGCGCACTCGGTGGCATAGTCCCGGATCTCGTTCGGGGTGAGAATGTCGCTGAAGAACTTCTCAAGGTACCGGCCCGGGCGGATCTTGTTCTGGACGTCGGCTGAGCCCTTCTCGGGCGTCTCGGTGTAGGCGATAAAACCGACACCCGCGGTGGACAGGTGGGTAAAGTGGTTCTTGCGGTGTTCCGAATGGATCCACCACGTCTCGTCAGCCCATGACACGGGCTTGTAGGTGCCGTCGTCGAAGCGCGACTGCTCGCGCATTCTCCAGCTGTCGTCCTGCTTCGGGCGCGGCTGCGCCTTGATCAGCAGGGTCCTGCAATAAGCCGCCGCCAGCGGCCCGGTCTCGAATTCGAGCGGCTTCCCGTCGTCGCCGAAGAGCAGCGTCGGGTTCGTGGGGTGTTCAAGCGACACGACATTGAACATGGCAAAGCTCCGCTATCGGCCGCGGCGCTGTTGCTAGCGCAGGGCCGTTCGATGATTGAGGTTCGATCAGGGAATACTTAGAGGACGCGCTCGGGCACCAAGCCGTTCGAATAGGTATTATGAAAAATTCGACTCAAAACAACTTTGAATAAAGCGGCCAATTGAAGATGTCAGTAGATTGCGCGGCCGTTGCGACTTGACGTCGGTGGAATGTTTACTTATCGTAGTAAGCGCAGTCTTGTTTCAATCATAAGTTCGATGCCTGTCTTACGCCTCTTTCCCTAGCGCGGAGGAGCTAACATGCGCACTCGACTTCAAATTATGCTGCTTGCTTCAGTCGCAATCGTCACGTTCGGAAGTCTAGCCAGCGAAGCAGAAACGATCACCACGACTACGACGACCGTCACGACAACAACTTCTGGGTCCGAAAATCAGGTCAGGGCGTCGACGGTCGCAAACAAAAACCGCCACTGTGTCATGAGCCTTTCGCAACCCGACAATTTGCCAGTTTGCTTTGACACATTTACGGAAGCGATGGCTACGGTCACCAAAGGCAAGATCACGGACGCTCCGGCCGACGTGCGGCAGGCAATGAGAAGTCAAGCATTCTTGAATAAAATGAATCCGTCCGGCACAAAGAAGATAGTCGACATAAAGGACAAGGGCGCCTCAACTCCGCCGGCATCCTCGAATGAGCGAATTGACGTGCATGTCCTGACGATATGGTGCGACAACAACTTTACCGGCTGCACTTTTGGAGACGGCTCTCTGAGCTTCAGTGGCCCTCCGTGCGATGACACGTTGTTCACGGAACCTCCTGAGAAAACAATTCCGAGCATGCCCTCTGGTTGGAATGATGATTTTGAGTCCTTTGCAGGGGCCAACGAGTGCTTCGCCCAGGTATTTGAACACACGAATTTTATTGGCGCCAGTCTACCATTTGCCTCGCGCCGGGGAGACCTAGGTGTTTTAAACGACCAGGTGAGTTCGATTATATTACAGTAACCTGATATCAAGTCGCGAGCAGGACGCGGGCGCGGTGGATGTCACCGCGGTCGAGGGCGCGCTCGGCCTCGATAATCTTGGTCTGGAGACGGTCGAGCTCGTGCTCGACGCGGCCGGAGGCAATGACTTGCCGGACGTAGACGGGGAACCGCAGCGGCTGGGTGTCGCGCGGTTCCTGGTTCAGGAGCTCGGTCACAGCAGTGCGAGCCCCGCGACAGTCGGCTCGAACATCCCAGCCTGCCCGGCTTGCTTCGTTTGCAGCGTTGACCGCGGCGTCGAGCGCACGGCTGTCGAGTTCGATCTCAGACACGTCGAGTTCTTCGTCTTCCATTTTACCTCTTGAGCATGTGGCGGCGGAGCAGCTCTGCGCCGTACGCCTCCCAAGGGAGGCTCAGCACGTCCATGAGATCGACCGCCGGCGTACCTACCCGGTCGCAACCAGGTGGCAGGATGACGTCGCGACCACCTTCCAGCACGAGCTTCCTCGGCAGGTAGGGTGAGGCGGCGACGATTTGATCAAGCTTCTTTCGGTCGCTGGCCGCGACGTCGACCAGCACCAAAGGCTGGACGTTCGTCTTTTCCAACTCGGCCAGGATGTCCCTTGGCCGGAGCGTCCACATCGGCCTGATGGGCACGGAGGTGGGGCTCGACATTCGTGCCAGCGTGCCGAGCCAGAGTTTGCCCTGGGGCGCGGTTACAAAGGGGACGCGATAGTCGTCGCCCTTGGGCACCGGCGACATCGCCGACACCAGCTGGTGGTCAGGAAACTCGCGAGCAACTGGCGCGGCCGAGAGGTCGATCCGGTGCTCGCACGGTTTGCGTGAGGGAGGGATCGGACAGGTGATCCCGAACTCAAGTGCGGTCTGCGCTGTCTCTCCCTGGAGGAGGAAGGCGATGTCGCCTTCCACCCAGTGGATGCCGTTCAATTATGCCTCCAGAATCATGAAGGCCGGGAGCGCGCTCCCGGCCTTCAGCCTGCTTCCAGGCGTTTGGTTTCTCGTTCGACCAGTCTGGCGTACCGCATCCGGATCGCCGGGTGCGGTTCGTTCATCGCCTGAAGGGAGATCGTGCCCTTCAGGAAGTCCCTGCGAGCAGGGTCCGGTCGGAGGTGGTACATGCGCATCAGCGCGAAATACTGACTCAGGTCGTCAAGCACTATGCCCATTCGAGTTGGCGAGGCTCCTTGGTGCGAGGGTCTTTGGTGTCAGCAGCTCCATCACCGGAAGCCCCAACAGCTCGGAGATCATGTTGATCTCGGTGAGGGTGAAGTCGTGGATGCCGAGCTCCATCTTGCGGATCAGCGCTCGGTTGACGTTCAACTTCTCACCCATCTCGGACATGCCGAGGTCGTGCGTCAGTGTGCGATATCGATTGATCTCGATGCCGATGGCCTGATGCACCTTGGAAAGCGGCTTGAGATCGCTCAGTCGCTTTGGTCCACCCTTTGATACCGGTGCGGCCTTGCGGATAGCACCGTGGACCCGGAGCATCTTCCGGATCGTCGTCGGGTGTCGGTTGCCGTATTTCCGGGCAAGGTCGTCATAGGACATGCCTTGCTCGAAATCGGCGATGCAATCGCTTTCCCACTCCTTCACGGCGTCACCCGCTCCTCAGCGAGCGATGAGCACCCTTGGTTGTGGCGCAGTACCCCACTTCTCATAGATATTTCCGTTCCCCAAATGTGTGCCGCCGGGTGTGTCACGGAGGACGGTTCCCGACGGCGGCTATTGCCGCTGTTGCGGCGGGCGAACGGAGCAAATTCGTCTTTGAAAACAGTGCGTTGAGCCCATATTCTCGAATCTGGACCGAGAATTAAAAGTCACGTGCTCTACCGGCTGAGCTACGGGCTCCCACGACGGTGGGGATTAAGCGGTTCGGCCGCGGATGGCAAGCTTTCCGGGCCGATCCGCCGTTTGTCCACCGGGATGGCGGCATTTCCACGGGCGCATCGGCCTTGCATTTTCGCAAGATCCTTCTGCCAACCTTGTGTCTTTCAGTGCGCCACCCGCCCGACTACCTTCCTGCCCGAGCCGGCGGACGGCATGGAGCCGACGCCACCCGCTTCAGGGAGATGGCAGAATGGCGAAGGTTCTTGTTCTCTATTATTCCGCCTATGGGCACATTGAGGCCATGGCGAATGCGGTCGCCGAGGGCGCGCGCGAGACCGGCGCTGAGGTCGATGTGAAGCGCGTGCCGGAGATCGTGTCGCTCGAGGTCGCGCAGAAGTCCGGTTTCAAGCTCGACCAGGCGGCCCCGGTCGCCGCGGTCGACGACCTCAAGGACTATGACGCCATCATTTTTGGCTCGGGTACCCGCTTCGGCAATGTGACCTCGCAGCTGCGCAGCTTCATGGACCAGACCGGCGGCCTGTGGATGAGCGGGGCGCTGGTCGGCAAGGTCGGCTCGGTGTTCACCTCGTCGGCCACCCAGCATGGCGGCCAGGAATCGACCATTCTGACCTTCATCCCCACCCTGCTGCACCAGGGCATGATCGTGGTGGGCCTGCCCTATGCCTTCCAGGGCCAGATGGGCCTCGACGAGATCAAGGGCGGCTCGCCCTATGGCGCCTCCACCATCACCGGCGGCGACGGAGCCCGCTTCCCTTCGGCGGTCGAGTTGGAGGGCGCCCGCTACCAGGGCCGCCACGTCGCGAGCATCGCGGCGAAGCTGAAGGGCTGATCCGCTCCCCGTACGCCGTCATCCCCGGGCTCGTCCCGGGGATCATCGATTCCTGACCGTGCTCCGTGAATCGAGATGGCCAGCACAAGGCCGGCCATGACGCTGCACCAATTCACCGCTCGGCGATGTCGCCGCGGGCCCAGCCTTCCTTGACCTCAGCCTTGAAGCTCTCGAACCGGCCTTCGTCGATCGCGGCGCGGATGCCGGCCATCAGGCTCTGGTAGTAAGCGAGGTTCACCCAGGTCAGCAGCATCGAGCCCAGCATCTCGTCGCAGCGGATGAGATGGTGCAGATAGGCGCGGCTGTAGTCGCGCGCCGCCGGGCAATCGCTCGCCTCGTCGAGCGGGCGCGGATCGTCGGCGTGCCTGGCGTTCTTGAGGTTGATGCGGCCGAAGCGGGTGAAGGCGAGCGCATGGCGCCCGGCCCTCGTCGGCATCACGCAATCGAACATATCGATGCCGCGCGCCACGGATTCCATGATGTCGTCCGGCGTGCCAACGCCCATCAGATAGCGCGGACGATCGATGGGGAGGATCGGCGCCACCGTCTCGATCATGCGCAGCATCACCTCCTGCGGCTCGCCGACCGCAAGGCCGCCGATCGAATAGCCGGGGAAGCCGATATCGACGAGGCCGCGCGCGGATTCGACGCGCAATTCGGGATCGTCGCCGCCCTGCACGATGCCGAACAGCGCCCGGCCCGGCGGCTGCGCCTCGAAGGCGCGCTTCGAGCGCTCGGCCCAGCGCAACGAGAGCCGGAGCGCCCGCGCGATCTCTTCGCGCGTCGCCGGCAAGCGCACGCACTCGTCGAGCTGCATCTGTATGTCGGCGCCGAGCAGGCCCTGGATCTCGACCGAGCGCTCTGGCGTGAGCTCGTAAAAGGTGCCGTCAATGTGCGAGCGGAAGGTCACGCCTTGCTCGGTGAGCTTGCGCAGCGCTGCCAGCGACATGACCTGGAAGCCACCGGAATCGGTGAGGATCGGGTGCGGCCAGCGGGCGAATTCGTGCAGGCCGCCAAGCGCCGCCACCCGCTCCGCGCCGGGGCGCAGCATCAGGTGATAGGTGTTGCCGAGGATGATGTCGGCGCCGAGCGCCCTCACCTGCTCGGGATACATGCCCTTCACCGTGCCGGCGGTGCCGACCGGCATGAAGGCGGGGGTGCGGATGGCGCCACGCGGCGTCGATATCTCGCCGAGGCGCGCAGCGCCGTCGGTCGCCTTCAGGCGGTATTGGAACAGCTCGGTCATGGGTCGGGCTTATGGCAGCAGAAGGCAGGCATCGCCATAGGAATAGAAGCGGTAGCCGCTCGCAATCGCATGGGCATAGGCGCGCTTCTGCTCCTCGTGACCAATGAGGGCGGCGACCAGCATCACCAGCGTCGAGCGCGGCAGATGGAAGTTGGTCAGCATGCCGTCGATGAAGCGGAAGCGGTAGCCGGGCGTGATGAAGATGTCGGTCTCGCCGCGCCACGCCTTGAGCCGCCCATCCTCGGCGGCCGCGCTCTCCAGAAGCCGGGTCGCGGTCGAGCCGACGCTGACGATCCGCCGGCCTGCGGCCTTCACCGCGTTGAGTGCCGCGGTGGTCTCGAGCGACACCTCGCCCCATTCCGCGTGCATGCGATGGCCTGAGGTGTCGTCGGCCTTCACCGGCAGGAAGGTGCCGGCGCCGACATGCAGGGTCACCCGATGGGTGGCGATGCCCCGCGCCGCGAGCCGCACCACCAGCTCGGGCGTGAAGTGCAGGCCCGCGGTCGGCGCCGCGACCGAGCCTTCCTCATGGGCGAACATGGTCTGGTAGTCGGTACGATCCTTCGCGTCGTCGGGCCGCTTGGCCGCGATGTAGGGCGGCAGCGGCATGTGGCCGACGGTAGCGATCGCCTCGTCGAGCGTGGGGCCGGCGAAGTCGAAGCGCAGGCGGATCTCGCCGGCCTCGCCCTTCTCCTCCACCGTGGCGTCGAGCGTGCCGAGCAGACAGGCGTCCCCCTCCCCACCGAAGTGGATGCGGTCGCCGACCGCGAGCCGCTTGGCCGGCCGGGCGAGCGCGAGCCAGGTGTCGGTCGCGACGCGCTTGTGCAGCATCGCCTCGACCCGCACGCCTTCGCCGATCTCGCGACGGCGCATCCCGTTGAGCCGCGCCGGCACGACGCGGGTATCGTTGACGACGAGGGCGTCACCGGGGTTCAAGAGGTCGGGCAAGTCGCGGATCTGCGCGTCGGTGAGCTCCGGCTCCGCGCCCGGTCGCACCACCAGCAGGCGTGCCGCATCGCGCGGCGAGACCGGCCTGAGCGCGATCCGCTCCGGCGGCAGCTCGAAATCGAACAGATCGACGCGCATTTGTCTCAAATACCCGGCACACCCTCATCCCCGGACTTGATTCGGGGATCCAGAGCCGGGGGCGCGGCGCCGGTCTTTTGGATGGCCGGATCAACCCTGGCCATGAGGTAAACAGGGAGGGCACATATGGGAGTCGCCTCCCTAACTGCCCAATTCCGCGGACGATCCCGGATCGGCCTTGCGGCCGCCCGGGATGACGCTCTCGACTACGGGACGACGGCGATCACGCCGCCATCTTGGCGGAGACGATCTTGTCGGGGTTCTGCACCGGCTCGCCGCGCTTGATCTTGTCGACATTGTCCATGCCTTCGATCACCTCGCCCCAGATGGTGTACTGGCCGTCGAGGAAGGAGGCATCGGCGAAGCAGATGAAGAACTGGCTGTCGCCGGAGTTCGGATCCTGGGCGCGGGCCATGGAAACAGTGCCGCGCTGGTGGCGGCCCTTGTTGAACTCGGCCTTGAGCTTCACGCCCGAGCCGCCACGGCCGGTGCCGGTGGGATCGCCGGTCTGCGCCATGAAGCCGTCGATGACGCGGTGGAACACCACTCCGTCATAGAAGCCGTCATTCACCAGCGTGGTGATGCGGGCGACGTGGCCGGGAGCGAGGTCCGGGCGCATCTTGATCTTCACCGGGCCCTGCGTGGTCTCCAGCAGAAGCGTGTTTTCGGCATCGCTCATCGTATTCTCCTTGTGTTTTGGTCGGTCGCTGCGGCGGGCCTCATTTCACGTCCGCCTGGACCTTCATCGACACGATCTTGTCGGGGCTCACCACCGGCTCGCCGCGCTTGATCTTGTCGACATTCTCCATGCCCGAGATCACCTCGCCGACCACGGTGTACTGGCCGTTCAGGAACGAGGCGTCGCCGAAGCAGATGAAGAATTGCGAATTGGCGCTGTCCGGCGAGGACGCGCGCGCCATGCCGACCGTGCCGCGCTTGAACGGCACCTTCGAGAATTCGGCCGGCAGGTCCGGATGCTTCGAGCCGCCGGTGCCGTTGCCGAATTCGCCGTCGCCGGTCTGGGCCATGAAGCCCTCGATCACGCGATGGAACGGCACATTGTCGTAGAAACCCTCGCGGGCGAGCTGCTTGATGCGCTCGGCGTGCTTCGGCGCGATGTCCGAACGCAGCGCAATGACCACCGGTCCCTTGGTCGTCTGCATCACGATAGTGTTCTGCGGATCCGGCTTCTTGGTCTGCGCGGCCGCCGGCAGCGCGAGGGCAAGCAGGAGGGTCGCGGCAGTGATCAGGCGTCGGAACATGGAAAACTCCGTTGAGCGGATCGCGGGCTTCTCGCCCGCAGCGGATCAGATAGGGCGCGGCGAGCGGGGATCACCGGGGTTCAGCTTCCGCGGCCGAGGCGTTCGCGCAGCCGAAGCAGCACGGCCGGCGGCACGAAGGCGGAAACGTCCCCGCCCATCGCCGCGATCTGCCGCACCAGGGTGGCAGTGATGGGGCGGGAAATCGGGGAAGCCGGCAGGAACACGGTCTGCACGTCGGGTGCCAGCACCGCATTCATGCCGGCCATCTGCATCTCGTAGTCGAGATCGGTGCCGTCCCGCAGCCCGCGGATCAGCAGTTGCGCGCCTTCGCGCCGGGCCGCGTCGACCACGAGGTCGTCGAAGGTCACGCAATCGAGCGCGGTGCCGGCCTGCGCCGCGAGCGGCGCGAACACCTCGCGCAGCATGTCGAGGCGCTCCGGCGCGGAGAAGATCGGCGCCTTGCCGGGATGCATCCCGACCGCGACGACCAGTCGGTCGGCCAGCCGGACCGCGGCGCGCGCGACCTCGACATGGCCGTTGGTGGGCGGATCGAACGAGCCGGGATAGAAGGCGGTGCGTGCGCTCATGCCTGCGGGCGTGCCTCGGGCTCTGTCCAATTGGCTGGAGCATGTTCCGATCGCAAAAGTCATTCAACCTTTGCGGAACATGCTCTGGGTGCGCGCAAGGGTTAGCCGCGGATTGCCGCGCGCGCAAGCGCAGCGCCTTACCGGGGCGGGTTTCCGAGGAAGCCGAGCACTTCCTTTATGGTCGCCTCGTGCACTGCCGCGCGCTGTCCCCCCTCGCCATCGCGGCACACCACGCCGTCGCCGGGCTTGTCGGCTTCGAGCAGCGCGACGGCGCCCGGCTTGCAGAGCGGCAGGAAGCTGAAATGCGCCGCGCCGGGGATGGCGAGCGAGCGCGTCGCCGGCTTCGGCAGGTGTTCGGCGAGGTAGCCGGATTCCAGCTTCGCCGGAATCCCATTATTGCCGCTGTCGGCCGCGATCACCAGCACCGGCACATTGAAGGTAGCGAGGCTTGCGGGATCGAAGCCGCGGGCAAGGCCGAGATCGAGCGCGACTGCCGCGCCAACCCGCGGGTCCCGCAGATCGTCGAAGGATTGTCGGGTCGGCGCACCTTGTCCCGCACCGATCTGTCCCGCGCTAACATCCCGACCGACGCGACAGGCGGCGAGCGTCTGATGCTCCCGGCAATCGGCATCGAATCGCGCCCGGTCGAATCTCCCGCCGGCGAGCGCGATCACCGTCCAGCCGCCGAGCGAATGCCCGATCGCAACGACATTCCCGGGCTCGATGACGCCCGAGAACACCGGATCGGCGATGAGGAAATCGATGAGGCGGGAGAGATCGCGCGGACGCTCGGCAAGGATGGCGCGCGCCTTGTCCATGTCCCGGCTGGTGGTGCCGGGATGGTTCGGCGCCGCGACGACATAGCCCTGCTTCACCAGTGCGACGGCAAGCCAGGCCTCATTGTTCCAGTTCCCGCTATAGCCGTGCGACAGCACGACGAGCCGATGCCGCCCCGGCGCCGGCGCCGCATCCTCCTGCACCGCTTCACCGACCAGGACCGCAGTGTCGCCGATGAGAGTCGTCTCGCCCTTGGCATCGGTCGGATACCAGACGGCGGCGTCGAGCGGCCGGCTGGGGTCGGCAATGCGGATCAGCCGGAAGCCTACGGCGTCGGTCGCACGTGCCGATGTCGCGAACAGACCGGCAAACAGCACCAAACAGACCAGCAACCGTATTTTACCGCTCCGACAAGGGTCGCACAGCGTTAGCCGCGCTCACCCTGCTCCGCAAGATCGCACCTCGGCGTGACAAACGCCGGACGGCGATTGGCGCGCGGCTTCGGTGCCGCTAGAACCGCGCTGAACCGTCAGCCGAGGAAGCGCCCGTGCCCGACCGCCTGATCGACCTGCGTTCCGACACCCTCACCCGTCCGACCGCCGCCATGCGCCAGGCCATGGCCGACGCTCAGGTCGGCGACGATCAGTATGGCGAGGATGTCTCGGTCAATGCTCTGGAGGCGCGCATCGCCGAACTGTTGGGCAAGCAGGCCGCCGTGTTCGTGCCGAGCGGCACCATGGCGAACCAGATCGCGGTGAAGGTGCTGACCCGGCCGGGCGAAGAAGTCATCACCGGAGGCGAGGCGCATCTGCTCTGGCACGAGGCGGGCGGCGCCTCGGCCAATGCCGGGGTGCAGATCATCGCGCTCGGCTTGAGCGGCATCTTCACCGCGGCGGAACTGCGCGCCGCCTATAAGCCGCGCGGCCACATGGTTTACCCGCCGACGACGCTGGTCGTGATCGAGAACACCCATAATCGCGGCGGCGGCGTCATCTTCCCGCAGCCGCTGGTCGAGGAAGTTTGCGAGGCTGCGGACGCACTCGGCATGACCACCTATCTCGACGGCGCCCGCCTGTTCAATGCGGCGGTGGCCACCGGGACAAGCCCGCGCGACCTGGCAGCGCCCTTCCGCATGGCTGGGATCGCGCTCTCCAAGGGGCTCGGCTGCCCGGTCGGCAGCGTCATCGCCGGCAGCGCGGAGGACATGGTCGCGGCGCGCCGGCAGCGGCGGCTGTTCGGCGGCGCCATGCGCCAGGCCGGCATCCTCGCCGCCGCCGGGCTCCATGCGCTCGACCACCACATGGATCGCCTCGCCGAGGACCATGCCAATGCCCGGCTGATCGGCGAGCACATCGCAGAGGCCCGCAATGCTGAGCTCGACCTTGCGACCGTGCAGAGCAATATCGTGGTGTTCCGCACCCGGCCCGAGGCGCCGCCCGATGCCGAAGTGATCGCCCGCGCCAGGGAGCACGGCGTGCTGCTGCTCGCGTTCGGTCCGCGCATGCTGCGCATGGTGACCCATCTCGACGTCAGCCGCGCCGATTGCGACAAGGCCGGCACGGTGGTGGCGGGGATTCTGGACGGGCGCTCCTGAGCCCGTTCAGCTCAGGGCGAATTTCCAACAATACGTACTAGTTGCGGCAATATCTTAAGGTGAAATAGCCTAGCCCATCCGCCCGGTGACATAGCGATCGGTGCGGGCGTCCTGCGGGTTGGCGAAGATGCGTCCGGTCGGTCCGAACTCCACCAGTTCGCCGAGATAGAGGAACGCCGTGTAGTCGGAAATCCGCGCCGCCTGCTGCATATTATGGGTGACGATGACCACCGTGCTGTCGCTCTTCAGCTCCTCGATGGTCTCCTCCACCTTCGCCGTGGAGATCGGATCAAGCGCCGAGCACGGCTCGTCGAGCAGGATGACCTCAGGCTTCACCGCAATGGTCCTGGCGAGACACAGGCGCTGTTGCTGGCCGCCGGACAGGCTGTAGGCGCTGCGGTGCAGGACATTGCTCACCTCATCCCAGAGTCCGGCACGGCGCAAGGCGGCTTCGACGCGCTCCTCGAGCTCGCTGGGCCGGAGCTCCTCATTCAGCCGCATGCCGAACGCCACATTGTCATGGATCGACATCGGAAACGGCATCGGCCGCTGCGTCACCATGCCGATGCGCCGGCGCAAGGTGAGCACGTCCACCGATGGATCGAGGATGTTCTCGCCATCCAGCCAGACCTCGCCCGTGACGCGCTGGTCCGGATAAAGGTCGTGCATGCGGTTGAACACGCGGAGCAGCGTGGATTTTCCGCAGCCCGACGGGCCTATGAAGGCCGTCACCTTGTTGGCGGCGACCGGCACGCTGACATCCCGCAGCGCGACAAGTTCGCCATAGCGGAAGGTGAGGTGCGACACGCTGAGCTTGACCGTTGCCGCCGGGGCCGAGCGCTCGCTGCCGGCGAGCAACCCGGCCACGGTGGTCGGCCCCAAGCGCGGGGGCATTGTCGGAGCGGACCTGTCGAGCACGTTGGGCATGAGACGACCTCCCCGTCACTGCAACCAAGCCCCTGGTTGCCTCGAGGTTCCAACGCCCAGAATAATTAGTTGTGGACCAACGTTGCGACACCTTCAGGTGGTTGCAACGTGTCATCGTGGGACGAACGGCGCTCGCGGGAAGAGCCGTCCATCCCACGATATCGGGACGCCTTATTCCGGGGCGATCTCGTCCGCTTCCGGCTCGACTTCCTCGCTGACGCGCTCCACCGAGACCACCTTCTCGTCCTCCGCGGTGTCGAAGACGATGACACCCTGGCTACCGCGGCCGACGATGCGGATGCCGTTCACCGGGCAGCGTATGAGCTGGCCGCCATCCGTCACCAGCATGATCTGGTCCGGTTCATCGACCGGGAAGGATGCGACCAGCGGCCCGTTGCGGTCGTTCACCGCCATCGCGACGATGCCTTTGCCGCCGCGCCGGGTGATGCGGTACTCGTAGGACGAGGAGCGCTTGCCGTAGCCGTTCTCCGAAAGGGTGAGGATGAACTGCTCCGCCACGCTCATCTCGACATAGCGCGCCTGGTCGATCTGCGCTCGTGCGCCGGTCGCCTCCGCGCCGGTCTCATCGGCAGAGGATTCCTCAGCATCCGCCTCGACGATTTCCTCGCCGCCGTTCTCCACGCCGTTCTGGGAGCGGCGGACCGCGTTCGCCATCTTGATGTACTCGGCCCGCTCCTCGGAGCTCGCCTCAACATGGCGGATGATCGACATCGCGATCACCCGGTCGTCACCTTCGAGCGCGATGCCGCGCACGCCCATCGAGTCGCGCCCCTTGAAGACGCGCACTTCGGTCGTCGGGAAGCGGATGCACTGGCCGTGCGCGGTGGTCAGCAGCACGTCGTCCGACGGATCGCAGAGCTGGACGTCGGCGATCGCCTCGCCTTCCTCCAGCTTCATCGCGATCTTGCCGTTGCGGTTCACATTGGTGAAGTCGGACAACTCGTTGCGCCGCACCGTGCCGCCGGTGGTGGCGAACATGATCTGCATGCGGCCCCACGTCTCCTCGTCCGGCAGCGCCATGATCGAGGTGATGCGCTCGTCGGAATCGAGCGGGAGGATATTGACGAGCGCCTTGCCGCGCGCCTGCGGCGCCGCGATCGGCAGGCGCCACACCTTCAGCTTGTAGACTTGCCCCTTGGAAGAGAAGAAAAGCACCGGCGCGTGGGTCGAGGCGACGAACAGACGGGTGACGAAATCCTCGTCGCGGGTCTGCATCGCCGCGCGGCCCTTGCCGCCGCGCCGCTGCGCCCGATAGGTCGAGAGCGGCACGCGCTTCACATAGCCGGCGTGCGAGACGGTGACCACCATGTCCTCGCGGGCGATGAGGTCTTCATCCTCGAAGTCGCCTTCCGCCTCGATGATCTCGGTGCGCCGTTCGGTGGCGAACTCTGCCTTCGCCGCGAGCAGCTCGTCCTTCACGATGGCGCGGATACGCGCCCGGCTGGCGAGGATCTCCAGATATTCGCGGATCTCCGCAGCAATCGTGTCGAGTTCGTCGGCGATCTTGTCGCGCTCGAGCGCGGTGAGGCGCTGGAGGCGCAGATCGAGAATCGCCCGCGCCTGCTCGGCGGAGAGCCGATAGGTGCTGTCCTCGGCGATGCGGTGGCGCGGATCGTCGATCAGCGCGATCAGCGGCGCCACGTCATGGGCCGGCCAGTTGCGCTCCATCAGGAGGTCGCGCGCGGTCGCCGGATCGGGCGAGCTCCGGATGGTGCGGATCACCTCGTCGATATTGGCAACCGCGATGGCGAGGCCAACCAGCACATGGGCGCGGTCGCGGGCCTTACGCAGCAGGAATTTCGTCCGCCGGCTAATCACCTCCTCGCGGAAGGTGACGAAGGCCGACAGGAGATCGTGCAACGTCATCACCGCCGGCTTGCCGCCGTTGAGCGCCACCATATTGGCGCCGAACGAGGTCTGCAGCGCCGTCATGCGGTAGAGGTTGTTCAGGACGACATCGGCCTGGGCGTCGCGCTTGATCTCGATGACGACGCGCAATCCTTCGCGCGAGCTCTCGTCGCGGATCTCGGCGATGCCCTCGATGCGCTTCTCGCGCACCAGCTCGGCGATGCGCTCGATCATCGTCGCCTTGTTCACCTGATACGGGATCGCGGTGACGATGATGGCCTCGCGCTCGCGCCGGAGCGTCTCGATGGTGGCGCGGGAGCGCATGATGATCGAGCCGCGCCCGGTCAGATACGCCTGGCGGATGCCGCTGCGGCCGAGGATGAGCGCGCCGGTCGGGAAATCCGGGCCGGGGATCAGGTCGAGCAGCCGCTCGATCTCCATGTCCGGCTCGTCGAGCAGCGCGACGCAGGCATCGACCACCTCGCCGAGATTGTGCGGCGGGATATTGGTCGCCATGCCCACGGCGATACCGCCGGCGCCATTGACCAGGAGGTTCGGGAACCGCGCCGGGAGCACGGTCGGCTCCTGCTCGCGCCCGTCATAATTGTCCTGGAAGTCGACCGTGTCCTTGTCGAGGTCGTCGAGCAGAGACATCGCCGGGCGCGCCAGGCGCACCTCGGTATAGCGCTCCGCCGCCGCCGGATCGCCGTCGATCGAGCCGAAATTACCCTGGCCGTCGATCAGCGGCAGCCGCATGGAGAAGTCCTGCGCGAGGCGGACTAGTGCGTCATAGATCGCCTGGTTGCCGTGCGGATGGTACTTACCCATCGTGTCGCCGGTGACGCGGGCGGATTTGTTGTAGGCGCGGTCGGGCGTGTAATTGTTCTCGCGCATCGAGAACAGGATGCGCCTGTGCACCGGCTTGAGGCCGTCGCGCACATCCGGCAACGCGCGCGAGACGATCACGCTCATCGCGTAATCAAGATAGCTGCGCGACAGCTCGTCGGTGATGGAAACGGGCCGGATGTCCGAAGGACCACCGTCCCCCGGAGTGCTGGCGTCGGAATCGGACACGGAGGATACTTTCCAAAGCTACGAAACGTCGGCTCTCTCTAGCCGATTCCGCCCCCGCACGCCAGCGGCGGGGCGCTTTCGAGGCTTCCAGAAGATATGTGAAATCAATAAGTTACGAGAATTATTCGACGGCTTCGGCGGAACGTGGCGGAAGCAAGGCGAAGCGGCCTCATATTACCTCCCGCAAACGACGGTCGCGAACCCCGATAAAGCCTTCGCTGCATTATTCGGATGGATGCTTTCCGGCCCACAGGGAATGCGTGCGCACGGTTTATTTCGTCCTCGGATACCGCTTAAGATCGGCTGGCCCGGCCTGCGCGGCAGCTCCCACGAAGGCGCGATGATGCTCGCCGATTTCGTCTCCGCAGAGGTCACCATGCTGCTGGCGCGAGGCAGAGGCGAGGCGCAACATCCCCCACGAGCCTGACCGAAGCCCCAAAGCGCCCTCCTCCCCGGGCTTGACCCGGGGATCCAGACTTCGATCGGATGCATGCGGAAGGGCTGCCTCCCCGGGTCAAGCCCGAGGATGAGGGGATGAGGCGGGGCGCGTCGGCGCGGTAGAGCCACCCGGGCTCAGAACGGGATCTCGTCGTCCATGTCGCCGCCGCTGCCCCCGCCGGAACGTGAGCCACCGCCGACCGCCGCCGGCTTGCGCTCGCCGCCGCCGAACGAAGAGCGCCCTGCCCCGGAGGAGCCGCCGAAGCTGCTGGACGAGCCGAAATCACTGCCGCTCGAGGAATAATCCTCGCCCGATTCCGAGCTGCTGCCCTTGCTGTCCAGAATGGTCAATTCGCCACGGAATTGGCGCAGCACCACTTCGGTGAAATAGCGCTCGCCACCGGACTGGTCGGTCGCCTTGCGGGTCTCGAGCTGGCCTTCGATATAGACCTTGGTGCCCTTGCGCAGATACTGCTCGGCGATGCGCAGCAGGTTCTCGTTGAAGATCACCACGCTGTGCCATTCGGTGCGCTCACGCCGCTCGCCGGACGCCTTGTCCTTCCAGGTCTCCGACGTGGCGATGCGCAGATTGCACACTCGCCCGCCATTCTGGAACGTGCGCACTTCCGGATCGCGGCCGAGATTTCCGACCAGTATCACCTTGTTGACGCTGCCCGCCATCTCGTCCTCCAAACCGTCGGCGCCAAGCGCCGCAAGAGCCGCCATCCTAGACGACCGCGACGTGCGCGAGACCGCCGCGGTGTCCTTTTCCACACTCAACTTCGGCCGTCTACCCGACGCCGCAAAAGAGGCTTCGTGAGGAGCCAAAAGATCGTTCTTGTTCTGTTCCTAGCATCGTGCTTAAAGAGGCGCAAGCTGGCCAATCGGCGGGTGGAAAAGATTCGGCGCCGGGGCGGTGATGACGCGGCGCAGCAGGATGACTATCTTGGGGACGCGATGGTGATGAGCGACATCGACGGACCGGGAAGCGGGCGGCGCGGCTTCCGCGGAAACGTCCCGAAACTCACCGTCGTGTCCTGAACGGCCTCGCGACCTGCCGAGCCGGAAAGAAGAGCCCAGGAAGACCGGAATGAAGGATCGCGTGGACACTCCCCGCCGCGATGCCCGCGTGATCTCGATCCGCGGCGCCCGCGAGCACAATCTCAAGAACATCGACCTCGAAATCCCGCGCGACAGCCTGGTCGTCTTCACCGGCCTCTCCGGCTCCGGCAAATCGTCGCTCGCCTTCGACACTATCTATGCCGAAGGCCAGCGCCGCTATGTGGAAAGCCTCTCGGCTTACGCTCGCCAGTTCCTGGAGATGATGCAGAAGCCGGACGTCGACCAGATCGACGGCCTCTCGCCCGCCATTTCCATCGAGCAGAAGACCACCTCGAAGAATCCGCGCTCTACGGTCGGCACCGTCACCGAGATCTACGACTATATGCGCCTGCTCTGGGCGCGGGTGGGCGTGCCCTATTCGCCGGCCACCGGCCTGCCGATCGAGAGCCAGACGGTGAGCCAGATGGTCGACCGGGTGCTGACGCTGCCGGAGAAGACCCGGCTGTTCCTGCTGGCGCCGGTGGTGCGCGGGCGCAAGGGCGAATACCGCAAGGAACTCGCCGAGTTCCAGAAGAAGGGCTTCCAGCGCGTCAAGATCGACGGCACGTTCTATGAGATCGCCGACGCGCCGGCGCTCGACAAGAAGCTGAAGCACGACATCGACGTGGTGGTGGACCGCCTGGTGGTGCGCGCGGACATTGCCGGCCGGCTTGCGGATTCGCTGGAGACCGCGCTCGGCCTCGCCGACGGCATCGCCGTCATGGAGTATGCCGACGAGACCGAGGCGGACGGCGCCCCAAAGCGCATATTGTTCTCGGAGAAGTTCGCCTGCCCGGTCTCCGGCTTCACCATTCCCGAGATCGAGCCGCGGCTGTTCTCCTTCAACAATCCGTTCGGCGCCTGCCCGGTCTGCGACGGGCTCGGCCATGAGAGCAAGATCGACCCCGAACTGGTGGTGCCGGACAAGTCGCGTACCCTTAAGCAGGGCGCACTGGCGCCCTGGGCCAAGTCGACCTCGCCCTATTACGGCCAGACCCTCGACGCGCTGTCCCGCCATTACCACTTCAAGCTCACCGTGCCGTGGAACGAGCTGCCCGAGAAGGCGCGCGACGTGATCCTTTACGGCTCCGGTTCGGAGGCCGTGCGCTTCGTCTATGACGACGGCATGCGGGCCTACGAGACCTCGAAGACCTTCGAGGGCATCATCACCAATCTCGAACGGCGCTGGCGCGAGACCGACAGCGACTGGGCGCGCGAGGAGATCGGCAAATATTTCTCGGCGGTGCCCTGCGCCGCCTGCAATGGCTACCGTCTGAAACCCGAGGCGCTCGCTGTGAAGATCGCCGGCAGCCATATCGGCGAAGCCGCGCGGCTCTCGGTGCGTACTGCGCTCGACTGGTTCGGTGCGCTACCCGGCCAGCTCACCGACAAGCAGAACGAGATCGCGGTGCGCATCCTGAAGGAGATACGCGAACGCCTCGCCTTCCTGCTCGATGTCGGCTTGAATTACCTTACTCTCGCCCGTGCCGCCGGCACGCTGTCCGGCGGCGAGAGCCAACGCATCCGCCTCGCCAGCCAGATCGGCTCCGGCCTCACCGGGGTGCTCTACGTGCTCGACGAGCCGTCTATCGGCCTGCATCAGCGCGACAATGAGCGCCTGCTCGGCACGCTCCGGCGGCTGCGCGATCTCGGCAATACCGTGATCGTGGTCGAGCATGACGAGGATGCGGTGCTCGCCGCCGATTACGTGGTCGATGTCGGCCCCGGCGCCGGTGTGCACGGCGGGCAGATCGTCGCAGAAGGCACCCCGGCGGAGATTCTTGCTAATCCGGCCTCGCTCACCGGCAGGTATCTCACCGGCGAACTGAGTGTGCCGGTGCCGAAGCGACGCAAGCCGAACGCGAAGCGCATGCTGAAGGTCATCGGCGCGCGCGGCAACAACCTGAAGGACGTTTCCGCCGAGGTGCCGCTTGGGCTGTTCACCTGCGTCACCGGCGTCTCCGGCGGCGGCAAGTCGACCCTGCTGATCGACACGCTCTACAAGTCGGTGGCGCGCCGGCTGAACGGCGCGTCCGATCCGCCGGCGCCGCACGACCGCATCGAGGGGCTGGAGTACCTCGACAAGGTGATCGACATCGACCAGTCGCCGATCGGGCGCACCCCGCGCTCCAACCCGGCGACCTATACTGGCGCCTTCACCCCGATCCGCGAGTGGTTCTCCGGCCTGCCGGAAGCCAAGGCGCGCGGCTACGGGCCGGGCCGCTTCTCCTTCAATGTAAAGGGTGGGCGCTGCGAGGCGTGCCAGGGCGACGGCGTCATCAAGATCGAAATGCACTTCCTGCCCGACGTCTATGTCACCTGCGACGTCTGCAAGGGCAAGCGCTACAACCGCGAGACGCTGGAGGTCACCTTCAAGAACAAGTCGATCGCCGACGTGCTCGACATGACGGTCGACGAAGGCGCCGAGTTCTTCAAGGCGGTTCCGGCGGTGCGCGAGAAGCTGGAGACGCTGTCCCGCGTCGGCCTCGGCTACATCCATGTCGGCCAGCAGGCGAATACACTATCCGGCGGCGAGGCGCAGCGGGTGAAGCTGTCGAAGGAGCTGTCACGCCGGGCCACCGGCCGCACCCTCTACATCCTCGACGAGCCGACCACCGGGCTGCATTTCCACGATGTCGCCAAGCTCATGGAAGTGCTCCACCAGCTGGTCGAGCAGGGTAATACGGTGGTGGTGATCGAGCACAATCTCGAAGTCATCAAGACCGCGGACTGGGTGATCGATCTCGGCCCGGAAGGCGGCGATGGCGGCGGCGAGATCGTCGCCGTTGGCCCGCCGGAGGCCATCGCCAAGGAGAAGCGCAGCCACACCGGCCGTTTCCTCGCCGGCGTGCTGGCGCGCCGGCCGCTGAAGCGCCGCTCGGAAGCCGCGGAGTAGCGGGCAGCGCGGACGCCGCCCTGCTTGAACATCCTTCGAGCCCGGCTTTGCCAGGCTCCTCAGGATAAGGTGGTTCCGAGAGAAGCGACCTCATCCTGAGGTGCGAGCGACAGCGAGCCTCGAAGGATGTTCAAGCGGAGCATCCCGTCGAGCCAGTCGCGCCGCATGGATGGTCGCGGCGATCAGCACGATGGTGGCGCCGAACTGGTGCGCCAGAGCGATGTCGATCGGCACCTGATGGATCAGGGTCATGATGCCCAGCACAGCCTGCGCGCTGACGAGGCCGAACAGCAGCAGCGCCCGCCGCCCGGCCGCCCCGCCCGCCCGGCGTGCATCCAGCCAGTGCAGCAAGGTCAGACCCCACAGCGCATAGGCGAACATGCGGTGGTCGAACTGCACCGTGAGCACGTTCTCGAAGAAATTTCGCCATGCCGGTTGCTGCACCAGCAGGCTCTCCAGCGGCGGGATGAAGTGCCCGTCCATCAGCGGCCAAGTGGTGAAGGTGAGGCCGGCATCGAGCCCGGCCACGAGCCCGCCGAGAAAGATCTGCACCAGCACCAGGATCGGCAGCAGCCGTGCGAGCCCGCGAACGCGCCCGCTCGCGGCCTCGGGACCGGCCCCCGGCCGCAGCCCGTCGGCGACCGCGATGGTCGCGAAGAGGATGGTGCAGGCCAGCGTCAGATGGATGGCGAGGCGGTACTGGCTGACATCAACGCGGGTGGCGAGGCCCGAAGAGACCATCCACCAGCCGACCGCGCCCTGCAGCCCGCCAAGCACGAACAGGCCGCCGAGACGCCAGCCCAGCGCGCGATCGATCAGCCCGCGCCACAGGAAGAACAGGAACGGCAGCAGGAAGACGAAGCCGATCAGCCGGCCGAGCAGCCGATGCGCCCATTCCCACCAGAAGATGGTGCGGAACTCGGCAAGGCTCATGCCCTTGTTGACGAGCTGATATTGCGGGATCTGCTGGTACTTCTGGAATTCGGCCTGCCAGGCGGCTTCCGACAGCGGCGGCAGCACGCCCGTGACCGGCTTCCATTCGACGATGGAAAGCCCGGATTCGGTCAGGCGCGTCGCGCCGCCGACCACCACCATCAGCACGATCAACGCCGCGACGGCGTAAAGCCAGATGCGCACCGGACGCATCCGGTCACGCCCTCCCGCATCGTGCGTCGCACCGGGCGTGGCCGCATCCGGCGCGGCTAAATCCTGTCCTGCCAATTCTCGCGCTCCTCGCCTCGGCCCCGAGCTTCGGCTTCACGCCTGCCTGATCGTGCTTCCGCACAAGCGGCGCGAGCGATATAGAGCCGCCAGATTGCGCGCAACGGGACCAAATGTCCCGTGCCACATCCTGGAGCCCTATCCGCGCGGACGGAATCGTCCACGCGACTAGATGGTGGTCTAGATTCAATAGGTTGGAGCATGCTCTCGTGGCAAAAGTCGTTCAGCTTTTGCAGAATATGCTCTGGGTTCAACTTCATGGGAGCACAGCCGATGGCAGAGACCGCGAGGCAAGGCGCGCTACCCCCGCGCCTGCGCAAGCTCATCGGCACGGTGCTGATGATCATCCTGGTGCTGGTCTGGGCGCTGGGCGCCATGGCGCTTGCGCAGGGCCGAGTCACGGTGCTGCCAGGCTATCTGCAATTCGTCGCCTATGTCGTGCTCGGCCTCGGCTGGGTAGTGCCTGCCGGCCTCATCATCCGGTGGATGCTGAAAGGCGACGTCCGCCCCGAAAGCCTTTGAGGATCCGGAACGGCAGTCCGGAAAGCAGCGCCTCCACGTAGCGCGGCTTCTGAAAGAGCCCGTTGAGCGAGATGCGCGGCAGGCAGAGCGGATCGGCACCGGCCTCGACCACGCCCGGGCGGGTCGTCACCGCGGTCTCGAAGCCGATCTCGCGGGCAAAGCCGAACTCCCTGTCCCCGGCGGAGGAAGGATCGCCGACCGGATAGGCGAAGCTCGTCGGCGTCCGCCCGAGCTTCTCCGCTACGATCTCGCGGCTGCGGCGCATTTCCGCCTCCGCCTCCGCGCCGGGAAGCTTGGCGAGGCGGGGATGGCTCACCGTATGCGCGCCGATCGTCACCAGCGGATCGGCCGCAAGCCGCTTCAATTCGTCCCAGCCCATGCACAGCTCGCGCGCGAAACTGCGCATGTCGACGCCGTAGCGCACGGCGAGATCACGCACGACGGCCAGCAATTGCGGTTCGTCGAGCTCGCGCAGCTGCCAATAGAGCGCCTGATGGCAATGTCTCTTCGCAGCATCGCTCCGGCAGTCATAGAGCTCGACGCCGCCGCCAAGGTCGAACGATATCTGGTCCGAAGTCGCGATCACGCGCTCAAGGGCGAGCCACCAGAGCTCACCGGTATGTTCAGCAAAGCGCGTGGTGACGAACAGTGTCCAGGGCGCGCCGTGGCGGGAGAGGATGGGCTGCGCATACGCGACATTGTCGCGATAGCCATCGTCGAAGGTGAGGCATACGAAGCGACGCTCCGAACGGCCGGCGAGCAGCCGCGCCCGCCCTTCGGCAAGGCTGACGAACTCGACGCCGCGTTGAGCCAGCCGACCGAGCAGCGCATCGAGGAAATCCGGGGTGATCTCGAGAATGCGGTTGGGCTGGAAGGCATCGCGGCGTGCGGGGCGCACATGGTGGAGCGTCAGTATCGCGCCGAGGCCGCTCGTATAGGGCGTTGCAAGCCGCGCCGCGCCGGAGAGCGAAAGCCCTTCCAGCGCAAGGCGATACAGCATGTAACGCGCATGGCCTCTCACGTCGCGTACTCCTGCGACCCGTCCATCTACCGCAATGCATCCATCGGGAGACAACGGACTGTCGAAGGTTTCGTGCCATGCCAGGTCTTCATAATTCCCTAGCGTCGGGTCCGCTGGCGGCGGCAGCCCCTATTTTCCCGCTCCGGGAGAGCGCTCGTTAACCGTGCGCGCCGACACAATATGTAATTTCGTAGCAAATTATCGTCGTTTATGGACTAGTATGAATCAGGGAGAACGGTAAGTCCGGCCCGTCGACGTCATGCGTCGATGCGCAGGCACTGACCGCCTGGATCGCTCCGCGTGATCGATCCGCCTCAGATCATGCAACGGAGCATTGCGGCCCCTCATGGCCTTTACCGCCCACGCCCTGGAATTGCCGAGCGACGCGCATCCCGGCACTGCGACGGCCATTGTTCACGTCGCGGTCCATGACGAATTCGCCGCGGCGGGCGAGGCGTGGCGCCATCTGGAGCACGTCGGGCTGCTGACACCGTACCAGCGCCGCGCCTTTGCCGAACCGTGGTGGCGCGAGATCGGCCGCCGGCAAGGGATCACCCCGCTGATTGCGGTCGGCTATGGCGCCCACGATGAGCCCGCTTTCCTCTGGCCGCTGGGTTGGCGCAGACGCGGCACCCTCACCGTCGCCGAGCCGCTCGGCGGCAAGCATGCCAATTTCCATTTCGGCCCCTGGACCGACGCCGCGTTGCTCGCCGGCCGCCCGACCCTCGACGCCGCTCTCTCGGGCCTGCGCCGCGCGGCCCCGCAGGTGGATGTGCTGGCGCTGTCGAACCAGGCGGTCGAATGGCGCGGCCGGCGCAATCCGTTCGCGCTGCTTGCCGACGCCCTGCCCTCCCCCTCCGATGCCTATCGCGTGCGGCTCGATGCCGATCCCGAGGCGTATCTGCGCCGCGTCCTCAGCCACGACGCCCGCAAGCAGGTGCGGGCTAAGACCCGCAAATTCGAGTCGATGCCCGGTTTCCAGATCACCCGGGCCGCAGGACCGAACGAGACCGCCGACCTGCTCGAGGCCTTCCTGCGCCAGAAAGCGGCAAAATTTGCCCGGATGGGCGTACCGGATCCGTTTGCGGCACCCGGAACCCGTGCCTTCCTCGACGCCCTCGCGCCCGCCTCGCTCGATCTTTACGGGCTGCACGCCGAGGGCGTACCGATGGCGGTCTTCGGCGGCATCGGCGATGGCCGGCGTTTCTCCGGCATGTTCATGTCCTACAATGCCTGCAGCCACGCCCGGCTCACTCCGGGCTATGTGCTGACCGCCCATGTCATCGCGGATCTGTGCCGGCGCGGCTATGAGAGCTTCGACCTCGGCGTCGGCGAAGCCCGCTACAAGGCGCACTTCTGCAACGAGACCGAAAACCTCATCGATGTCGTGATGCCGCTCAGCATTGCCGGGAGGCTCTATGCGGGCGCCGACCGCGAGGCCCGCCGCGCCAAGCGCGCCGTCAAGCGCTCGCCGCTGTTGTGGAATGCCCTCACCCGGCTGCGCCGGCTGTGCGCAGCCTGACGAGACCCTTCGTTCGGATGGGGGTCATTCGAACGGGAAGGACGGTCTCCAGTTTCCAATTGCTCTGGTGTCAGGCCGCTTGTTCGGCCTCGGGTTCGCTCGTCGCCGGATCGCGGGCAAAGGTGACCATGGCGATCTCGCCGAAGCCGCGTGCCGCCAGCGTGTCGAACGCCTCCACCGCATTCGTCGCCGAACCGTCCGGCCGCGTCACCAGGATCACCGTCGGCTTGAGCGCGGCGATCTTGCCGGCCCCGACCGCGGCACCGAGCGGCGGCGCAGCGACCACGACGTGGTCATAGGTCTGCTCCAGGGCGCTGAGGATGAGGATCAGCCGATCGGCCGCGACCAGCCCGTCGGCGTCGCGCGCGCCACGGCCCGGCGGGATCAGATGGCAGCGCGAGGCACCGTCGCGATGGATCGCCTCGGAAAAGCTCGCCACCGCGAACAGCAGATCGGAAAGGCCGGGCGAACGATCATCGGCAGCGAGCGCATTGAGGGTCTCGGACGCAATGTCGAGGCAGACCAGCACCACGCGGCGCTCCGGCGCGGCCAATGAGCGGGCGAGCGCTACCGCGCAGCGCGCCACGCCCTCGTCCGGCTCGGGACCGGTGACGATGGTGAGCCGCGCCTCCTCGCCCCGCAGTTCGACCATCCGCGACAGGTCGGCGAGCGTACTTTCGGGCTTGGCTTCCGCTCGCGCGACGCCCCCTTCCGGCACGTCGGACGGCGGCGAGCCGATCCAGGGCAGATGATGCGGGCCGTCGCCTTCCGCCGGTCCGGGTACCGGCGAAGGTGCATCCGGCTCATCGCCTTCGCGCGGCGGCGCCGCCATGATGGCGCCGATCGCGGAGAGCGCGGCCGTCAGCAGCAGCATCGCCAAAGCAGCCATCAGGATGATGGGCAGCTTCTTCGGATAGGTCGGCTCGAGCGCCGCGCTCGCCGTCGAGATGATGCGGGCGTCGGGCTGGACGGAGGCGGGATCGCTGCGCGAGGCCGCGTCACGATACCGGCCGAGGAAACTCTCCAGCAGGTCACGCTGCGCCCGCGCCTCGCGCTCCAGGGCGCGCAGCTCGACATCCTGCCCGCCGGCGGTGGTGGCCTGCTGCTTGATCTGGTCGAGCTGGCTGGACAGCGCATCCACCCGAGCGCCCGCAAGCCGCGCGGAATCGTCGAAGCTGCGCACCATGGTCATCGCTTCGGCACGTATTTGGCCGTCGAGATCGGCAATCTGGGCGCGCAGCTCCTTGATTCGCGGATGCCGCGCGAGCAGCGTCGCCGACTGTTCGGCGAGCGCGGCGCGCAGGAAGATGCGGCGCTCGACCAAGGCGCGGATCAGGTCGGAGTTCAGCACCTCCGAGACCTCGATGGCGCCGCCGGAGCGCAATTGCGCGCGGATCGCCGCCGCCTTGCTTTCGGCCTCGGCCTTCTGGGTCCGGCCGATGGTCAGTTGCGAGGAGAGGTCGCCGAGCTGCTGCGCCGTCAGCGTCGTGCCATTGGCACCGACATAGAGATTGGCCTTGGAGCGGAAGGCCTCGACCTTGGCTTCGGCATCCGCGACCTTGGTGCGCAGCGTATCGATCTCGGTGGCGAGCCACTGCGTGCTCTGGCGCGTGGCATTGGCGCGCGAAACCTGCTGGAGCCTGAGATAGCCTTCGGCGAACGCATTGGCGATGCGGGCGGAGAGCTCTGGATCGGGCGAGGAATAGTCTATGGCGATGACGCGCGAGCGCTCGAAATTATAGACGTTCAGATTCTTGGCGAGCACGGCAAGGGCGGCATCTTCGCGGGTCGTCGGCGAGGCGTCGCGATCGAGCCCGACGAGCCCGAGCAGGCGCGCGACAAAGCCGGGCTTCGGCGCGAATTCCGGACGCTGGTCGAGCTTGAGCTCGCGCACCACCTGCCGGGCGAGGTCGCGAGAGAGAATGACCTGCACCTGGCTCTGCACCGCTTCCGGCTCGACCACGGAACGCCCGTCGCTGGCGCCCTGCTCGCTTTGCGGGCGATTGAACACCGTCTGTCCGCTCTCGATCAGCAGCCGCGCTTCGGACGAATAATAGGGCGTGACCATATTGACCGCGAACGCCGCGATCACCGCCGCCAGGAGGGTCGGGATCAGTATCCGCCAGCGCCGCGCCCATAGATGCCGGCCAAGCGCACCGAGATCGATCGCGCGCTCGCCCTCGCCTGCCGGCGAATTGGCCTCGAAAGCGGCATTCACGGGAATCGGCTGATCGTCGCGCACCATGGCTCCATGTAGCGGCGCTATGGTTTCCATGTTGTTAAGGATGACTCGAAGAATGCTTACCTTTCATTAACCATGCCAACGCACTACTCGGGACACGCTTTCGCGAAGCTAAGGATTCCCGATGTTCAGTCGTTGCGCCGTGGTGGTGCTCGGCCTCCTCCTGGCGGCATGCGCGACGCGCGGACCCACCGTGGTCGCCGTCAGCCCAGCCTTCGAGGCGCCTTATACGCTCGATGCCGGCGACCGGCTGCGTGTCGTGGTGTTCGGCCAGCCCGGCCTCTCCAACAGCTATTCGGTGGATGCCTCGGGCAAGATCGCCATTCCGCTGATCGGTCTCGTCGATGCGCGCGGCTGCACCACGGCGGAATTGCAGAAGAACATACAGGCGCGGCTTCGCCAGGGCTTCATGCGCGACCCGAACGTCGCCGTCGAGGTCGAGACCTACCGTCCCTTCTTCATTCTCGGCGAGGTGGCGCAGTCGGGGCAGTATCCCTATGTCGCCAATCTGAGTGTGGAGACCGCGGTCGCCATTGCTGGCGGATATTCGCCGCGGGCGATAAAGACATCCGCCACCATATCGCGCAACATAGAGGGGCAGGTGGTTACCGCCACCGTACCCTCGACCTATCCCGTCCGTCCGGGCGACACCATCAACATTCAGGAACGCTGGTTCTGATGAGCGCGGATTCCGACCGCCCCTTGCGCATCCTTCACGTGTTGCGCTCACCGGTCGGCGGCCTGTTCCGCCATGTCGTGGACCTTGCCCACGCCCAGGCCGCGCGCGGCCACAAGGTCGGGCTGCTCGCGGACTCCATCACCGGCGGCGCACGGGCCGAGGAGGCGCTGGCGCGTCTTGCGCCCGAACTCGCATTGGGCATCGATCGCATTCCGATGGACCGGGCACCGAGCCGGCGCGATCTGCGCGGCATCTCGCTCGCCGCGCGGCGGGCACGGACGGTGCGGGCGGATGTGGTGCACGGTCATGGCGCCAAAGGCGGCCTGTTCGCGCGGCTCGGCGGCGGCACCGCCTTGAAGGTCTACACACCGCACGGCGGCAGCCTGAACTTCTCGAATTGGAGGCCGGGCGGCTTCCTCTATCTCGGCTGCGAGTCGCTGCTGCGCTTCCGCACCGACGTCTCGCTGTTCGAAAGCGAGTATGCGTTCAACGTCTTTCAGCAGAAGGTCGGCAAGCCGCGTGGCGTTGCCCGGGTCGTGCATAACGGCATTTCTGCCGGAGAATTCGAGCCGGTGCTGCCGGTGCCGGAGGCGAGCAATCTCGTCTTTGTCGGCGAGATGGCACGGCGCAAGGGGGTCGATACCCTGCTCCAGGCGCTCGCCCAGCTGAACCGCGATGGGCAGACCGTCACCCTCACCGCGGTGGGCTCGGGTCCGGAGGAAGACGAATTGCAGGGGCTCGCGCGCGAGCTCGGGCTGGGTTCGCAGGTCCGCTTCCTGCCGCCGATGAATGCGCGCCAGGCGTTCTCGCTCGGCCGCGTGCTGGTCGTGCCCTCGCTCGCCGAGTCCCTGCCCTATATCGTCCTCGAGGGCGTTGCCGCGAGCATGCCGATCGTCGCCACCAATGTCGGCGGCATCCCGGAGATTTTCGGTGCCTATGCCGACGCGCTGGTGCCGGCCGGCGATCCGCAGGCGCTGGCCAGCGCCCTTCGCACCGATCTCGGCACCCTCACCGCCCGCACCCTGCGGGTTCGCGCCCGGGTCCGCGCCTCCTTCAGCACCGAGGCCATGTGCGACGGCATCATGAGCGCCTATCGCGACGGCCTCGCGGCGCGCACGCCGGCGTAAGCCGCGAGGGCAAAAGCACCCCCTGACTCTTGCATCGGATTAAGGCTTCCGTGACCGGCTCGCGCTAATATCCGCAAGCGAAGAGTGCGCGGCACGTCCCGTGCGCCACGACGGGAGCAGGCCGGCAATGATGGAGTACTCTCCGCGCGATACGCTGCGTGCCGCAGTTCCGACGGGCCTGTCGGTTCGCGAGCTCGGGCCGCTGGCCCGGGAGATCGCAGCTCGCCCGGTGGTGCCCGCCCTCTCCCGCGTGGTGCTGGCCGGCCTCGTGCGGCTCACCGATTTCCTGCTTCTCGTCGCCGTTGGCTTCGGCCTGCACCTCGCCTATGTGCTGCCGACCTATGGGCTCGACCCGGCCTATCCGCTCGCCATCGCCTCGCTCTCGCTGGTTGCGGTGCTGCTATTCAACATCGTCGGCGCCTACGATGTCGGCTCGCTGCGCTTCGTCGTGCCCCAGCTCGGTCGCATCACCATCGCCTGGCTCATCGCCTTCGCGCTTGGCCTCGCGATCGTCTTCTTCGCCAAGCTCGAGGGCACGTACTCCCGCATCTGGCTCGTCGCCTGGTTCGTCGGCGGCCTTGTCGCCATCCTCCTCGCCCGGCTGGTGCTGGCGCAGCTGATCGCGCGCTGGCTCGCAGAGGGTCGGCTCACCCGCCGCACCGTCATCGTCGGCGGCGGCAAGAGCGCGGAGGACCTGATCGACACCCTCCACCGCGACCGTCACGGCGATGTCGAAGTCATCGGCCTGTTCGACGATCGCAGCGACGAGCGCTCGCCCAATGTGGTGGCGGGCATCCACAAGCTCGGCACGGTCGACGATCTCGTCGAATTCGCGCGCCGCACCCGCATCGATCTCCTGCTGGTTTCCCTGCCGGTGACGGCGGAAGAGCGCGTGCTGCAGATGGTCGGCAAGCTCTGGGTGCTGCCGGTCGACGTCCGGTTGTCCGCGCATACCAGCCGGCTGAGATTGCGCCCGCGCTCCTACTCCTATGTCGGCACGGTGCCGGTGTTCGCCATCTACGACAAGCCGATCGCCGATTGGGACGTGGTGCAGAAATGGCTGTTCGACCGCGTCGTCGGCAGCCTGCTGCTCGCGCTGCTCTCCCCGGTGATGCTGGCGGTGGCGATCGCCGTGAAGCTCGACAGCCGCGGACCGGTCTTCTTCCGCCAGCGCCGCTACGGCTTCAACAATGAGCTGATCGAGGTGTTCAAGTTCCGCTCCATGTATGTCGAGCAGAGCGACGTGACCGCCTCGAAGCTCGTCACCAAGGATGATCCCCGAGTCACCCGGGTCGGCCGCTTCATCCGCAAGACCAGCCTCGACGAGCTGCCCCAGCTCATCAATGTCGCGATCTTCGGCGATCTGTCCCTCGTCGGCCCGCGCCCGCACGCGCTGCACGCCAAGGCCGAGAACAGGCTCTATGACGAGGTGGTGGACGGCTATTTCGCCCGCCATCGGGTGAAGCCCGGCATCACCGGCTGGGCCCAGATCAATGGCTGGCGCGGCGAGACCGACACCAGCGAGAAGATCCAGCGCCGCGTCGAATGCGACCTGTTCTACATCGAGAACTGGTCGGTGATGTTCGACATGCTGATCCTCGCGCGCACGCCGTTCGCGCTGCTGAAGAGCGAGAACGCGTACTGAACCCGGTTACTCCGGCAGCATCAGAAATCGTAGCCGAAGCTCTCAATCTCGCGCCGATACCAGTTCGCGACGAGATCGCGGGTCTCCGGCGTGTACATGGTCCGGTAGTGCGCCTTCGGGCGATGTCCGACCTTGGCGTGCGGAAGCGGCGCCATGGGCAAATCGAGATCGGACGCGAGCCGCTTCAGGTCCTCGGCAAGGTTTTCAAACCGCAGCACCCGATCCGCCACGACCCTGTCGTCGATAGTATAGATCTGCCAGTTGTCGAGGACCTTCGAGCTCGATTCCTCGCGCAGCCACACATCGAATGGCGGCCTGTTTTCGGGCTTGCGGTTGCGCCAATAGTACAGCGAGACTTGGCGGTCCCAGGGGTTGCGCTCGATCGAGAAGCGAAACGCCTTGTCGAAGGCTTCCGCGCCGATATGCGCACGCACGTCCGACGCCCGGCAGTGGGAGTGGATGGTCTCGAGCGGCGCGTATTTGGGATGGCGGCAGCCGAGCATCCACCACAGGCGGCGACTCATCCGCCAGTGTTCGCGGCGCCTGTCGTAAAAGTGGTTCTGTGGCGGCCGGCTGGCGAGCTTCCACTCTTCCTTGGGAAGGATAGCGGTGATGATGTCCGTCTCGCCGCACACCGGACGCAGGGCCAGCTCGACACTTGTTCCGGCGGTCTTCCTCGTCTTCAGAAATACGAAATTCCGCAATTGCGAATAAATCACCTCGCCGCTCCCCTGCCTGCCCCAGCTGGCACTCGTCGCGGCTAAATTTCTAACGTTCGGTCAAGTAAGGGAAGAGCGCTTGTTCATCGCGATCCCGCCAAGTCTTACTTGCGGTAATATATTGACGCCTTCAGAGCTACCCGAAAGCATCAGAATACAGAAAATACAAGATTCCAGATCATTTCTGTACTAATTAACAACGGTGCAGATGACGATTTTGCAACCGCAACGACATAGTTCGGGTTTACACTACCCGGGATTCCGTCTCCCGATGCGCCATCGTACCATTCGTGCAAACGAAGTGAGACCTGGAAGCCACACGTCCCTGAAAAGCCGTGCTGCGAGGCACCTGGAAGCGCCGCCGTCATCTCCCGCTCTTGCGAATTCGTTATGAAATTCTAAACAGATATGTCGACGTTCCAGGCTTGGCGTCGACCTGCGGCAGCCATTCAGCGGCCGGCCCGCCAAGCCTTCAGTACAGGCATCGCTCATGCTGTACGTAGTACCGCCGAAGACAGCAGATGGTGCGGAGATGCTGCGCCGCCTTGCGCGGCTGGAAGAGCAGATCGTTGCCGTCGACGCCCATATAGGACGGCAATTGCTCGTCGTGGCACGGCTCGAAGGCGCGGGCTTCCCGGCTCACAGCGCGCGAAGAATTCTCGCGGGATTCGACGACATCCGTGAGCAGTGCATCGCCGAACGCAATCGGATCAGGGCGCTGCTCGATCAGGTCTGAGGGCGCGGGCCTCAACTCCCGATGCCTCGCCCCGACTGGCGGCCGGTGATTGTGCGCTGCATGGCTTCTGCAACATCCTCGACGCCGCAACCCGCCGCCCGGGGCGGCGGGGTCACTTGGCAATGACCAGCTCAGCGCCCACCGATGAACGGGCACTGACGGGCACGTTCAGGTGCGATTGCACCGCAGGTCTCTAGAAGATCCGCAATGCCGCCTGCCGGCATCAACCAGTCGTGGGGACCCATCATGCTCCGTGCCGCCTTCCCTCCGCTCGCCGCTACCCTGGTGCTCGGCGCCTTCGCCGCCGGGCCGGCGATGGGCGAGACTGATATCCGCCTGTACAAGATCGTCACGGTGAAGGACGAGATCATCGTCGGGCTGACCCCGGCCGAGACCGCCCGCCTCGGCGGCGAGGATGCTGGTGCCATCGCCGTCGGCCTCAGCGCACCGGGTGGGCTTACTTTGTGGCGCTTCGCGGTTCGCAAGAATGCGGCGGGTGGTCTCGAATATGCGCCGGTGCACCGCGTCGCGCTGCTTCCCCACGAATCGCTGCGGGTCGAGCCGTACAAGGCGGCGCTCCCGGTGATCGCGCCGCAGCCATGAGATACCTCATCGCAAGCGTGCTGATCGTGCTCGGCGGCGGCTGGACGTGGTTCGTCTACATGGCCCGCAGATGGTCTCGCGATCCATCCGCCCGATGGAGGACATCCTGATGCCGGCGCTACCCGGCATCCTGCTGGTGCTGGTGGGGGGAATTATCCTGCTGCGTGCGCGTTCACGGGAGTCCTGAAGACGTCAGGGTTCGGGGATTTGGCGCCTTCTCATTTCATTTTGAGGATTGGAGGGGCGCCAACCTTGCCGAGTATCTATTTGTTATCAATTAGATAGATGGTCGGAGTGGCGGGATTTGAACCCACGACCCCTAGTCCCCCAGACTAGTGCGCTAACCAGGCTGCGCTACACTCCGACGACCGGCGTCGACGTTATAGTGACAAGGCCACCAAGGCGCAACCGGCCGGAAAGGCCTATGAACGCTGAAATTCGCGCTGCGGAGACCAAGCGATGAACCACCATGCCCACCCTCAGCCGGAATTGGCCGATTCGTCGGCTGCGCCGCTGATGGTCCCGCCGCTCGAGGCCGCGCTCGCGCTCATGGAGGCGCGGCGCTCGGTGCCGCTGCGAACGCTCGCCGGACCGGGGCCGACGCCGGAGGAGATCGAGCGGCTGATGCGGCTCGCCGCCCGCACGCCGGACCACGGTCGGCTGATACCCTGGCGCTTCATCCTGATCGAGGGCAGCGCCCGCAGCGAGCTCGGCGATCGGCTCGACGCGCTCTATGCACGGCAGAACCCGGACACGGCGGCGGGCAAGTGCGACATGTGGCGGCTCTATCTGGAGCGCGCGCCGCTCACCGTGGTGCTGGTCAGCCGGCCCGATCCCGCCGCCAAGGTGCCGGAGTGGAACCAGATGCTGTCCGCGGGCGCCGCCGGCATGGCGCTGACCATTGCTGCCAGCGCCATGGGCTTTGCCACGCAATGGCTGCTGAAATGGCCTGGACGCGATCCGGAGGCGGCCGCGCTCGTGGGCGTAAAAGCCGGCGAGAAAGTCGCCGGCTTCATCCATATCGGCCGCCCGCGGCTCATCGCGCCAGACCGCCCTCGCCCGGCGCTTGCCGATGTCGTGACCCGCTGGAGCGCGGATCAGTCGATGTCGAACGACACGCCCTGAGCCAGCGGCAGGGCCCGCGAGTAATTGATGGTGTTGGTGGCCCGCCGCATATAGGCCTTCCAGGCGTCGGAGCCGGATTCCCGCCCGCCCCCGGTCTCCTTCTCGCCGCCGAAGGCGCCGCCGATCTCCGCGCCAGAGGGCCCGATATTCACATTGGCAATGCCGCAATCCGAGCCTTCGGCAGAGAGGAACGCCTCCGCCTCGCGCAGGTCGTTGGTGAAGATCGAGGATGACAGGCCCTGCGGCACGTCATTGTGCAGCTTGATTGATTCCTGCAGGCCGCCGCTGCGCAGCACATAGAGGATCGGCGCGAAGGTCTCCTGCCGCACCACGTCCGTCTGCTCGTCGATCTCGACCAGGGCCGGTGTCACATAATAGGCGCCCGGCCAGAGCTCGGCATGCACCCGCTCGCCGCCATGCACCTTAGCACCGGCCGCCCGCGCCGCCTCGAGGGCCCGCTGCATGCCGGCAAAGGCCGCCTCGTCGATCAGCGGGCCGATCAGTGTCCCGGCAACCCGCGGATCGCCGATGGGCACCGAGCCGTAGGCCTTGGCGAGCCGCGGCACCAGTTCGTCATATGCGCCCTCATGCACGATGAGGCGGCGCAGCGTGGTGCAGCGCTGTCCCGCCGTGCCCATCGCCGCAAAGGCGATGGCCCGCAAGGTCAGATCGAGGTCGGCCGACGGGCAGACGATGGCGGCATTGTTGCCGCCGAGCTCGAGGATGGAGCGTCCGAAGCGCTTCGCCACCCGCTCGCCGACAATGCGACCCATGCGGGTCGAGCCGGTCGCGGAGATAACCGGCACGCGCGCATCGTCGACCAGCGCGGCGCCGACATCGCTTGCGCCGATCAGCACCTGCGACAGCCCGGCCGGAGTGTCGCCGAACTTCGCGGCAGCCTTCTCGAACAGCGCCTGCACCGCCAGCGCCGTAAGCGGCGTCTTCTCCGACGGCTTCCAGATCACGCTGTTCCCGCAGACCAGCGCCAGCGCGGCGTTCCACGACCACACCGCGACCGGGAAATTGAAGGCGGTGATAATGCCGACAGGGCCGATCGGATGCCAGCACTCCATCATGCGGTGGCCCGGCCGCTCCGAGGCGATGGTGAGGCCGTAGAGCTGGCGCGACAGGCCGACGGCGAAGTCGCAGATGTCGATCATCTCCTGCACTTCGCCGAGGCCTTCGGAGGTGACCTTGCCGGCCTCCAGCGTCACCAGTTGGCCAAGCTCCGCCTTGTGGGTGCGCAGTTCCTCGCCGATGAGACGCACAAGTTCGCCGCGGCGCGGCGCCGGCACGGTGCGCCAGGCGTGGAAAGCCTCGACCGAACGGGAGACGGTGTCCGCGACCTCGGCCGCGCCCGCCTCGACGACACGGGCGACGGTCTCCCCGGTGATCGGCGACCGGGCCTCCCGGGTGCCATCCTTCCAGAGGCCCGACGGTACGCCCAGGGCCGAAAGGAGGGTCGCGACCTCCTTTGCCGCGGGCTCGCCAGTGGTGACGCGAATGGTCATGGATCGCCTCCTATAGGTTTGTCCCTCCATATCACCGGCGCGCCCCGACGTGTAACCCCACCTTCGTGAGGTCGGCGGTCGGCCGCGGAACCTGACCCAGGGTCACGAGTTATTCGGAGTCGTGCAGGTGGAATTGTCCAGCTTCCGGAGGCTAGTTCCAGATCCTTGGACAGTGTTGCCGATTTGCCGCCAGACGATCGGATTCTATACTGAAAATGCAGCCGGAACTCTTCTGGCGATTGAGCTGCGGCTGTGCCGGGACTACGAGATCCAGGCGCCTGAAATGGCTGTGGCATACGCCATATTCTGAATCGAAGGGACCGACCGACTAACCATCGCCACAATTTCTTGTTCATCGACCGTTCATCGTTCAACGGGAGAAGGAACCAAAGCATTGCAGGCTTGGGAAATCGGACGTATCGCCGGCACGGCTCTTGCCGCCATCTTGATCTTCGCCGCGGCTGAAAGCCCGGCTCTTGCCGGCAGCGCCAAGCTCGGTGCCACCACCGGCATGGCTTCCTATTACGGATATGGCGGACGCACCGCCAATGGCGAGCGCCACAATGCGGCTGCCATGACCGCCGCACACCGCACTCTCCCCTTCGGCACCAGGGTCCGCGTCACCAACACCTCGAATGGGCGTTCGGTCGTCCTGCGGATCAATGATCGCGGGCCGTTCGTGCGCGGTCGGGTAATCGACGTTTCGACCGGCGCGGCCGATGCTCTGGGCTTCCGCTCGCGGGGCGTCGCCAAGGTCGATATCGCCGTCGTCAGCCAGAGCGCGTCGAACTGAGCTCTAGCGCCCCTGGCGCTCGTCCTCGAACGCCGCGTCGAGCATGCTACGGCATTCCTGCAGCTCATAGAGCGTCGCCTGGAGGCGCCGTACGTCGTCGCGCGTGAGGTTCACGCGTGAGGGCTCGGACGCGCGAGCCTCGGACTGACGCGCCTCCATCTGCCGGGTCTCCGCCCGCGTCTCCTGACGCGTCGACGGCGCATAGGCACGCGTCTCGGACGGCGGGGTCCAGTCGGATGGCGCGCCGTAAGGCTGGGCGCGCAGCGGCAGGAAGGATGGGTCCGGTGCCCTCTGGCGAACCGCCGGCTCAATGCGCGCAGGCGCCGGACGGAACGGGAAGGCCGGCATGGTCTCGGCCGGCCCATCCGGCTCGAACGGCCGACGTGCCTGGGGCTCGCGCGCGGCAGGCAGCGATCCGCGCGGGCGTTGAGGTTCGGCGACCGGTGGCATTTCGACGATCTCCGGCAATTCTTCGCGCGCGATCCGGGCCGAAGGCTCGCTGCGCTCGGCCCCGTCGCGGCCGCGCCGCGCGGGCAGCAGGTTCAGGATGCCGCCGAGCGATCCGCCGCGCGGCCCGTCAGCCCGCGCGTCCCGCGCCGCCCGGCGCGAGGCGCCGTCCGCCGCCATGCCGGGATGGCCGGCGTCAACGCCATGATCATCGAGCTGTTCGGCCAGACCCTCGCCCAAATCCTCGCCCAGGCTCTCGTCCATGTCGGCGTCGCCAAGCCCGACATCGTCGGCTTCCAGCCACACCATCTGCACGAAGCGCGCGCCCTGCTCCTTCAGGATGCGCTGCACCCCGCGAATGGTGTAGCCCTCGCTATAGAGCAGATGGCGGATCCCGCGCAGCAGCTCGACATCGTCCGGCCGGTAATACCGCCGGCCGCCGCCGCGCTTCAGCGGGCGGATCTGCGGGAAGCGGGTCTCCCAGAAGCGCAGCACATGTTGCGGCAGATCGAGGTCGTCGGCGACCTCGCTGATCGTGCGGAAGGCGTCGGGGCCCTTCTCCACGGCCAGCATCTCCTACCCGATCATTTCGCCGGTTCGGCGTTGATCTGCTGCTTGAGGATGTTTGAAGGCTTGAACACCATGACGCGGCGCGGCGAAATCGGCACCTCCTCGCCGGTCTTCGGATTGCGGCCGACGCGCTCGCCCTTCTGGCGCACGACGAAGGAGCCGAAGGACGACAGCTTCACCGTCTCCCCCTTCGCCACGCAGTCGGCGATTTCCGACAGCACCGTCTCGACCAAAGCAGCGGATTCCGTGCGGGAAAGGCCAACACGCTGGTACACGGCCTCGCAAAGATCCGCGCGCGTGATAGTCCGACCGGACATTATTCTCTCCACCCAATACGCAATCGTACCGTCCCGACTCGCAGCCTAGGCGTCGGAAGCGTTCACGGTCAACGGCAACGGTCTGCGCAGGCAGCACAAATTCGCTTTCACCAGCGCAACAATGCCGAGCCCCAGGTGAAGCCCCCGCCCATCGCCTCCAGCAGCACGACGTCGCCCCGCTTGATGCGCCCGTCGGCGACCGCGACCGCGAGCGCCAGCGGGATCGAGGCGGCCGAGGTGTTGCCGTGGCGATCCACCGTCATCACCACCTTCTCCTGCGCGATGCCGAACTTGGTGGCGCTGGCGTCGATGATGCGCCGATTCGCCTGATGGGGCACGAACCAGTCGAGCGATTGCGCATTGACGCCGGTCGCGGTGAAGGCGTCCTCGATCACGTCGGTGATCATGCCGACGGCGTGGCGGAACACCTCACGGCCTTCCATGCGCAGAAACCCGACGCTGCGGGTCGAGGAGACACCGCCATCGACATAGAGCTTGTTCTTGTGCCGGCCGTCGGAGCGCAGATGCGTCGTCAATATGCCTGCACCTTCCGCCTCGCTCGCGGGCACCGCCTCCAGCACCACCGCCCCTGCCCCGTCGCCGAACAGCACGCAGGTGGTACGGTCGGTCCAGTCGAGGATGCGCGAGAAGGTCTCGGCGCCGATCACCAGCGCACGACGGAAGCTGCCGGCTTTGAGGTAGTTGTCCGCGGTCGCCATGGCGAAGACGAAACCCGAGCATACCGCCTGCAGGTCGAACGCAGCGCCATGGGTGATGCCGAGGCCGGCCTGCACCGTCACCGCGGTGGCGGGGAAGGTGTTGTCCGGCGTCGAGGTGGCAAGCACGATGAGGTCGATGTCGCCCGGCTCCAGCCCGGCATCCTTCAGTGCCGCGCGCGCCGCATGGAGCGCGAGATCGGAGGTCACCTCGCCGTCGGCGGCGATGCGGCGCTCGCGGATACCGGTGCGCTGGACGATCCATTCGTCGGAGGTGTCCACCATCAGCGCGAGATCGGCATTGGTGAGGATGCGCTCGGGCAGATAGGAGCCCACGCCGCGGACAACGGATCGGAAATGCGTCACGATTGAACCTGTAGAGCGTCCGTGGGTAGGCCGGCCGCAGGGGGAAGTGTGGGGGGGCCGGCCACGCTGGGACGGCTGTCGAGATTTTTCGCGATGCGCGAGAGCAGTTCGTAGCGCACCATGTCGTAGCCGATATCGACAGCGGAGGCGAAGCCTTCGGCGTCGGTACCGCCATGGCTCTTGATCACCACGCCGTTCAGGCCGAGGAACACGCCGCCATTGGACTTGCGCGGGTCGAGCTTCTCGCGCAACGCCCGGAACGCGCTGCGCGCCAGCACATAGCCGATCCGCGACAGGAAGCTGCGCTCGATGGCGCCGCGGAGATAATCGGCGAACTGCTTGGCCGTGCCCTCCGCGGTCTTCAGCGCGATATTGCCGGCAAAACCCTCGGTGACGACGACATCGACCACACCGCGGCCGATATCATCGCCCTCGACGAAGCCATGATAGGCAAGGCCCGGATGATCGGCCTCGCGCAGCGCCGCGCCGGCCTCCTTGACCTCCTCGACGCCCTTGATCTCCTCGACGCCGACATTGAGCAGGCCGACGCTCGGCCGATCGATGTCGAACACGATGCGGGCCATGGCGGCGCCCATCACCGCCATGTCGACCAGATGCTGGGCGGTGGCGCCGATCGAGGCCCCGACATCGAGCACCACGCTCTCGCCGCGCATGGTCGGCCACAGGCAGGCAATGGCCGGGCGGCTGATGCCGGCCATGGTCTTGAGATTGACCTTGGCCATCGCCATCAGCGCGCCGGTATTGCCCGCAGAGACCGCGCAATCGGCCTGGCCGGTGTGCACCGCGTCGATCGCCTTCCACATCGAGGAGACGCGCCGGCCGCGCCGGAGCGCCTGGCTCGGCTTGTCGTCCATGCGCACCACGACGTCGGTATGGATCACCTCGCTGGCCGCGGCGAGCTTCGGGCGCGCCGCCAGAAGCCGATCGATGCGCGCCTTGTCGCCGAACAGCAGGTAACGGATGTCGGGGTGACGCGTCAGCGCGATCTCGGCACCGGGAATGACGACCTCCGGACCATGATCCCCACCCATGACGTCGAGCGCGATGCGGACGAGCGATGACATAAGGCGCTTCGAATTCCTGGTCGGTCCAAGGGAAAGGCGGATAAGAGGCCGGCACGTCAAAGGGATCGGCACGAGGGGCGTTGCCCGGCGAGCGCCGTCACGATGGCGGTCGGCGCGCGGCGCTCACGGATGCCTCAAGCGCGGGGCCGTGACAATAGCCTCCCACACCGGCACGGTAATTGAGCCGCTCATTCCTCACCGCTCGGGCGGTCCTTGCGCAGCCGCGACAGCGCGCTGAAGGGCGAATCGTCCTCGGCGCCCGGCGTAGGCGGCATCTCAAACGCCGCCCCGGGTTTGCGCGGATAGGGATCGATACCGAGCGCGAGGAATTCGCCGACCACTGCGCCGATATCGACCACGCCGTTGATCAGCGGATCCGGCAATTCCTCCGCTCCCATCTCGATCTCGGCACCGGGTCGCACCTCGGGAAGCCGATCCTCGGGGACGAAATGCATCTCGATCTCCTCCGAAACCGGCACATCGAACGCTTCGAGCGTCGCGACGCAGGTCTGCCGGATCGTGGCCTCGACATGGCCGCCGACCTTCACGCCGCCGCGCCCGTCCGGGGTGAGCGTGACGCTGGCCTTGAGCGCGGGGATGGCGACGATGTCGAACTCCTTCGCCAGCGCCGCGCGCGCTGCCTCGTCAGGGGCGACACGGAAGGTCGCACCGTCCTCCGGCAGATGCGCCACCACGACGGGCTGGCTGAGCGGCGAGGTAGCAGGCGCGTTGTCGGTCATGGCGTGATCTCGGCAATAGGTGCCGGCGTAGCGGCGGGAAAGGCAATCTCGCCGGCGGCGAGGCGGTCAAAGGACTGGGTCGCGAGCGTGGCCGTGAGGTTGCGCACATAAGAGGCGAGACGGCGCGCCTCCCCGGCCCTTGCGGCATCGGAACCATAGACGTTGCGCATGAGGGCGTCCTCGAGCGCGGCATTGTCGTCCGCCGCCAGCGCGGCGTCATAGACGCCGGCGCGGCCATAGAAGGCTTCGGCGACGCGCTTCATCTTCTTCGGCACGGTGAGGTCGCCGACGCCCATCTCCCGCAGGTTCGAATCCATGTCGCGGCAGAATTCATCGAACACGTGCTGGCCGAGAGTACGGCGCTCCTCCGGCTCGCCCTTCAGCCGGTGGAAGAGTGCGAAGGCGTGCACCAGGATCATCTCGAAGCGCCCGGCAATGGTGTCCGGGACCGCGAAATCCGTAAAGAACGCCGGATCACGGGACTGCGCCACGATCGCGCCATAGAGGCGCTCAATGGTCGCGCGTCCGTCGTCTCGGCGGAAAAAGCGCAGAATCATGTTCGTCTGGTGCCCGATGCTTGCCGGCCGCATGGCCCTTCCGACTGGAATGGGCGGGTTAGCGCGGTCGGTCGAGGGTGGCAAGGAGAATGCGGTCGGCACCGGCCCGACAAAGCCCCGTGAATGCGGCATGGCTTTGGCAGGGACGGTAACGATCAACCGGATGGGGACATCCGTGGGCAAAATAGCTGCCCGAGCACAATGGGTTGGAGCATGTTGTTCGCGCCGGGCCTTCAACCTGAGCGGAACTTGCTCTAAAGGGGAACAGGTCGGGGTAATGGAGTGCTTGCCTATGATGTCTGAGCCGACGACGCTCACCGCCCGCCGGCGCGGCCTCGGCCTTGCTGCATGCCTTCTGGTCGCCCTCGGCTCCTCGGCTTGCTCAAACGCGCCGCTTCCGACCGCGAGCCTCGGCCTGCCGCGCACGCCGACCGGCTTCGTGACAGAGCGGCAGCGCGGTTATGTCGCCACCGAGGGCGCGCTGGAACAGATTCCGGTGGGTTCGAGCCAGGAGCAGGTGCTGCTGGTGCTCGGCACGCCCTCCACCGTCGCCACCGTGGACGGCGAGGTATTTTACTACATCTCGCAGAAGACCAAGAAGGTGATGTTCCTGAAGCCCGAGGTGGTCGACCAACGCGTCCTCGCCGTCTATTTCGACAAGAAGGACAAGCGCGTCACCCGCATCGGCGACTATGGGCTCAAGGACGGCAAGGTGTTCGATTTCGTCTCGCGCACCACCCCGACGGGTGGGCAGGAAATGTCCCTGCTCGGCCAGCTCCTGACCGCCAGCGACTTCAATCCCGGCATCGGCATGTAATTTCGGGCGGGCGAGCCTCACGGCGACGCCCGCCGTCCCTTCTAGGGCGCGCTCTGGATCATCGACTGGGTCCAGTCGTCGAGAAAGCGCTTCCGGCGCGCGGCGTCCTGAACCGCAAGCAGCGTCGGCCCCACGGCAATGGGACGCGCTATTCCGGAGGTCACGACGTTCGGACCCTCGATGCCGCCGGGCGTAGTGCCATCCGAACCGAAGAAGAACGATTGTGCCTGCCCCACGGATTGCCCACGCGCCGACAGGAGATAGTCCAGGAAACGGGCCGCCGCAGCCGGCTCGTTGCTGTGCGTGGGCACCATCGCCCCCCTGCTGAGAACCAGCGTGTAATCCGCCGGCATGACGATGCCGAGCGGCTCGCCGCGCCGGACACGCTCGTACGCGTATGATCCGAGCATGTTATAGCCGATCAGCAGCCTTCCGGCGGCGAGTTCGTCGAGAATTTCCGAGGTGCAGCACCGGACGACGACCTGCGCCCGGCCCAGGCTTTCCAGAAGGCGGCCATAGGTAGTCGTCGTCTGCCGCGCGTCGTTGAACGCCAGCAGGTAGCCGATGCCGGACATCCGGATGTCGTAGGTGCCGACCTTGCCGCGGTAGGTTATCGCTTCGCGCCTCAGCAGCTCCGCGAGCTCGAGATGCGTGCGCGGCACGTCTCCGGCGGGAACGCTGTCGCGATTGTAGACCATGACGATCGGCTCATAGGTGAAGCCGAAGACCTCGTCGCGCCAGTTGGCCCACCGCGCAGCGCGCGTGAGGTTCGGTCCGTCGACCCGCTGCGCACAGCCGTCATTGGCGAGCTTGACGAGTTGATCGACCGACGAGGAGAGATAGATGTCGCCGAGCGGACGACCCTGCGCGCACGCCTTGGCCGCAGCGGCGAAGAGGTCATTCGTCACATACTCCACCATCTCGATGGCGGTGCCCGGCGACATCTGCTGGAAATCGGAAATCAGCGGCGCGACCGCATACAGGTCGGTCGCCGCATGTATGGACAGCGTCTCGGTCTGGGCGGCCGGCGATGGAAACCGCGTGACCGACTGCGCAAACGCGCACGGCGCGCCGGTGACGATAAGGGCCAGTGCGGCGAGTGCCATGTATCGCCTCATGAACGGTCCATCGCCTCCTCAATGACTGACATCGCCACGACGAAGCCGCCGGCTTCACCGCTCGAGAATGCAAGTTCGCCGCCATGCCCGGCGGCGACCTCCGCCGCGATGGAGAGGCCCAGGCCAGATCCCTTGCCGTCCGACGACGGCGCTCCGAACCGCTGCACCACACGTGACCATTGGTCCGGCGGGATGCCCGCTCCGTCGTCCTCGACCTCGATGACGGCCATGCCCTGCCCGCTCGAAAGCCGTACCTGGATCGTGGACGGGGCGCCGTGACGCACGGCGTTGTCGAGTATGTTCTTGATGGCTTCGGCCAGATTGACCGGATCGCCCATGATCAGCACGGGCTCTGGCGGTGAATGCAGCGTGACCAGGATATCCCGTTCGAGCGTGTCCGGAATCGCCTCGTCCAGGGCGCGGCGGATGAGCTCGGTGAGATCCACGCGTGAGCTCGCCACCGCCCGCTCGCGATGAGCGACCATTGCGTGGCTGAGCAATTGATTGGCGAGACGGGAAAGCTGGCCAGTGCGGATGCGGATGCGATCGAGATGCTTCCGGGCTTCCGGGCCGACATCGTCATTGGAGAGCAGGTCGACCTGCCCGTTCAAGGCTGCCAGCGGCGTCCGCAACTGGTGCGCAGCATCCGCTATGAACTGCTGCATCAGTTCGACGCGACCTCGCAGCCTCTCGATGAAATGGTTGATCTCGGTAACGAAAGGCGCGAGCTCGCGCGGTGCCGGGACGCTGACCAGGGTCAAATCCAGAGGGTCGCGTTGCCGGATCGCCGCTTCAAGCCGCCCGATCGGCGCCAAGGCGCGGCGTACCGCAAAGATCGTCCCGCCGATCGCGATCGCTCCCATCACCCCGACCAGAATGAGCGAGCGAAGCGTCAGTTCACGCGCGAGCGCTCTTCGCGCATCGACGGTCTGGGCGACGATGACAACGGCATCACCGCGCATTTGCGGGTCGTCGAAGCGACGCGAAACGCGCGCCACGCGGACGATCTCTCCGTCATAGGAGCCATTTGCGACCATGCCCTTGTCGGCAGTTTCCAGGCGTTGGCGGGGATCGGAAAGACCCGGATATCCGGTCATCGTCGCCCCCGCCGGATCGAGAACCCGATAGAAGATCCGGTCCCGGTCCGACAAGGCGAGAAGCTCGAAGGCGGAAACCGGCAATTCGATCTCCGGCTTGCCGTCCTGGACGGTTATGGCGTCCGCAATCTGATAGGCGGCACCGAGCAGGAGCCGGTCATAGGCCTCGTCGGCCGCCTGCCGTGCCGAATACCAGGCAGCGGTCATGAGCACCGCCGCGCCGAAGGTCAGGACGAGCGAGATGAGGACGAACAGGCGGATGAAGAGGGAGGGCTCACGCCTCGCCATCTGTCACCATCTGATAGCCAAAGCCGCGCACCGTGACGATCTGCGAGCGGGCGCCCTCGAGCTTGCGGCGCAGGCGGGCGACATAGAGCTCCACCGCATTCGGTCCCGGGGCTTCATCGTGCCCGAACATGCGATCGAGGAGCTCGTCCTTCGCGAAGACCCGCCCGGGCCTCGATGACAGGATTTCGAGAAGCGTGAGTTCACGCCGCTTCAGATGCACCTCGCAGTCGCCGACGCGCACCATGCGCGTCAGTCGATCGATGCTGATGTCGCCGCAGCGCAGGATGTTGGTCGCCTCTCCGCCATTGCGGCGCATCAGCGCCCGTACCCGCGCCTCAAGTTCCCGGAAGTCGAACGGCTTGACCAGATAGTCGTCCGCTCCGATGTCGAGTGCGTCGACGCGATCCTCTACCCGCGAGCGCGCCGTGAGCACGAGCACCGGCGTGGCGCAGCCGCGGCTGCGCAGGCGCGACAGGATGCTGAAGCCATCCAGGCCGGGCAGCATGACATCGAGGATGACCAGGTCGTAGGAGGTGCCGCTCAGCACGTCCAAGCCCGCCCTACCATCGAGCTCCCAGTCGACCGCGTGACCGATCCTCGCCAGGCGCCCGACGATGGCCTCCCCGACGTCCTTTGTATCTTCGACCAGAAGTATGCGCATGGATCTCGGCAAAGCTCACGCCGTCACGCAAGACAGCTCAATGACAGGAATAGACCTTAGCAAAGATGCCCGAACGCCGCGAAGACGGTGATGCAAATATTGGAGGAACGCCAATGGAGCGTGGCCCTGGCCACCGCTCGACCTCCCGACTTTGTGGCAACGCCGGCGTGAACACGCACCAGCAGATGGTGCGGGACGAAACTCGACCGAGTTCTGGAGGGAGAAACCCATGAATGCGTATCTGACACGATTTGCCGTCGCCGGGCTGGTGGGCGCCATGCTGACAGGCGCAGCCCTTGCACTGCCGGAACGGACGGAATGCCTTGCGGGCGCCAAGCCCGGCGGTGGCTTCGACGTGACCTGCCGGCTGGCGGCCAACTCCCTGCTGGCGGCCAAGCTCATCGAGCGGCCGATGACGGTGACCTACATGGAAGGCGGCGTCGGGGCCATCGCCTACAACCACGTCGTCGGCAAACGATCCGGCGATCCCGGTCTCATTGTCGCCGCCTCCACCGGGTCTGCGCTGCTCCTCGCACAAGGCAAGTTCGGCAGCTACGACGAAAACGCCGTGCGGTGGCTCGGAGCGCTCGGCGCGGATTACGGGGTCATCGTCGTCAATGCGGATTCGCCCTACAAGACTCTCAAGGAGCTGTCGGACGCCTATGCGGCCAAGCCCACGGACTTCGCCATCGGCGGTGGCGGCGCTGTCGGCAGCCAGGACTGGATGAAGGCGGCGCTGATCGCCAAGGGCGCGGGGCAAGACCCCAAGAAGATGCGCTATGTCGCCCTCGAAGGTGGTGGCGCGGTGCTCACCTCGCTCGAAGGCGGGCATATCAAGATCGGCGCCGGCGACGCCTCGGAGATGGTCAAGCACCATCTGGCCGGGAAGGTGCGCATCCTCGCCGTAATGTCGCCCGAACGCCTGCCCGGCGACCTCGCCAACATTCCGACGACCCGCGAGCAGGGCTATGATTTCGATTGGGTGATCTGGCGCGGCTATTATCTCGGCGCAAAGGTGAGCGACGTGGACTACGCAGCCTGGGCCGAGAGCTTCAAGAAGCTTGCCGCGACGCCAGAGTTCAAGGCGGAGCTCGCGGCCCGCGGCCTGTTTCCCTACACCGTGATCGGCAGCGAGTTCGACGCCAAGGTGAAGAGCGACGTCCAGCGTTTCAAGGCGCTAGCCAAGGAAGCCGGTCTCTGATCCGTTCCATCCTCATTGGCGGCCCCGCTTCCGGGCGGGGCCATTCCATCTTCACCTCCCGGGATTGAATCATGAGCTCAGACCTCAGGGCTGCCCCTGGCGCTCGCAGCAATCGCATCGCCGCGATCATGCTGCTGGCGCTCAGTCTCCTCTATGGCTTTGCGGGAAGCGGGATCGAGTATGCGTTCTCATCCGATCCGCTCGGACCGCGCGTGTTCCCCGTCCTGCTGGCGGCGATTCTCGCGCTTCTCTCGCTGATCTACCTGTTCGTCCCCGGCCAGTCGGAGACCTGGCCGCAGGGCACGCTGCTCGTGCGCTGCATGGCGCTACCCGTGCTGGTGCTGGTGGCGGCGCTGATCCTGGAACCGCTCGGCTTTGCCGCCTCGATGTTCGTCCTGACCGCCGGCGTGGCGCGCATTTTCGGCGCCTCCTGGAGGGCCTCGCTCGTCGGCGGCCTGGTGCAGGCGGCGCTCTGGTACTTCGTTTTCGGCTATCTGCTCGAAGTGTATCTGCCGACGGGCGAACTCTTCAGTTTGTCCAGCCGAGGCTGACATCATGAACCTCGATTATCTCTGGACCGGTTTCGCCGTCGCCTTGACCTGGCAGAACCTCTTCATCGGCCTGGTCGGCTGCTTCCTCGGAACGATCATCGGGGCACTTCCTGCCATAGGCCCGATCAACGGCATCGCCCTGCTTCTGCCCATCGCCTACACAATGGGCCTGCCGCCGGAGAGCACGATGATCCTGCTTGCCGCCATCTATTCAGGCTCGGAATATGGCGGGCGCATCTCGTCGATCCTGCTCAATGTTCCGGGCGACGCCGGCGCCGTCATGACCGCATTGGACGGCAATCCGCTGGCGCGGCAGGGCCGTGCCGGCGAGGCGCTGATGATCAGCGGACTTTCCTCCTTCGTCGGCGGCATAATCGGCGTGCTCGGCCTCACCTTCTTCGCGCCGATGCTCGCTGGCCTCGCCATCGGTTTCGGACCTGCCGAATATTTCGTGCTGATGGTGTTCGCCTTCGCGACGCTGGGCTCGATGGTGGGAAGCCAGCCGGTAAAGACCCTGATCGGCTGCGTCCTCGGCCTGATGCTCGCCACCGTCGGCCTCGATCCGACCTCCGGAGCCTATCGCTTCACCTTCGGCAGCCCGGAACTCGACGACGGCATCGACTTCGTCGTGCTGGTGATCGGTCTCTTCTCGATCTCCGAAGCCATGCTCATGCTCGAAAGCCATATGTCGGGCAATGCCGTGATCGGCAAGGTCGGTCGAACCTTCGCGCGCATGAGCGACATCGTCCTCTCGATCGGAGCGACCCTGCGAGGCTCGGTCATCGGCTTCATCGTCGGGGTGCTTCCGGGCACCGGCGCCTCGGTCGCGAGCGCCGTGTCCTATACACTGGAGAAGCGCGTTTCCGACACCGAGGGCACCTTCGGCAAGGGCGACATGCGCGGCCTCGCCTCGCCCGAGGCGGCCAACAACTCCTGCGCCGCGGGCGCCTTCGTCCCCATGCTGACGCTTGGCGTCCCCGGCAGCGGCACGACCGCGGTCATGCTGGGCGCGCTGATGCTCTACAATGTCCAGCCGGGGCCGCAATTATTCGCCGAGCGCCCGGAGATCGTGGGCGGGCTGATCGCATCGCTCTATATCGGCAACGTCCTCCTGCTGCTCCTCAACATCCCGTTCGTCGGCGTCTTCTCGCGCCTGCTCATGCTGCCGAACTGGATCCTGGTGCCCGGCATCCTGGTGCTGTCGGTCGTGGGCGTCTATTCGACCCACGCCAGCGTCGGCTCCATCATCCTGATGCTGGGGGTAGGCTTCCTGGGATGGCTGTTGCGCAAGCTCGGCTTTGACATGGCCCCCATCATCCTCGGCTTCGTGCTCGGCCAGGTGATGGAGGTCAATCTGCGCAACGCGCTGGCGATCAGCGGCGGCGACCTCGGCATTCTCTTCCAGAGCAATATTTCGCTCGTGCTCTGGGGCCTGGCCCTGCTGGTCGCTGTCGGGCCCTGGCTTCTGTACTCGTCCAGGCGCGCTGCCCGGCTGGGTGCGTCGGCCTGACGCGCCGGTACTTCCGAGCGATCAGAACCTGCCTCTGAAATGAGGGCTGGAGCATGCTCCAACCCTCTACCGCGGTCGTAGACTCAGTGCGCCAGCATGGCGAGCAGCAGCAGCGCCACGATGTTGGTGATCTTGATCATCGGGTTCACCGCCGGTCCGGCGGTGTCCTTGTAGGGATCGCCGACGGTATCGCCGGTGACCGAAGCCTTGTGGGCCTCCGAACCCTTGTAGTGGCGGACCCCGTCCTTATCGACGAAGCCGTCCTCGAACGACTTCTTCGCATTGTCCCAGGCGCCGCCGCCCGATGTCATCGAGATGGCGACGAACAGCCCGGTGACGATCACGCCGAGCAGCATGGCGCCGACGGCGGAGAATGCCGCCGACTTACCGGCAGTCCCGCCCCCCGCCACCAGATAGATGACGAAGTAGCAGACCACCGGCGAGAGCACCGGCAGCAGCGACGGCACGATCATCTCCTTGATCGCCGCCTTGGTCAGCAGGTCGACGGCACGGGAATAGTCCGGCTTCTCGGTGCCCTGCATGATCCCCGGCTTCTCGCGGAACTGCCTGCGCACCTCTTCGACGATGGCGCCGGCGGCACGCCCGACCGCGGTCATGCCCATCGCGGCGAACAGGAACGGCAGCAGGCCGCCGAACAGCAGGCCAACGACGACGTACGGATTTTCCAGCGAGAAGTTCGGCGTCACCCCCTCGAAATAGCTGCCGGGCGTAGCCCGCGCGGTGAAGTATTTCAGGTCCTGATTATAGGCGGCGAACAGCACCAGGGCGCCGAGGCCGGCCGAGGCAATGGCATAGCCCTTGGTGATCGCCTTGGTGGTGTTGCCGACCGCGTCGAGCGCGTCGGTCGACTGGCGCACCTCCTTCGGCAGGCCGGCCATTTCGGCAATGCCGCCGGCATTGTCGGTGACCGGGCCAAAGGCGTCGAGCGCCACCACCATGCCGGCCAGCGCCAGCATCGTGGTCGCGGCGATGGCGATGCCGAACAGGCCGGCGAGGCCAAAGGCGCACAATATGCCGGCGATGATGACGAGCGTCGGCAGCGCGGTCGATTCGAGCGAGACGGCAAGGCCCTGGATGATATTGGTGCCGTGCCCGGTGACGGAGGCCTGGGCGATCGACACCACCGGGCGGAAGCCGGTGCCGGTGTAGTATTCGGTGATCCAGACGATCAGCCCGGTCACCGCCAGCCCGACCAGCCCGCACAGGAACAGCGAGAAGCCGGTGAAACCGGCATTGTCGATCGGCCCGAAGCCGATCACCAGCCAGGTCACCAGGGCGACCGCGACCACCGAGAGCCCCGCCGTAGCGATGAAGCCGCGATAGAGCGCGCCCATGATGGAGCGGTTCGCCGGCAGCTTGACGAAGAAGGTGCCGGCGATCGAGGTGATGATGCACACCGCGCCGATCGCGAGCGGATAGGTCAGCATCGCGCCGAGCAGCGCCGGATTGCTGCCGAAGAAGATGATGGCGAGCACCATGGTGGCGACCAGCGTCACCGCATAGGTCTCGAACAGGTCGGCCGCCATGCCGGCGCAGTCGCCGACATTGTCGCCGACATTGTCGGCGATAGTGGCGGGATTGCGGGGATCGTCCTCCGGGATGCCGGCTTCCACCTTGCCGACGAGGTCGCCGCCGACATCGGCGCCCTTGGTGAAGATGCCGCCGCCGAGGCGGGCGAAGATCGAAATCAGCGAAGCGCCGAAACCGAGCGCCACCAGGGCGTCGACCACGGTGCGGTCGCCCGGTGCGAAGCCGAGCGCATGAGTGAGGATGCCGAAATAGACCGTGACGCCGAGCAGAGCGAGGCCGGCCACCAGCATACCGGTGATCGCGCCCGCCTTGAAGGCGAGGTCGAGGCCGCCTTCCAGCGATTGCGTCGCCGCCTGCGCGGTGCGGACATTGGCGCGCACCGAGACGTTCATGCCGATGAAGCCGGCAATGCCGGAGAGCACCGCGCCGATCAGGAAGCCGATGCCGACCAGCCAGCCCAGCATGAAGCCCACGATCAGGAAGATCACCGCGCCGACGATGGCGATGGTCGTGTATTGCCGCGCGAGATAGGCCTGCGCGCCCTCGCGGATCGCGCCCGCGATCTCCTGCATGCGCATGGTGCCGGGGTCAGAGGACATGACTTCCCGGCTCGCCCAGATGCCATAGGCAATCGACAGCAAGCCGCAGAGCACGATCAGAAAAAGAGAAAGCATGAGTTCAATCCCACCTAGGCTGTTTCCGAAGCGGCAGGATCGTTGTTGTCAGATGGCCGTGCTTTGCCGGCCTCGGTGCCCAGCCCGCCGCCCCTGGGCCCGAATTGCGGCGAGCGTGCCAAAAAGTCGCGCCACCCGCAACGAAACCTTGGGCGGAAGGCCCATAATCGGCTGACATTGCACGAATCGCGTCATGCTGACGCGGTATGGGAGGCAAATCGCGCTCAGCGGAAGCGAGTAGCCGCGAACGGCGTCGGGTCGGTGAAGGGAGTCGCCCCGCTCATCATCTCGGCAATGAGGCGCCCAGTCACCGGGCCGAGCGTGAAGCCGAGGTGCTGGTGGCCGATGGCAAGCCAGAGCCCCGGCCGCCCGGGCGCCGGTCCGACGACCGGCAGCATGTCGGGAAAGGCCGGCCGGCTGCCCATCCACGGCTCACTTTCCAGCCGCGGTCCGAGCGGGAATAGTTCGCGCGCCAGCGGCTCGGTCCAGTTGAGCTGCACGGGGGTCTTGTGGGCGTCCCGGCGGGCGAACTCGACGCCGGTGGTGAGGCGGATGCCCTGCTCCACTGGCGTTATGACATAGCCGCCCTCCTCGTCGAGCACCGGACGCGACAGGCTGGCACCCGCACCCGCGGCATAGTGCATGTGGTAGCCGCGCTTCACCGCCAGCGGCAGGCGCAGCCCGAGCGAGCGCAGCACGTCCGGCGCCCATGGCCCGAGCGCCACAACCGCATTGGCGCCATCGACGCCGCCATCCTTCGTGACCGCCCGCCAGCCGCCCGGGATAGGTGCCAGCGCCCGCGCGTCCGCCTGGACGATGGTGCCGCCGAGCTTGCGGAAATACTCCGCATAGGCCTTCGTCACCCCGCCCGGGCTTGACACCGAATGCGGATCCGACCACAGCACGGCGCCGCGGAAGATCGGCCGCAGATGCGGCTCCAGCGCGAGCGACTCCTCGATCGTGATCTCGCGCGGCGTGAGGCCGTATTGCCTGGCCAGCGGGAATTCGGAACGCTCGCGGTCGAGGCCGGCCTCGGTGCGGTAGAGCTTCAGCCACCCGCCCTCGCGGAAATAATGCATCGCGCCAGCTGCCCCGGCGAGGCGCTCATGCTCGGCGAGACTGAGCGCCAGCAGGTTCGCGATGGTACGGGCATAATGCAGGATACCTTCCGGCGAAGACGCCCGCCAATAGGCGTACATCCAGCGCGCGAGCACGGGCAGCGCGGTCCAGTGATAATTCGCCGCCGGATTGCGCTTCAGCACGATATCGGTGATCGCCTTGAGATCGTGCGGAAACGCCACCGGATAGATGGAGGCGCGCTCGACGAGGCCGGCATTGCCGTAGGAGGTCTCCTCGCCCGGTCCGCGACGGTCGATCAGCGTCACCTTGGCGCCGGAGAGCGCAAGATTGAGCGCGATCGAGGTGCCGACAATGCCGGCCCCGAGCACGATCGTATCGGTCTTCATGGAATTCACCGCAGATCGGATATGGCTGAGACAGATGGGCGGACCTGGCTGAAAACCAGATCCGCCCACGTATTCCGATCAATAGATATCAATAGATATCGAAGGGGAAATACTTCTCGTTGATCTTCTTGTAGGTGCCGTCGGCGACGATCTCCTTGATCGCCTTGTTCAGCGCCTCGCGCAGTTCGTTGTCTTCCTTGCGCACGGCGATGCCGGTGCCCTCGGGATTGACATCCTTGAGGTCCGCGCCGACGAACTTGCAGCACTTGCCGGCGTCGGTCTTCTCCAGCCACTCATAGAGCACGAACTTGTCGGCGAGGATCGTGTCGAGCCGGCCATTGGCGAGGTCGGCATTGGCTTCATCCTGCGTCGGATAGAGCTTGATCTCGCTGTCCTTGTACTTCTCCTCGAGGTACACCGCCGCGGTGGTCGAAGACTGCGTGCCGATGGTCTTGCCCTTCAGCGCCGCCGGCGAGATGTCGGTGATCTTGGTGTCCTTGGGCGCGATGAAATTGCCCGGCGTCGAATAATACGGGACGGTGAAGGCGACCTTCTGCTTGCGCTCCTCGGTGATCGACATCGAGGCGATGATGGCGTCGAACTTCTTGGCGAGCAGGGCCGGGATGATGCCGTCCCAATCCTGGGCGACGAAGGTGCATTCCACCTTCATCTTGGCACAGAGCGCCTTGCCGATGTCGATGTCGAAGCCGACCAGTTCGCCCCCCGGGTTCACCGAGTTGAAGGGCGGATAGGCGCCTTCGGTGCCCATGCGCACCTTCTTCATCTCGGCGAGGGCCGCGCCGGCTCCAAGCGCGAGCATGGCTGCGGCCACGAAAATACTTGCGGTCTTCATTTTTCAGTTCCCATCTGTCCGCCCCGCTAAGGCGAAAAGCTAGGCCCGGAAAACAACCGTGGCAATCCGTAGAATATCCGGCTTTGGTAGGGTGTCAGAAATGGCTGAAGCTCTGCTGCTTCAGCACCATCGTGGCGCCGCCCGCCGCCTCCACGGTCAACCCCTGCCCGCCCAGCGTTCTGCCGAGCACGGTCACGCCGACGCCGGCCGCAGTGGCCACCGCGCCGAAGGCATCGAGCCGATCCTCGGGCATGACCGCGAGGATCTCGTAGTCGTCGCCACCGGTCAGCGCGGTCTCCAGCAATGCCGGCTCGGCCGCAATCGCGGCGCGCGCAGCCGCCGAGAGCGGCACGCGGGCCGCCTCGATCCGGCCGGCGACGCCCGAGGCGGCCAGCAGCTTGGCGAGATCGCCCACGAGCCCATCCGACACATCCATGGCGGCGCTGGCGTGCTCGCGCAGCGCCGTGCTGAGCACAAGGCGCGGACGCGGGTGCAGATAGCGGTCCTTGAGGAATGCGAGGTCCGCCGCACCCAATCCGGCAAAGCCGGCGCGCCCGGGATCGAGCCGCAGGGCGAGCCCGAGAGCGGCATCGCCAATGGTGCCGGTGACGACGATCGCCTGCCCGACCTTGGCGTCGAGCCGTGTCACCATGCGCCCCGCCGGCACGGTGCCGAGCGCGGTGATCGACACGGTGAAGGGGCCGGGCGTACGCACCGTATCGCCGCCGAGCAGCGGCGCGCCGTACGCTGCACAGTCGTCGCCGAGCCCCCGGGCGAAGGCGACGAGCGCCGCCTCGTCCATGCCGGGCGGCACCGCGAAGGCCAGAAGCACGCCGAGCGGATCGGCTCCCTTGGCGGCGAGATCGGACAGATTGACCCTCAACGCCTTGCGGGCGATCGAGGCCGGCGGATCGTCGGGGAAGAAATGCACGCCGGCAACCAGCGCATCCTTGGTCAGGACCAGATCATGCCCGGGCGGCGGCGCGATGACCGCGGCATCGTCCATCAGACCGAGCGCGCCGGGGTGCCGCGCCAAGGGCGCGAACAGTCGGGCGATCAGCCTGTCCTCGGCGGAACCGCCCCCGTCCGTGCCGCCCGCGCCCATGACAGCCCCTATGTCGTGAATTCGTCGGCGCGCTTGTCCCGCGCCAGCCCGTCGAGCACGGCGTTCACCATGCCGGTCTCCTCGCGATCGAGGAAGGCGGCGGCGACATTGACATACTCCGCCACAACGACACGCGCCGGCACGTCCGGACGCGCGCCGAGCTCATAGGCGCCAGCGCGCAAGACCGCGCGCAGCACCGCTTCGATGCGCTTCAGCGGCCAGCCCTTCACCAGGGCGGCGTCGAGCTCGGGATCGATGCTGCGCTGCTCGCGCAGCACCCCGCCGACGATGTCGCGAAACAACGTCAGATCGGCGGGAGCGATCTCATCGCCCTCGATCTCGCGGCCGATCCAGTGGCTTTCGAACTGGGCGAGGATGTCGGGCAGCGGCGTCGCCGCCACGTCCATCTGGTAGAGCGCCTGCACGGCATTGAGCCGCGCCGCGCTCTTGCGGACCGGCTTGTGGTTCACGGGCTTGGTCGGCGTCGTGGTCATGCCTCACCCGACCTTGCGTTTAAGCCGCAGCAGCGAAAGCGCCGCCTTGGCCGCGCCGCCGCCCTTGTCGCCGTCCGACACGCGCGCGCGCACCCAAGCCTGCTCGTCCGTCTCGACCGTCAGTATGCCGTTGCCGAGCGGCAGCTTGCGGGCGACGGCGAGATCCATAAGCGCGCGGGCGGATTCACCGGCGACGATCTCGAAATGATAGGTCTCGCCGCGGATCACGCAGCCGAGGGTCACCACCGCATCGTAGGGACGCCCGGCATGGGCCGCCGCATCGAGCGCGATCGCGGTCGCGGGCGGCACTTCGAGCGTGCCGGGAACGGTGACGACATCATAGGCGGCACCGGCATACGCGAGCGCCGCGGTGGCGCCGGCCAGCAGCTCATCGGCGATGTCGTCATAGAAGCGGGCCTCGACGATCAGAACGCGCCCGTGGACGGGAGCGTCATCGGAGGCGCGCGGCGGGCGCGGGCTCGCCATGGGGAAACCTCATGCAACTGGACGGGCGCAGGACGTACAGGGCTCAGCGGAACTCCGCAAGCCGCGCGGCGTAACGGGCCATCATGTCGATTTCGATATTGACAGCGGATCCCGCTCGCACCTCGCCCCACGCCGTGTGGGAAAGCGTGTGCGGGATCAGAAGGCAGGAGAAGCGCGCATCGTCGACCTCGTTCACCGTGAGCGAGGTGCCGTCGAGTGCAATGGACCCCTTGGGGGCGATGAAGCGGGCAAGCGCGTCCGGCGCCTCGAACCAGAAGCGCGTGGTCTCGCCGAGATCCTTCCGGGAGATCACCCTGGCGATGCCGTCGGCATGGCCCTGGACGATATGGCCGCCGAGTTCGTCGCCGATCTTCAAGGCACGTTCCAGATTGATGCGGGCGCCAGGCGCCCAGCTGCTCACGGTGGTGATGGCGAGGGTCTCCGGCGCCGCCTCAACATCGAAGGCGCCCTCATCCGTGCCGACCACGGTGAGGCACACGCCCGAACAGGCGATGGAGGCGCCGAGATCGATGCGCGCCGTGTCATAGCGGGTCAGGATGGTCAGGCGGCGGACATCGTTGCGCGGCTCGATCCGCGCCACTTCGCCCACATCGGTGATGATGCCGGTGAACATGATCTCAGGGTCGCCTCAGTACGCGCAGGCGATCGGGCCCGTGCATCTCGGTTTCGGTCCCGCTCAGATAAGCGTCGAGCGCGGAGAGCGGCAAGCCGTGCAAGGCGTCGATTGCATCCTCGCCGAGAGTGAGCGGCGCGGTGAAGACGTTCGCCTCGTCGACCAGTCCGGCCTCCAGGAGGGCGGACGCGACACGCGGCCCCGCCTCCACCATCAGCCGGGTGATCCCGCGCATGGCGAGCAGATGCACGGCTTCGTGCAGATCAAGGCCGCCCGAGGGGCGGCGGCGCACCCGCATCACCTCGACGCCAATCTCGGTCAGCGTCGTCTCCCGGTCGCTCGATGCGTCCTCGGCGGCAATCAGCCACAGGGGCGCGGTCTCGTGGGTGGCGACCAGGCCCGAGGCCAGCGGCAGGCGCAGCTCGCTGTCGAGGACGACCCGCACCGGGGAACGGTCGAGCATGCCGGGCAGCCGGCAGGTCAGCTGCGGGTCATCGGACAGCACGGTGCCGATGCCGGTGAGCACCGCATCGTGTGTGGCGCGCATCAGATGCACCCGGCGCCGCACGGCCTCGCCGGTGATCGCAACCCGCCGTCGGCCGGCGAGCGCGGCCTTGCCGTCCGCCGAAACCGCGAGCTTGAGCATGATGTGCGGGCGACCCGCCGTGACGCGGCGTATATGCCCGGCATGGACGAGGCGCGCCTCCTCGGTGCCCACGCCGGTGGTCACCGCGATTCCATGCGAGCGCAGGAAGGCGAAGCCGCGGCCGGCGACGCGGATGTCCGGATCCTCGATCGCCGCCACGACGCGGGAGATGCCGGCCGCCTTTATGGCGTCGATGCAGGGCGGGGTCTGGCCATGGTGCGAGCAGGGCTCCAGCGTGACATAGAGCGTCGCACCCCGCGCCGCCTCCCCCGCCAGCGCCAATGCCCGCGGTTCGGCATGGGGACGGCCGCCTCTGGCGGTGCCGGCATGGGCGAGGATCAAGGGCCCCTGCCCGGTCTCGCGCACCACCAGGGCGCCGACTGCCGGGTTGGGCCAGGTCATGCCGAGATTGAGCCGGCCGGCCGCCATCGCGGCGCGCATCAGCCAGTCGTCGTAATACGCGCCCTGCGGCACGCTCATTCGTCGAGCCGTCCGTCTTCGCGGGAATCGAGCTCGCCCAGCACCGCTTCGAAATCCTTGGCCTCGCGGAAATTGCGATAGACGCTGGCGAAGCGGACATAGGCGACGTCGTCGAGCTGCTTCAGGCTCTCCATCACCAGTTCGCCGATGGTCTCCGAGCCGATCTCGCTCTCGCCCATGCTTTCCAGCCGGCGCACCAGGCCCGACACCAGCCGCTCGACCCGCTCGGCATCGACCGGGCGCTTGCGCAGCGCAATCTCAATGGAGCGGGCGAGCTTGTCGCGGTCGAACGGCACGCGCCGTCCGGAACGCTTCACTACGGTGAGCTCGCGCAACTGGACGCGCTCGAAGGTGGTGAAGCGGCCGCCGCAATCCGGGCAGATGCGGCGGCGGCGAATCGCGGCGCTGTCCTCGGTCGGCCGGGAGTCCTTCACCTGGGTGTCGAGACTCCCGCAATAGGGGCAGCGCATCGGAGTTCCTCAGTTGGCGACTCGCATCAGGTGTCGCGAATCGCCACCAATTGTAGCGCTTCCCCTCAATTATAGATGGGGAAGCGTGCCAGCAGGCCTGCCACTTTCTCGCGAACCGCCGCCTCTACGAGACTGTCCTCGTCGGTGCCCTTCTGCGAGAGCACGTCGAGCACCTCGGCGATCATGTCGCCGACCTGCTGGAATTCGGCGACGCCGAAGCCGCGCGTGGTACCGGCCGGGGTACCGAGGCGCACGCCGGAGGTGACCATCGGCTTTTCCGGGTCGAACGGGATGCCGTTCTTGTTGCAGGTGATGTGGGCGCGGCCGAGCGCGGCCTCCGACACCTTGCCGGTGAGCTTCTTCGGCCGGAGATCGACCAGCATCAGGTGCGTGTCGGTGCCGCCGGAGACGATGGAGAAGCCGTGGCCCTTGAGGTTTTCCGCAAGTGCCTTGGCGTTTTCGACGACGTTCTTCGCGTAGAGCTTGAACTCGGGGCGCAGCGCCTCGCCGAACGCCACCGCCTTGGCGGCGATGACATGCATCAGCGGCCCGCCCTGCGTGCCGGGGAAAATGGCGGAGTTGAACTTCTTCGCCAGATCCTCGTCATTGGTGAGGATCATGCCGCCGCGCGGGCCGCGCAGCGTCTTGTGGGTGGTGGTGGTGGTGACATGGGCGTGCGGCACCGGGTTCGGGTGCGCGCCGCCGGCCACTAGGCCGGCGAAGTGGGCCATGTCGACCATCAGATACGCGCCGACGGAATCGGCAATGGCGCGCATCTTCGCGAAGTCGATATGGCGCGGATAGGCCGAGCCGCCGGCGATGATGACCTTCGGTTTGTGCTCGTCGGCGAGCTTCGCCACTTCCTCATAGTCGATGCGCTGGTCGTCCTGGCGCACATTGTACGGTACTGGCTTGAACCACTTGCCGGAAAGGCTCACCGGCGCGCCGTGGGTCAGGTGTCCGCCGGCGGCGAGATTGAGGCCGAGGAAGGTGTCGCCCGGCTGCATCAGCGCGAAGAACACCGCGGTGTTGGCCTGCGCGCCCGAGTGCGGCTGCACATTGGCGAAACCGGCGCCGAACAGCTTCTTGGCGCGCTCGATGGCGAGCGTCTCGGCGATGTCGACATATTGGCAGCCGCCATAATAGCGGCGGCCCGGATAGCCTTCGGCGTACTTGTTGGTAAGGACGGAGCCCTGCGCCTCGAGCACGGCCCTCGAGACGATGTTCTCGGAGGCGATCAGCTCGATCTCGTCGCGCTGGCGGCCGAGCTCGGCACGAACCGCCCCGGCAAGCTCGGGATCGGTCTCGTCGAGCGACGCGGAAAAGAATGTCGCGGTGTCTGCGACCGTGTTGGCAAGCGAGGACATAGGCCGGGCTCCATGGCTCGGGCGGCGGGAACGGCGGAATGGCCGCCGTGCCCGGCCGGAAACATCGTCCGGTCGCTTAGCACAGCGTCTCCAGCCTTTCAAAGCACGCCCGACGCAGAGCCGCCTTGCACGCAGGCGACGCCCGCACCGGCTTCTCGCGTCCCGGCAAGTTCCGGCCGGCACAGTTCCTATTCCCTCTCCCCGTCGGGGAGAGGGAGCCAGCCGCTCTCTTGGCCTGCGCCGCCGAGTTCCAGCCGGCCCCTCAGAGCCGGTAGAGAATCTGGTCGGTCCAGAAGCGCTCCAGGCGAACCAGGGCCTTGTTGATGACCTGGAAGTCCTGGGCGCCGATGCCGCCGATCTGCTCGATCGTGGTGATGTGCTTCTGGTAAAGCTTCTCCACGATGTCGCGCACCTCCTCGCCCTTGTCGGTCAGCTTGATGCGGACCGAGCGCCGGTCGATGCGCGAGCGCTGATGGTGCAGATAGCCCATCTCGACCAGCTTCTTCAGGTTGTAGGAGACGTTGGAGCCGAGATAGTAGCCCCGGGTGCGCAATTCACCGGCGGTGAGTTCGGCATCGCCGATGTTGAACAGCAGCAGCGCCTGCACACTGTTCACGTCGGAGCGGCCGCGCCGATCGAACTCGTCCTTGATAACGTCCAAGAGCCGGCGATGGAGACGCTCGACGAGGGTGAGCGCCTCCATGTAAAGCGGCCGAATTTCTTCGCGACGTTCATCGGTCTTGGCGGTTTCTACCGCCTGTGCATTGCTCTTCATGTCTGACGCCTCAAATTTTATTTTCATTTGAGGGATTAGTTCCCTCTGATGCGTCTGGTTTTACGTGAAGGCTTATAAAAAGCGCTTAAACGGCACGATGAATCTTTAGTGACCTCACGTCCTTTACGTGCGGTGAATCCGATCAACTAAACCCAAGGACCGCAACGGTTTGCACGAGACCGCGCGGGGGCGCCGACGGCGGCCCCGTTTACACCGGCCTAACCATTTCATCTGACTTCGGAATTCGCGATGGCGCGATACTTGGCCCGAAAGATCAGTCTTCGGACTCGCGCGTCGCCTTGTAGGTCAGGAAGGCGTAGAAGCCGACCAGCAGGGCCTCCACCGCGGCGACGAAGACGAGGCTGCCGACGCCTTCCGGCGCCGAGGCGTTGATCATGATCTGCACCAGCGTCGTCACCAGCCACAGCACGACGCCCCAGGCCGCGCCGAGCCAGAGCCCGACCGCCGCGACCGGGTTCATGATGCCGGCCCAGATCACCGCCGATTGCGCGGCGAGCGAGAGACCCTCGAAGCGGCTGACATCGCCGTCCCAGATGCCGCAGATCAGCGTCCAGCTATAGACGGTCTTGAGCAGCAGGAAGGCGGCCAGTCCACGCAGATACTGCAGCACCCGCCGCTGCCACGGCCCGAGCCGGTGCGAAGCCGGTCCCAGCGCGCCGTCGATCGGATCATAGGGCGTCATCGTCATGAAGCGGGAAGCACCAGTTCGTCGGGGAGAGGCGTGTCGAATAGCGCGGCGATCGCAGCGGGATCGACCTCCTCGAGCCGCGACGGCCGCCACTTGGGCGTCTGATCCTTGTCGATCAATACAGCACGCACGCCCTCGTAGAAATCATCGCCATCGAGCATCCGCGTCACGACGCGGAATTCCAGGCCGAGGCACCCGGCCAAATCCTGCGAGAGCCCGCGCCGCATCTGCTCGAAAGCAATGCAGACGCTGGTCGGCGAAGCGCGGCGGATAGTCGAGAGCTGGAGACGGGCGAACTCGGCCTCGGTCCCCTCGCCTCGCCCGGCATGTTCCAGCGCCGCCACCACCGCCGGCACGGTGCCGCCGGCGAAGATGCGGTCGATCACCGGATAGAGGCCCTTGAGCGTCGGTTCCGGCGGCACCGCGGCGAACCGATCGAGCACCGCGTGCATCGCCTCGCCGCTCGCCAGCACTTCGATCAGGTCCGGCCAGCGCTCGGCCGGGACATGATGGGTGTAGAGGCCGAGCGCCATGGCGTCCGGCATGCCGATGCGTGCCCCGGTCATGGCAAGGAAGGTGCCGGCCCAGCCCGGCAGGCGCGGCAGCACATAGGTGCCGCCGACATCGGGGAACAGGCCGATGGCGACTTCGGGCATGGCGAAGCCGAGCTTCTCGCCGGCAACGCGATACCGCCCGTGCCCGGATACCCCGAACCCGCCGCCGAAGCACAACCCATCGACCAGGGAGACATAGGGCTTCGGATAACGCGAGATCAGATGGTTCAGCGCGTACTCGTCGCGCCAGAACGCCCTCGCCTGCTCTTTGCGACCCGTGCTGCCGAGCTCGGCCATATGGCGCACGTCTCCGCCGACGCAGAAGGCGCGCTCATGGGCCGAATGCAGCACCACATGTTCGACGGCGTTGTCGTCGATCCAGGCGTCGAGCTGCGCCCGCATGGCGAGCACCATGGCGTGCGTGATGGCATTGAGTGCGTTCGGGCGGTCGAGGGTGATGATGCCGGCAGCGCCGCGCACCTCGAAGCCAATGCCGATATTGCCGGTCACGAATCCCCTCGGATGCTGCCGCCCGTGATGGCAATAGCCCCTGCGGCGGCATTTTGTAAGCCATAGGCGTCGTTCTGCCTGAGCATCCTTCGAGGCTCGCCGCACTCTCACCTCAGAGTCTCACTCAAAACTCGCTGAAAGCGGGGCGAACCGTCCCCTCACACCTCATCCCCGGACTTGACCCGGGGACCCAGATTTTGACCGGGTGCATGCGGCTTGACTGGGTCCCCGGATCAAGTCCGGGGATGAGAGCGATTTCGAATTTTCGGTCGGGCTCTCAGGATGACGTCGTGTCTAAGAGAACCCCTCATCCTGAGGCGCCCGGCTCTTGCCGGGCAGTCGGCGCCCATCGATCCCCGCGTCACCATGCCCTGCGGCGCGCTGTCCCCTGCTTGACCGCGATGATCGGGCGCATATCGCGCTTCACGCAATATGACGTTATAAGCATTCGAAACTGCACCAGACGAGCATTCCCATGGCGATTCCCTTCCGCCCCCGCCCGGTGGCGCCCGAGCTGCGCTCCGAGGCCGCGACCCGGCTCGACCTTGCCCACCGCCCGCGCCGCAATCGCAAGGCCGAATGGGCGCGCCAGCTGGTGCGCGAGCACACGCTCACCGTCTCCGACCTGATCTGGCCGATCTTCGTGATGGACGGGTCCGACGCCCGCGCCCCGGTGGCGTCCATGCCCGGCGTCGAGCGTCTCACCGTCGATGAGGCGGCGCGCGAGTCCGAACGCGCGGCGAGGCTCGGCATCCCGGCGATCGCACTCTTCCCCTATACCGATCCGGCGCTGCGGACCGCCGACGGCCGCGAGGCCCTGAACGGCAACAACCTGATCTGCCGCGCGCTGCGCGCCATCAAGGCCACCGTGCCGGATGTCGGCCTTATCACCGATGTCGCGCTCGACCCCTATACCAGCCATGGCCATGACGGGCTGCTGTCGAGCGACGGGCGCGTCCTGAACGACGAGACCGTGGCGGTGCTGATCGAGCAGGCGCTGGTCCAGGCCGATGCCGGTGCCGACGTCATCGCGCCGTCCGACATGATGGACGGTCGGGTCGGCGCCATCCGCCGCGCCTTGGACGGGGCCGGGCACCTCGATGCCCAGATCCTCGCCTACAGCGCCAAGTACGCCTCCGCCTTCTACGGCCCGTTCCGCGACGCGGTCGGCTCCTCCGGCTGCCTCAAGGGCGACAAGCGCACCTACCAGATGGACAGCGCCAACGGCACGGAAGCGCTGCGCGAGGCCGCCCTCGACATCGAGGAAGGCGCCGACATGCTGATGGTGAAGCCGGGCCTGCCCTATCTCGACATCGTCTATCGCCTGAAAGAGACATTCGGCCTGCCGACCTTCGCCTACCAGGTCTCCGGCGAATACGCGATGATCGAGGCGGCGGCGCGCAATGGCTGGCTCGATGGCGAAAAGGCAATGCTGGAGAGCCTGATCGCCTTCAAACGCGCGGGCGCCGACGGCGTTCTCACCTATTTCGCACCCCGGATCGCCGAAATACTCGCACGCGAGGGCTGACGGCCACCGCCGGGAAGCTCGCGCATGTTCCGCAAAAGTTGGAAGACTTTTGCAATGAGAGCATGCTCCAGCCTGTCAGATCCAGGGCTCTGCCTTTTCGCTCGAATGATTCCATCCGAGCGGATAGCGCCCTAGGTTACCCGGCATGCGCATTTTCGCCGCCCTCGTCCTGCTCGCCTTGCTTCTCCTGTCCGCCGCATGCAGCTCGGTGATCGATGCCGACCAGGCGCGCATCTGCCGCGCCGTCGCGCCCGCTCTGTACGACGAAGGCGCGAGCATTCGCGAGATCGCCCTCATCCCGGTACCCGACGAGGCGGACACGCTGCGCCTCACCTATACGGCACCCGAGGACGGCGTCACCCGGCCGCGCTGGCTGACCTGCAGCTTCGCCGGCCGATCCGGCGTCGACCGCTTCGATCTCGTCTCCGTCCACACCGACGCCGGCCCGTTGAGCGACATCAAGCTTTTCATCCTGAAGCGCTGGTGGCTTGCCGACGCCACGCCGACCATCGACCGCGTCCCGGCCTTCGTGCTCTCGATGAAGGCGGCCTATTGGCTGCAGCAGGGCCTGAACGGGCTGACGCTCGCCGGCATCTACGGCCTCGTCGCCACCAGCTTCGCTCTGGTCTACGGCCTGCTCGGGCGGATCAATCTCGCCTTCGGCGAAATCGCGGTGACCGGCGGCGTCAATATGCTCGTCGCCTCCGGGGTGGCGATGAGCTTCGGCCGCCTCGGCGGCGCCGGCCTCGCCGTCGCGCTCATCGCCGGCGTCGCGGCGGCCGGCGTCGCGAGCTGGGTGATAGGCCGGGTGGTCGTCCTGCCCCTCACCCGGCGCTCGCGCTCGCCCCAGCCGGTGCTGATCGGCACCATCGCGCTCGCCATCGTGATGACCGAGCTGCTGCGCCTAACCTATGGGCTGCGCGAGAACTGGCTGCCGCCGCTGCTCAATATCCCGGTTCCGCTCGCCGGCGGCGAGGGCTTCATCACCACCATCACCCCGGCGCAGATGCTGGCGGCAGGGCTCGGCATGACAGGTGCCTCGATCCTGCTCGGCCTGCTCGCCTTCACCAGTTATGGCCGCTCCTGGCGCGCCTATGCCGACGACCCGTTGATGGCGTCACTGCTCGGCGTCGATGCCCCGCGCCTGCTCGCCACGACGTTCGTGCTCTCGGGCGCCGCGGCGGGGCTGGCCGGCACGGTCGCGGTGATCGCCTATGGCACCATCGAGCCCGGCGCCGGCATCTCCATCGGGCTGAAGGCGCTGATCTCGGCCGTCATCGGCGGAATCGGGTCGATCCCCGGGGCGTTTCTCGGTGCCATTCTGGTCGCCGGCGTCGAAACGCTCTGGTCCTCGGCCATAAATATCGTGTATCGCGACGTGGCGATCTATTCGCTACTCGTTGCCTTTCTCGTGCTGCGGCCGGGTGGGCTGCTCAACCGGGCGGCTCCGACGCCGCGGGAATTCTGAGCCCCTCCATGACTTTGCCCGTCTCGCCTGCCGATGTCGCCGCCGCCCGCCTGCTGCTCACCGGCGCCATCCTGCGTACCCCGACACTGCCGGCGCCGCGCCTCTCCGCGATTACCGGCGCGCATGTGTTCGTGAAGTACGAGAACCTCCAGGTGACCGCGAGCTTCAAGGAGCGCGGCGCGCTGGTGAAGCTCGCCAGCCTCTCGGCGGAGGAGCGGGCCCGCGGCGTCGTCGCGATGTCGGCCGGCAACCATGCGCAGGCAGTCGCCTACCATGCGCGCCGCCTCGGCATCAAAGCCACCATCGTCATGCCGAAGCACACCCCGATCGTGAAGGTCGCCGCCACAGGAGCGCATGGCGCCCGCGTGGTACTGCACGGCGAAAGTGTCGCCGACGCCCATGAGGAGGCCGACCGTATCGCCAAGGAGGAACGCCTGGTCTGGGTGCACCCCTATGACGACGTCCATGTCATTGCCGGCCAGGGTTCCATCGCCGCCGAGATGCTCGAGGACGCGCCCGACCTCGATGCCATGCTGGTGCCGATCGGCGGCGGCGGGCTGATCTCCGGCATGGCGATCGCCGCCAAGCATCTGCGCCCGGACATCGAGGTGGTCGGCGTCGAGACCACGCTCTACCCCGCCATGTGGAACGCCCTGCACCAGGAGAACCTGCCCTGCGAGGGCCCGACGCTGGCGGAAGGCATCGCGGTGAAGAATGTCGGCGCGCTGACCCGCGAGGTGGTCTCCGCGCTGGTCTCCGACGTCGTGCTGATCGACGAGCCGACCTTCGAGCGCGCAGTGAACCTCTTCCTCACCCAGCAGAAGACGCTGGCGGAGGGCGCCGGCGCGGCCGGCCTCGCCGCGCTGCTGGCGGATCCGGACCGCTACCGCGGCCGCAATGTCGGCCTCGTCGTCTCCGGCGGCAATATCGACCCGCGCATCGTCGCCTCGATCATGCTGCGCGAACTGGAGCGCGAGGAGCGCATCGTCTCCTTCCGCTTCTCCATGCTCGACCGTCCGGGCGAGCTCGGCATCATCTCGACCTTGCTGGGCCGGCTCGGCGCCAACATCCTCGAAGTCGAGCACAAGCGGCATTTCCTCGACGTGCACGCCAAGGGCGCCCGGCTCGACGTCACCGTGGAGACGCGCGATCGTGCGCATGCTGAGGAGGTGCACCGCGCCCTCGTCGAAGACGGCATGGACGTGGTGCGCATCGACTGGCACTCGGCGGGCCACTGAACGGAAACGGGGCATTTTCCTGCCTCTTGCCCCATGGGAGCCGCCCCACCACTTTTTCGGTGAGAGCAGAGGAGGCTCGCGCATGTCCGATATTCCCAAACTCGGCGCTTCGGGCGAGCCCAAGCCCTATGCCTATGATCCCGTCACCCAGCCGGAATATTTCGAGGGTGTGCTGGCACGGCGTTTCATCGCCTTCCTGATTGATGCGGTGATCATTTTCGGCCCGCTGGTGCTGGCCTCGATCTTCATCTTCGTGTTTGGCATCGTGACCTTCGGCCTCGGCTGGTTCCTGTTCAGCCTGCTCAGCCCCGCCTTCGTCATCTGGGCGCTGACCTATACCGGCTTGACGCTCGGGGGCCCGAACTCGGCCACCGTTGGCATGCGTGCGGTCGATATCGAGATGCGCCTGTGGTACGGCGCGCCGATGTATTCGCTGCTGGCGGTGATGAGCGTCGTGCTGTTCTGGGTGTCGGTCAGCGTGTTGACGCCGTTCGTGGTCATCATCGGCCTGTTCAACGGCCGCCGCCGCCTGCTCCACGACTACGTGCTCGGCACGGTGGTGACCAATACCGAGGCCCGCGCGGCCAACCTGCGGCGGTATCGCTGATCAAAAGTTTTGCGACCTTCGCTTTCGCCTTTGACGCGCCTCGCGTCCCGCGCGATCCTCAGCGAAGGAATCCTTTGACACTGCCGTGACCGAGCACCCGCGCGACACTCCGCAATTCTACCTGACGGCACCCTCGCCGTGCCCCTATCTGCCGGGGCGCGAAGAACGCAAAGTGTTCACCCACCTGGTCGGCGAACGCGCTCCGCAGCTCAATGACGTGCTCACCCATGGCGGCTTCCGCCGCAGCCAGTCGATCGCCTATCGGCCGGCCTGCGAGCATTGCCGCGCCTGCGTCTCGGTGCGCATCGTCGCCGCCGAATTCAAGGAGACGCGCAGCTTCCGCCGCCTGCGCCAGGCCAATGAAGACATCATCGGCGACATGCGTGCCGCGGTGCCGACCGCCGAGCAATACTCCCTGTTCCGGGCCTATCTCGACAGCCGGCACAGCGACGGCGGCATGGCCGACATGACGGTGCTCGACTACGCGATGATGGTCGAGGACAGCCATGTGCGCACCCGCATCGTGGAATACCGCCGGCGCGGCCCGGACACCGCCATCCATGGCCGCGGCCAGGGACCGCTCTATGCGGTGGCGCTGACCGACGTGCTCGCCGACGGCCTGTCCATGGTCTACTCCTTCTACGAGCCGGACGAGCCGCAGCGCTCGCTCGGCACCTACATGATCCTCGATCATGTCGCCAAGGCTCGTCAGATGGGCCTGCCCTACGTCTATCTGGGCTATTGGGTCGATGGCTCGCCGAAGATGGACTACAAGCGCCGCTTCCTGCCCCAGGAGCGCCTCGCCCCGCAGGGTTGGGAGCGCGTGGACGGCTAGGGCGTGGACTCATTGACGCTATGGTACGCGCCCTAGCTCGGCCCTGACTCAACGAGCGCTCAGTAGTCCCAGTAGATCGGTACCCAACGAAAGACGTCGCCGTCGACCGCCACCCGACCGACGGAGGGGAACGGCAGGTGAGTGGCCACCAGCTGTTCGCCGGTCGTCGCCAGCTCCGTCAGAAGACGGACTCGAACGCGGGCCGCCTCCTCGGGGTCATGTTCGAAACCGTTGTGCCAGTCGGGGTGCTCGAACCCGACCGTGAATACGGCGTCTCCGGCGAACGTAAGCCGGTCGCCGCCGGATGCCAGGCGGACCACGCTGTGCCCGGGGGTGTGGCCGCCGGTGCGACGGACCACCACCCCGGGCGCCACCTCGTGTTCCTCATCGAACAGCCGCAGCTGATTGCGATACTCGTTCGCGAACCGCTTGGCGGCCGACCGAAGCGCGTCCGGGAACCCCGGCGGCATGGAGACGTGGGAGAAATCGGGCGACTCCCAGAACTTGACCTCGGCGGCCGCCACGTGGATCCGCAGGTCCGGACGCAGCCGATCCTTCACCCCGTCGACGAGCAGCCCGCCAACGTGGTCCATGTGCATGTGGGTCAGTACCACGTCGGTCACGGACGCCAGATCGATGCCGGCGCCCGCCAGCCGCTTCACCAACTGCCCAGCCCGCGGCAAGTTCAAGTTCGGGTCCAGGCCGAGCCCAGCGTCGACGAGTATGGTCTGATCGCCGCTACGGACCACGACCACGTTCAGCGACCAATCGAAAGCGTCCGGCGGCAGGAACATGTCGTTCAGCCAGGCGGCCCGGACGGCCGGCTCGGCGTTGTGTGCCAACATCGCGGTTGGGAGCGGCAGCACGCCGTCGCTGACAACCAGCACGTCGATCTCGCCGATCCGCAGCGCGTACCGCGACGGAACCAGCTCGTCGGGCCCGGATCTGGTGGGGGGTGAAGTGATGTCTACGCTCATGTTTGCCTCCTGCTGACCGCCGCCTTACACACGGCATAGGCGACGCTACGTTGAGGCGTGTTTGGGGTCGATTGGGGTCGAGGGATAGGGCGAGCCATACCACGGCGTAGGTCCTGTCACTCAAGTTGCGAGGCGTCGAATGAGCAAAGCCACGCTGGCGACAGCGACGCGCTTCCGATTCGAGCGCGCCATCCCTCGCTAGGCGCGGGATTCATGATGTCCTGAGCTAAAGTCGTGATGAAGCGATGAGAACGGCAGAGAGGAAGTTTCTGGCGAACTGGTCGACGCGGAAGAAGCGCTCGATCAAATTGCGCTGCCGCTAGAGCTTGCAATCGACCGAGCGCTGGACCTTGCGGTCGGCACTACACTCTCAGGCGCTCTGGCAATGCGCCCCACCATGGCGCGAAATGCCCTTCAGCGCTTCTCCGGCAGCATCATCGCCACCGCGGCTCACGGCGATGTCGCCGAGCGAGAGAATTCCGACCAGGCGCTTGTCGCGATCAACCACGGGCAGGCGGCGGACCTGGATGTCTCCCATGTTGCGGGTGACCTCGTCGACGTCCTGATCGTCGAAGCAGTATTTGACGTCAGCGGTCATCACGTCGCGCACCTTGGCGTCCGGGCCCTTGCCGGCCGCGACCCCGCGGATCGCGATGTCCCGGTCGGTGATCATGCCGATAAGCCGGTCGCGGTCGGCGACCGGCAATATGCCGGCATCGAGGCTCGCCATCATCAGGGCAGCTTGCTGGATCGTCTGATCGGGGTCCGTGATGCGCACGTCGCGAGTCATGGCTTCGTTCACTCTCATGTCGACCTCCCGTTCCTGCGGCCTCTCGACAGCGGAACCGCTGAGGCGGCGTTGAGTTCCAGTCCGAGCGCCGTTGTTTTCACCCGCCGAGCCAGCGGATCACCTCGCCGTCGCCGGCGAACAGATAGCTGGCCTCGCCGGGGATGCCGAGCCGCACATCGTCGCCGCGGCGAACCGGCGCCTCCCCTTGTCCGCGCACCGTCAGCACGATCCCCTCCGCCAGCGCCACATGGAGCAGATAGGCGTCGCCCAGATGCTCCACCGCGAGCGCCTTGCCGGTCATCGCGCCCGGCGCATCGGCGTCCGGCGGCGCGATGGCGACATGCTCGGGCCGGATGCCGAGATGCGTCGGCTCCGCGCCCCCGGCGCCCTCGCCAAGGGGCACCAGAACGGTGCCGTCGCCCTTCACGGTGCAGGCAAATTCGCCCTCGCGCCGTTCCACCGCGACGACCGGCACGATGTTCATTGCCGGCGAGCCGATGAAGCGGGCCACGAACAGATTCACCGGACGGCGGTAGAGTTCGAGCGGGGCGCCAACCTGCTCGATCCGCCCCTTGTTCAGCACGACGATGCGATCGGCCAGCGTCATCGCCTCGACCTGGTCGTGGGTGACGTAGATCATCGTCGCGCCGGTGTCGGCATGGAGGGTGGCGAGTTCGAGCCGGGTCTGCAGCCGCAGTGCGGCGTCGAGGTTCGACAAGGGCTCGTCGAACAGGAACACCTCAGGGTCGCGCACCAGCGCCCGGCCGATCGCCACGCGCTGCCGCTGGCCGCCGGAAAGCTCCTTCGGCACGCGTTCGAGCAGATCGGCGATGCCGAGGCGTTGCGCGGTCTCGGCGATGCGGGCCTCCGCCTCTACCTTGGCGGTGCGCGCGAGCTGCAGGCCGAACGCCATGTTCTCCCGCACGCTCATGTGGGGGTAGAGCGCATAGGACTGAAACACCATGGCGATGCCGCGCTCCGCCGGAGCGAGCGCGGTGACGTCTCGCCCGCCGATCGCGATCGAGCCCTCACCTGCCTCCTCGAGCCCGGCTATCAGGCGCAGCAGGGTCGACTTGCCGCATCCGGACGGCCCGACGAAGACGACGAATTCGCCGTCGGCCACGTCGAGGCTGATGTCCGCGACGGCGGCGAAGCCTCCGAAGCGTTTCGTCACATGGTGCAGCGCGACGGCGGACATGGGGTACCTCAACCCTTGACGGCGCCGGCGGTGAGGCCGGCAACAATGCGATGCTGGAAGGCGAGCACGAGCGCGATGATCGGCAGGGTCACGATGACCGAAGCGGCCATGATCATCCCCCAGGGCAGCTCGAAGGCGCTCGATCCGGTCATCAGCGCGATCGAGACCGGCACGGTGCGCTGCGCGTCGGTGAGGGTGAAGGTCAAGGCGAACAGGAATTCGTTCCAGGCGACCATGAAGGCGAGCAGGCCGGTCGAGACCGTCGCCGGCCCCATCAGCGGCAGGAAGACCCGCCAGAGAATGGTGAACGGTCCGGCGCCGTCGACCATCGCCGCCTCCTCGATCTCCTTCGGCAGCTCGCGCATGAAGGCGGTGAGCATCCAGACCGTGAAGGGCAGCGTCAGCAGGAGGTCGGCGAGGATGAGACCCGGCAGCCGGTTATAGAACCCGAGCGCGCGCACCAGCTCGAACAGGCCGGAGAGCACGGCAACCTGCGGGAACATCGAGGCGGCGAGGATTGCCGCAAGCAGCGCGCCGCGGCCGCGGAAGGCGATGCGGCCGAAGGCGAAGGCCGCAAGTCCGCCGAGCGCGAGGGAGAGCGCCACCACCGCGAAGGCGACGACAACCGAGTTCAGTATGTTGCGGCCGAAGGGCTGCTCCCTGAACACCGCGACATAGTTCGACAGGGTCGGATGCGTCGGCCAATAGGCGATGGTGAAGAGCTCGGATCCGGCTCGCAGCGAGGTGACGAGGGCATAGAGGAAAGGCAGCAGCGAGAAGGCCGCTATAGCCGCGACGAGCAGCCAGAAGGCGATCGTCCGCACCGTCTTCATCGCACCTCCTCGGCGGCGATGCGCACGCGGTTGGCGGTGAGAAAGACCACCGTCGTCAAGGCGACGACGAGGAAGACCAGCGTCGCCGCGGCCGAGCCGAGCCCGACCTCCTGGAAATCGACCAGCTCCTGGCGCGCATAGCTCGATATCGTCATGGTGTCGGAGCCGCCGGCGGTCAGCACATAGATGAGATCGAACATGCGGAGCGCGTCGAGCCCGCGGAAGGCGACGGCGACGAGCAGCGCCGGCCGGATCAGCGGGAGCGTCACGCGCCGGAACAGCTCGAGCGGCCGCACGCCGTCGAGCCGCGCCGCCTCATAGAGATCGTGCGGCAGCATTTCGAGCGCGGCGAGGATCAGCAACGCCATGAATGGCGTCGTCTTCCACACATCGACGATAATGACCGCCCAGAGCGCGGTGCCGGCATCTGCCGTCCAGGCGATGGGCGCTCCGATCACCCCGAGCCGCATCAGCAGGTCGTTCACGATGCCGAACTGGTCGTTGAGCATCCAGCCCCACATCCGGGCGGACACTACGGTCGGGATCGCCCAGGGAATGAGGACGACCGCGCGCAGCAGTCCCCTCCCTGGAAAACGGGCGGCGAGCACTAGTGCAAAGACGAGGCCGAGCAGCGTCTCGAGCGAGACCGAGATCAACGCGAACCACAGCGTGTTCCAGAGCGCGCCCCACCACACCGGGTCGGCGAGCACACCGTCCCATTCCCCGTCGAAGCGGCCGAGATAGTTGGCGAAGCCGACGAAGCTGTAGCGCGCGAAATCGCTCAGTTCGGCATCGGTGAAGCTGAACCAGACGGTGCGCGCGAGCGGCCATCCGGCAATGGCGGCGAGCACGAAGAGGGCGGGAGTGGCCAGCATCCAGGCCGCCCGCGCCCGCGACCGGGCGAGCACGGTGCGGGGCGCGGCCATCGCCGCTCGGCTCACCTGGTTCACTTGGCCGTTCATTTGGCCGCTCACTTCGCACTTCCCTCGGCACTTCCCTTGGCCCAACCCCGCCGCGTCCCTTCGCGGCGGAGGGCCTGGGCAAGGCGCTCCAGCGCCGGCCCGGCTCCGAGGCTGCCCGAGAGCACCTGGTGGACGGCGTCGAAGAAGCGCGCCGAAACCTTGTTGTAGCTGGATCTGGTCACCGCGGACGGGCGCGCCACCGCCCCCTCGAAGATGGGCCTCAGCTGGGCTATGAACGGAGCGTCCCGCCGGATGTCCGCATCGTCAAACAGCGCGGGAATGGTCGGGTTGACCGAGCCGGCGAGCGCGCGCCGCTTCTGCTCCTCCCGGCCCGTCAGATACATGACGAGATCGATCGCGAGTTCGCGGTTCGCCGAATAGGCCGAGACCGCCAGCAATTGGCCGCCAAGCACGGCGTGGGATGTCTCCGTGGGCTCTCCGGCCGGGAGCGGCGCAAAGCCGATCCGTCCCTTGACGGTGCTGTCCGGACTTTCGCCGAGCGCCCAGGCATAGGGCCAGTTGCGCATGAACAAGGCGTGGCCCGACTGAAACACGCCGCGCGCCTCCTCCTCCGTATAATTCAGCACGCCGCGCGGGCTGATGGTGCCGACCAGGCCGGCCGCGAGGCTGAGGGCACCGGCAGCGCGCGGATTGTTGATCGTCACCGCGCCGGCATCGTCGATGATGGTGCCGCCCCCGCTCGAGGCGATCCATTCCAGGGCATTCACCGTCAGCCCTTCATAGGCCCGGCCCTGCCAGACATAGCCCCAGAAGCCGGGATCGCCGGCGGCGCGCTGGCGCTCCTGCACGAGTTGCGCCGTCTCGGCGAGCTCGGCCAAGCTCCGCGGCACCGGTCGCCCCGCGGCCTCGAGCAGATCCTTGCGGTAATAGAGCAGCCCGACATCGGCAAACCACGGCATCGCAACGAAGCGACCATCGACCGTCGCGCTCTTCACCATGGCGGGAAGGTGGTCGTCGGCGCGCGGACCTGCGATCTCGGTCAGGTCGACGAGGTCACGCGCCAGAATACCGGGCCAGACGACATCGATCTGGAATACGTCGATATCCAGGGCACGGGCGGCAAGAAGCTGCTGGTAGAGCGCAAGGCGTTCGGTGGCGGAGTTAGGCGCCGAGACGATATGCACCGTATTCCCGGTGCGCTTCGCCCATTCGTCGATGCCCTCCTGGCAGAGCTCGCGCTCCTTGCCCAGCGCACTGCAGGCGATGGCGAGGTCCGCCGCGCGTGCCTCGCTCACGGCTATGCCGGCCGCAACGGACACGAGGAGGGCGAGGACCGTGGCTTTCATCCCAGACCCGCCTCCCACTTTTCCTGTCCCGCCGGCGGGTTAAAGCGGTAATGCGCACATGGTTCCGCGCGGGTTTCCGCGCGCGAGGCTCGGCTGGCCTCCATGCGGATCAGCGGGCGATCGCAGCAGTCACCGTTCTTGCCATGCCGGAAAGCCGGCGGCGCCCCTACGTATGGGAACGTCTGTCATGCTTCTGTTGCTGCCGCTGCGCCAGATTTAGAACTCATCCAAACGACGCGTGCAGCCCCAGCCGGAGCAACGATCCATGACCGAGCATCTGACGAGCGAGTCCCCCTTCCGCACCTCTCTCCTCGAAGAGGCGGACGGCGAAGGCAGCAATCCGACCGCGAACCCGACCATGGGCGAGATCATCTCGACCCGTTTTTCACGGCGCGGCTTCCTGAAGGGCTCCCTCGCGGTTTCCGCAATTGCCTCGACCGTCGGCCCGCTGGCCCTCCTGAGGGCGGACGAGGCCAAGGCCGGCAGCGGCTCGGCCTTCTCCTTCACCGAAGTCGAAGCCGGCGTCGACCCGCATCATCACGTCGCCGAAGGCTATGATGCGGACATCCTGCTGCGCTGGGGCGATGCGCTGTTCCCGGACTCGCCGGCGTTCGATCCGACCAGGCAGAGCGCCGAGGCGCAGCACCGCCAGTTCGGCTACAACAACGACTATGTCGGCTTCATCCCGCTCGGGAATTCAGCCGAGCACGGCCTGCTGGTGGTCAATCACGAGTACACCAACGAGCATTTGATGTTCCCCGGCATCGTCACGATTGCCGAGGGCAAGCTGAAGGTGGCGCCCGCCGACCAGAAGCGCGTCGACATCGAGATGGCCGCGCATGGCGGCACCATCGTCGAGATCCGCAAGGTGGACGGCAAATGGCAGGTCGTGAAGGACGGCAAGCTGAACCGCCGCATCACCTCCACCACCGACATGGTGCTGACCGGCCCGGCTGCCGGCCACGAGCGCGTCAAGACCAGCGCCGATCCGACGGGGACCCGCGTGATCGGCACCCTCAATAATTGCGCCGGGGGCGTGACGCCGTGGGGCACCTACATCATGGCCGAGGAGAACTTCCACGGCTATTTCTCAGGCAAGCTGCCGGATGGCCACAAGGAAGCCGCCAATTACAAGCGCTACGGCGTGCCGGAAGGCGCCTATGAATGGGGCCGGTTCTATGACCGCTTCGACCTCGCCAAGGAGCCGAACGAGCCGAACCGCTTCGGCTGGATTGTCGAGGTCGACGTGAATGATCCCAATTCGGTGCCGAAGAAGCGCACCGCGCTCGGCCGCACCAAGCATGAGGGCGCGGAATCGATCGTCGCCAAGGACGGCCGCGTCGTCTTCTATCTCGGCGACGACGAGCGCTTCGACTATGTCTACAAGTTCGTCACCGCGGGCAAATTCAACCCGAACGACCGCGCAGCCAATATGGACCTGCTCGACCAGGGCACGCTGTATGTCGCCAAGTTCGCGGCCGACGGCACGTTCGCCTGGCTGCCGCTCATACATGGCGAGGGCCCGCTGACCGTCGCGAACGGCTTCAACAGCCAAGCCGACGTGCTGATCGAGACCCGCCGCGCCGGCGACCTCGTCGGCGCCACGAAGATGGACCGCCCCGAGGACATCCAGCCGAACGGCGTCAACGGCAAGGTCTATGTCATGCTGACCAACAACTCGCGCCGCAAGGCCGACCAGACCGACGCTGCCAACCCGCGCGCCGCCAACGCCTTCGGCCACATCATCGAGATCACCGAGGCCGACGGCGACTTCGCCGCCACCACCGGCGAATGGGAAGTGCTGCTGAAGTGCGGCGATCCTTCCGTTGCCGCGGTCGGCGCCTCCTTCTCCACCGATACCACCAAGAATGGCTGGTTCGGCATGCCGGACAACTGCGCCGTCGACGCGGCCGGCCGCCTCTGGGTCGCCACCGACGGCAACAATCCGAAGGACACCGGCCGCACCGACGGCCTCTGGGCGGTCGACGTCGCCGGCGAGGCCCGCGCCACCTCGAAGCTGTTCTTCCGCGTGCCGGTCGGCGCCGAACTGTGCGGCCCGCTGTTCACGCCGGACGACAAGGCCGCCTTCGTCGCCGTCCAGCACCCGGGCGACGGCGGCACCGACTGGGCGCCGTTCGGCCGGCCCTCCTATTACGAGGACCTGTCGACCCGCTGGCCGGACTTCAACGACGACATGCCTGTGCGCCCGGCCGTCGTCGTGATCACCAAGAAGGACGGCGGCAAGATCGGGGTGTGAGGTCCCGCGGTCATGCCCGGGCTTGTCCCGGGCATCCACGACCTTCAGCAAACCGTGGATGGCCGGTACAAGCCCGGCCATGACGGCCCGGAAAGGCTGCTTCAGGGTTGAGTATCAGCGCCTCAAGAGGCGCGCTCGCGTTCACCCGAACTTATTGTTCCGCGGGAAGCCCTTCGGCGGCAGGCGCCCGGCCCCGGCGCGCTCGCCGCGCCATTCGGCGAGGTCGTTCACGGTCCAGGTGCGCCCGGACGTATCGGTCCAGGTGAGCCCGTCGGCGAGCGTGAACACCTTCACGTCCGAGAGCGCGCCGTCCTTGTAGCGCTGCAGCCGGACGCCGCGGCCGCGCGGCATCTCCGGGATCTGGGTGATCGGGAACAGCAGCAGCTTGCGGTTCTCGCCGATGGTCGCGACGGTGTCGCCCACCGCCGGCACGACGGCGCAGGCATCCTGCGCATCGACGCCGAGCACCTGCTTGCCCTTGCGGGTATTGGCGAGGCAATCGTCCTCGGCGACCACGAAGCCGCGGCCTTCCTTCGCCACCACCAGGAGCTTGCGGCCACCCTGATAGACGAACACTGAGACGAAGTCGGCCTCCTGCTCAAGATCGATGGACAGACGCAGCGGCTCGCCATGGCCGCGCCCGCCCGGCAACTTGGAGGCGTCGAGCGTGTAGAAGCGGCCATTGGTGGCGAACACCAGCAGCTTCGACGTGGTCTCGGCGAAGAAGGACAATTTGAGGGCGTCGTCGCCCTTGAAGGCGAGCGTCGAGAGGTCCGCGACATGGCCCTTGAGCGCGCGGATCCAGCCCTTCTCCGACACCACGACGGTGATCGGCTCGCGCTCGATCATGGCTTCGCTCACCGCATCGGCATCGTGCGCGGCGGCCTCGCCGAAGCCGGTGCGCCTGCGCCCCAACTCGGTGTCGGGCGCGAAGCGCTTGCGCGTCTCGCCGAGTTCCCAGGCGAGGGTCTTCCACTGCTTCGCCTCGGAGCCGAGCAGTTTTTCGATGCCGTCCTTCTCCTTGGAGAGCGCGTCGTGCTCCTTGCGGATCTCGAATTCCTCGAGCTTGCGCAAGCTGCGCAGGCGCATGTTGAGGATGGCTTCGGCCTGCACATCGGTCAGCTCGAAACGCGCCATCAGCTCGGCCTTCGGCTCGTCCTCCTCGCGGATGATGCGGATCACCTCGTCGAGGTTGAGATAGGCGATGAGATAGCCGGCCAGCACTTCGAGCCGGTGCTCGATCTCCTTGAGGCGATGGCGCGAGCGCCGCAGCAGCACCTCGCGGCGATGGTCGAGCCATTCCAGCAGGGCTTCGCCGAGGCTCACCACCTTCGGCACCTGGCCGCCGACCAGGACGTTCATGTTGAGCGGAAAGCGGATCTCGAGCTCGGAGAGCCGGAACAGGCTCTCCATCATCAGCTCGGCATCGACATTGCGGGCTCGCGGCTCCAGCACAAGGCGAACGTCCTCGGCGGATTCATCGCGCACATCGGCGAGCAGCGGCAGCTTCTTCTCGTTGAGCAGCTCGGCGATCTTCTCGACGAGGCGCGACTTCGGCACGCTGTAGGGGATCTGGGTGACCACCACGACATAGGTGCCGCGGCCGGTCTCCTCCTTGTGCCAGCGCGCCCGCAGCCGGAAGCCGCCGCGCCCGGTGGCATAGGCGTCGGCGATCTGGTTCGGAGTGTCGATGATGACGCCGCCGGTCGGGAAATCCGGCCCCTGGACGAATCGCATCAATTCGTCGGTCGAGGCGTCGCGGTTATCGATCAGGTGCAGGCAGGCGTCGATCAACTCGGCCGCATTGTGCGGCGGGATCGAGGTCGCCATGCCCACCGCAATGCCGGTCGAGCCGTTCGCCAACAGGTTCGGAAAGGCGCCGGGCAGCACCACCGGCTCTTCCGTGGTGCCGTCATAGTTCGGCCGGAAGGCGACGGCGTCCTCGTCGATACCGTCCAGCATCAGCCGGCCGACCTCGGTCATGCGGGCTTCGGTGTAGCGGTCGGCAGCGGCGTTGTCGCCGTCGATATTGCCGAAATTGCCTTGGCCGTCGACCAGCGGGTAACGCTGGGCGAAATCCTGCGCGAGGCGCACCATGGCGTCGTAGATCGCCATATTGCCGTGCGGGTGGAACGAACCCATCACGTCGCCGACGATCTTGGCCGACTTGCGGAAGCCGCCGCCCGGATCGAGCCTGAGCAGGCGCATGCCATAGAGGATGCGCCGGTGCACCGGCTTCAGCCCGTCGCGGGCATCCGGCAAGGCGCGATGCATGATGGTGGACAGCGCATAGGCGAGGTAGCGCTCCTCGAGCGCCGCCTTCAGGCCGACCGGCTCGATCGCGCCGCCATCCGGTGGAATCGGTCTTTCACCCATGATTCTTCAGCTACATCGTCAGCGTGACGCGAACAAGTCGCGAACGTCGTTGCCCGCGGCCAATTCGAGGCAGGGCGGCCGAATTAAATCTCTGTAATGTTCCGCGCGCGCAAGCTGCATTTAGCAAAATCGAGGTGCGAAAGTACCATCTATACGTGTTGCCGAGCTGGCATATCAGTTTTTCTGAATAGATATTCACTCATATGGCGGAAGTCCGAAAAAACTTTCACTTTGGGAACCGAATCGAGCGGTAAAAGTTCTCCCGGTCGGCAACTTCACGTCGATATTGGAGGCCTCTATGCGTAATGTTGTGCTTGCTGCTCTCGGTTCTGCCGCTCTCGGCCTGTTCGCCGGCGGCACGGCGTCCGCTACTCCCCTCGCCGCCCCCGCGTTTTCTCATGAGGCCGCGGCCCCACTCGTGCAGGACGTGGCCTGGCGCACGGTGTGCCGGAAGCGCACCGTCTGGCGTCAGAATAGATACGGCAAGCGCACCCGCGTCACCGTCCGCGATTGCGATCGCGTCTGGGCCGGTCCGCGCTACTACCACAATGGCCGCTATTACGGCGATCGCGGCTTCACCATCCGCATCAACTGAGCATCTGACCTCCAGAGCCCCATCCGCTCGGATGAACTCATCAGAGCGACAAGATAGTGCTCTAGATTCAAACAGCTAGAGCATGTTCTTATCGCGAAAGTCTTCCAACTTTTGCGGAACATGCTCTAGCCGATCGCGGCGCGTTCGCGCGCCAAGGCGGCGAGGAAAGCCGCGCGGGTCTCCGGCATGGAGAGGCCGCGCGGCTCGAATGCCCGCCGCGACAGGAAGAAGCCGGTCAGCGCAAAGGCAGCGTCGATCTCCGTCGGATCGGGAATCTCGGGCACGTCCCCCACAAGGAAATAGGGCAGGTCGAGCAATTGGCCCCGCCACGGCTCACCCGCCGCGGCACTGACCGCCCGCCCCGATTTCGGCGACACATAGAGCAGGTCATTGCGCCCGCCGGTCGCCGCGCAGCGGTCGAGCTCGAGTCCGAAGCCGAGCTCGGACAGCATCACCAGTTCGAAGCGCGCCACCATCATGCCGGCGAGCGTCGCCTCCTCCAGATGCTCTGCAATGTCGTCGAACAGCCCATAGAGCTCTGGGTGCGGGTCGCGCTCCGGCAGCAGCCGCACCAACCCCGCCATATGGCCGAGCGCGAAGGCCGCATGGGCGCGGCCCATAAGCCGGTCGGCCCGCGTGCGCGTCACCTCCATCGTGTAGGTGCCGAGATGCTCGTCGAGCCGCGCCCGCCAGGTCGCCCGCACCCCGTTGCCGGGCTGGAGTGCCGGCGCGTGCCGCCGCGATCCGCCGCCGCGCACCAGGCCGAGATGCCGGCCATGGGCAGCCGTCAGCAATTCGACGATGGCGTTGCCTTCGCCATGGCGTCGCACGCCGAGGATGATGCCGTCGTCGGTCCACTCCATATGCAGACCTTGTTGCGGAGGAAGTTAATCCCCGCTCGGGAAATCGAGGCCCATCTCGCGATAGCGCTCGGGATCGTCGGCCCAGTTCTCGCGCACCTTCACGAACAGGAACAGGTGCACTTTTGTCTCGACGATCTCGGCGATCTCCTTGCGCGAGGCGGTGGAGATGGCCTTGATGGTGTCGCCTCCCTTGCCGAGCACGATCTTACGCTGGCTCTCGCGCTCGACGAAAATGGTCTGCTCGATGCGCACCGAGCCGTCCTTGAGCTCCTTCCACGATTCGGTCTCGACCGTGGAGCGATATGGCAGCTCCTCGTGCAGGCGGTGGAACAGCTTCTCGCGGGTAATCTCGGCGGCGAGCATGCGCATCGGCGCATCCGAGATCTGGTCCTCGGGATAGAGCCATGGCCCCGGCGGCACGGTCTCGGCCAGCCAGGCGCGCAGTTCGGCGAGGCCGTCGCCCTCGAGCGCGGACACCATGAACAGCCGGTCGACGCTGAGCTTCGCGGCCACGTCCGCGGCGAGGCCGAGCAGGCTGTCGCGCTTCACCAGGTCGATCTTGTTCAGCAGCACCGCGCGCGGCCGGCGCACCTCGGCAAGGCCGCGCATGATGGCCTCGACCTCCTCGGTGATCCCGGCCCGTGCGTCGATCAGCAGCACCACGGCGTCGGCATCCCCTGCCCCGCCCCAGGCCGAGCGCACCATCGCCTTCTCCAGCCGCCGCTTCGGCGCGAAGATGCCGGGGGTGTCGACCAGCACGATCTGGCTCACCCCCTCGATGGCGATGCCGCGCACCAGCGAGCGTGTCGTCTGCACCTTGTGCGAGACGATGGAGACCTTGGTGCCGACCAGCGCATTGGTGAGCGTCGACTTGCCGGCGTTCGGCGCGCCGATCAGCGCAACGAACCCGCAACGTGTCTCCGACGTATCGTCGTTCATGCCTTGACCTGTTCGAGGAAAACGCCCGCTGCCGCCTTCTGCGCCCCTTGCTTCGAGCTGCCGACACCCTCGACCCGATCATAGCCGGGAATCTCGACGGCGATGCGGAATTCCGGATTGTGGTCCGGCCCCTGCCGTTCCACCACGTGATAGACCGGCGGCGGCAGGCCGCGGGCCTGTGCCCATTCCTGGAGGGCGGTCTTGGCGTCGCGCACCAGGCCCTTGAGGCCGGCAAAGCGCGGACGCCAGAAGCGCTCCACCAGCTCGGCCGCAGCCGGGTAGCCGGCGTCGAGATACACCGCCGCGAGCACCGCCTCGGCGATGTCGGCGAGAATGGTCGGACGCTGGTGGCCGCCCGAGCGCGCCTCACCGGCGCCGAGCCGGATGAAGGGACCGATCCCCATCGCCACCCCCACCTCGGCGCAGGCTTCCTCGCAGACTAGTTCGGCCAGCCGCCGCGACAGCTCGCCCTCGTCGGCCTGCGGGAAAGTGCGGTAGAGCATGTCGGAAACCACCATGCCGAGCACGTGGTCGCCGAGGAATTCGAGCCGCTGATAGCTCTTCAGCCGCGCCGCCGGGCCGGTCAGGACGGTGACAGCGCTGATATGGGTCAAAGCCAGCTCGAGATGGCCGCGGTCGGCAAAGACATGGCCGAGCTGCGCTTCGAGTTCGGAGTAATCGCCGTCGCCGGCTGCCCGCTTGCCGCCCTTGCTCATCGCACCAGGGAGAACAGTCGGTCCCAGCGCACGGTCCAGGGCCATTTCCAGAACTGCCAGGCTGCCTCGCCTTCCTTCACCGAGAAGAAGATCACCTGCGCGCGGCCGATAAGATTCTCGTACGGCACATAGCCGACCTGGCTGAGCACGCGGCTGTCGGTGGAGTTGTCGCGATTGTCGCCCATCATGAAATAATGGCCGGGCGGCACGCTATAGACCGGCGTGTTGTCGTAGAAGCCGTTATCGACGAGGTCGAGCGTGTGGTAGCTGACGCCGTTCGGCAGCGTCTCGGTCCACACCTTCACCGTCTGCGACTGGCCGTCGCCCTCATCATCGACCCAGGTTCCGGCCGGCTCGCGCTTCACCGCCTGGCCATTGATCTGCAGCACGCCGCCGATCATCTGGATCTGGTCGCCGGGCAGGCCGATCACCCGCTTTATGTAATCGGTGCTTTCGTCCCGCGGCAGCTTGAACACCACCACATCGCCCCGCTCCGGCGTCGAGCCGAAGATACGCCCATCGAAGATCGGCGGCGAGAAGGGCAGCGAGAAGCGGCTGTAGCCGTAGCTGAATTTCGAGACGAACAGGTAGTCGCCGACCAGCAGCGTCTCCTTCATCGAGCCCGACGGGATATTGAAGGGCTGGAACAGGAAGGTGCGGATGACGATGGCGATGAGGAAGGCGTGGACGATGACGCGGACGGTTTCGCCGACGCCGCCTTCCTTCTTCGGTTCCGTGGTCGAGGTCATGGAGTGTTCCGATGGGACGCAGCGCGCGGGCGGATGGCCGAAGCAGGGCCGGAGCGCTCTATAGCGGCTCGGCACGGCTGCGGCAACGCGCCCGGTTGCGCTGAATTCACGATCGCCGGAGCTATCCTAGGGTTACTCGGCACTGGATTTCGGCACGGCGCTGATGATGACGAAAGCCTGCGCCAGCGGACCATCGTCGGTAATGGTGAGATCGATGCGCGCCTCATGGCCCGGCGGCGTCAGGGCGGCGAGGCGTTCCCTCGCCCCACCGGTGAGCTGCATGGTCGGCCGCCCGGAGGGCAGATTGACCACCCCCATGTCGCGCCAGAACACCCCTTGCGCGAGGCCGGTGCCGAGCGCCTTGGCGCAGGCCTCCTTGGCGGCGAAGCGCTTGGCGTAGCTCTCCGCGCGGCGGGCCCGGCGATCGGACTTCGCGCGCTCGACGGGCGTGAACACTCGGTCGAGGAAGCGCTCGCCATGCCGCTCCAGCGTCTGCGCAATGCGCCGGGCGTCAGTGATGTCGGAACCGATGCCGAGGATCATGTCGCCTCACCCGGCCGTGGCGCGCAGCGCCGCACGACCCCTTGCCATCGCCTCGCGCATACGGCGGATCGAGGTCTCCAGCCCCTCGAAGATCGCCTGGCCGATGAGGAAATGGCCGATATTGAGCTCCCGCACCTCGCTGAAGGCCGAAATAGTCTCGGCGCTGGCGAAGTCCAGCCCGTGCCCGGCATGAACTTCAAGCCCGAGGGATGCCGCCTGGGTCGCCGCCGCGCGCAGCCGGGCGAGTTCCGCGCCCGCCGCTGTACGGTGGCCGCTTGCGAGCGCCTCGCACCAGGTGCCGGTGTGCAGTTCGACCACCGCGGCGCCGATGGCTGCGGAGGCCGCGATCTGCTCGGGATCGGGCGCAACGAACAGCGAGACGCGGATACCGGCCTTGCCGAGCACGGCGACCTTGTGCGCGAGCTCGGTGCCGCCGCCGATAACGTCGAGCCCGCCTTCGGTGGTGCGCTCCTCGCGGCGCTCCGGCACCAGGCAGCAGGCGTGCGGGGCGATGTCGAGGGCGATGCCGACCATCTCGTCGGTGGCCGCCATCTCGAAATTCAGCGGCAGGCTCAACTGCGCCTTGAGGCGGCGCATGTCGTCGTCGCGAATGTGGCGGCGATCCTCGCGCAGATGCGCGGTTATGCCGTCCGCACCAGCGGAGGCCGCAAGCCGCGCCGCCCGCACCGGATCGGGAAGCGCGCCGCCACGCGCATTGCGCACCGTCGCCACGTGATCGACATTCACCCCGAGCCGGATCGGCGGCGCGGCAATCGCGGGGTTCACGCCTTCACCCCCTGGATGCTCCGGCTGCCGGGCTTCACGGCCGGCAGGGCGGCAAGTTCGGGCGGCAGGGCGTCGGCGGGATAGGTCGGGATGTCGAGCGTGGCGAGCGCCACCAGCGGCACCCCGAGCTCGGCCTTGCCGCCGGAACGGTCGATCAGGCAGGCGGCGCCGACCACATGGCCGGGATGCTCGGCGATCGCCGCTAGGCACTCGCGGGAAGACAGGCCGGTGGTGACGATGTCCTCCACCATCAGCACCCGCGCACCCTCGGGAATGGAAAACCCGCGGCGCAGCGCGAACTTGCCCTCCTCGCGCTCGACGAAGACCGCCTTGGCGCCGAGTTGGCGGGCGGTCTCGTAGCCCGGCAGGATTCCGCCCATCGCCGGCGAGACGACATAGTCGACGGTGCCGAAGGCGGCCGTCACCTTCTCGGCGAGCGCATGGCAGAGCTTCTCGGTGCGCGCCGGATCCATGAAGATGAACATCTTCTGGAGGAAGATCGGGCTGCGCAGCCCCGAGGACAGGATGAAATGGCCTTCGAGCAACGCGCCGGCGGCGCGGAACTCGTCCAGAACCTCGTCTTGCGTCATGTCAGCAACCTAATACAGGGATCGGCCGAGGTGATAGCCGATCCCACGGGCGCCGTCACGAAGCTGTCGCAGGTGTACCCTGCCCTATTCGGCGGCCACCGCGGCACCCGATGCCTCGGCCGTGACCTCGTCGGTCCACACCTCGAACCCGGCCAGCATGTGCTGTCCGAATGTGTGGACGATGGCGACATCGGTAGCATCGCGCCCGCGCGCTATCACCACGCGACCGATGCGCGGCCGGTTGTGGCGGGCATCGAAGCTGTACCAGCGTCCGCCGAGATAGACCTCGAACCAGGCGGAGAAATCCATCGGCGCCGGGTCGCGGGGCACGCCGATGTCGCCGAGATAGCCGGTGCAGTAGCGTGCCGGGATGTTCATCGCCCGGCAGAGGGCGATCGCGAGGTGCGCGAAGTCGCGGCACACGCCGTGCCGTTCCTGATAGGCGCGGGCCGCCGAGCGCGTCGCATCGGCGAGCTGATAGTCGAACGTGATGTGATCGTGGACGAAATCGACGATGGCCTGCACCCGCGACCAGCCCTCTGGCACCTGGCCGAACAGGCGCCAAGCCTCGGCGCTGAGCACATCGGTCTCACAATAGCGGCTGCCCAGCAGGAACGGCATCGCCTCGACCGGCAGCTTGTCCACCGGAGTCTGCTCGGCGGCGAGATTGATGATGTCCGGCTCGCCGCTGTCCTCGATCATCCCGTCGCGCTCGATCACCGTGCGTCCGGCCGGCAGCACGGTTCGGCGAAGGATATTGCCGAACGCATCGCTCATCGCGACCACGGGGACGTTCGGGCGCAGGATCAGGGGCGATTGCGCCACCACGTCCCGGGCGCGATCGGGATGAACGTCGAGCGCCAGGATGGTGGGGGTCGGCACCGCGCAATCGAGCGCGATGCGAAAGCCGAAGCGGATTCGCATCGGATCGTCCTCGTCTGGATTCGGGGATCCGCCTGCGGCGGCGGAAGAGCCAACGCGGACAGGACGACCCTTCAGGCAACGCCCTTCACGCCCGAGCGCATGCGAACACAGGCGAGCGCAGCGCGACCGGACAATTGCTCGACCTTGCCTCGGGCCTCGAGAGAGCCGTCATGCACCAGGCGGCCGAGATATTCCTTGGCCTTGCCGGCAGCGATCTTGAGCACGCCGCGAAGCTGTTCGGTCTGCATGGCCGCTTCTCCCCTGCTGTGTGAGAGGACAAACGCGGGAAAGTGAAGGCGGTTCCTCAACGTAGCGGTTAAATCGCGGCAGCTCAGCCGTTGACCCGCTCGACGCTAGAGACCACCGGCCGCGAGCGCAGATCGGCGATGATGCCGTTGAGGTGACGCAGGTCATAGACCTCGACATCGATGACGATCCGCGTGAAGTCGGCCGAGCGCGACGACATTCGGACATTGTCGATATTGCCGTCGCGCTCGCCGATCACCTGCGCGATCTGGGCGAGCGAGCCGGGCTCATTGGTCGCCACGACCACGATCTGCACCGGGAAGCGGTGCGGATCGTCCTCGTCGATATCCCAGCGCACATCGAGCCAGCGTTCCGGCTCCTCCTCGAAATCCTGCAGCGCCGGCGACTGGATCGGATAGACGGTGATGCCCTCGCCTGGGGTCAATATGCCGACGATGCGGTCGCCCGGCACGGCGCCGCCATTCGGCGCGAAGCGCACCGGCAATTCGCTGTTGATGCCGCGGATCGGGATCGCGGTCTTGGGTTCAGGATCGGCCTCGATGCCCGGAATCTTGAATTTGAGGCTCTGTCCGGCCTTCAGCTCGAACCAGCCCTCGCCCTTCGGCGCCCCTACCCGCTCCTCCGGCGCACGCGGCCCGGTCCATTCCGGGTGCAGCGCCTTGATCACGTCCTCGGCCCGCATCTCGCCGCGCCCGACCGCGGCATAGACGTCGTCGAGCGAGGCACGCGCCAGCCGCCCGAGCGCTCCCGACAGCTTTTCCTCCGAGAAGCCCTTGCCGGCGCGGGCAAAGGCGCGCTCGACGATCTTGCGACCAAGCCCGGCATATTGCGCCCGCACCGCGGCGCGGGTAGCGCGACGTATCGCGGCGCGGGCCTTGCCGGTGACGACGATGGACTCCCACGCCGCCGGCGGGGACTGGGTCTTCGAGGTGATGACCTCGACCTCGTCGCCATTGTGCAGCTCAGAGACCAGCGGCGAAACCTTGCCGTTGATCTTGGCGCCGACCGCCATGTTGCCGACGTCGGTATGCACCGCATAGGCGAAGTCGATGGGCGTCGCCCGGCGCGGCAGCGTGATCAGACGGCCCTTGGGCGTGAAGCAGAACACCTGGTCGTGGAACAGTTCGAGCTTGGTGTGCTCGAGGAATTCTTCCGGGCTCGAGCCTTCCGCCAGCAGTTCGATGGTGCGGCGCAGCCAGCCATAGGCGCTGGAATCGCGCGTGAGCAGATCCTCGCCTGACCCGCCATCCTTGTAGAGCACGTGCGCGGCGATGCCGTATTCCGCGATCTCGTGCATCTTGCGGGTGCGGATCTGCAGCTCGACGCGCTGCCGCCCGGGACCGACCACCGTGGTGTGGATCGAGCGGTAGTCGTTCTGCTTCGGGGTCGAGATGTAGTCCTTGAAACGGCCCGGCACGAGCGGCCATTTCGTGTGGACGACGCCAAGCGCCGTGTAGCACTCCTCGACCGTGTCGACGAACACCCGGAAGCCATAGATGTCGGAGAGCTGCTCGAAGGCGACCGATTTGCGCTCCATCTTGCGCCAGATCGAATAAGGCCGCTTCTCGCGGCCCTTCACCTTCGCAGCGATGTCCTTGTTGGTGAAGGCATCGGACAATTCGCGCTCGATGGCGGCGACGAGTTCGCCATTCTTCTCCTTCAGCGCCTGGAGCCGGGAGCGGATCGATTCATAGGCTTCCGGCGAGAGCTGGCGGAACGACAGGTCCTCCAGCTCCTCGCGCATGTCGTGCATGCCCATGCGCCCGGCGAGCGGGGCATAGATATCGAGCGTCTCCTCGGCGACGCGGTTGCGCTTCTCCTGCGGCACCCATTTGAGGGTCCGCATGTTGTGCAGCCGGTCGGCCAGCTTGACCAGCAGCACGCGCACGTCATCGGCGATGGCGAGCAGCAGCTTGCGCAGATTCTCGGCCTGCTTGGCCTGCTTCGAGACCAGATCGAGCTTCTTGATCTTGGTCAGGCCCTCGACCAGCGCACCGATCTGCGGGCCGAACAGCCTGTCGATCTCGTCGCGGGTCGCTCCCGTGTCCTCGATGGTATCGTGCAGCAGCGCCGCGACGATGGTGGCGTCATCGAGCTTGAGATCGGTGAGGATCGCCGCCACTTCGAGCGGATGCGAGAAATAGGGATCGCCCGAGGCGCGCGTCTGCGTGCCGTGCGCGCGCATGGCATAGACATAGGCGCGGTCGAGCAGCGCCTCGTCGGTTTGGGGATTGTACCGGCGCACGCGCTCGACGAGCTCGTACTGCCGCATCATGACAGCTTAACCCGTGAGAGGACCGGCGAGTTTCCGACCGGAAACGTAGATATCGCTGCGGCCTCCGGGGGATGCAAGCACGGATAGCGGCAGATGCAACAAATCGGACAACGACAGGTAGCAACTTCTTCGTCGGCGTGCTATCAAATTCGAAATAAATTCCGGCTGATAGTACCGTTCAGGGGAGGCTTGGGATGGACGATATCCTGCCGTGGATCGGCTATCTGGCAGCCTATATTGCGGGCGGCATGGTCGGATTTTTCGGCGCGGCGCTGTTCTGCGGCTCGGCGCAATCCGAGCTGCGGACCGAGAACGAGGCGCTGCGGGAAAAGCTGCAGGCCCTGGAAGACGCGAAGACCGCGCAACGTGGCGACCCCAGCGGGCTCGCCGCCTGAGCCGACTGCATCTCACACCGCCAGAAAAGAAAACGCGACCGGTGCCATGTGCATCCGGTCGCGTTTTTGTCTCGAGGCCGCACCTCGTCGGGCGTCAGCCCGAACCCGGACCTCAGCCAGGCCTTGGCCTCAGCCTTCGTCGTCGTCGCTCGGCTCGGGCGGCACCAGCCCCTGAAGGCCGGCGAGCAGTTCTTCCTCGGTCATGCGATCGAGCATGATGTCCGAATCGTCCGTGCTGCCTTCGACGCTGGAGGCGATCATCGGCACGGTCTCGGGCTCCGGCTCGTCCACCTCGGTGAACTTCTGGAGCGAATGGATGAGGTCTTCCTTGAGGTCTTCCGGCGAGATGGTCTCGTCGGCGATCTCGCGGAGCGCAACAACCGGGTTCTTGTCGTTATCGCGATCGACGGTGATCGGCGCGCCGGACGAGATCATGCGGGCGCGATGCCCGGCGAGAAGAACGAGCTCGAAGCGGTTGTCGACCTTGTCGATGCAGTCCTCGACGGTGACACGGGCCATGCCTCGGCACTCCTGTCGGTGATTTCGGGAAGCCGCTGCCTTTAGCCGAACGCGGAGAGAAGAGCAAGCGCCACGCTTCGGCGGCCGTCATGCGCTGGTTACGGGGAAGTGCCACGCCGGCTCAGAATCATGCCATGTTCCGGCTCAGTATCTGCCTTGCACCCGCCACAAAGTCGCGGTGTCTAAAGGTCTTGAACTACAGTTCCAGTCAGCCCGGCTGATACGTCGTTTTTTCGGCGCACTTCACAAGGTATTGCGTCATATGGCCACGAACATGGAAAAGATCGCCCTATTTATCGATGGCGCCAATCTTTATTCTGCCACCAAATCGCTCGGCTTCGACATCGATTACAAGCGACTCCTGAAAGAATTCCAGAGTCGCGGTTATGTTCTGCGTGCTTTCTATTACACGACATTGATCGAGGATACCGAATATTCGTCGATCCGGCCACTACTCGACTGGCTGGACTATAACGGATACTCGGTGGTGACCAAGCCGGCGCGGGAGTTCACCGACAGCCAGGGGCGGCGTCGGGTGCGCGGCAATATGGACATCGAGCTGGCGGTGAACGCCATGGAGCTCGCGGGCCATGTCGATCACATTGTCATATTCTCCGGCGACGGCGATTTCCGCTCGCTAGTCGAGGCGATCCAGCGCAAGGGCGTGCGCGTCAGCGTGGTCTCCACCGTCCACACGCAACCGCCGATGATCTCCGATGATCTGCGCCGGCAGGCGGACGCCTTCATCGACCTCGTCGAATTGCAGGCCAAGATCGGCCGCGACCCCGGCGAGCGCTCGAACCGCATGCAGGAGACGCCGCGCTTCCTGGAACGTCGGGGCCCTGCCCCGTCGGGCACCGCCGACGAATTCTCCGAAACCTGATCACGGGCGGCCGCCATGTTCGCTGCCGACACCGGCTCCATTGCGGGCGCCGGCACCGAGCCGCCGCGTGACTGCCCGCGCTGCCCGCGGCTCGTCGCCTTTCGCCAGCAATGGCGCGCCGTCGAGCCCGAATGGCACAACGCCCCGGTGCCGTCCTTCGGCGATGCCGACGCCCGCCTGCTGATCGTCGGGCTGGCGCCGGGCCTGCGCGGCGCGAACCGCACCGGTCGGCCCTTCACCGGCGACTATGCCGGCGACCTGCTCTACTCCACGCTGATCGACTACGGCTTCGCCGAGGGCCGCTTCGAGGCGCGGCCCGACGATAGCCTGCGCCTTATCGACACCCGCATCACCAATGCGGTGCGCTGCGTGCCGCCGGAGAACAAGCCGACCACGGACGAGATGAAGACCTGCCGGCCTTTCCTCCATGCCACCATCGCCGGCATGAAGCGAGTGCAGGCGATCGTCGCACTCGGCAAGATCGCGCACGACCAAGTGCTCGCCGCCCATGGCGAAAGGCTGTCACGCCATAAGTTCGCGCACGGCGCGGTGCACCAGATCGGCACATCGAGGCTCTACGACAGCTATCACTGCTCCCGCTACAACACCAATACCGGCGTGCTGACGCCGGCGATGTTCCACGCGGTGTTCGCGGCGGTGAAGGCGCACCTCGAATAGGGGCGCTGAGCGGCGACACGAACCTCGGCACGTGAGAGGCGCCATTTCCATCGTCATGGCTGGGCTTGTCCCGGCCATCCACGGTTGCTCGCTCGTCATGGACGTGGATCCCCGGGACAAGCCGGGGATGACGGGTTGATTGGTGAACTAAGCTTAAGGCGCGACCGGCGCCCACAGCACCTGCTCGATCCGGCTCGCGCCGGTGGCCAGCATCACGAGACGGTCGAGACCAAGCGCGATGCCGGAGGCCTCCGGCATCACCGCCAGCGCGGCGAGGAAATCCTCGTCGATCGGGTAGCGTTCGCCATAGATGCGCTGCTTCTCGTCCATCCATGTCCGGAAACGGCGGCGCTGCTCGGCAGCGTCGGTCAGTTCGCCGAACGCGTTCGCCACTTCGACGCCGCAGACATAGAGCTCGAAGCGCTCGGCAAAGCGCGGATCGTCCGGCTTGGGGCGGGCGAGAGCGGCTTCAGAGACGGGATATTCGGCCAGGATCGTAGCACGGCCGATACCGAGGAACGGTTCGATCTTCTCCACCATCACCCGGGTGAACACATCGGCCCACACGTCGTCGCCTGCCACCCGGATGCCGGCCTCCTGCGCCGCGTGCCATAGCGTATCGCGATCGGTCTGCCCGTCAGGCCCGAGGCTCGCGGCAAGTTCGATGCCAGCAAAGCGGTCGAACGCTTCGGTCACCGTCAGACGTTCGGGCTCGGCCATCGGATCGGCCGTGAGGTCGCGATACCGGAACGCGTCGGCCCCGACGGCCAGTGCGGCGGCACCCAGCAACCCGGCACAGTCGCCCATCAGCGCATCATAGGTCTCGCGGACGCGATACCATTCGAGCATCGTGAATTCGGGATGATGCAGTCCGGTGCGCTCGCCGTTGCGGAATACGCGGGCCAGCACGAACAGCCGCGCCTCTCCCGCCGCAAGGAGCTTCTTGGCGGTGAATTCCGGCGAGGTGTGCAGATAGCGCGGCTGCGCCGTCCCGTCGGCGGCGATCAGTTCGGTCCGAAACGCGTGGAGGTGCGTCTCGTTGCCGGGCGAGACCTGGAGTATGGGCGTCTCCACCTCGACGAAATCCCGACACGCGAAGAACGCGCGCACCGCCGCCGTGATGCGGGCACGGCCGATGAGGAAGGGTCGGCGATCGGCATATTGGGCGGGATCCCACCAGGGTGAGGCCGAAACGCTCATTCTGCATCACTCACGGCAAGCAGGCGGGGTTGGCGGCAAGCGGGCGCGCTTGTATAGGAGGCCCCCAACGGAATCTCGGTGCGGCGGCCCCGCCGCACCCAACAGCCAGAGGACCGTAATGGTCAAGGTTATCGCCAGCACGCTGCGCAAGGGCAACGTGGTCGACATCGACGGCAGGCTCTATGTCGTTCTTACCGCTGACAACATCCACCCCGGCAAGGGCACGCCGGTCACGCAGCTCGACATGCGCCGCATCTCCGACGGTGTGAAGATCTCCGAGCGCTACCGCACCACCGAACAGGTGGAGCGCGCCCATGTCGAGGATCGCCCGCACACCTTCCTGTATTCGGACGGCGAGGGCTATCACTTCATGAATCCGGAGAACTACGACCAGGTCGCGGTGCAGAAGGATGTCATCGGCGATCAGGCCGCCTATCTCCAGGAAGGCATGCAGGTGATGCTGTCGATGCACGAGGGCAACGCCATCGCCATCGATCTGCCGCAGCGCGTGGTGCTGGAAGTGACCGACACTGAACCGGTGACCAAGGGCCAAACCGCCTCGTCCTCCTACAAGCCCGCCATGCTGTCGAACGGCGTGCGCTCTGCCGTCCCGCCGCACATCGGCATTGGCACCCGCATCGTCGTAATGACCGCGGACGGCTCCTATGTGGAACGCGCGAAAGATTGACGCCAACCTATTGGTGTCATGGGAGAAAGGCGCCTTCACAGGCGCCTTTTTTATTGCCGTCAGCCGCGATCGCGCATCAGCCTCTGCTTGTCGCGCGCCCAGTCCTTCGCCTTTAGCGCCTCGCGCTTGTCGTGCGCCTTGCGGCCGCGTGCAATGGCGAGCTCGACCTTGGCGCGGCCCTGCTCGTTGAAATAGATGCGCAGCGGCACCACGGTCATGCCTTCGCGCTCCACCGCCTGCCAGAGCTTGGCGATCTCGCGCCGGTGCAACAGGAGCTTGCGCGGCCGCCGCGGCTCGTGGTTGAAGCGGTTGGCCTGGAGATATTCCGGGATGAAGGAATTATAGAGGATCGCCTCGCCGGACTTCGCGGTGGCGTAGCTCTCCGCAATGGTCGCCTTGCCACCGCGCAGGCTCTTCACCTCGGTGCCGCTGAGCGCGATCCCGGCCTCGAAGACCTCTCCGATCTCATAGTCGAACCGCGCTCGCCGATTATCGGCGACCACCTTGCGGGGAACGGTTTTCTTGTCGGTCATGGTTGCAAATGCGCTGTTGGTCCGACGGATGCCGGCGAGGTCCTTGATATATGGTGACAATCACGGACCTTCCAGCGCCGTGCCGGCCGCGCCCTCAGTTCAGCAGCCCGGCATGGACCATGGCAGCGCGCACCGTCTCCTTGGTCTTCTCGCTCACCGGCACCATCGGCAGGCGCGCCTCGTCCACCAGCTTGCCGAGCAGCGAGAGCGCATATTTGGTCGGCGAGGGATTGGTCTCGACGAACAGCGCCTGATGCAGCGGGAACAGCCGGTCCTGGTAGGTCAAGGCGGTGTGGTAGTCGCCCGCGATGCAGGCGTTCTGGAACTCGGCGCACAGCTTCGGCGCGACATTGGACGCGACAGAGATGCAGCCGTCGCCGCCATGCGCCATGAAAGCCAAGGCGGTCGCGTCCTCGCCGGAGAGCTGGTTGAAGCCCGGCCCCATCGCCGCGCGCTGCTGGCTGACGCGCACGAGGTTCGCCGTGGCATCCTTCACCCCGGCGATGTTCTTCAGTTCGAACAGCCGCGCCATGGTCTCCACCGACATGTCCACGACCGAGCGGCCGGGAATATTGTAGATGATGATCGGAATGCCGATGGCGTCGTTGATCGCCCTGTAGTGCTGATACAGCCCTTCCTGGCCCGGCTTGTTGTAATAGGGCGTCACCACGAGCACCGCATCGGCACCGGTCTTCTCGGCATGCTGCGCGAGGCCGATCGCCTCCGCCGTGCTGTTGGAGCCGGCGCCGGCGATCACCGGCACGCGGCCGGCAGACTGCTCGACGCACCATTCCACCACCTTGTGGTGCTCGTCATGGGACAGCGTCGGGCTCTCGCCGGTGGTGCCGACGGGAACGAGGCCGTGCGTGCCCTCTTCGATCTGCCAGTCGACCAGCCCGCGAAAGGCTTTCTCGTCCAGCGCACCATCACGGAACGGCGTGACGAGAGCCGTGAAAGAGCCACGGAATGGCGGCTGGTGGGGCATGGCGCGCTCCTCGGGGAATTTCTGCAGCGGTTTCGCTCGCGGACGATGCGGACGAAGGGGCAATCAGATATCGCGTCGCGCGCCCGCGGGGAAGCGCCATATTGGCCCGTGAACACAGCGGGATGCCGGCTTGTGGTGTCGGGCTGCCGTTCTGCACGCGATGCGGGAGGCTGCCCCGGTTTCGCCCTCTTGCGCGGGCAGAAACACGCCTGCCGCGCAGATTGTGATTGCGCGGATTGGGGTTGTGGTTAGCGTTTCGTCAATAAGATCGCGAGACAACTAGCCGTGCCGGCTCGCGAGCACGGCAGCAGAAGAAGTCTCGCGTCAGTGTCGGGAGAGCGTGAACCCATGCGCTACACAAGCGCGCGCCGTCTTGGCGTTCTCGTGCCGTTTGCGGCCGTTCTGATGCTTGCCGCCGCCGGTTCCACCGCGCCCGCCGGGGCCGAGACCAAGAAGCCTCCGGCCAAGACCACGGGTGCAAAGACCACCGCCAAGCCCGCCGACAAGAAGAGCGCCTCCAGGAAGGACAGCGCCAAGAAAGACGCGGCGAAAAAGGACGTCGCCAAAAAGGAGTCGGCCAAGAAGGATGCGGCGAAGCCGTCCGATTCCCATGCTACCGGTTCCGTCAAGCCGGCGCCGCTTTCCGGCGCCCTCGGCTCGCTGCAGAGCGCGATGAACCTCGCCGAGAAAGGCCAGTCGGCCGCAGCGCTTGCCGCCGCCGAGCAGTTGAGCGATCCCGGAGCCCGCGCTCTGGTGCGCTGGCTGACCATTCGCGCCGCCGCCCGCGACCTCGGTTTCGACCGCGCTGTCGCCATCCTGCGCGAGCACCCGACGCTTCCGACCCCGACCGTGCTGCGCCGTCGGCTCGAATATCTGCTCTTCGCCGAAAATCGTGACCCTGGCACGGTGCGCGCCTTCTTCGCCGAGGATCGGCCGATCTCCGGCGAGGGCAAGCTCGCGCTCGCCCGCGCCTTGTTCGCTTCCGGCGACCGCACCGGCGGAACCGCATGGCTGCGCGACGCCTGGCGCGAAGACCCGCTGATGGAGGAGACCGAATCCACCGTGATGGTGGAATTCGGCGGCATGCTGACCCGGGCCGACCACAAATACCGCGCCGACAAGCTGATTTATGCAGAGGATGCGACGCGCGGCCTGCGCGCGGCGCAACGCGCCGGCGACGATGTCGTCGCCCTCGCCCGCGCCCGCATCGCGTTGTCCAGCAAGAATGGCGATCCGGCCAAGCTGCTCGCCGCGGTGCCGCTCGGGCTGCGCAACGATCCGGCCTATCTCTACACCCAGGCCAAGATCGCGCGCCGCGCCGGCGACGACGCCACCGCCGCACGCATCCTGTCCAGCGCGCCGAAAGAGGCCGCCGCGATCGTCGATCCCGACGAATGGTGGATCGAGCGCCGCCTGGTCTCGCGCGAGATGCTCGATCTCGGCGACGCCAAGACCGCCTACAAGATCGCGCGCGACGCCGCGCCCCCGGAGGAGGACAACAAGCGCTCGGAGCAGCAGTTCACCGCCGGCTGGATCGCGCTGCGCTTCCTCGGCGATGCACGCACCGCCCAGCAGCATTTCGCCAAGATCGCCGAAGGCCAGTCGCATCCGGCGACCATCGCCCGCGGCTTCTATTGGCAGGGCCGCGCCGCCGAGGCGCTCGGCAACACCGCGAGCGCGCGCAATTTCTACCAGGTCGCCGCAAATTACCCGACCGCCTATTACGGCCTGATCGCCCGCGCCCGGCTCGGCTTGACCGCAATGAGCGTGCGCGAGGCCCCGACCCCGACCGCCGCCCAGCGCGCCGCCTTCGCGCGTGACGAAGGCGTGCAGATCTTCAAGCTGCTGCTCCAGCTTGGCGAGCGCGATCTCGCCATCGCGCTGGCCTCCGACCTGTCGGAGCGCCTGCCGGACGCCGCCACGCTCGGCATGCTCGCCGACATCGCCGAGGGCCAGCGCAACGCGCGGGCCATGGTGGTCATCGGCAAGAACGCTCTCAATCGCGGCATTCCGCTGGAGGCCGACGCCTATCCGACCATCGGCATCCCGAGCTACCGCCCGCTTGGCCCGGATGTCGATCGTTCCGTGGTCTATGCCATCGCCCGGCAGGAGAGCATGTTCAACGCCGCGGTGGTCTCCCGCGCCGGCGCCACCGGGCTCATGCAGGTGATGCCGGCGACCGGACGCTCCATCGCCAAGCGCGAAGGCGTCTCATTCGACGTCCGCAGCCTGCACAACAATCCGACGGTGAATGTGCAGTACGGTGCAGCGGAATTGCGCAGCCTGCTGGAGAACTACGACAACAGCTATGTGCTGACCTTCGCCGCCTATAATGGCGGGCGCGGCAGCGTGTCGAAATGGATCGCCGCCTATGGCGACCCGCGCGACCCGGCCATCGACCCGATCGACTGGGTGGAGCGCATCCCCTTCTCCGAAACCCGCAATTACGTGCAGCGGGTGATGGAGAATGCACAGGTCTACCGGACCCGCTTCGGCGGCCGCGGCACGCTGCAGATCGAAGCCGACCTGCGCGGCTCGCGCCCGAAGACCGAAGCCGTCGGCGGGCTTTAGTGCCCTCATTCCCGGCTCGACCTGGGGATGAGGCCCATTTGGGAATCACGTCACCGGACGGCCTATCGAGATAGGCTCTAGCATTGCTCAAGCTGGGCTCCAGTTCGCCTTGAGCACTGCTTGAGCGGAGCTACGCCTGCCGCCCGCTCAGGCTGCGGCGCAGCCAGCAGCCGCCGGCACACCCTGCGAGAAAGGCTGCGAACAGCAGCCCGGAAACCTGGACCGCGAATACCATCACGGCGTGCCCTCCGCCCGCCCGCCTGCGGGCGCGAGATCAGCCTCCGCCGCCCGGCGCGGCACGCAGCCGCTCAACCAACCGGTGGCAGCGCCAAGCGCCAGAGCCGCGAGCAGATAGGGCCAGAGCTCCAACGCGAGGAACCACATACTCTCACCTCACTATGAATTCGATGCGCCGGCCATCCGGCGATCCCACCGTACCCGTGGTCGGCATCCCGATGCTCTCGCCATAACCGGTGGCGACCAGCCGGCCCGCCGATATACCGGCATTGGCGAAATAGTCGGCGACCGATTGCGCCCGCTGCGCGGCAAGCTCGTCATTGCCGGCGCCATCGCCCTGGGCGCCGCTGTGGCCGGCAATCTCGATCGTCGCTTCCGGGCACCCTGAGGCGACGGCGGCGAGATGGTCAAGCAGGCCGCGGCTGGTCGGATCGAGCGCCGCGCTGCCTTTTTCGAAGGCGATGGAGCCGCGGCTCAGGAGATCGGTCAGCGCCTTCTGGCAACTCGCCTTGTCCATCGGTGGCGGAGGCGGTGCGATCTCGAGCGTCACCTCGGCCGAGAAGCCGGCCGGCAAGTCGGCGGTAAGAGCGGCGCGGATCGAATCGACCGCGGCCGGATAGAGCGCAGTGCCGGAAAAACGGAGCTTCTGGTCGTCGAGCCGCGCCTCGCCGCCGTCCAGCCGCGCCAACTCGCGCAAGGCCGCCGCCGCGGCGCGGGCAAAGCCCTCCGGCGCGCCGAGCGCAATCGCCGAGACATCGTTCACCGGAGCGCCGAGGAGCTGGAGGCGGGCCAGCTTGAGCAAGGCATCATGGTCCTTGCCCTCCGGATAAAAGCCGGAGACGGTGAGCCCCTGCCCGTCCTTGCGCAGGCCGAACACATAGGGCTTCACTACCGGCGGGCGCACGTCGGACTTCTCCAGCGCGAAGCCGCCAGGCAACGGCGCGGCCAGCGCCGTGCTCACCGCGCCAAAGGCTGCCGAATCCTGCGCCTCACCACTGATGGAGAGCCTGGCCCCGGTGCCGCGCACCTCGCCGGTCCGCAGCTTGGCGAGCTGGTTGACCCCGAATACCGTCGCCGCCACCCAGGACTCGGCAGACGGCCCGCCCGAGGCGATGCGCATCTCGTCGCTCACCGGGACGCCCGGAAAAGCCGCGCGCACCGAGTCGCCGACGAGGCGCTTGGCGTCCTCGGAAGGCGCGAAGCCGACCACGCGCAGACCATTGGCGCTGCGCAGCACACCCCAAGTGAAGGGCGAGACGGCCGGCGGCTCGACGGCGAAGCGCGTGACCGTGTAACCCTCGGGGACCGAGCGCCGCGCCGCCGCCAGTGCGTCATAGGCGGCGAAATCGGGCGCGCGCCCTTCGATGGCGATCGTGGTGTCGGAAAGCGTCACCTTGCCGCCCGGCAGGCGGCCGAGCTGCTGGAGCGCGAATGCCGCCGCCTTCAGCCAGCCATCGGTCGGCGGCGCGCCATCGGCGAGGCGAAGCTGGTCGGAGATGGCGGCGCCCGGCACCGCCCCGCGCACCGCGTCGAGCAGCGAGCGCCGGGCATCGCCGAGCGGGATATAGCCCGAAAGCTGCACGCCATCGGTGTCGCGCTGCGCCGACCAGAGGAAGGGCGAGACCGCGGGCGGCAAGACGGCGAAGCGCGCCAGCTTGAAATCCGTCGGCAGATCGGTGCGGACCGTGACTTCAAGAGCGTCGTAGGTGGCGAAGTCGGGTGCGCGTCCTTCGATCGAGAAGGCGTCGTCAGAAATGGTGACGCGGCCGGACGGCATCTTGGCGAGCTGGGCGATGCCGAAGGCGACGACGCCGGGGAAATCGCCGGCCGGCACGCCGCGCGCCCGCACCAGGCCTTCGATGCCGCTCACCTGGATCCCCGGCATCAGGGTTCGCCCCGCCTCCTGGATGCGCATACGCGCATAGCGCGACGGCACATAACCCTCGAGCCTGAGATTCGAGCCGTCACGAATCGCGGAGAGCGTAAAGGGCCGGCGCTCCGGCAGCAGCGTGGTGCGATCCTCGACGATGCGCACGCCGGACATGCGGGCAAGCTCGGCGCGCACCTTCAGCCGCGCGTCCTCCGAGAGCGCCTCGCCCTGGAGCAGCGCGTCGCGGCCGTCGAAGCTGGCGCGCGCCCAGGATTCCCCGATCTCGTTCATCAGGTTCTCGGCGCGCTCGGCAAGGTCGCGTTCCACCGGAGCGCGCGAGAAGAACACGGCCGCGGCGATGAGGAGGGCAAGCGGTGGCAGCCCTTTCCACCATGTGCGCCAGCGACACATGTGCTCCGTCTCCCCTGAGATCTTCCCTGCGCGCCACCCCCGGCGCGGCGGGAGTTCACCATAGTTCGTGCGCATCAGGAAGCGAGCATGTCCGCGGCGAAGCCGCTCACCTCGTAGCCCACCAGGCCGCTCAAGCCCATTCGCCCTTGCGCATCACCGGCTCGGCCTCGCCGGACGGGGTAATTCCGTCCACATCGACCTCGCCGGAGCCTATCATCCAGTCGATATGGATGAGGCTTGCATTGGCACCCTTCTCGGCGAGTTGATCGGGCGTCAGCGAGGCGCCGTCGATGAAGCACTTGCTGTAGGACTGGCCCAGGGCGATGTGGCTCGCGGCGTTCTCGTCATAAAGCGTGTTGAAGAACAGCAGCCCGCTCCTGGAGATCGGCGAGGAATGCGGCACCAGCGCCACTTCGCCGAGCCGGCGCGAGCCCTCGTCGGTCTCCAGCACCTTCTCCAGCACGCTCTGCCCGGTGCGCGCCTGCGCCTCGACGATGCGGCCGTCCTCGAACTTTACCGCGATATCCTCGATCAGCGTGCCCTGGTAGGAAAGCGGCTTGGTGCTGGCGACATGCCCCTCCACCCGCAGCCGGTGCGGCGTGGTGAACACCTCTTCGGTCGGGATGTTGGCGTTGCAGACCACGCCATTCTTGGCCGTGGAGGCGCCGCCGGCCCATTCGTGGTCATCGGCGAGCCCGACCGTCAGATCAGTGCCCGGCGCACGGAAGCGCAGCGATGCATAGCGCCGTGCATTGAGCTGCGTGGTGCGGGCATGGAGCTCGGCATTGTGCGTGCGCCACGCCTCCACCGGATCCGGCGTGTCGATGCGGGAGGCGGCGAATATGGCGTGCCAGAGCTTGGCGACCGCAATGTCCTCGGGGTCGTCCGGGAACATCGCCTTGGCCCAGGCGGGCGAGGCGAAGGAAACGATGGTCCAGTTGATGTCGAAGCCCGCGATCAGTGACAGCGCCGGCATATAGGCCTTCGAGCGCGCCCGATTGGCGCGCGAGACCTTGTCGGGATCCTCATGGGCGAGCAGCGAGGGATTCTCGCCGGATATCGCAAGCCGTGCCGCGCCGGAACGGAACGCCGCCGCCATGCCGTCATAGAGCCAGCCGCTGGCGATATCGAAGCTCTGATCCGGCGCGTGGTGGAAGCGCGCCAGCGTCGCCTCCTCGTCGGAGAACAGCGTGGTCACGAGCGACGCGCCGGCCTTGTAGGCATGGTCGGTGATGCGTCGCACCAGCGGCAGTGCATCGATGGACGCGGTCATCACCAGTTCCTGCCCGGGCTTCAGCCCGAGGCCGACCTTGACCGCGACCTCGCCGAGCCGATCGAGCCGCGCCTCGTGCGAGAGGGTGTCGACGAGCCCACCGGCATGTTTCGTCATCAGGTTCTCCAATCCCCGGGGCGTGGCGCCCTTCTTGCCCGATAGTCGCTTCGCATGTTTCGGCACCGTGCTCCAGAGCCGTCCCCACACATTGGAGCGCCCTCGCGTTAGGAACTCTCTCCAAGCCGTTGAATCCAGAACGCTATCGTGTTGCCGGACGTTTCCTTCGCAGTCGATTGCGTACTAAGGGAACAAGAGACTGGGGCAGGATCAAGGGTGCAGCCGCGAAAAAGCCGGCGAAACGACGCCGGCCTTGCGCAGAAATGAAGATGGGCGGCCCATTGGGCCGCCCTCCTCCTTGGTTCGGGCTGAAACCGCCTTATTTGGCGCGCTCGTTGGCCCGTTCCTGATTGATGATGTTCTGGTCGCCCGGCTGCTTCCACATCAGGAAGTCACGAGCCGTATCCTGGCTCGGAACCGTCGCCTCGTGGTCATATATCGGACCCGGACCCGGGTCGACATACACATTGCGGCCCTCATAGATCGGGCCCCCCGGCGTAACCACGGTCACGCCCGGCCCGCCATAGCTATAGCCATCCCGATAGGGATCGACCGCATAATATTGAGCGTTCGCGGTGACGATACCGCCAGCCGACAGAATTCCCAGAGTCGCCGCAGCAAGAACGATCTTGCGCATGGTTATTCTCCATCCTCTTTGGAAATCTTCACACGATGCGCCCACCCGAGGTGCGGCACATTCGCGGCAACAACTCGCGATGGAGACCAATTGTTCCGACGATGGGGCGGAAGGTCGTGGGAAAACATGGCAAACATCTGCTGAGCTGGCCGGCGATGCCATGAGTTCGACCGCCCATCGCCTCACGCAAGCGTCTATGTCCACCGACTTCGGAAGCGCCCGGTAGAACGCGGTGGATCGATCGGTATGCTGGAAAGGAGGAGAACATTAGGAGAACATGAGCGTGACGCAATTCAGTCTCGACCAAGCGCCCGCCCCGGCTGCAAGTCCAGAAAATGCCGGCGTTTCATTCATTTTCGAGCCGATTGCCCCGGACGTGTTGAGCTTCGCCTGGCAGGGCACGGTCGTCGCCACGATCAGCCCGCCGGCCGCGGAGGTCGCACTGCTTGATGATGCCGACGGACGTTTCGCCGTCGACGGCCTGAACATCGTCGTCGCCGATGGCGCGAAGCTCGACTGCCGCGATGCAGCCGCGCACGACGTCGTAGCCTCGGTCGATGGCAGTCCGCAGACCATCTCCGTTACCATCCTTCCGCCTTGGATGGCCGCTGGCACCGGCTTGTTCGTCCCGCAGTATGTCACTCCGGCAGCGACCTCCACCACAAGGTCGGTCGCCAGCCGGGTGCCCGTGTGGATCGCCGGACACGGCGCGCGCAAACTACGGCTATTCTTTCCAAACTTCGCCGTGTGGAATGATGGTCGCGCCGCTCCGGAGGTCGCCGGCGCGTCGGACCTCACCATTGACGGCGCCGCCGTGCTGGTCGGCAGCACCTATCATGCCGTGAGCTTCAACGGCGCCCCCTCGGTGGTCATATCCGCGGGCACCGCAGGCGTCTGGGGCGAAGTTGCGGTCAAGGTGCGTCCTCGCAGCAAGATCTGGGCGATCACCCTCTGCACGGTGGCGCAGGGTGCGACGCGGCCCGGAACCTATCGACCCGACCAGCTCGGCAGCGACTACGGCGGCGCCTACAGTGCCGCGCCGAACCTGAACTACCTTAACGGCGCTGCCGTCCTCCCATCCGGCGGTGTGACTGGCGCAACGGGCCAGTTCCTCTATTGCTATGGTCCCGCCACCATCATCGAGCACGGCAAGTGGGATGGCCGCGAGGCATTCTGCCTTGTCGGCGACAGCATCGGGGTCGATGGCTGGCCGGTCTATCTCATCCGCGAGAGCGACCGCTCGGCCGGCATGGGATTGATCAATCTCGCCGTGCCCGGCATCGGTTCCTGGAACACCATTTCGCTCGACCCGGTGGGTGCGTCTACCTATTGGCGCCATCAGATGGTGCGCTCGGCGCCGAACCGACCGCACACCCGCGTGCTCTCGCAAGTGGGCGTCAACGACAAGCACCCGAACCTCGCCACCTGGAGAGCGCGGGAGGATGCCTGGTGGGCATTTCTCAAGCAGCACGAAGGTTTCGGCCGCGATGTGCCGCTTGACCAGGGCACCTATACACCGCGAGCCCAAAGCGTCGGCAACTGGCGTTGGACCAACCAGGAGCAGATGACCTTCAACGAAACGTCAGATGGCCCCGGCCTCGATGTGTCTCGCTGGCAGATGGTCGATTACATCCGCACCGTACCGGCTCCGCTCGCGAGCATATTGGACGTGACGCCGAGCTTCGTCGGACCCGAGCCGTATCAGGATCGATGGACCGTGGCGTTTGCCACCACCTTGCGAGCCGACGCGTCCATCGGCGCGACAATGGTCAAGCTCGATGCCCCGGTCCCTCTGCCACCCGGCGCTCCTTCCGTCTCCGTGGTATTCGAAGGCGGCGCCGCCAATTGGGAGCAGCGCAATGCCTCATCGTCGGTCCCTGACGGCGCCGGCGGCTACGACGTGACGCTCACCTCGGCCCTGACCAAGGCTCATCTCGCGAGCACAAGCATGCATGTCATAGCCACCACCGACGGTACCCATCCGGTACGCCATCTCGCCATTGCCGCCGCGGCCGACCAGGTCGACGCTGTGAAGCGGGATCAGAACGGCATCTATGTGGCCGAGGTCGATACGCTCGCCTGGAAGACGTCACCGCTGCTCGACACACTGGATCCTGGCGGCGTCTACGCGCCCGGGATTGGCCGCATATCATCGCGCACTTTCGATCTGGTCGATGCTATGGAGGCTGCCGGCGAAGTGCCCCCCAATGCACGCATCCTCAATATGGATGCCGCCATGCGCAACCTGTTCGCGAAGGGCGTGCTTGATCGCTTCGACGCTTTGCATTTCCTGTTCGCGCAGGGCCCGCAATCGTCGTTGCTGAACTGGTGCGACCCGGCGCGGTTCAACCTCACAGTCAGCGGCGCACCGACATTCACGGTCGACGCCGGGTGGAACGGGGCGTCCGGTGGCCTGTTGTCGATCACGCCGAGCAATCCCGCGCTCGACCGCTATTCTCTCGACGACGCGTCCATCGTTATCATGCCGACGGTGAGCGGCACCGGCAACAATGTGGTGGAGGCGACCGGTGGTTCACCGCTGTCGGTGATCTTCCGGCACGGCGGCTCGCGCTTGTTCCGTATCAATGATTCATCGAACGCCGAGCTGATGGGTAGCGGCGGCACTGCGGGCCATTACAGCATGGAGCGCTCCGGCACGAACAAGCGGGCGTACTACAACCTCGCTTTGGTGCGCGATGTCGTGCGATCCCCAGTCGGGCTGGCGAGCGTGCCGCTGCAGATCCGCACCCTCAATACTGTGGTGCCGAGTTTCTTCGCCGTGGGAGCTGCGTTGAACGACACGATCCGTGCGGACCTCAAGGCTACTGTCGACACCTATCTCGCCGCCATCGCCGCGGAGGCCTAGATTCTCCAGGTCTGAGATTCTCTGGGACTGATCGCAATCCGAGATAGCCGGCGCGCTTACGGCGCGCCGGCTATCTCCATGTTCCGGCAGAACCGCATCACCGGGACAAATGGCGACCCCGCCTGGGCTCGAACCAGGGACCTGCCGCTTAGAAGGCGGCTGCTCTATCCAGCTGAGCTACGGGGCCGTTGCAGCGCCGCACAGGCGAAGAATGCAGTGGCGTTCAGTGTTTCCGCGTCAGTGCGTCCACTGGCCGATGCGGCGGAAGCTGAAATTGTCCGAATAGGCGATCTTGCGCCGGGCCGCCTCCTGCGGCTCCTGGACCTGATAGGCGATGCCGTGGCGCTCGGCATAGGCGATGGCTTCTTCCTTAGTGTCGAAACCGAGCCGAAGCTGGCTCTTCATGTCGGCAGAGGAGGTATAGCCCATCAGCGGCTCGACCTGGCGGGCCTGCTCGGGCTCATAGTCGAGCACCCAGAGCTTGGTCTTGGCGGTTCCGGACTGCATCGCATTCCGGGTCGGCTTGTAGATGCGTGCAACCATCTGCCCCTCGCTCCCACTCATTCCCGGGCCCTCGCGGGCCTCCCGCGCGTTC
>JAQSWY010000044.1 GCA_029266425.1 Xanthobacteraceae bacterium
CTTCACCTCGTGCAGGCACTCGAAATAGGCCATCTCCGGGGCGTAGCCGGCTTCCACCAGCGTCTCGAAGCCGGCGCGGATCAGCTCGACGAGGCCGCCACAGAGCACCACCTGCTCGCCGAACAGGTCGGTCTCGCACTCTTCCTTGAAGGTGGTCTCGATGATGCCGGCGCGGCCGCCACCGATGGCGGAGGCGTAGGAGAGGCCGAGATCATGGGCGTTGCCCGAGGCATCCTGGTGGATGGCGATCAGGGACGGCACGCCGCCGCCCTTGAGGTACTCGCCACGTACGGTGTGGCCGGGGCCCTTGGGGGCGACCATCAGCACGTCGAGATCCTTGCGCGGCTCGATCAGGTTGAAATGGACATTGAGGCCATGGGCGAACAGGAGGGCTGCGCCTTCCTTCATGTTGTCGGCCAGGCTCTCACGATAGATGTCGGCCTGGAGCTCATCCGGGGTGAGCATCATCACGACGTCGGCCCACTTCGCGGCTTCCGCCGGCGGCATCACCTTGAAGCCTTCGCCTTCGGCCTTCTTGGCAGAGGCGGAGCCGGGACGCAGCCCGATCGCGACTTCCTTGACGCCGCTGTCGCGCATGTTGAGCGCATGGGCGTGGCCCTGGCTGCCATAGCCGATGACGGCGACCTTCTTGCCCTTGACCAAGTTGAGGTCGGCGTCGCGATCGTAATAAACGCGCATGTTCTTGTCCCTTTTGACCGTTGGGCCACCCCCGAGGCGGCCTCATCGAGGTTCGGTTACCGCGGCGCTGCCCGCATGCGGTTGGCGTCGCGAAGCTTCTAGGTTCCATCGCAGTCCGGCACAAGCCGGCGCGTCCTACATCCCTTCCGGGCCGCGACCGATCGCTGCGACACCGGTGCGCGAGACCTCGACGAGACCGAGCGGTGCCAGCAACGAGACGAACTGGTCGATCTTGTCCGGCTTGCCGGTGATCTCGAACACGAAGCTCTCCAGCGTGGTGTCGACGGTGCGGGCGCGGAAACTGTCGGCGATCAGCAGCGCCTCGCGGCGGTTCTCGCCGGAGCCGCGCACCTTGATCAGAGCGAGCTCGCGCTCCAGCGTCTTGCCGGTGACGGTGAGGTCGATGACGCGGTGCACCGGCACCAGGCGATCGAGCTGGCTCTTGATCTGGTCGATGATCATCGGCGCGCCGGTGGTGACGATGGTGATGCGCGAGAGATGCGACTCGTGGCTGACCTCGGAGACGGTCAGGCTGTCGATGTTGTAGCCGCGGCCGGAGAACAGGCCGACGATGCGGGCGAGAACGCCGGGCTCGTTGTCGACCAGCAGGGAGAGAGTGTGCCGTTCGGCGGGTTCGTTTTGCGGGGGCATGGGAAACTCGATGAGGCGGAAAAACGCTGGCGGGCTGGACCGGCTCTCCTAGGCTGTCTTCCTCGGCCTGGTGCCGAGGATCTCGATTCCTGACAGCGCATCAGAGGCCGAGATGGCCGGGACAAGCCCGGCCATGACATCATGAATGCGGGTTACACCAGCATCTTGCCTTCCTCGCTGATCGCCTCGTCCAGCGCCTCGGCATTATCCGGCAGGATCATCTCGTTGTGCGGCTTGCCCGACGGGATCATCGGCAGGCAGTTCTCGGTCTTGTCGACCAGGCAGTCGAACAGCACCGGACGGTTGACGTTGATCATCTCCTGGATCGCCGCATCGAGATCGCCGGGACGATGGCAGCGCAGGCCGACGCCGCCATAGGCTTCCGCCAGCTTCACGAAATCGGGCAGCGATTCCGAATAGGAATGCGAGTAGCGCCCGCCATGCAGCAGATCCTGCCACTGGCGCACCATGCCCATATATTCGTTGTTCAGGACGAAGATCTTGACCGGCAGGTCGAACTGCAGCGCGGTCGAGAGTTCCTGCAGGCACATCTGGATCGAGGCCTCGCCGGCAATGTCGATGACGAGGCTTTCCGGGTGTGCCACCTGCACGCCGATCGCCGCCGGCAGGCCGTAGCCCATGGTGCCGAGGCCGCCGGAGGTCATCCAGCGGTTCGGCTCCTCGAAGTGGAAGTGCTGGGCCGCCCACATCTGGTGCTGCGGGCACGCCAGCGGTCGATCTGCCCCCACCAGGCAGCGATGGCGCGGCGGTCGGGCTCGGCCTTGGTGGCGCGCCACATGGTGAGGATGTCCTCGAGTACATGGGCGACGTCGCCGATGATCGGGATGTCGATCTTGACGTTCTTGTTGATGGAGGACGGGTCGATGTCGATATGGATCTTCTTCGAGCCCGGCGAGAAGGCGTCGAGCCGGCCGGTGATACGGTCGTCGAAGCGGGCGCCGACGCACAGCATAACGTCGCAATCGTGCATCGACATGTTGGCTTCATAGGTGCCGTGCATGCCGAGCATGCCGAGCCACTGCTTGTCGGAGGCCGGATAGGCGCCGAGGCCCATCAGCGTCGAGGTCACCGGATAGCCCGCGAGCCGGGCGAACTCGCGCAGCAACTGGCTGGCGCGCGGGCCGGAATTGATGACGCCGCCGCCGGTATAGAGGATCGGGCGCTTCGCCTTGGCCAGCAATTCGACCGCGGCGCGCACCTTCTCCGGATCGCCGTTGAGGCGCGGCTGGTAGGTCTTGTGCTGGATGTTCTCCGGGCCGACATAGATGCCCTTGGCGAACTGCACATCCTTCGGGATGTCGACGACGACCGGGCCGGGACGCCCGTTCTGCGCGACATAGAAGGCTTCGTGCAGCACCCGCGCGAGGTCGTTGATGTCGCGGACCAGATAATTGTGCTTGGTGCAGGGCCGGGTGATGCCGACCGTGTCGCACTCCTGAAAGGCGTCCGAGCCGATCAGATGCGTCGGCACCTGGCCGGTGATGCAGACCAGCGGGATCGAATCCAGCAGTGCGTCGGTGAGGCCGGTGACAGCATTGGTCGCGCCGGGGCCGGAGGTGACGAGGACGACGCCGACCTTGCCGGAGGAGCGCGCATAGCCTTCCGCCATGTGCACCGCGCCCTGCTCGTGGCGCACCAGCACATGCTTCACCTGGTTCTGGTGGAACATCGCGTCATAGATCGGCAGCACCGCGCCGCCCGGGTAGCCGAACATGTGTTCGACGCCCTGATCGATCAGGGCCTGCATCACCATTTCGGCGCCGGTCATCTCGCGCATCATGGCCTTTTTCCTCGTTACGCCTTCGGTTTTTTCTAGTCCGGAAAATCAAAAGGCCCCGTCAGGGGCCCTATTTCGCGCGTCACCTCGTGTGCGGAACCGCCCCTCAGGCGAGATCCGCGGCGACGCGCCGTCCTACGAGAATAAGCGAAATAATCTTGCGCATTGCCGCGCCGCTCCTTCGTAAAGTTGCGCGACCTCTACAGGCGTAGCGAGCGCGCGTCAAGCGATGTGCTTGAGATTGGGCAGAGTGTCGAACAATCAAGCACTTTTCGTGACCGACCGACCCCGCTATACCGCATTGCACATTGGATCGGATGTAGGGTCCGGGCCTGTCGGTATCGACCATGTGCGGTGAGTTCCGGCAACCCGAAAACATCCGGGTCGGGGAGAGCGCGAGCATGTCGCAAATGCGGCTGGTGATCGTCGGCGCCGGCGGGCGCATGGGCCGCACTTTGATCCGCGCGGTGGCGGAAGCGCCCGACCTCGTTCTGGCCGGGGCCGTGGAGCCGCCGGGCAGCGCCCTTGTCGGTCAGGATGCCGGCATGCTGGCCGGCGTGCCGCCGCTCGGCGTCACCGTCACCGACGAAGCCTTGCCGCTCTTCGCCGCGGCCGAAGGCGTGATCGACTTCACCGTGCCGGCGGCTTCGCTCGGTTTCGCCGAATTGGCCGCGCAGGCCCGGATCGTCCATGTCATCGGCACTACGGGCTTTGCCCCGGAGGACGAAGCGAAGATCGCGGCGGCGGCCCGTCATGCCACCATCGTCAAGTCCGGCAATATGAGCCTCGGGGTCAATCTGCTCTCCGCCCTGGTGAAGCGCGTGGCGGCGACGCTCGACGACAGCTTCGACATCGAAATCGTCGAGATGCATCATAATCGCAAGATCGACGCGCCCTCCGGCACCGCGCTGCTGCTCGGCGAGGCGGCGGCACGCGGACGCGGCGTCGAGGTCGGCACCCAGGGCGTGTTCGCGCGCCACGGCGTCACCGGCGCGCGCAAGGCCGGCGATATCGGCTTCGCCGCGCTGCGCGGCGGCACGGTGGTCGGAGAGCACAATGTGATCTTCGCCGGCCCGGCCGAACGCATCGAACTGGCGCACAAGGCGGAAGACCGCATGATCTTCGCCCGCGGCGCGCTCGCCGCCGCCCGCTGGGGACGCGGGCGCAAGCCGGGCCTCTATTCCATGGCCGATGTGCTCGGGCTCCATGACATATGACATGTTTCGTCATCCTGCCGCCGACTTGTCCGATGCTGTAAGCCCCCGACCGGAGAACGCCCGATGCCCGACCGCCTTCTCGTGCTCGTCCGACACGGCCAGAGCGAATGGAACCTCAAGAACCTGTTCACCGGCTGGCGCGACCCGGACCTGACGCCGGTCGGCATCGACGAGGCGATCGCCGCCGGCAAGCGGCTGCATACCGAGGGCTACAGCTTCAATGTCGCCTTCACCTCGAACCTGTCGCGCGCGCAGAAGACGCTCGATCTCATCCTCGAGCAGATGGGCGAGCCCAATGTTCCGATCATTTGCGACGAGGCCCTGAACGAGCGCGACTATGGCGACCTCTCCGGCCTCAACAAGGATGAAGCCCGCGTCAAATGGGGCGAGGAGCAGGTGCATATCTGGCGCCGATCCTATGACGTCCCGCCGCCCGGCGGCGAGAGCCTGAAGGACACGATCGCGCGGACCCTGCCCTATTACGTCAAGGAGATCCTGCCCCGCGTGCTGCGCGGCGAGCGCGTGCTGGTGGCAGCGCACGGCAATTCGCTGCGTGCGCTGATTATGGTGCTGGAGAAGCTCTCGCCGGAAGGCATCATGAAGCGCGAGTTGGCGACCGGCGTGCCGGTGATCTACCACCTGAACCCGGATTCCACCGTCGCCGAGAAGGTCGATCTCGCGGCGTGATCCTCAAGGTCGGGCTTTGCATCCCGACAATTGGCGCGTCATGGCCGGGCTCGTCCCGGCCATCCACGGTTGTTCCACCGTCACGGACGTGGATGCCCGGGACGAGCCCGGTCATGACAATTGGGTGCGTTGGTCTCGGCGTCCTGATACCAGCGTATCAGCTCCCGGCGACGCAGCCCGCTTCCCAGCCGAGGATCGCCCGCTTGCGGGTGAGGCCCCAATGATAGCCGGTGAGATCGCCGTTCTTGCCGAGCACGCGATGGCACGGCACCACAAAGCTCATCGGGTTCTTGCCCACCGCCGCGCCCACCGCGCGGGCCGCCTTGGGCGAGGCGGCGACACGCCCGGCGATGTCGGAATAGGTGGTGGCCTTGCCCATCGGGATGCGCATCAGCGTCTCCCACACCCGCACCTCGAAATCGGTGCCGATGAAGACGATGCGTAGCGGATCGTCCAGGCGCCAAGTCGTGGGATCGAAAATGCGCGCCGCATAGGGGCCGGTGGCGACCGGATCCTCGACATAGAGCGCGTTGGGCCACCTCTTGCGCATGTCGGCCAGCGCGACGTCCTCCTCGCCCTCGTCGGCGAAGGCGAGGCCGCACAGACCGCGCGGCGACACCATGGCGAGCGCGGTGCCGAAGGGCGAGGGATGGAAGCCCCAGCGGATCACCAACCCGGCCGCGCCGGTCTTCCATTCGCCGGGCGAGAGCGATTCATGCACGACGAACAGATCGTGCAGGCGGCCGGGGCCGGACAGTCCCAGCTCATAGGCGGCATCGAGCACATTGTCGCTTTCCGACAGCACGCGCCGCGCGGCATCGAGCGTCACCGCCTGAAGGAAGTCCTTCGGGGTGAGCCCGCACCAGCGGCGGAACAGATCCGTGAGCATGCGCGGCGTCACGCCGGCGGCGCGGGCGATGAGCTCCACCTCCGGCTGATCGCGGAAATTGCGGTTCACGAATTCCACGGCCCGGCGCACCACTTCATAGTCGGCCGATGCGATGTGGAGCGGGTAGGCTTGATCGAAATTCGGAGCGAGCACGGCATGATCCTCCTGCTGCTTGCCCCATGTGACCATCTGGCGACCATCGGGGCCACCCGATTCCGCCCGGGCGTCTCGTGTGCTCCTGATATAGGCGCTCCGCGGCATCGCGCACGCCCACTCGGATCGGACTGCGCTGCACGCCGCACGCCCGTTCAGACAGGATTGCGCGGCACGCCGCACGCCCGTTCAGACAGGATTGCGCGGCACGCCGCGCTTGGCCTCGGCCAGAGCCCCGGTGAGGCCGCTGGCCAGTTCCTCGCGCTGCTGCTGGTGGAGGAAGGCGCCGACCTCGGTGCCGATGCCGCGCGAGCGCAGCGTCAGGCGCTCCAGGCCGAACTCCTCATGGCGCTGCGCCTCGAGCCGGGTCCAGAGCGGGTTCATCGCGGTCTCGTCCTCATCGCCATTGGCCGCCACCTTGCGCACGGTGAGCAGGCTCGGCGTCACCGTGATCTCCTCGCGCGCCCGGGCGTCACGGAAATTCACCCGGAACGCGACATAGATCAGCAGTACGTCGAGACCGAACAGGCCGAACACCGGCCAGGCGCCAATCATCAGGAAGGCGATCCCGCAGATGAAGCTGACGCCGCCGACCAGCAGCATCACGATGGTGAAGCCCTTGCGGTTCAGCGAGCGATGGGGCGTCAGCGTCGCCACATAGAGCATCGGCTCGCCGAGCGAAGCTGCAGTGCTTGCAGCGGGGCGAGCCGGCAAGGTCGGCAGGTGCGTTCGCTGGCCTCTGGCGGCGGTCATCACCCATCATTATACGTCAATCATGGCCAGACGCGCGAAGGATTCGACCGCCGAGGCGCCCGCCGCCGCGGAGGTGGTGATGCGCGCGCGCCGGCGTGCGGTGGCGAACGCGGCGGCCGCGGAGCATGGGCGCACCATCAAGCGCTGGTCGAGGAAGGAAGTGGTCGAGGCCTTCACCCGCTTCGAGGCGGCGAACCCCGAGCCCAAGGGTGAACTGGAGCATTCCGACCCCTTCACCCTTCTGGTCGCCGTGGTGCTGTCCGCGCAGGCAACCGACGCCGGCGTCAACAAGGCGACCCGCGGCCTGTTCGCCGCCGCTCCGACTCCGCAGGCCATGGTCGCGATCGGCGAGGAGGGCGTCGGCAAGCACATACGCACGCTCGGCCTTTATCGCGGCAAGGCGAAGAATGTGGTCGAACTGTCGCGCCTGCTCATCGCCAGGCATGGCGGCGAGGTGCCGAAGGACCGGGAGGCGCTGGAAGCTCTGCCCGGCGTCGGCCGCAAGACGGCGAATGTCGTGCTCAACATCGCCTTCGGCGAGCCGACGATTGCGGTCGACACCCATCTGTTCCGCGTCGCCAACCGCACCGGCCTCGCCCCGGGCAAGAACCCGCTCGAAGTCGAGCTTGGATTGCAGAAGACGACACCCACCCACTTCAAGCTGCACGCCCACCACTGGCTGATCCTGCACGGGCGCTATGTGTGCAAGGCGCTCCGCCCGGACTGCCCGGGCTGCCTGATCAACGATCTGTGCCGATGGCCGGAGAAGACGGTGCCGCGCTAGCGGCGGCCCGCGCGCCGAGCGGGGCGAGCCGCTTGTGCAGCTTCACCATGAAGATGGTGGCGAAGACCGGGGTGACGAGATTCAGGATCGGCACCGACACCACCAGCGCGATGATCAGGCCGGCGATGAAGATGGTCACCGCATGGCGGCGGCGCAGCGCCGCGGCCTCGGCTTCCGAGCGATAGCGCATCGCCGCGAGCTGGAAATATTCCCGCCCCAGCAGATAGCCGTTTGCCACATAGAACACGATGAGGTTCACGCCCGGCACCAGGAGCAGCAGCAGGGCAACGATATTCACCAGCAGCGTGACGCCGAAGAAGCGGATGCTGAGCCAGATGGAGCGCGCAACAGGAAGCGCGCGGCCTTCCGGTTCGTGCGGAAAATCCGTGCGCTCGACCTGCCCGGCGACATCGTCGAGGAACAGGCCGGCGATCAGCGAGGTGACCGGCGGCACCAGGAACACCCCGCCGACGATGAGACCGAGCGCGGCGACGATATCGATCAGCGTCTCCGCCCAGCCCCAGGAGAGGTTGACGAAATGCGCCAGCGCGCCCTGCGCGACGATGCCGAGCACGATGACCAGCCCGATGGCGAGCCCGACCGAGCGCAGCAGCACGCGGCGATAGTCCGGCGTGAAGGTCTTGGTGAAGGCGGTGATGGCGTCGTGGAGCATGTCGGGTTCCGGGCGCGAGGTCGTCTCTAGGTAAGCGGGAGTGGGGCGCGGCTCAAGCGTCACCTCCCTCTCCCGCGTGCGGGAGAGGGAGCAGAGCCATGCGTTAACTCTTTATTAACCATATCTCCCGCCGCCGCTGCCCCTGCCCTTGCCACGACCACGATACCTAAACCGCTGAAAAGAATCATGATTCGTTCCGAAAGAACGAATCATGAATCAAAACAGCGACTTGAGTCGTTGTGGAGGAATTGTGACAGGGCGTCTTTCGCCGGACTTTTACGGCCCGAACCTCACCCGCCCCTCGGCATCAATGCTGAAGCCCGGGTTCCAGGCGATCTCCCAGGCATGATCGTCTGGATCGGCCACATAGCCACGGAAGCCGCCATGCGGCGGAGCGTCCGCAGGCCGCAGGATGCGCCCGCCCGCCGCCGCGAGCCGCTGCATCAGCGGATCGACCTCCGTCTGACCAGCCACATTGTGTCCGAGAGCAAAGGCGCCGGGTGTCACGAGGCCGGAGCGGTTCATGTCGGCTTCCAGCGCGCCCCGCTCGAAGGTGCCGAGCACCGAGCCGTTCATCTGGTAGAAGACGATCTCCTCGTTCTGGAACACCGGGGTCCAGCCGAAGCCTTCGACATAGAACCGGCGCGAGCGTGGAAGATCGACGACGCCGAGGGTGATGACGGAAATTTGCTGTTGCATATCAACGCATCCCTTCGCTTGCCGGCGCACCATGCGCTGGCACCAAGGGCGGGGGACTTGGTGCCAGAAGCCACCGAACGGGCCTTCGGACACCAGACAGAACATCGATCACGATGCGACCGGGCTAACCACACCGGTGCCGCCTTTTTCGCCGATCAGGAACATAGCGCCCGACGCCGTCTCGGCAAGCGCGCGCCGCCTTCGCCCGCGCCGCCGGCCATGCTAGCGTGCGCGCCGATCAAGGTTTCCGAGCCGCATGAAATCACCGACCCGCATCTCCCGCCGCGCCTTCCTCGCGAGCGCTTCAGTGCTCGCTGCGCCGGCCGTCATCTCCCCCGCTTTCGCGCAGACCGCCGCCGATGCCGATGTCGCCATCATCGGCGCGGGAGCCGCCGGCATTGCGGCGGCGCGGCGGGTGGCGGCGGCCGGACGCAGCCATGTGCTGCTGGAGGCGGCGCCGCGCGCCGGCGGGCGGGCCCGGACCGACGAAGTGTTCGGCATGCCGTTCGATCTCGGCGCCAATCGCTTCACCGCATCCGCAGCGCTGATGGCGGCGATCGCCGATACCGGCGTCGAGACGACCGACGTGCCGTCGTCGCGGCGGCTCTATATTGGCGACCGCGAAGCGAAGGAAAGCCAGTACGAGGCGTTCGCCGCCGCGATCGGCCGCACCGAGCGCGCCATTGCCGCGACGGCGGATGCCGGGCGCGACATCGCCGCCCGCGCCGCGCTGCCGGAATCCGGCGAATGGGGCGCAACCGTCGCCGCCGTGCTCGGCCCGCTCGGCTGCGGGCGCGATCTGGCCAATGTCTCGACCGTCGACCTCGCCCGGCGCGACGTGCTGCCCGACGACGCCTCCACCGCGCTCGGCGTCGGATCGCTGCTGGAGCGCATCGCCTCGCTGCTCAATGTGCGTACCAAGGCTCGGGTGACGAGCGTCAACAATCTCGGCCGGCTCTCGACCATTACCCTCGATGGCGGGGCCGTGGTGCGGGCGCGCTCGGTGGTGCTTGCGGTGCCGGCGGCGGTGCTCGCGGCCGGGGCGATACGCTTCAATCCTGGACTGCCGGGGCGCTTCACCAACGCGCTCGTCGCCTATCCGGCCGGTCTGATGGAGCATGTCGGCTTCCTGCTGCCGGGCAATCCCCTCGGCCTTTCGCCGAACGAACTGGTGCATGTGAAGTCCGGCTCCTATCCGCCGGCCGCGCTTTATGGCCGGATCAACGGCACCGACCTGCATGTCGCGGCGTTCGGCGGCGCGCAGGCGAGCGAAATCGCCGGCAAGGGCGAGACCGCCGCGGCCGCACTGACGAGCGGCTTCCTGCGCGAGGCGTTCGGCGCAACGATCGGCGCCAACGTGACCAAGTTCGTCGCCTCGCGCTGGTCGGCCGATCCGTTGATCCGCGGCGCAATGGCGGTCGGCGTGCCCGGCGAGGGCGCGCTGCGCCGCCAGTTCGCCGATCCGGTGGGACGGATGATCCTCGCCGGCGAATATGTCAGCCCCGACAAATGGGGCACGCTGGCCGGTGCCTGGGCCACCGGCCAGGTCGCCGGCGAGAAGGCGATCGCCATGGTGGGCGGGCCGGTTTAGGGGGCACTGCTTGAGTATCCTTCGAGGCCGGCCTGAAGGCCGGCACCTCCGGATGAGGTACATCTGAAAGAACAACCTCATCCTGAGGAGCCCGGCAAAGCCGGGCCTCGAAGGATGTTCGCAAGAGCACCGCTCACCCCCGCAGCGTCGCGCCGGTCTTCTTCACCACCTCGGCGACGATCTTCGCGGCGACCGCCTCGATCTCGACATCGGTCAGCGTCTTCTCGCGCGGCTGCAAGGTGACTTCGAGGGCGACCGACTTCTTGTCGTCGTCGATCCCGACGCCCTCATAGACGTCGAACACGTTCACCGCCGTGATCAGCTTGCGGTCGACCCCGGCCGCCGCCTTCACCATGTCGCCGGCGGCGACGGAGCGCGGCACCACGAAGGCGAAGTCACGCTCCACCGGCTGGAAGGCGGAGAGCTCCAGCAGCGGCTTCACCCGGGTCGCCTTGGCCTTGGGCTCGGGGATGCGATCGAGCACGATCTCGAAACCGACCAGCGGGCCTTCGACATCGAGCGCCTCCAGCACCGCGGGGTGGAATTCGCCGAAATGGCCGATGACGTTCGGCCCCAGCCGGAAGGTGCCGGAGCGGCCGGGATGGAACCAGGCCGGGGCATCGGTCGAGATCTGGAGGTTGGCCACCGGCGCACCGCAGGCGGCGAGCACGGCGAGCGCGTCCGCCTTGGCGTCGAAGGCATCGACCACGCCCGCCTTGCCGGACCAGTGGCGGCCGGCGCCGGAGGGCTTCGCCGAGGCGCGGCGGATGCCGGTGGCGACGATGAACTGATCCTGCGGGCGGTCGCCCTTGAAGATCTGCCCGACCTCGAACAGCGCCACATCGTCATAGCCGCGATCGGCATTGGCCTGACCGGCCCGGGCAAGGCCCGGCAGCAGGCTGGGCCGCATGTCGGAGAGATCGGCCGCGATCGGGTTGGCGAGCGCGAGCTCGGGCGCGCCGCCGCCGAACAGCTCCGCCTGTGCCTTCGGCACGAAGGACCAGGTGACGGCCTCCACCAGCCCCCGCGCCGCGAGCGCACGCTTGGCCTTGCGGGTGCGCAGCTGCAGCGTGGTGAGCACCGGCTTGCGCGCATTCTCGTCGCGCGGGAACGGCGTCGCCGGCACCCGGTCGAGGCCGATGATGCGCACCACCTCCTCGACGAGGTCGGCCTTGCCCTCGATGTCGGCGCGCCAGCTCGGCGGCGACACATCGAGGGTCTCAGCGAGCCCGGCGACGGCGAAGCCGAGCGCCTGCAGCGTGTCGATCTGCTCGCTATCCGTCGCCTCAAGACCCGTCAGCTTGGCTGTGAGCGCCAGCGGGAACTCGATGATACGCGAGGTGTCGGGGATGGCGCCGGCGAGCTCCATTCTGGAGGCCTCGCCGCCGCACAGTTCGAGGATCAGCTTCGTTGCGAGATCGAGGCCCGGCACGGTGAAGGCCGGATCGACGAAGCGCTCGAAGCGGAAGCGGGCGTCGGAATTGATGCCGAGCTTGCGCCCGGTGTGGGCGATGTTGATCGGCTCCCACAGCGCGGATTCGACCAGCACGTCGATCGTGCCCTCGTCGCAGCCGCTCTCCTCGCCGCCCATGATGCCGGCGAGCGATTCCACCGCGCCGTCGACCGAGATGACACACATGGTGTCGTCGAGCGTGTAGGTCTTGCCGTCGAGCGCCAGCAGGGTATCGCCCGGACCGGCGCGGCGCACGGTGAGATCGCCCGCCACCTTGGCGGCATCGAACACGTGCAGCGGCCGGGAGCGGTCGAAGGTCAGCAGATTGGTGACGTCGACAAGCTTGTTGATGGGCCGGAGGCCGATGGCGCGAAGCTTGGCCTGCAGCCAATCCGGCGACGGGCCGTTCTTCACGCCACGGATGAGGCGAAGCGCGAAGGCCGGGCATGGCGCGCCGGGCTCGATCGTCACCTTCACTGGGCACGGGAAGCTGCCTGCGACCGGCTCGATCTCCGGGGTTTTCAGCGTGCCGAGGCCGGCGGCCGCGAGGTCTCGCGCGATGCCGGAGACGCCAAGGCAATCGGCACGGTTCGGCGTCACCGCGATCTCGATCACCGGATCGTCGAGGCCTATCCATTCGGCGTAAGCGGCGCCCACCGGCGCGTCGACTGGGAGATCGAGGATGCCGTCATGGTCCTCGGAGAGCTGGAGCTCGGCGGCCGAGCAGAGCATGCCGCGGCTCTCGACGCCGCGAATGCTGCCGATGCCGAGCGTGATGTTCTTGCCGGGGATATAGGTGCCGGGCGGGGAGAACACGCTCTTCATGCCGGTGCGCGCGTTCGGCGCACCGCACACCACCTGCACCGGCTCGCCCGAGCCGGTATCGACCATGCAGACCCGCAGCTTGTCGGCGTTGGGGTGCTGCTCGGCGGAGATGACATAGGCGATAGAGAAGCCGCGGAGCTTGGCCGCCTTGTCCTCGACGCCCTCGACCTCGAGGCCGATGCGGTTCAGCGTCGCCAGCACTGCGTCCAGCGTGACCTCGCCGTCGAGATGCTCCTTGAGCCAGGAGAGAGTGAATTTCATCTTGTTGTCCTCTCCGCGATCAGTTCGACAGGCCGCCGGCCAGCGTCGGGAAGTCGAGCGGGCGGAAGCCGTAATGGGAGAGCCAGCGGACATCGGCCTCGAAGAAGGCGCGCAGGTCCGGCATGCCGTATTTCAGCATGGCGATGCGATCGATGCCCATGCCCCAGGCAAAGCCCTGATACTCGTCGGGATCGAGTCCGCAATTCCTCAGCACGTTCGGATGCACCATGCCGCAGCCGAGGATCTCCAGCCAGTCATTGCCCTCGCCGAAGCGGATCTCGCCGGGGCGGGAGCGATCGCACTGGATGTCGACCTCCATCGACGGTTCGGTGAAGGGAAAGAAGGACGGGCGGAACCGCATCTTCACATTGTCCACCTCGAAGAACGCCTTGCAGAATTCCTGCAGGATCCATTTCAGGTGGCCGAGATGCGACCCCTTGTCGATGACGAGACCCTCCACCTGATGGAACATCGGGGTGTGGGTCTGATCCGAATCGCTGCGGTAGGTGCGGCCGGGGATGATGACGCGGATCGGCGGCTTCTTCGACATCATGGTGCGCACCTGCACCGGCGAGGTGTGGGTGCGCAGCACCAGGCGCGAGCCGTCCTCTTTGGTCGGCAGATAGAAGGTGTCGTGCATCTCGCGCGCGGGATGTCCTTCGGGGAAATTCAGCGCGGTGAAATTGTGGAAGTCATCCTCGATGTCCGGACCTTCGGCGACCGAGAAGCCCATATCGGCAAAGATCGCGGTCAGCTCGTCGATGACCTGGCTGATCGGATGTAAGCGCCCCTGCTCGGCCGGGGCCTCGCGGACGGGCAGCGTGACGTCGACCCGCTCGGTCTCGAGCCGGAGCGCGAGCGCGGCAGCCTTGAGCGCGGTGCGGCGGGCGGTGATCGCCTCGTTCAGCCGGTCGCGCAGGCCGTTGATGGCGGGGCCTGCGGTCTTGCGTTCCTCCGGGCTCATGCCGCCAAGGCTCTTCAGCAGCTCGGAAACCGAGCCCTTCTTGCCGAGCGCGGCGACGCGCACGGCCTCCAGCGCCGCCTCGTCATTGGCGGCATCGATGCCGGCGAGGAGTTCGCGCTCCAGGGAAGCCAGATCAGGCAGCGTATCGACGGACATGCCGTTTTCCTCGAAGCAACTGGAATGACGTCATCCCCGGGCTTGTCCCGGGGATCCACGACCTTGCGCTGAAGGACGTGGATGGCCGGGACAAGCCCGGCCATGACGGCGACAGGATTTGCGGGGCTTATAGCTGTGGCGCGTTAGCTGGCAAAGCCCGCAGACACGTTCCATAAGCTAGGGCATGACGTTGTCCGAAAAACCGCTACGCACTTTTCGGCATCATGCCCCACGACGACGAAAAGCCCCGACGCTTGCGCGCGGGGCTCCTCGAGTTTCGGTCCCGGCAATCAGCGGGAGTCAGGCGGCCTGCTTTTCCAGCGCGGCCTTGGCCTGCTCGACCAGCGCCTTGAAGGCGTCGGGCTCGTGGACTGCGATATCCGAGAGCACCTTGCGGTCGACCTCGATCCCGGCCTTGCCGAGACCGTCGATAAATCGGCCATAGGTGAAGCCGAGCTCGCGGGTGGCGGCATTGATGCGCTGGATCCACAGAGCGCGGAAGTTGCGCTTGCGCACCTTGCGGTCGCGGTAGGCGTACTGCTGCGCCTTCTCGACCGCCTGCTTCGCGACGCGGATGGTATTCTTGCGGCGGCCGAAATAGCCCTTCGCCGCCTTGAGCACTTTCTTGTGCTTGGCGTGGGAAGTTACGCCGCGCTTGACACGTGCCATGGGAGTTCTCCTCGGTACTGGCTAAGGGGCGTCAGCCGTTGGGCAGGAAATGCTTCCGCACCACGGGGGCATCACGCTCGGACATGACCGTGGTGCCGCGCTGGTCGCGGATCTGCTTGTTGGTGCGCTTGATCATGCCATGGCGCTTGTTCGCCTGGGCCATGATCACCTTGCCGGTGCCGGAGAGCTTGAAGCGCTTCTTCGCTCCGGACTTGGTCTTCATCTTGGGCATTTGGCTCGATCTCCGCGGCCGCCAGCGATCCCGCGAGGGACGTGCGGCCTGTTCTCTAGTGTGAGCATTTGAACCGCCACGGCAGCCCTGTTCGCCGGGCGGTTCGGAAGGGCGCACCCTCTATAGTAGAGCGCGCACAATTTCAAGGGCGCCCACTGGTACGGCGTCATGGCCGGGCTTGTTCCGGCCATCCACGGCTACGCGTGCGCCAGGTACGCGGATCCCCGGGACACGCCCGGGGATGACGTCGTTGTGGCGGCTGGCGCCGGCTTGACGCTACTGCGGGCAATTGGCGCCGGGCGGGCACCGGCCGCGACGGTCGCCATCGCCTTTGCCCCCACCGCCGCCGTTGCCGCCGGAATATTGCGGGGGCCGGCCACCGCCGCCTCCGCCACCACCGCCATTGCCGCTCCACTGCGGAGGCCTGCCGCCGCCGGAACCGCCGCCTTGACCGCCGCCATTCCACTGAGGCGGTCGTCCGCCACCGGAACCACCCTGACCGCCGCCGCCGCTCCATTGCGGGGGCCGGCCATCACCGGGGCGACCAGGACCGCCGCCATTCCATTGCGGCGGCCTGCCGTCACCGGGACGACCCGGGTTGTTGCCACCACCCCATTGCGGCGGCCGGCCATCACCGGGGCGACCAGGACCGCCGCCGTTCCAGTTCGGCGGTCGGCCGTCACCGGGGCGACCGGGGCCACCACCGTTCCAATGCGGCGGACGTCCGTCGCCACCGCCCCATTGCGGGGGCCTGCCGCCGCCCGGAGGCCGGCCCGGCCCATTCCACCCAGGACCGCCGCCCCAATGCGGCGGCGGCTTGCCATGGCCGTTCCAGCCACCGCCACCCCAGCCACCACCATGCGGCGGACGACGCGGGCCCCAGCGGTCATAGCTCGAATACCAGGAGCGCTTGCGATAATAGCGGCCCCAATAATCATTGAAGCTGAAGGTCACGATCGGCAGCCCGATATAGGGCGCGTATTCCGGCACCAGCACACGCCGGCCCTGATAGGAATATTCGAGATAATCGCCGGCAATCCAGCCGCGATTGCCCTGCCAGTCGACATCGCACCAGGAGGTGTCCGACAAGCAGCCGAAAATCTCCAGCGGCATGCCGGCGCCGAGCACGACGACGGGTGGATATTCCACGCCCGGTCCCGAGCGCAGATTGACGTTGGTCGTCACATAGCCCGGGGCCGCCTGCGCCGTGGCGGCTCCCATCATCAGAGCGAGGGAGGCGCCCAACCCCGCCAGAAGCCTTTTCATGAAACTCTCCACACCGTGCCGTGTTTGCACGCATATCATGCCGACATCTGAATTGGTGTCCCGTTCCGCGGCGGATTCGTGTCGGGCCCATGGCGCCGCCGCGCCCAAAGCGCGGAATCACGACGTTGCGTCACGTTGCCTGTGCTCGCCGAAGCGGACAGGATGCGCGCGCTCGCCCCTCCCGTCCCTCCCGGAACCCGCTCATGTCGTTCGGCACACTGCTCGAAGCCTTCCTGCTTGGCCTGCTCGAAGGCTTCACCGAATTCCTGCCGGTCTCCTCGACCGGACATATTCTGCTGGCCGGCCACTTCCTCGGCTTCGAGAGCACGGGAAAGACCTTCGAGGTGCTGATCCAACTCGGCGCTATCCTCGCCATCGTCACCGTCTATTTCCAGCGCTTCTGGCATATCCTGGTGACCCTGCCCTCCAGCAAGCGCTCGCAGAATTTCGCGCTCGGCATCCTCATCGCCTTCCTCCCGGCCGCGGTGATCGGCGCCTTCGCGCACGGCTTCATCAAGACCGTGCTGTTCGAATCGCCGGCGCTGATCTGCGTCATGCTGATCCTCGGCGGGATCGTGCTGCTCTGGGTGGACACGCTGAACCTCAAGCCGCGGCAAACGGACGCCATGACCCTGCAGCCGCTCACCGCCTTCAAGATCGGCCTTTGCCAATGCCTCGCCATGATCCCCGGCGTATCGCGCTCGGGCTCGACCATCGTCGGCGGCATGCTGATGGGGCTGAGCAAGCCGGCGGCGGCGGAATTCTCGTTCTTCCTCGCCCTGCCGACGATGGCCGGGGCCTTCAGCTACGACCTCTACAAGAGCCGCGACCTGCTCTCCTTCGATGACGGCGTCATCATCGTGGTCGGCTTCCTCACCGCCTTCGTCGCCGCGGTGATCGTGGTGCGCGGGCTGCTCGCCTTCGTCTCGCGCCACGGCCTCACCCCGTTCGGCTGGTGGCGCATCGCGGTCGGCGGCGTCGGGCTGGTGGCGCTGGCGCTGGTGGGGTGAGCGTTCGATAACCGGGCGTCATCCCGGCCGCAGGCCAAGCCCGAGAGCCGGGATCGCGTGAAGTCCCGCTCGGCACCTTCCTACGATCCCGGATCGGCCCAGCGGCCGTCCGGGATGACGTCTTGAGTTAAGAAATCACGCCGCTTCGGGCTTGGAGAACTGGCCGGCCTTGCGGTAGCGCCAGAGATACGAAGGTAGCACCGCGCCGAGCGCGGTCGGCCGTATGCCGAGCCCTTCCAGCGTGCGCCCCTCGGCCTTGGCGGCTTCGGAGACGACATTGTCGTGGGCGAGCAGCTTCACCTGGTCGCGGGTGAGCATCGGCTTCGGCAGCATCTCGAAGAACATCGCCTGCATCTTCGCGATGGCGAACGGCAGCGACACGAGGATGCGCTTGCGCCCGGTCTCGGCCAGCGTCAGCTCGATCACTTCCTTGAAGCTGAGCACTTCCGGCCCGCCCAGCTCATAGATGGTGCCGGGCTTGGCCTGCCCGTCCACGGCCTTGAGTATCGCGCTCGCGACATCGCCGACGAACACCGGCTGGAACTTCGTCTCGCCGCCGCCGATCAGCGGCAGGACGGGCGACATCCGCGCCATGGCGGCGAAGCGATTGAAGAAATCGTCTTCCGGCCCAAACACGATGGAAGGCCGGGTGATGACGGCGTCCGGCACCGCCGCCAGCACCGCCTCCTCGCCCTGCGCCTTGGTCCGCGCATAGACCGATTCGGAATTGGCATTTGCGCCGATGGCCGAGCCGTGGATCAGCCGCGCGCCGACCTCCTTGGCTGCCAGCGCCACCTGCTTGGCGCCGAAGGCCTGCACCGCGTCGAAGCGCTGGCGACCGCCCTCGGTGAGGATACCGACGAGGTTGATGATGACTTCCGAGCCTTCCGCCGCACGCAGCACCGAGGCCGGATAGCGCAGATTCGCCTGCACCGGATTGACCTGCCCGACGGCGCCGAGCGGCTGGAGATGGCCGGCGAGATCCGGCCGGCGCACCGCGACGCGCACCCGCCAGCCCTGTTTCGCCAGTAGCTGCACGACATGGCGGCCGATGAAGCCGGAGCCGCCATAGACGGTGACGAGCCGGCTCATCGGCGCGGCGCGCTCTTCGGTGATTTCGTCGGCGAGCGGTGGCTCAGCCGGAATGGAATCCTCGACCATGGCATTCTCCCGGCATTCAATTCGCGGCGGTAGCGGCTCCTGTCCGGACGATTAGCGCGGCACCGCGGCAGCGTCCAGCGTACGCGCAAGGCAGCGCCGATAGGACGCAACCATCATAGCGCAATTGTGCCGGGAAATCCGGGTATTGGCGGTCTCTACAGGCGTCCGGCGCGGGCTGGATAGCCGCGCGCGGCGCCCCGACAATGGCACCATTCCGGTGGATGGCGCGTATTGATCGCGTTTCCACGCGAACTCTCGTTGACAAGGCGACCACCCGCCGACTATGAACGCGGCCCGTGCCCAGGTGGCGGAATTGGTAGACGCGCTGGTTTCAGGTACCAGTGGGTAACACCGTGGAGGTTCGAGTCCTCTCCTGGGCACCACTCATTTATCAAGCTCCTGATTTCTTTGGGGTTTTAGGTCCGCCGCCCGTACCAGAACGCATGGTGTGGGCGTTTTTGTTCGTGGCCTGTTTCGGCAGCAAGAGCTTGGCCGCCTCGCTTGCAAGTCGCTTGCGATCCGCAGCGCGCGTGTAGTGCGTCGCCATCTTCCCAGTCGACCATCCGAACAGCGCCATCAGCTGGCGGTCGGTGGCGCCATTCTCAGCTGCGCGCGTCGCTCCTGCCTTTCGCAGTCCGTGGGCTGAGCCAGGACAACGAGCCGCCTTGCACGCCTCGCGGAACCAGTTGCCGAAGCTCTCCTTTACGAAGGGCTGACCGCGATCGGTCACCAAGAACGTGAGATCCCCGGTCTTGGTCGCCTCAATCGAGGCTGCGAGCACCGGCAGCAACGGGAGGATCACCACCTCCCCGGTCTTCTCGGTACGAAGGGTAATGAGCCCGTCGCGGACATGCTGGCGGCCGAGCTTCACTGCATCGCCACGCCGGAGCCCCGTATAGAGAAGAATGTCGAAGGCAAGTCGCTGGCGCGTCCCGGTCGGCCAATGGGACTCGAATCGAGCCACTTCCTCTTCGGTCCATGTGTGAAAGCCGACGTCGTCATTCGCACCTTTGAGCGTCTTCACACCAAGGCACGGGTTGACCTTTACAAGATCGCCATCGCCCGCGGCCCACTCAAAGAAGCCGCGCATCGCCTTGAGGAAATTGTTCGCGGCGTGGGGACGCACGGCGCGACGCTCACGTCCCTCAACGATCGTTCTCTGAGTGATCTTGGCGAGCGGCTTATCGCCGGCGGTGCTCACGACCTGCTGATAGATGTTCTCACGCTGGCGCCGCGTCGCCGGGGCCAGCCCCGCCCATGCAGAGCTTCGGCGATATCGATCGATCGCCCACCGCAATGAACCGGGGCTACCCCCTGTCTTCAGCGGCGCGGCGCCCGTCAGTGCTGCCTGGTATTCGGCCCAGAACTCGGGAGAATCATATTGGGCGCGCAGGCGGATGCGCGGACCATGCCCGCGCCGCACATACCAGATTGCAAGGCCGTGGCGCGATCTCTCACGGTGCAGATGCGGCGGGCGTGCCTTTGGCATAGGAGCCTCAAAGGATGATTTCTTCGCCGTCGTCCTCGGTCGAGGTGAGCGGCGTGCGGGGCTTGGGCGGCTCGATCGGGCAGATGACGATGCTTCCGTCAGGGCGCACCACGACCTGCGTAGTCGCCTGCATCCCGGCCGACCTCACGGCGCGAAGCGTACGCGCCACGTCGGCCTGGGTGATCTTGGCTCCGATACGCGCCATCTGTTCAGCCCTTTCGGCCCGTCATCAGATCATCGAGCGCCTTGCGCTCGATCTGGAGACGCGAGGTGCGGCCCTGCTGGCCACCCTTCACCGCCGGCAGCTTGCCGGCGCGGACCGCCCGATAGACGGTGGCGGGCGAGCAGCCGAGCTCGTGGGCGATCTGCTTCGCGGTGCGGATGAACGGCGAGCGATCCGAGGCCATACCTCAGTCCCCGTCGCCCACGGGACCGAGCACGCGGCTCTCGTCCTCCGCCTCCAGGCGCGCGATGATGCGATCGCGGATCGGGCGCAAATACCAGTCCCGGACGGAGGTGATCTCACCACCGCTCATATGGGTGGCAGCAAGATCAAACCGCTCGCGCCGCACCCAAGCAGCGGGCCGCCCCTCGCACACGACGTACAGAGCGTGGTCCAGATCGGCGCCGACCTCGTTCATGAAATTGAGAAGCCGGCATGCCACCTGACCGGCGTGGCGGGGAATCACGCCCTCATCGTTGAGGCGGCCGTAGATGTACAAGGCAATCAAGTCGTTGACGCCGAACGAGCGGGCGCGGCCCGCCACAGTCGGCGGAGCGCACAGATAGAACTCGGCCGCGACCGCCTCATTAAACCTCTGGCGGTCAATTCGCGCGATGTCGGCTGCGAGTGCGGTGGTAGCACGGAGCTTGGTCATGGCAAAATATCCTATTGATTTTTCCACTTGTTATTTCAATAGGACTGGCGCCACTTGAAAAGTCAATAGCGCAATCGGTGGATGTGGATAATCGGGCCGCCGATCTCACTCGTCTCAACGGCGCGGGATTCAGCCGCTCGCCACATGCACCCCCAGCGCCCGAAGCAATGCCGCCACGAACCTGTCGTCCATAAGCTCGGTCGCATGGAACATGTGCGCCGATTCCGTGTAACGCTGACGTTCGTCGGCCTCAGCCCCAGTAGCCGGCCGATACAAGACTAGCGCCACGCGCGCTTGCAGTTCGGCCTCCTGCGCGCGGTGGACGGCGGCGTCGGCATCGTAAAAGCCGTGCCGCCTACGCTCCGCCTCGTTAGCAGCCTTGATCGCAGTAAGCTCAGAGGCCTTATCCGAAAGCCACGCCACGCGCTTGGCTTCGGTCGCGGCGGCGTCCTCCCCAAGCGCTCGCCTGATGGTCATGTTCTGGTGCGAGTTCGCATCAAGCTCCTCGATGCTCCATGCATGGAGGGGCTCGTGGGTGAACGCCATTCGGCTGTATTGCACCCGTTCCGGCTCGCACCTGCACCGCATCTCTATTTCGCCAAGGCGATCATAGGTCGCGTCCAGAAGCGTCGAGGCCATGCGATGAGCCTCAATGAGACCGCCGAGCGGGGACGCAGCCCCAGCACTTGCGCTGAAGGGAACGAGGGCGACGGCTGGAGCCGCGGCGAGGAAGCTGCGGCGGTCCATCAGCGCCTCCATTCCGCAGCGTGATCGGTCTCGTCTTCGAAGTCGCCGCCGTCCTCGCTCTCGGTATCCCCGTCGATCTCGTCGAGCAGGGAGATCAGCGTCTCGATCGCCGCTTCCGCGCGAGCCCGCAGCTCGCGGCGTTCGACCATTACGAATTCAGGGACAAGGCTCAGCCGTTCGCGAACATGGGTGCCCATGCGCGTGCTCCTGTGGTATGGATCGGATCAACAGTTTATGTTGATAGGTTGTGCGGCTTCTGCCGTCAACAGAAAATGTTGATATGACACCAGCGCAGTGCCGAGCGGCCCGAGCCCTGATCGAGTGGACACAGCCGCAACTGGCTGCGGCCGCGAACCTTGGTCTGTCGACTGTCGTCGATTTCGAAAAGGCTAGACGCGCAGTTTCAACTGATGCTGAAGCCGGTATCCAACGTGCCCTTGAGGCGGCCGGCGTGATCTTCGTCGACGAGAACGGCGAAGGGCCAGGCGTTCGGCTGCGGAAGCAGCGTCCAGCCGACGAGGGCACGCCGCTCGACAAACTCAACGCTTCGAATGATGGCTAGGCCGCGCCGGCCACTAGGGGGGCGTCTCGATGGGCAGCAGCACTCTGATAGAAGGGCGCTCCTACGCGCTTCAGCGCGGCAGCGATATCATTCGCGACGGCATGTTTCTTGAGCTGCACGACCGCACAGACGCCGACGGTGAATGCCTGGCCGAGATCTTCTACTCCGACCAGACGAACGACATGGTGTTCACCGCCTTCAAGGAGGATCTCCCGCTCCCGGCTGTCGAGTGGCTGATCGCGCAAGCCAGAGCGCTGCTTCCGCCAAGGGCCGATTGAGGTTGCTCAAGGGAGGCCGTCGGATGGAGCATTCGAGTGATGAAGCGCGCGGGGAAAGCATTCTCGGCGTGCTCAACCTCCTCGCCGACGTACCGGGGCAGAGAAAGGGCTGGAGTAACGGCACCCTCCCTGACGCTGCCGAGTTGCTCAACATGTTGCTCGACGACCTGCAGTTCGAGGAGTTCGTCGACAGGCTCTTTCCGGCCTCACAGGCAGAGGCGGGTCGCGCGTTTGTCGCCACCGCTTTGAGCCTGGAAGACACCGTGCTCGACGACTGGCTGAGGCTCCCTGATGATCCGAGGTGGCAAGAGGTCGGTCGCCAGGCGGGCCTCGTGCGAGCCATCCTCGCTTCGCTCATCGCATCGCCCCGGTCTCACTAGAGGTTGCAGGCGGCGAGCTCATCGCGGCCGCCTGCGGGAAGGTGACGGCCCGGATGAGCGGCTTCAGATGAAACCGATCGGAGACCTCGACCAGGGCGCCGAGCCGGTTGGCGAGACGAAACGTACGAAGATCGCAAGGCTGTGGGCCTGCAGCCGCCAATAATCATCGTCGTCGGCCAGATCGTCCAATTCCTCGCGAAGCAGCTCGATGCGCCGCTTGTCTCCTCCCACGCTCCGCAATTGCTCGACGGCATCCTTCGTCAGGTTCGCCAGCTCGATCCGGGAGCCTCCGATGTTCTGGGTTATCGGCGTGGTCGGAAGGTAGATCGAGACGCAGGCGTCGGTCCGCACCTCGCTCAATGCCGCCAGATCCCGAGGCGTGGGAACCTCGAGATGAAGCATGGGAGGCTCCTGTCCAGCGCAAAGGCTGATCGAGCCTAGCGTTCTTTCGCTCCCCTTCAACCGGCAATTGCTATGCGCATTGCGAACCCGCATGGCGCGGGAGCGTCTCGCCCCCTGCCCGCCACGCAATGCTGGCACACGCCGTTGTGGGTGGACGGGGTCGCCTAGCTGCGCTCGGCTAGGCGCAACGCAAGACAGCATCCCGGCACGCGCCGCCCCTATCGCGTGCGCGGCCGGGCATCGAGGACCAGCTCATGGCCAGCAAGCAACTGCATCTCGGCGCCTTCATGCGGCCGGTGAGCATCCATACCGGCGCCTGGCGCTATCCGGGCGCCTGGCCGGATGCCAATTTCAACCTGAAGCATCTCACCCGCCTCGCGCAGATGCTGGAGGCGGCGAAGTTCGACGCCTTCTTCATGGCGGACCATCTCGCGGTGCTGAACATGTCGGTAGAGGCGCTAAAGCGCAGCCACACCGTCACCTCGTTCGAGCCGTTCACGCTGCTGTCCGCGCTCGCGGGAGCGACGGAGCGCATCGGGCTCGTCGCCACCGCCTCGACCACGTTCGACGAGCCCTATCATGTCGCCCGGCGCTTCGCCTCGCTGGACCATATCAGCGATGGGCGCGCCGGCTGGAACATCGTGACGACTTCGAACCCCGACGCGGCGCTGAATTTCGGCCTCGAGGACCATATGGAGCATGACGAGCGCTATGTCCGCGCCCGCGAGTTCTACGATGTCGTGACCGGGCTGTGGGACAGCTTCGCCGACGATGCCTTCAAGCGCGATGTGGCGAGCGGACTGTTTTTCGACCCCGAGCGGATGCATGCGCTGGCCCACAAGGGCAAGTATTTCTCGGTGCGCGGCCCGCTCAACATCGCCCGGCCGGTGCAGGGCTGGCCGGTGATCGTGCAGGCCGGCGCCTCGGAGGCCGGGCGCCAGCTCGCCGCCGAGACCGCCGAGGTGATCTTCGCCGCGGGCTCGAACCTCGCCGCCGGCCAAGCCTTCTATGCCGATGTGAAGGGCCGGCTCGACAGGCTCGGCCGCCCGCGCGACCACCTCAAGATCCTGCCCGGCGCCTTCGTGGTGGTCGGCGACAGCATCGAGGAGGCCCGCGCCAAGCGCGCAAAGCTCGACAGCCTGGTGCACTATGACAGCGCCATCGCATCGCTCTCCATCGCTCTCGGCCACGACGCCTCCGGTTTCGATCCGGACGGGCCGCTGCCGGACATCCCCGAGACCAATGCCAGCCGCAGCGCGCGCGAGCGGGTGGTCGAGCTGGCGCGGCGCGAGAACCTCACCGTGCGCCAGCTCGCCCAGCGGCTCGGCGGCTATTCCGGCCTCGCCTTTGTCGGCACGCCCGCCACGATCGCCGACGCCATGGAGGAATGGCTGATGGGCGAGGGCAGCGACGGCTTCAACGTGATGTTCCCGTACCTTCCCGGCGGGCTCGAGGATTTCACCAGCAAGGTGGTGCCGGAGCTGCAGCGCCGCGGCCTGTTCCGCCGCGACTATGAGGGCACCACCTTGCGCGAGCATCTCGGCCTGCCGCGGCCGGAAAACCGCTTCTTCACTGAGAACGGGCGGATGGCGCAGGGCGCGTGAGCGGCGCGCCCGGCCCATCGTCAGTTTTGATTTCCTCTAAATCATTGTCATTGCGAGGGAAATTAGCCTCCCTTATCTAAGGGAAGCGGCCGTCGCCGCACCATCTGCCACGAGATCCGCGGAGACGCCGCCTGATGCGGGAGCGCGACATGCCCGCCGTCCTCTATGCGTCGCACCGTGCGGCGCTGGTCGCCTATGCGACGCCGATACTCGGCTCGCGCGAGGCGGCCGAGGACGTGGTGCAGGACGCCTTCCTGAAATTCGCGCCCGCTGCCCCGGCCGCCGACGGCACGGAGCGCGGGCTCGGCTATCTCTACCGGATCGTCCGCAATCTCGCTCTGGACGCCCTGAAGCGCCGCAAGGTCGAGGTGCGGGTGCAGCAGGACGAACCGCCTTTCTGGGTGCTGCCGCAAGAGCTGGCGACGCCTGAGCAGCACGCGGTGCTGGGCGAGGAGGTGCGCGTGGTCGCGCGCATCATGGCGGAGTTGCCGATGGAGGTGCGCATCGCCGTGGAGATGCACCGCTTCGGCGGCCACACGCTCGAAGAAGTCGCCGCACATCTCGGTGTCTCGGTCGCCACCGCGCACCGTCATGTGCGCTCCGCCCTGATGCGCATCGCTGCCGGGCTCGACCGGCATGGGGCGTGACAGCTCCGCGATCTCGTGAAAATAAATCCCCTCCTAATCGTCTAGCTCTTCGGAAGGCAGCCTTACGCGGCTGCTCCGGTCCGCCCCGCGGACGATCGCGACAGGACGTTACTTGACCGAGAACGACGACGAGCGGAATTCCCGGCTGACCGAGGCGACGGACTGGCTGCTGCGCCTCAATGAGGCGCCGCGCGATCCCGCCCTCGCGCGCGCGCTCGACACCTGGCTCGCCGCCTCCGACGCGCACCGCGATGCCTTCGAGCGCGCCAGCCGGGTCTGGCAGCTCATGGGCGAGGTGCCACCGGCCTATGCCCATGTCTGGCAGCAGCGCCCCGGCCCGCGTCCGACGCGTCGGAGGCCCTCGTGGCGCGCCGCGGCGGTCGTCACCGCCATGGCGGCCTGCCTGCTCGCGCTCGTGTTCTATCCGGCGCTGCTGCTGCGGCTCCAGGCCGACTACATCACTCCGACCGGCGGCAGCCGGACCGTGACGCTCGAAGACGGCAGCGTGGTGGAATTGGGGGCGGGCAGCGCACTTGCGGTCGATCTGTCGGAAGGCCGGCGCGCCGTCCGGCTGCTGGCGGGCGAAGCGTTCTTCGAGGTGCGCCGCGATCCCGCCCGCCCCTTCACCGTCGATGCCGGCGGGGTCGATATCGAGGTGCTCGGCACCGGCTTCAATGTGCGCCTCTCCTGCCTGACCACGAGCATCGAGCTGGCGCATGGCGCGGTTGCGCTGAGATACGCCGCCGCTGGCGCCGAGGCGCAGGCGCGGCTCGCGCCCGGCGAGATGGCGGTGGTGGACCGGCTGGCCGGCACAATGGAGACGCGTGCCATTGCACCAGAGGACATCGCCGCCTGGCGCAGCGGGCGACTGTTCGTGCAGGACGCCGCGATCGGTGCCGTGGTCGAGCAGCTCCAGCGCTATCACGGCGCCTGGATCAGCCTGCCGGACGGCGCTCTCGCCGCCCAGAAGGTCACCGGCCTTTACGATCTGCATGACCCGGACCGCGCCTTGCGGGCGCTGGTGCAGCCGTATGGCGGTACGGTCCGCGAGATCTCGCCCTATGTCCGGGTGCTCTCGCGCTACTGAGAGGGCCACGCAATCCCTCTCCCCGTTGGGGAGAGGTGGCGCGCGAAGCGGGTCGGTGAGGGGGAGCACGGTTGCGGAGCGGTAGGAGGCCCCTCACCCCACCCCTCTCCCCGTCGGGGAGAGGGGCCAACTCACGGCCCCAGCTCGCCCTTTCGATCACGCGTCACCCCCTTAAGAAATTTCGCGAGGCCGTGAAAAAAATCCTGACGTCGATCGTCTTTGCGCCGGGGACGCGTTCCGAAGGGGAATGCGCAGAATATCCGGAGCTGGGCACGATGCGCGCGCCGATACGCCATGCCGCCTGTTTGCTGGCGACCACCGCCATTGTCGGCCTCGCCGGCCTTTCACCGGCTGCGGCGCAGGGCGGCCCGGCAGCGCGGGTGGCCGGCGTCAATGCGGCCAGGTCCTTCAACATTCCGGCGCAGCCGCTCGCCTCGGCGCTGAACGCCTTCGGCCGGCAGTCCGGCCTGCAGGTGACGCTGGCCGCAGCGACCTCGCGTGGCGTCACCTCGCGGGCGGTGAACGGCACCTACACGGCCCAGCAGGCGCTGGCGCAGTTGCTCGCCGGCACCGGCATCGGCTTCCGCATCACCGGCGAGGGGACGGCGGTGGTGGGACAGGCCATGCCGGTGCAGAGCGAGGGAGGCGGCGCAGCGGAGGGCACGGAAATGCTCGACGCCATCGCCGTCTCCACCACCAATATCGGCCGCGGCGGCGTGAGCGAGACCGTGATCACCCCGCAGGATCTCGAGCGCCTGAACGCCACCGACCTCGCCGGCGTATTCCGCGAGCAGCCGGGCATCGAGGTGGGCAGCTCGATCCCGATGTCGCAGAAGGTCTATGTGCACGGCATCGAGGAAACCAATCTCGCCGTCACCATCGATGGCAGCCGGCAGAACAACAAGGTGTTCCACCACAGCGGCACCAACCTCATCGATCCCGGGGTGCTGAAAGCCGTGCGGGTCGATGCCGGCGTCGCCCCGGCCGATGCCGGCCCCGGAGCGCTGGCCGGCTCCATCGCCTACGAGACCAAGGACGCGCGCGACTTCCTCGACGCCGACGGCTGGGGCGGGATCGGCAAATATTCCTTCAATTTCAACGGCGACACCTCGATCGCCAATGTCACCGGCTATGCCCGCAAGGGCGGCTTCGAGACGCTCGGCTATTTCAATTACGGCAAGGGCGACGAGTTCGAGGCCGGCAATGGCGACATCGTGCTCGGCACCAGCACCGATGTGGTCAACGGAATCGGCAAGATTTCCTACCAGGCGCCGAGCGGCGACCGCTTCGCCCTGAGCTATGAGCGCATCCAGGACGAGGCGCCGCGGCCCTACCGCGCCAACGGCACCAAGTTCCCGCTCAACCGCCCGTGGGAACCGGCAGTCGCCGACTACGCGCTCGACCGGCAGAACGTGGTCTTCACCTATACAGACGATACGCCGGAAGGCTGGTGGAACCCGAAGGCCGTGCTGGCCTACAGCTCCTCGGAGATCGGCAAGCCGGTCTTTCTGCGGCCGCCCACCTTGCCCTACTGGACCAGCGGCAAGACCGACAGCTTCAACGGCAAGTTCGAGAACAAGTTCGCACTGTCGACCGGCGACATCGTCGCCGGCGTCGACTTCTACGACGACACCGCCGAATTGGACGACATGTACGATGCCGCCACCGAGAAGGCGACCAATGTCGGCCTCTATGCGCAGGCCCGGCTGGAACCGTGGGAGCGCACCCGACTCTCCTTCGGTGGGCGTGCCGACCAGCAATGGTTCACCGGCACCGACGACACCGAGTGGGACAATGCCGGGCTCAGCGGCAATGTCTCGGGCGAATACGACCTGATCGCCGATCTGCTCACCGCCAAAGCCGGCTATTCGCATGTGTGGGCGGGCATCCCGCTCGCCGAGAACTTCGTGATGAACCCCGCCTGGGATTATGCGGACGGCCCGGAGCCGGTGATCGCCGATAACTACATTGTCGGACTGAAGGCCACCTACAACGGTTTCACGCTGGAAGGCAGCGTGTTCCGCAGCGACATCGATAATGCGCGCGTCGCAATCTACAACGCTGCCGTCGGCGCGATCCGCGCGCGCGACATCGTCTCGCAAGGCTTCGAGATCGGTGCCGGCTACAGCTGGGAGAACGGCTTCGTCCGGGTGAAATATGCCGACATCGACGTCGATATCGACGGCAAGCCAGCGGATTCCGAGACCGGGAACTATCTCGCCACCCCGGTCGGCCAGATCATCACCGTGGTCGCCGCCCATACCTTCACGCAATGGGGCCTGACCATCGGCGGAAACATGGAAATCGCACTGGAGATGGACGACGTGCCGGCGCCGCTGGTCGACGTCGTCTATCAGCCGATCGACGGCTACACCGTGGTCAATCTCTATGCCGAATACCGCCCGGTGAGCCTGCCGCATCTGATGCTCCGGCTCGACGTCAACAACATCTTCGATGAGACCTATGCGAGCCGCGGCACCTACGGCCAGGACATCGAGGGCGTGGAGCCGCTCCTCGAACCCGGCCGCTCCTTCATACTCACCGCGTCGGCGAAGTTCTGAGGCCGCGACCCCCCATGCTGTGTCGCTTCGCGGTCCTGCTGGTCGCCATGCTCGCGGGAACGCTGGTGGCTGGCGCGCGGGAGGTGACGGACCTCGCCGGACGCACGGTCACGCTGCCGGCGAGCGTCGAGCGCATCATCATCGGCGAGGGCCGCTATCTGCCGGCGCTTGCGATCCTCGACCGTGCCGACCCGACGCGCCGGGTCGTCGGCATGATGGGCGAGTATGAGCAGGTCGATCCGGCGAGCTATGCGCGCTACCGCGCCGCCTTTCCGCGCATCGACCAGATCATGCGGATCGGACGCAACTCGCAGGAAAGTTTCAGCCTGGAGCAGGCGCTGGCGCTGCGGCCCCAGGTGGCGATCTTCGGGCTCGACGGACACGGCCCCGGCTCGCGCTCGGCACGCGTGATCGAGGTGCTGGAGCGGGCCGGCGTCGCGGTGGTCTTCATCGACTTCCGCGTCGATCCGCTCGCCAATACGCCGCGCTCCCTGGAATTGCTTGGCCGCGTGCTGGGGCGCGAGGCCGAGGCCGCCGCGTTCCTCAGCGCCTGGCGCGAGGCTTATGCGCAGGTGCAGGAGCGCCTGGCCACCGCCCGGCCGACGCCGGTCCGGGTCTTCATCGAGAGCCGTGTCGGGCTCACGCCCTGCTGCGAGACCATGGTGCGCGGCATGATGGGGGGCTTCGTCACCGCCGCCGGTGGCGTCAATGCGGCCGCCGGGATCGTGGCGGGCGAAGCCGGTACGGTGAGCCTGGAATATCTGCTGACGCATCCGCCCGATGTCTATGTCGGCACCGCCATCGGCAGCGCGGCGAGCGCCGCGGACAATTCCTGGATCGCACTCGGGCCGGATGTATCCCCGGATGTGGCGCAATCGACCCTCGCCCGCGCCATGGCGCGGACCGGCATCGCGCAGCTATCCGCGGTCCGCGCCCGGCGAGCGCATGCGATCTGGCATCATTTCTACAACTCGCCCTTCAATGTCGCGGCGGTGCAGATGTTCGCCAAATGGCTGCATCCGGAGCTGTTCGCTGATCTCGATCCGGATGCCCTGCTGCGCGAACTCCATCGCCGCTTCCAGCCCTTCGCCATGGGCGGCACCTATTGGACCTCGCTGGACTGAAGCGGCGCGCCTCAATGCGCCATCAGCACCGGCACGGTCATGCGTTCCAGCACGTCGCGGGTGACGCCGCCAAGCACGAATTCGCGCAGCCGCGAATGGCCGTAGCCGCCCATCACCACGAGATCGATGTCGCGCGCCGCCACTTCCTTCAACAGCACGTCGACAACGCGCTCGCCGGTGCCCGTCTCCAGGCGGCGCAGCTCCACCGATTTGCCGATCCGCGAGAGATGCTCGGCGATGTCGGCGCCGTCGAGTTCGCGCGCCTTGCCGCGCGAAGTCTTGACGATCACCGCCTCGACGAGGTCGGCCTTGGCGATCAGCCCGCGCGCCTCGGCAACCGCGCGCGCCGCGGTGCGGCTGCCGTCCCAGGCGACGAGGATGCGTTTCGCCGCGAACGGCTTCTGCTGGTTCAGCGGCACCAGCAGCAGTGCCCGCCCGGAATCGAACAGCACCGATTCCGCCACCACCTCGTCGGAGCCCATGCGGTCGGGATCGGGCTGGCTCACCACGGTGATGTCGTAGAGCCGGGCGAGGACGCCGACCTGCTCGGCGATGCCACCGATGGTGCCGTCGATGGTCGCGACATCGACGTTGAGTGACAGCGAGCGTGCCGCATTCTGGAAGCGCGTGATCGCCTCAGCGGCGAGCCGGCGCGCCTCGATGCGCTGGGTTTCGATGAAGTCGGTCGAGAAGGCCTCGGTGTAGATCTGCGGGACATCGATCTCGAAGCTGCCGGCGACGCCGGTGAGATGCGCATCGAGCGCCGCTGCCAGCGACACCGCATAGTCCGACGCGTTGTCGACGATGTCGTCGCCGACCTTCAGATGCACGAGAATGTCCTTGAGCATGACGTCCTCCATTCGTCGAACTGCCGCTTGCGGTGCGGCTATCTACTGGTAACTGGTGCCTGCCTCGATCCTGGTCAAGGCCGCTGGTCGCCCCGAGCGCGAGGGGCGGCTATAAGTCGTGGATTCAACGCGAAAGAACCATGGTCCGCCTCGCCCGTCCTCTCTTCCCCGTGCTCGTCCTGCTCGGCCTGTGGGAAGCCGCGGTGCGGCTCATGGGCGTGCCGGCCTATATCCTCCCCGGCCCGATCCGCATCGGCGCGGCGCTGTGGGACAATCGCACGATCCTCGCCGAGAACGCCGCGATCACGCTCGGCGAGATGCTGCTCGGCCTGCTCTGCGGCGCGGCGCTCGGCATTGGCTGCGCTCTGTTGATGGCGGCCTCCCCCGCCGCGCGGCGGGCGCTCAGGCCGGTGCTGCTGGTGGCGCAGGCGCTGCCGGTGTTCGCCATCGCGCCGCTGCTCGTCATCTGGTTCGGCTTCGGCCTCGCCTCCAAGATCGTGATGGCGAGCCTGATCATCTTCTTCCCCGTCGCCTCCGCCTTCCATGACGGGCTGGCGCGCGCCGACCAGGGGCTGGTGGATCTCGGCCGGCTCTATGGCGCCGGCACCGCGGCGAGCCTCTACCATATCCGCATCCCGGCCGGCCTGCCGGCGCTCGCTTCCGGGCTGCGGGTCGCCACCGCCGTGTCGCCGATCGGCGCCGTGGTCGGCGAATGGGTCGGCTCGTCGGCCGGGCTCGGCTATCTGATGCTGTATTCGAACGCGCGGATGCAGACCGACATGGTGTTCGCCGCGCTCGCCATATTGCTCACCGTGGCGCTGGTGCTGTTCGCGGTGGTGGATCGGGCGCTGACCAGGCTGGTGCCCTGGGCGCCGGAGACGGTGGGGCGGTAGGCGCTCCGGCTGAGCATCCTTCGAGGCCGCCTGCGGCGGCACCTCAGGATGAGGTCGCTTCTAAAGTACCACCTCATTCTGAGGCGCGAGTGCAGCGAACAGTGCCTGCTGTTGATGGGGTGTCACGCCTCTGTTACGTTCCGACCCGTCCGAGGGGTGTCTCGCAAGAGGCTGAGATGGCGCAGGCCAGACCCTTTGAACCTGATCCGGGTCATGCCGGCGAAGGGACGGAGCCAAGGCGGGGCGCGTTGCGTCCGCGGCCGGAAGATCCCCCAAAAGCTCGTGTCTCGGGTCTCCACATCAGGAGGAGATCCATGCTGAAGTTTCTTGCTGCCGCCGGCCTCGCGCTCGCGGTCTCGCTGTCGCCGGCCGCGGCCGCCGACAAGCTCACCGTGCTGCTCGATTGGTACGTCAATCCCGACCACGCCCCGCTCATCATCGCCAAGGAGAAGGGCTTTTTCGACGCCCATGGGCTCGATGTGACCCTGGTGCCGCCGGCCGATCCCGCCGCGCCGCCGCGCCTCGTGGCCGCCCGCCAGGCCGAGGTGGCGGTCAGCTACCAGCCGAACCTCTATCTCTCGGTGAAGGAAGGCCTGCCGCTGGTGCGCTTCGGCACTCTGGTCTCGACCCCTCTCACCGCGCTTGTCGCGCTGAAGGACGGGCCGATCAAGAAGATCGCCGATCTCAAGGGCAAGACGGTCGGCTATTCGGTGGCCGGGCTCGAGGATGCGCTGCTCGGCACCATGCTGGTCGATGCCGGGCTGAAGCCCTCCGACGTCACCATGGTGAACGTCAATTTCGCGCTTTCCCCGGCGCTCATCGCCGGCAAGGTCGATGCGGTGATCGGCGCCTACCGCAATTTCGAGCTCACCCAGATCAGGCTCGAAGGCAAGGAGGGCACCGCCTTCTTCCCCGAAGAGCACGGCGTGCCGCCTTTCGACGAGTTGATCTATGTGACGCACGCGAAGCTCATCGCCGACCCGCGGCTGAAGAAGTTCCTCGCCGCGGTGGAGGAGGCCACCATCTTCATCCTCAACCATCCGGACGAGGCATGGGGCGTGTTCGTGAAGGCCAACCCGAAGCTCGACGACGAGCTGAACAGGACCGCCTGGACCGACACGCTGCGCCGCTTCGCCCACGCGCCGGCAGCGCTGGATGCCGGACGCTACGAGCGGTTCGGACAGTTCATGAAGGGCCATGGCCTCATCGACAAGGTCGAGCCGGTCGAGACCTACGCGCCGAAGCTGCCCTGATTGACGTCGTCATCCCGGATGGCCGCGAGGCCGATCCGGGATCGCGCGCCGAAAGAGGCGCACCTTCGTCACGCGATTCCGGCTCTACGGCTTCGACTCCGGCCGGGATGACGTCTCATTTGAATCCGACGTTTCTTCTTTCCGATCGAACCCGTAGGACAGCGCGTGATAGAGCGGCTCCGGCGTGATCAGCCGCGACAGGCCGGCGGCGAGCAGCGTCACCGCCATCAGCGGGACCGTCATGCCGGCATCGTCGGTCATCTCCAGCACGATGATGAAGGCGGTGAGCGGGGCCTGCACCACGGCGGCGAAATAGGCCGCCATGCCGAGCAGCGCGATGGCGCCGACATCGACGCCCGGCAAGAACTGGCCGAGATTGGCACCGAGACTGGCGCCGATCGAGAGCGAGGGCGAGAATAGGCCGCCCGGTATGCCGCTCGCCGAGGACAGCACCGTCGTCGCCAGCTTCACCGGCGCATACCACCAGGGGTGGTCGGCGCCGCCTTCGAGCAGCGCTCGCGCCTCCGCATAGGCGCTGCCGCCGGCAAAGCCGCCGGTGGCGATGGCGAGCACGGCGACGATCAGCCCGCACATCGCACCGGTGAGCAGGGGGCGGGCGCGCAGCCATTTCAGCCAGCCGAGCGGCGCCATGGAGAGAAACACGAGGAGCCGCGAGAACACCGCGCCCATGATGCCGCCGAGCACCGCGCATAGCGCAACGGCGATCCAGAGACTCCAGCCTTTGGCGGTGCCCTCCACGATGCCGAAGTAATTATAGTTGCCGACCAGCAGCAGCGTGGTCACCCCCGAGATCACCACCGCGGCGATGACGAGGCTCGAGAGCCGCCGGTCATAGGATTGCGCCATCTCCTCGATGGCGAACATGACGCCCGCGAGCGGAGCGTTGAAGGCTCCCGCGATGCCCGCGGCGGAGCCGGCGAGGATCAGCCCCGGCTGGCGGCCGATCCCGGCATAGGAGCCGACCATGAACATGATGCAGGCGCCGATCTGCACGGTCGGCCCCTCGCGGCCGATCGAGGCCCCAGCGGCGAGCGCCAGCGTGGTCATGACGATCTTGGCGACGGTCACGCTCGGGGCCAGCAACTTGCGGGCGAGCACGCCGTCATGGTGGCGCCGCGCGGCGATGGCCTGCGGGATGCCGCTGCCCTGCGCACCGTCGAACCAGCGCTTCGTCGCATAGGCGAACAGCGCAAACGTCGCCGGAGTGAGGAGAAGGAGCGCGTAGGGATTCCAGGCGAGCAGGCGGTGGTAATAATCCTGCGCGGCGTCGGCGACATAGGCGAAGCCGATCGAGACGAGGCCGACCGCCACCGCGCCGAGGAGGAACACCCCGCGGCGCCGCCACAGGATCGGCGAGGACCAGAGCATGCGCGCGCGCCTGAGGTCCGAATGCCACGGCAAGCGGCCGCCGAGCCGCATTCGACTGCTGTCCGACATTGCTCTTCCCCCTGCCCTCAAGCTGGATCGCACGGGAGGGGTGCATGGGGCAATGCGGAAGCAGGGTTGACCGGCTTGAATATCCTTCGAGGCCGCTTCGCGGCACCTCAGGATGAGGTGGTTTTTATAGACACAACCTCATCCTGAGGTGCTCCGCGCAGCGGAGCCTCGAAGGATGTTGAAGCAATGCAACCTACGCCGGCACCGGCTCCGCGCCGGTGCCTTCCAGCCGCGCCGGGCCGTCCTCGCTGCGCTCCAGCGTGATCTGCCGATCGTGCAGCGGACGCAGGCTGGCGCGGTGGCCGATGGAGAGGATAGCGGTCGCCGGCAGGCGCTGGCGCAGCACATGGTAGAGTGCGCTCTCGCCCGGCTCGTCGAGGTTCGAGGTCGCCTCATCGAGCAGCAGCACGTCCGGCTTCACCAGCAGCGCGCGGGCGATCGCCAGGCGCTGCTGCTCGCCGCCCGACAATATGGACGGCCACAGACCGACCTCGTCGAGCCGCCCGGTGAGATCGGGAAGCCTCACCGTCTCCAGCACCTCGCGCAAGGTCTCGTCGGAATAGTTCACCACGGGCTCGGGATAGGCGAGCGCACCGCGCAGGCTCCCGACCGGCAGATAGGGCCGCTGCGGCAAAGTGAGCATCCGCGCTTCCGCGGCTAGCCTCACTTCGCCATGGCCATAGGGCCAGATGCCGGAAAGTGCACGGAACAGCGTCGATTTGCCGGTGCCGGAGGCGCCGGTCATCAGCACCGCCTCGCCTGCCTTCACAGTGAGCCCGCCGATCTCGACGAGGGGGCGCCCGTCGGGCAGGCGCACTTCGACATGCTTCGCCGCGAACGCCGCGCCTTCGCCGTCGGGCACGCGGCGGAAGGCGGTGACAAGGGTCTCCGCCTTGGTAGCCTCGACCGATCTTTCGAACCCGACCAGACGATTGACCACCGCCTTCCACTCGGCGAGCGTCTGATACGAATTGACAAAGAAAGAGAAGGAACTCTGCACTTGCCCAAAGGCTGAAGCGGTCTGCATCAACTGGCCAAGCTGGATGGCGCCGGTGAAATAGGCCGGCGCCACCACGATGTAGGGGAAGATGGTGGAGGCTTGGCCAAAGCCGGCGGTGAACCAGGTCAGCCGCTTCTGGGCGAGCATGAGGCCCCAGTAATTGTGGATGATGTGGCTGAACCGATCCAGCAGGCGAGTGCGCTCCACCGGCTCGCCTGCCATCAGCGCGATCTGTTCGCTATTCTCGCGCACCCGCACCAGATCGACGCGGTAGTTCGCCTCGTAGCGCTGCTGGTCGTAATTGAGCTTCACCAGCACATAGCCGATCAGGTGCGTCAGCCAGGTACCGAGCGCGGCATAGGCGAAGGCCGCCCACACCAGATAGCCCGGAATCGCGATCTCGCTGCCGCCCAGAGTGAAGCGGAAATCGCCGGACAAGCCCCAAAGGATCACCGCGAAAGAGGCGAGCGATGTCACGGCATTGAGGAGGCCGATGAAGATCAAGATGGTCTGTTCGATATAGAGGTTGATGTCGACGGCGATACGCTGGTCCGGGTTATCGGCGACATCGCCCTTCAGCCGCATGCGGTAATGGGTCTGGCCGTCGAGCCACGTCTGGAGGTACTTGTCCGTCATCCATGTGCGCCAGCGTATCTGCAACCATTGGCGCAGATAGATCTGGTAGACGGCGACGATGATGGCACCGGTGGCATAGGCCGCGAACAGCCAGAGCTGATGCTTGAACGCTTCGTAATCCTTGTCCTGCAAGGAATTGTAGAAGGCGTTGTTCCACTCGTTCAGCAAGACGGTGGCATAGACCCAGGCGAATTCCAGCGCGACGACGGCGCCGAGCAATATCCGCCCGGCCCAGCGGTCCTCGCCGCGGAAATAGGGAATGGAGAGCCGCCAGACGTCGGCGAGCAGGGTCTTGATGGATTCCACGGGCGTCTCTCCGTTCTCCGGCCTTGGATCTTTGCGCGTGCGCAATCCGCAGAGCTTAGCCGATGCAATCGCGGCGGGAGGATGACCGGAGAATTAAGCTTTGGAGAGGTTCTGGCGTGGAAAGAGGGGTCGCTCTGCTTGAGCATCCTTCGAGGCTCGCTTCGCTCGCGCCTCAGGATGACGGCGATTTTGAGTAAGTCACCCTGAGGCACCCGGCGCGGCCGGGCCTCGAAGATGCTGAAGGCGTGCACATTCAACGAAAAGGCGCGGATCTTGCGACCCGCGGGGTGGACGACGCCAAAGAAAAAGGCGCGGGTCTTGCGACCCGCGCCCTGCCCGGCGAATGCTCCGGGGGGCTTTGGCATCCGCCGGAACATCGCATCAATTGACGGAGTGGTGATCCGCCTTATGCGCGTGCCGAGCATGGGGCTTGCTCGGTGCGGGGGTCGTGGAAGCGGCCGTCGCGGAGTTGCGTCCCTCCACCGTCGACTGGGCGAGATTGTGCTGCATGACGTTCATCGGATGAACGCTGTGCATCGTCGCGAACCAGTCGTTGCGCTCATAGTCGTCGCGGTGGGCTTCGGCTGCGGTCACATAGCCGAAGCTCGCCACCACCGCGGCAGCAATAAAGATCTTGTTCATGGCAGTCTCCATCCTGGATGGCGCGCTGCTTGTTCAGCCGGTGTCCGGGCGCACTAGCCCGGATGGTGGCCGATCAACTCCGAAGCGCCGGGACTTGCTCTCGCCCCTAGAGCCCTTCCGTTCGGATGGAACATCCGAACGACAGATGAGTGCTCTAGATTCAATAAGCTGGAGCAATTCCTTTTCGATCAGATGATTCCATCTGAACGGGAAATGCTCTAGGGGCGGACGCCCAGGCAACGCGTCGTTCGATGGAGTGAAATTAGATCGCGAGCGATCTAATCGCACGCGGATATCGTGCACGGCAGCTATTCCAGCGCCGCAGTGAACATATCCGTGAGGGAATCTGGCGCAGGCGCGAAGCCTGCCCAACTGAGCAGGTCGGCCCGGAAAATTGGCCCGCCGGCGGGTGCTCGCCGGACATTCGCCGCAAGCGTGAAAATATCCGTCAGATGAAGCGCTTGCGGATATTCTGGCTCAGCACGTCGAGCACTGTGACGGTGAGGATGACGATGATCAGGATCGCCGAGGCCTGCGAGTAGTTGAAGCCGCGCATCGTCTCGTTGAAGGTCATGCCGATGCCGCCGCCGCCGACAATGCCGAGCACGGTGGCCGAGCGCACGTTCGATTCGAAGCGGTAGAGCGCATAGGAAATCCAGAGCGGCAGCACCTGCGGCAGCACGCCATAGACCACCTCCTGCAGCCAGCTACCGCCGGTGCCGCGAATACCTTCGACCGGGGCCGGATCGATGGCCTCCACCGCCTCCGAGAACAGCTTGGCGATGACGCCGGTGGTGTGTATCCACAAGGCCAGCACGCCGGCGAACGGGCCAAGGCCGACCGCGGCGATGAAGATCAGCGCGAACACAAGCTCATTGATGGCGCGGCAGGCATCCATCAGCCGGCGCACCGGGAACGCCACCCAGTGCGGCACCACATTGTCGGCGCACAGGATGCCGAAGGGGATGCCGACGATCACCGCGAGCAGCGTGCCCCACACGGCGATCGCCAGCGTCTCCAGCATATTGACGGCATAGAGCTCCCACTCCGAGAAATCCGGCCGCAGGAAGTCGGCGCCGAGCGTCGCCATATTGCCGGAATCGCGCCAAAGCTGGGCGGGATTCATCTCCGCCTCGTACCAGCAGAACACCAGCACGACGATCGCCGCGGCGGCGCCGAGCAGCTGGATCAGCCGGGTACCGAGCGGGGTCGCCGGCGGCGCCGGCGTCGCGAGCGTCGCGGAACGATGGGCGGCGTCGGAGAGGAGCATTGGCGGTCGTTCCGTTAAGTCGTCGTCCGGCGGAAGGCGCAGCCGGAGAGCCGGGATCGCTCCCCATTCTGCACGCGATCCCGGATCGGCCTTGGGGCCGTCCGGGATGACGTCTTTCCTGGAACCCAGGCCGGCGCAGGCCGGCCGGGCAACTCACATGCTGGGCGTCTTCTTCGCCTGCGCGTCGAGGTCGGCGAGCTGGGCGTCGATGTCCTTCAGCTTCTTGGCTTTCTCGTCGGCCGAGAGCTTCTCGTCGTTCTGGGTCTTGATCTTGGTCTTGAACAGCTCGAGCTGGCGGATCGGGATGAGCTGCGCGTCGGAGGACGCAGCGAACGGACCCCAGCCGTCGGAGGTCTTGGCCAGCACGTCGCGGGCGCGGGCGACCTCCTCCGGCGAGCCGAGGCGGCCATAGGTCATGAAGAAGGTGTAGATCTTCGCCTTGAGATCGGCGGGGAGGTCCTTGCGCCACACCAGCGGATCGGCGGCGATCAGCGGCGAGCGCCACACTTCCTTGATCTTCTTCGCCTCGTCCGGACGCGTCATCTGCAGACGGGTCATGTTCTCGGTGTTGTTGGTGGCGAAGTCGATCTGCTTGTTGGCGACGGCCAGCAAATTGCCTTCATGATTGGAGGTGACGACGCGCTTGTAGCACTTGTTCGGATCGACGTTGTTCAGGGCGAACACGTAATAGCCCGGCACCAGGTAACCCGAGGTCGAGTTCGGATCGCCATTACCGAAATTGTAGCCCTTGGAGCAGTCGAGCACGTCCTTCAGGCCGTTGATGTCGCTGCGGTCGGCATTGGTGACGATCAGTGAATAATAGCCGCGCGAGCCGTCGGGCTTGGCGGTCTGCACGAACACTTCGCCGTTGGCGCGATCAACCGCTTCCATCGCCGACTTGTTGCCGAACCAGGCCACATCGACCTTCTTGAAGCGCATGCCTTCGATGACGCCGGCATAGTCGCCGACGAAGAACGGCTTCACCGGAATGCCTATCGCCTTTTCCAGATCCTTCAGCAGGGGCTCGAAGCTCTTGGCGAGGTTGGCCGAGGATTCGGTGGAGATGAAGCCGAAATTGAGCTGCTTGATCTCTTCGGCAGCGCGCGCCGGGGCGGCGAGCGGCGCGGCGAGGACAGCCAGCGCGAGGCCGGCGGCGAGAAGGCGCTTCATGAGAGTCGCTCCTGTTTCAGGACGAGTGGCTATTTCGGGAAACGCGTGGTCTTACGAGTGCGTCTCAAGAGACATGCGCCGGCTCGCGGGCGGCGGCATCCGCCGCCACCGCGAACTGGCTGGGAAGGATCAGTTCTTCGGCGCTGGCGCCGTAGAGCTCGGTGAGGAAGGCTGCATTGATGCGGCTCGCCGGCCCGTCGAACACCACGCGCCCGGCATTCATGGCGACGACGCGGTCGAAATAAGCCGTGGCGTAATCGACCTGGTGCAGCGAGACCACGAGCGCAATGCCGTGATCGCGGCTCATCGTCACCAGCGTGTCCATCACCCGCTTCGCGGATTTCGGATCAAGCGAAGCGATCGGCTCGTCGGCGAGGACGAGCTTGGCGCCCTGCACCAGGGCGCGGGCGATGGCGACGCGCTGCTGCTGCCCGCCGGAAAGCTCGCGCGCTTTCTTGCCGGCATGCGCCTGGATGCCAACCTCGGCGAGCGCAGCCAGCGCGGTGCGGCGCTCATCATCGTTCCAGAGGCCGAGCGTGCCGCGCAGCGCGCCGACGCGGCCGAGCGCGCCGACCAGAACATTCGTCATTACCGAGAGCCGGCCGACGAGCGCGAATTGCTGGAACACGAGGCCGATATGGCGGCGGGCGCGGCGCACCTCGCGCGACAGCCGGCCGCCCTCCTGCACGCCCACCCCGAACGAGGCGACCTTGCCGCTGGTCTTGTCGGCGAGAGCGAGGCCGGAGGCGATGCGGATGAGGGTGGACTTGCCCGAGCCCGAGGCGCCGATCAATGCCACGCGCTCGCCGGCCCCAATGGAAAGCGAGACATCGTCCACGGCGCGCATGGCGCCATAGGTCTTGCTCACGCGGTCGAGTTCGAGCGCAGCCGCCATGCAGGGGTTCCTCGCCGGCCTCGTTAAGACGAGATCGGCGTAGCGGGCGCAGATGACAGCTGGATGAAGGTTACGTTGCGCGAGTGTGACGACTCACATGCGCGGGCTGGTTGTCCAACCATGCGATGGAGCAACCTCGGGGAGCACATGGCGCTGCCCGGCGGCGGCCAACGGTGATGCCGGGCCGCCGGCGCAGTGCGACACGTTCGGTCCTACGCCTCGGACGCTACCCGCTTCCGCCACAGCTGGAAGCCATCCTTCTCCACCGCCTTCTCTACGGCGGCACGGTTGACGCGCGTCAGGCGCGCCTCGCTGCCCCCGGTGGCGCGCCACGGACCGTGGCGCTCCGGGAGATGGCTTCCCGTAGCGTCGCTGGCAAAGGCGAATAGGCCCTCGCGGGTCTCAGATTCAAACGTGTAGATCACGGTCGCAGGCCTTTCGATTGAGTTCGCATCGCATCGGCAACGCGTCAGTAATTCATCCGCCAGCCACCTCGTTAGATAATTATCATAAAATAAAATTCCAGGCGACGGAAACCGCGTATAAGCTCTCGATATGAGAACCCATAAATTCAGAGCCGGGCAACTGGTCCATTTCGACCGCGGTTTCGTGTTCGCGGCCGACGGAGAATATGAAATTGTCCGACCTCTACCGGTCGAGGACGGAAGCCCGGCGTACCGGATCAAGAGCAAGAAGGAAGCGTACGAGCGGGTCGCACGCGAAGACCAGCTCTCGCCGTCCGGCGAGTGACGCCCTTCGGCGACGCATCCGAGACCCTCATGGCCGGGACCCGGCATGACCTGGACTGGCGCTGAGCGAAGCCGAAAGCCTTGGTGGCAGTGCAGGAATTAATGGCGTTGCGCCTATATTTTTCCGCCGGTTGACAATCACCCGCCCACCATTTCCATGTTTCCGGCGCGCTGGACGGGTTGTCGCAGCACAAATCCAACTGCTCGCTACGTGATACGAGATCGAATTGTCGCCGATATTTTCTGCCGTGAACCCGGGAAGATTCAGGCGCAGCAATTTTTTCAGAGGAATTACTTTCGAGCAGAAACGTGCTACAGGACCGGTTTCGCCCCGCGCCGTTCCGGCGCCGTCACCAGCGCCTGCGGCCGCGTTTCGTCTCCGCCGCGGGCATCAGATCGGATACGTTTTGCAGGTTCTCGTCCGCGACAACAATGTCGACCAAGCCATGCGCGTGCTGAAGAAGAAGATGCAGCGCGAAGGCCTGTTCCGTGAAATGAAGGCGCGCCGCGCCTATGAGAAGCCCTCCGAGCGCAAGACCCGCGAGAAGGCGGAGGCGGTGCGCCGCGCCCGCAAGCTGGCGCGCAAGCAGGCGCAGCGCGAAGGCCTGCTGCCGGCACCCAAGAAGAAGCCGCTCGATGCCAAGCCGCGTCCCGGCGCGCTGACATCCGCGCCTCCGCGCTGAATCCAATCCCGCGAGGCGGGCGGAACTCGTTCACATGTTCGGATAGTTCGGCCCGCCGCCGCCTTCCGGCGTCACCCAGTCGATGTTCTGGTTGGGGTCCTTGATGTCGCAGGTCTTGCAGTGGACGCAGTTCTGCGCGTTGATGACGTAACGCGCATCGGTTCGGCGCGCAGCGCCTGATCCCGCGCCCTCCTCCACCCACTCATAGACCCCCGCCGGGCAATAGCGCGCCGAGGGCCCGGCATAGATGTCGTGCTCCGACGCCTTCTGCAGCGCCATGTCCTTCACCTTTAGGTGGACCGGCTGGTCCTCCTCATGATTGGTGTTGGACAGGAACACCGAAGACAGCCGGTCGAAGGAGACGACGCCGTCGGGCTTCGGATAGGCGATCGGCCTTGATTCATTAGCCGGCTTCAGCGTGGCGGAATCCGGCTTGCCATGCTTGAGCGTGCCGAAGGGCGAGACGCCGAACAGCGTGTTGCACCACATGTCGAGCCCGCCCGCCGCAATGCCGACATAGCTGCCCAACTTCGACCAGAGTGGCTTGGCGTTGCGCACCTTCCACAGATCGCGGCCGATGTCGGACGTGCGCCACGCCGCCTCATAGGCGGCGAGCTCGTCATGCGCGCGGCCCTCGCCCAGCGCCGCAGCGAGATGCTCGGCGGCGAGCATGCCGGAGAGCACGGCGTTGTGGCTGCCCTTGATGCGCGGCACATTGACGAAGCCCGCTGCGCAGCCGATCAGCGCGCCGCCCGGAAAGGCGAGCTTCGGCACCGACTGGTAGCCGCCCTCGGTGATCGCCCGCGCGCCGTAGGCTAGGCGCTTGCCTCCCTCGAAGGTGGGGCGGATCATCGGATGGGTCTTGAAGCGCTGGAATTCCTCGAACGGCGCGACATAGGGATTGGCGTAGTTGAGGTGGACGACGAAGCCGACCACCGCCAGCCCATCCTCCAGGTGATAGAGGAAGGAGCCGCCGCCGGTGGCATTGTCCAGCGGCCAGCCGAAGGAGTGCGCTACCCGCCCGGGATGATGCCGGTCCGGCGCCAATTGCCAGAGCTCCTTCAGGCCGATGCCGTACTTCTGCGGCTCGCGGTCCTTGTCGAGCCCGAACCGGGCGATGAGCTGCTTGGACAGGCTCCCGCGCGCGCCCTCGGCGAACAGCGTATAGCGGCCACGCAACTCCATGCCGCGGGTGTAGCGGTCGGTGATTTCGCCATCGCGGCCGATGCCCATGTCGCCGGTAGCGATGCCGAGAACCGCGCCGTCCTCGCCATAGAGCACCTCGGCAGCGGCAAATCCCGGATAGATCTCGACGCCGAGCGCCTCGGCCTTGCCGGCGAGCCAGCGGCACACATTGCCGAGCGAGCCGATATAATTGCCATGATTGCTCATGAGCGGCGGCATCAGCGCGTTCGGCAGACGCACGCCGCCGGCCGCGCCGAGCAGATAGAAGCGATCGTCGGTGACCGGGGTCTTCAGGGGCGGATCGGGATCCTCGCGCCAGTCCGGGAGCAGCCGGTCAAGGCCGATCGGGTCGATGACGGCGCCGGAAAGGATATGGGCGCCGACCTCGGAACCCTTCTCCACCACGACGACGGAGAGCGCCTCGTCGAGTTGCTTCAGCCGGATCGCCGCCGCCAGGCCCGCCGGCCCGGCGCCGACGATGACGACGTCATAGTCCATGCTCTCGCGTTCCGGCAGCTCGACCTCGCTCATGATCCCCTTCCAGTGCGGCATGCATGTTGATTGGACTTCTTCCACGCTTGCCGCGCCGTGACAACCATCCTCCTGCGCGGGGCTGGCAACAATGCTATGATGGCATCATGCCGTTGAACGAACTCGATATTTTCGCGGATATCCTGGCCTTCCATGTGGAAGCCGGGATCGATGTCGCGCTTGGTGAGGCGCCGGTCGACCGCTTCAAAGAGAGCGCGGCCGAGGCGAGCGCCCGCGCCGCGACGCGCCCGGCGCCGGCGGTGCCGGCGGCGCGGCCGGCGCCCGCTTCCCCGCCCCGCCCGGTGTCCGAGCCTCGCCGCGCTGCACCGGCCCAGCCGGCGGCGCCGGCGATGAACATGGCCGCGCCGCCGCCGCCCGATGTCGCGACGGTGGAGGCCCGCGATGCGGCGCTGAGCGCGCCGACACTTGAAGCGCTGCGCGCCATTGTGGAGGGTTTCGACGGCTGCCCGTTGAAGCACACGGCGACGCGGCTGGTCTTCTCCGATGGCAACCCGCTGGCGCGGCTGATGTTCGTCGGCGAGGCCCCCGGGCGCGATGAGGATATCGAGGGCAAGCCCTTCGTCGGGCGCTCCGGCAAGCTGCTCGACCGGATGATGGCGGCGATCGGGCTCGACCGCACGGGCGCCTATATCGCCAATGTCGTGCCCTGGCGCCCGCCGGGCAACCGCACCCCGACCCCGCAGGAGACCGCGATCTGCCTGCCCTTCATCCGCCGGCAGATCGAGCTCGCGAACCCCGACATCCTCGTCTGCCTCGGCGGCCCTTCGGCGCAGACGCTGCTCGGGATCAAGGACGGCATCACCAAGGCGCGCGGGCGCTGGGTGGAGTACGAGACCGGCACCCGCACGATACCCGCTCTCGCCACCTTCCACCCGGCGTACCTGCTGCGCACCCCGCTCGGCAAGCGCATGGCGTGGCGGGACTTCCTCGCGATCTCGAAGGCACTCGGCGAGTTGCCGCGAACCACGTCATCCTGAGTGACTGATCACCAAATCCCAACCAGTCCTCATCCCCGGACTTGACCCGGAGATCCAGCCACGCCGCAGGTACCCCGTCCAAGTCTGGGTCCCCGGGTCAAGCCGGGGATGAGGGTGCAAAAGGATGGTTCGCTTCACCTCAATCGTGTTTTGAGTCGGCCTTCTCGCCGAATGCGAGCAAGACCCGCCAAAACGCCGCATCGGCCAAACCGTCGCGCGGCATGCCGCCGCCGCGACGCTGCGCGCGCGGATACCGTCGCTTATTTGGGCTAGGTCAATTCCATACTGCGATCCGGAAGCGTAGATTTGGGTTCGCAAAATTCGGGATCGCAGATTTTCCTGCGCCACGTGCGCATCGCAGGGCATCGGGGGAGACGATGGACTTAGATCCGCTTCTTCTGGCACGCATCCAATTCGCCTTCACCATCTCCTTCCACATCATCTTTCCCAGCTTCACCATAGGTCTCGCCGCCTATATCGCGACACTGGAAGTGCTGTGGCTCTGGACCAAGCAGGAACGCTACCACCGCATCGCGCGCTTCTTCACCAAGATATTCGCCGTCTCCTTCGCCATGGGCGTGGTGTCCGGCATCGTGCTTTCCTACCAGTTCGGCACCAATTGGAGCCATTTCTCCCGGGTCGTCGGCAATGTGGTCGGGCCGCTGATCGGCTACGAGGTGCTGACCGCCTTCTTCCTGGAGGCGACCTTCCTCGGCATCATGCTGTTCGGCTGGAACCGGGTGCCCAAGGGCCTGCACGTCTTCGCCTCCATCGCGGTGGCGGTAGGCACCACCATGTCGGCCTTCTGGATCCTCTCGGCCAATAGCTGGATGCAGACCCCGGCCGGCTACGCCATGGTCGACGGCGTTGCTCATCCCACCGACTGGCTCCAGGCGATCTTCAATCCGAGCTTCCCCTATCGCCTCGCCCATATGGTGACGGCCTGCTACCTCACCACTGCCCTCGTGGTGCTGGCGGTCGGCGCACGCTACCTCGTCGCCGGACGCTTCCCGGAGGACGGGCGCACCATGATGCGCATGGCCATCGGGCTGATCGCCATCTTCGCGCCGATCCAGGCCCTCATCGGCGACCAGCACGGGCTGAACACGCTGGAGCACCAGCCGGCCAAGATCGCCGCCATCGAGGCGCACTGGGGCGGGGAGAATGCGGCGCCGGACGCCGGCGTGCCGCTGGTGCTGTTCGCCATTCCCAACGAGAAGGAAGAGCGCAACGACTACCAGATCGCCATCCCCCGGCTCGGCAGCCTGATCCTGACCCACAGCCTCACCGGCACCTTCAAGGGGCTGAAGGACTTCGCGGCGAACGACCGGCCGCCGGTGGCCGTGCCGTTCTTCGCCTTCCGCGTCATGGTCGGCATCGGCTTGTTGATGATCGCGATCGGCTGGGTCGGCGCCTTCCTGCTGTGGCGCCGGCGCCTGTTCGAGACCGACTGGTATCTATGGCCGACGCAGTTCGTCTGGCCGCTCGGCTTCATCGCCGTCCTCTCGGGCTGGTTCGTCACCGAGGTCGGCCGCCAGCCCTGGATCGCAACAGGGATATTGCGCACCGTCGATGCCGCCTCGCCGGTGACCGGCTGGCAGGTGGCGACGACGCTGGCGCTGTTCGTCCTGGTCTACGGCATCGTGTTCTCGATGGGCATCTATTACATCAACCGCCTGATCGTGAAGGGCCCGCAGGGCGCCGCCATCGAGACGCCGGACAACCTGCCGAGCCGACCGCTCTCCGCCGCGAGCGATGCCGCCCGCGACGCCATCGCAACGCCGGGGCAGTGAGCCATGGAAACCGTCTCTGCAGGAATGGCGTGGTATCTGCCGGTGATCTGGGCGCTGCTGCTCGCGCTCGCCATCGCCATGTATGTGATACTGGACGGCTTCGATCTCGGGCTCGGCATCCTCTTCCCGTTCGCCAAGGACGAGCGGGAAAAGGACCAGATGATGAACTCGGTCGCCCCGTTCTGGGACGGCAACGAGACCTGGCTCGTCCTCGGCGGCGGCGGTCTATTGGTCGCCTTTCCGCTGGCCTATTCGGTGGTGATGCCGGCACTCTATCTTCCGGTCATCTTCATGCTGCTGGCTCTGGTGTTCCGCGGCGTCGCCTTCGAGTTCCGCTGGGTGGCGGATACCAGCCGATTCCTCTGGAATCTCGCCTTTGCCGGCGGCTCGACGCTCGCGGCCTTCTTCCAGGGCGTGCTGCTGGGCGGCTTCGTGCAGGGCATGAAGGTGGAGAACAACGCCTTCGCCGGCGGGCCGATGGACTGGGCGACGCCCTTCGCGCTGCTGTGCGGGCTCGGCGTCGTCGCCGGCTATGCGCTGCTCGGCGCGGTGTGGCTGGTCATGAAGACCGACGGCGAGGTGGCGCGCCGCGCCCGGGCCCATGCCAGGACGCTGCTCCCGGTGGTGCTGATCTTCATGGGGATCGTCAGCCTGTGGACGCCGCTTGCCATACCGCGCATCGCCGAGCGCTGGTTCACCACGCCGAACCTGTTCTATCTGGCGCCGGTGCCGATCATCACCCTCGTCCTCGCCTGGTTCGTCTGGCGCTGGCTGGACCGGGGCCATGAGTACCTGCCGTTCTTTGGCGTGATCGGGCTGTTCCTGCTCGGCTATCTCGGCATCGGCATCTCGATCTTCCCCTATCTGGTGCCGCCCGCCCTCACCGTGTGGGAGACCGCGGCGGCGCCCGCGAGCCAGATCTTCATGCTGATCGGGGCGGTCTTCATCCTGCCGATCATCCTCGCCTATGTCGCCTTCGTGTACTGGATCTTCCGCGGCAAGGTGCGTGAGGGCGAAGGCTATCACTGAGCCGGCGGCACTGCCGGCGGCGGCACCATGGGCGGCTCGGGAGTAGCGGGTGCTGGCGCTGGCGCTGGCGCCGGTGCCGGCGCGGGTGGCTGAGGCGGTACCACGGCCCAGCCGACGCGCACCGGCTCGAGCTTGCCGGGGACCGCCCATTGCACCACCAGCGGCGCCTCCGGCCTGAGGCCCGGCCAGCGCGAGCGGATGTCGAAGGGCGGATCGCCGCTCGGATCGGTGATGCTCCACACCACCACCACGCCGTCGCGCGCGACTTCGTCGGCACCGATCCAGGGCGCGCGCGCCGAATCCCCGCCGGGCATCACGGTCGGCCGTGCCGGGCTCGCCAGCGCGATCGCCCCGGCGAGGAAGAGGTCGCCGGCGATGATCCGCGGCGGCATGCCGGTGCGGCGCGTGGCGATCTCGGTCAAGGGCCGGGCAATCGCCGCGGCCGGGAAGTTTACGTCCTCGCCCACCGGGCGCAGATGCGGGGCGGCCCAAACCGTGACGGCGGCGACGATCGGCGGCGCCAGCAGGCAGGCGAGCCAGAGCAGCGCCACCAGAGCATGCCGGTGCAGCCCGGCTCGCTCGCCGCGCAGCGACACCAGCCAGAGCGCGAAGGCGGCCACCGCGGTCACGCCCCAGAGCGAGAGGTTGGCGCCGAACATCGCCGGCACCACCAGGAACAGCAGCGGCCAGCCGGCGAGCGCCGAGAGGAAGGGCCGTGCGAAGGTCGGCAGGGGCGGGCGCAGCAGTTCCGGCACATCGCCGATATGGGAACGGTCGCCGACGGGGCCGGCGCAGAGCGCGATCAGCACGCCCGGCGCCAGCGCCACCACGGCGCTGATGGCGAGCGTGACCAGCGAGGCGGGCGCGAAGGCCGACCCGCGCAGCCCCTGCTCCAGCAGCACGAAACCCGCCCAGGCGATGAATGGCACCAGGAAGCTCAACGCCACCACGGCGGCACGTAGCCTTTCCGGCGCCTTGAGCGCGGCGCGCCCCTGCGGCGTCGTGAACAGCAGCACGGCCACCGCGACGACGCTTACCCAACCCGACCAGCCGGCGAACAGCGCGACCCCGGCCGCGGCCGCAAGCGCCGGCCAGGCCTCGGTCTCGGCCTCGCCGAGCACGCGCCAGGCCTCGCGCGTCAGCCACAGCGTCACCGGCAGGATCAGGCGGTCCGGCGCGAAGGGTGGCGCGGCGCTGCCCATGGCGAGCATGGCGAGGAACAGCAATGCCGCAGCGGCGCCGAGGGTCGCCCCGAGCAAACGCCTGGCAATGTCAAAGGCGAGCCAGACCGATGCTATCGAGGCGACGGCGAACAGCAGGTAGACGGCGGTCATCCCCCCGGCGGTGAAGGCGAGGCCGACCAGCCACGCCGCCAGCGGGCCGCCGGCATCGGCCCCGGCGCGCCATTCGCGGGCATAGACCACATGCTCCAGGAGGAGCGCCGGCGGCGAATAGAAGAACAGCAGCGGCACCAGCGTCCAGAGCAGCGCGAACAGCACTGCGCAGGCGAGCACGGCAAAGGCCGGGCGGACCCGCAGCGCCTCGATCCACGGCGCGGACCACAGCATCCGGTGCCCTCACTCCACCGCGTCGAGGCGGGCGCGCACCGGGGCGAAGGAGGTGCGGTGATGCCGGCAGACGCCGAGCCGCTCCAGCGCCTCCGCATGCTCCGGCGTGCCGTAGCCCATGTGGCGCTCGAAGCCATAGCCGGGATGGGCGAGGCCGAGCGAGGCCATCAGCCGGTCGCGTGTCACCTTGGCGACGATGGAGGCGGCGGCGATGGAGGCGATCAGCCCGTCGCCGCCGATGATCGCGCGCGTGGTGCACGCGACCGCCGGGACGTCGCGCCCGTCCACCAGCAGCAGCCGCGGCTTCCTCGGCAGCGAGGCCGTGGCGCGGGCAAGCGCCCAGAGCGTCGCCTTGCGGATGTCGTGAACGTCGATGCGCGACGGCGGGGCAAAGGCGACCGCGACCTCGGCGGTGGCGCAGATGATGTCGAACAGCGCCTCGCGCTCCGGGGCGGTGAGCTTCTTGGAATCGTCCAGCCCATCCGGCACGCGCTCGGGATCGAGGATCACCGCGCACGCGACCACCGGCCCGGCCCAGGGACCGCGGCCGACCTCGTCGGCACCGGCAATGGGGGCCTCCCCAGCCGCCAGCGCTTCGCGTTCATAATCAAAATCAAGCCCTTGCCGCACGGCCCGTACCCGTCCTGCCCGTTTCCGTTCGGTCATGTCCGACTCAACGGCCTCCCCCAGCTTCCCTCACGCCAAAGTGCGTCCCATGGCGGGCGGATGCAACAGCGATGGGTTAGGCCATCTTGATGACGCCCCGATGGGCGCGGAACAGGTTCAGCGACGCCGGCGATGCGGGAGCGACGCGATGAACTGGTCCGAACGGCTCGCGGAATTCGTGACCTTGTGGGTGGTGATCGACCCGCTCGGCACGCTCCCGGTCTTCCTCGCCGTCACCTCGGGGGTCGAAGAGCACACCCGCCGCCGCGCCGCCCTGCTCGCGGTGCTCATCTCGTTCGGGGTGCTCGTGTTCTTCGTGTTCGCCGGGCACTGGCTGCTGAGGAGCATGGATGTCTCCATCAACTCCTTCCAGATCGCCGGCGGGATCGTGCTGTTCCTGTTCGCGCTCACCATGATCCATGGCAACATCCATCCCGAGATCCACCCCTTGAGCGAGCGGCCGCTCGATCTTGCGGTCCATCCGCTGGCGATCCCCTCCATCGCCAGCCCAGGCGCCATGCTGGCGGCGGTGGTGCTGACCGACGATGCCGGCGCCGATCTCTCCGGCCGCCTGGTGACCGTCGCGATCTTCGCCCTGGTGCTGGTGCTGACGCTGCTGATCCTGCTGGCGGCAGGGCCGATCTCGCGCATCATCGGGCGCGGCGGCTCATCGATCATCAGCCGGGTGATGGGGATGATCCTCGCCGCGCTCGCCGTCGACCTGGTGCTGACGGCGGTGAGCCAATGGCTGTCGCTGCCGCCGATTTGAGAGCGCTTTAGAGAGGCTGACCCGCAATTCCACCGTTGCCGGCGAAACACGCCATTCCACCCGTCATGCCGGCCTTGTGCCACTGCTGTCCGGTTCGGTTTTGCGACGTAAAAAGTCAACCAAAACAGAGCCTTGCAAGGAGGCCAACGGGTGAGGCGACTGCGTGGGCGTTCAGGAATTCCTGCCGGCGCCCTAATTTTCCCAGCCATAGGTCGATTGCAACTTTACTGCGGCAGTTGAATTCGATCAGTGCCACGGTGAAAAACCGTGTGCAAACAATCCCCGACTGCTGCCACCGCGAGTCTTGCGGGCGTGTCACAACCACTTTCGCCGAACCGGACAGCAGTGACCTTGTGCCGGCCATCTCGGCCTCTGATGCACTGTCGGGAATCGAGATCCCCGGCACAAGGCCAGGGATGACGGGCGCCCTGGGAGTTTCAGTCAGGCTCCGAGGTGCACCGGCACTAGCCGGGCCTCGAAGGATGCGCACCTCCAAGCGCCATCTGCGTGAACATCCTTCGCGGCTCGGGCTTCGCCCGAGCACCTCAGGATGACGTGGCTAGGAAAGGCGCTCCCTCACGTCTCCACCGGCGGCGGGACGCCGAGGTGCTTCGACAGGAAGTCGATGGTGCGCCCCCAGGCAAGCTCTGCGGCCGCGGCGTCGTAGCGGGTCGGGCTGGTGTCGTTGTTGAAGGCGTGGTTTGCGCCGTCATAGACATAGATGGCGTAGTCCTTGCCCGCCTTCTTCAGCGCCGCCTCATAGGCCGGTATGCCGGCATTGATGCGGTTGTCGAGCCCGCCATAATGCAAGAGCAAGGCGGCCTTGATGTCCTCGACCCGTTCGAGCGGCGGCTGCATGCCGTAATAGGCGACGCCGGCCTTCAGCTCCGGGCTCGCCTCGGCAAGCAGGTTCACCATGCCGCCGCCCCAGCAGAAGCCCACCGCGCCGACCGAGCCGTTCGAGGCGGCGTTGGTCGCCAGGAAGGCCACCGCGTCCTTGATCCGTGCGACCGTGGTGGGACCGTCGAGCTTGCCGATCATGTCGCGGGCCTTGTCCTCGTCGCCGGGCGTGCCGCCATCAGGCGAGAGCAGGTCGACGCCGAAGGCTAGGAAGCCGTCGAGCGCGAGGCGGCGTGTGACGTCCTTGATGTGCGGATTGAGCCCGCGATTCTCATGGATGACGATGACCGCCGGCCGCTTGGCGTCGACCTGCTTGGCCCGCACCAGATAGCCGCTCACCGTGGCCGGGCCGGAGGGATACCCGGTCGTCGTTATGTCGAGGCGCTTGTCGTCCTCGGCCACCTGCGCGGCGCGGGCATAATCATTGGTGAGCAAGGGCAACATGGCGGCGGCGGCCGCGGCCGACCCGGCTACGGTGGCGAGCCGGTCCATGAATTCCCGCCGGCCGAGTTGGCCGTGGGTGAAGCGGTCATAGAGATCGATGATGCGCTGGTCCATCTGCTGCCTCCCTGACAATTCGGGCCGAAGGGTGGACCGGATCGGTATGAAGCGCACATCAGAAATGAGAGAGGCCGTCCGAAGGCGGCCTTTCGAAGCCCGTTTCCCATCATCCGGATCGCCGCGAGTTCCGGAGGAACCACCGTCATCCCCGGGCTTGTCCCGGGGATCCACGACCGTGACGCGGGAGCAACCGTGGATGGCCGGGACAAGCCCGGCCATGACGGCTTGTTCAGCCATGAAACGAGAAAAGCCGCCCGAAGGCGGCCTTTCGAAGTACCAGGAAGCGCGGGCTTCTGAGGATCAGAAGTCCATGCCGCCACTTGAGCCGGGCTTGCCCGGCTCAAGCACTTAAAGCGATGGGCGGCTTTTTATGGACTTCCTCAGAAGTCCATACCGCCCATGCCGCCGCCGCCCGGCATGGCCGGGGCGCCCGACGCGGGCTTCGGCAGGTCGGCGATCAGGGCCTCGGTGGTGACCAGCAGGCCGGACACGGAAGCCGCGTCCTGCAGGGCGGTGCGCACGACCTTGGCCGGATCGACGATGCCGGAGGCGATCATGTCGACGAACTGTTCGGTCTGGGCGTTGAAGCCGAAGTTCTGGTCCTTCGACTCCTGTACCTTGCCGACCACGATCGAGCCTTCCACGCCGGCGTTCTCGGCGATCTGGCGGATCGGGGCTTCGAGCGCGCGGAGCACGATCTTGATGCCGGCCTGG
>JAQSWY010000045.1 GCA_029266425.1 Xanthobacteraceae bacterium
CGCGCGCGATGAGGCGCGCCGCAGGGGTGCTGAGGGCGAGGGACGCGCTGTCGATCTCCGCCGTCAGCGCCGGAATGCCGGCGCGGCGCGCGGCCTCCCCGGCGCGGGCGAGCGCGGCGCGGGCCGGCGTCGTCTTGAGGCGCCGCATCGCGATCCCTGCGACCACCAGTTCGTGGGCGGCCCGCGAGGCGGGCGGGAAGGGCGTGGGGTCGAGCTCGCCGAGCTTGATCTCGGCCTCGTCGAGCCGCCCGATCAGCAGCAGGCGGCGGATTTCAAGATAGCGCGCAAGCGCGGCGTTCACCCGGTCGCCATGGGCTTCCAGCGTCGCCCGCGCCGCGTCGAGCGCCTTCAAGGGCCAGTTGAGGTCGCGCGAGGCGAGGGCGATCTCGGCCTCGGCAACGACACACCGTGCGCGGGCCACCGGCTCCCGCGTGCCGAAGCCGCGCGCCGCGCTGCGCAGCAGGGCCTTGGCGCGCACGAGATCGCCGAGCTGCGCCATCGCGATGCCGCGCAGCGCGAGCGCGGCGGCGTCGTCGCGCAGCGCGATACGATTCAGCGCGCCGAGCGGATCACCCGATGCAAGCGCACGCGCCGCGGCCGTGATCAGCGAGTCCATGCGTATCCCGCCACACTTGTCACTCCCACCATTCGCTACCCGGTTCCTAAGCTATCTCCCGACCAGCAACCAGCAGGTCGTCTCGCGAGGCGAGCGGCCGGCGAAGGGAGTTAACGTTATGACGCAACACATCACCGGAACACGCGAAGAGTGGCTGGCCGCGCGGCTCGATCTGATTGAGGCGGAAAAGGAGCTGACGCGGCGCAGCGACGAACTGGCTCGGCGGCGCCAGGAGCTGCCATGGGTGCGGGTCGACAAGGCGTACCGCTTCGACACCGAGGAAGGCAGCGCTACCCTCAAGGACCTCTTCAAGGGGCGCTCGCAGCTTCTCGTCTACCATTTCATGTTCGGGCCCAACTGGACGGCGGGCTGCCCCTCCTGCTCGATGATCGCGGACGGGTTCAACGGCTTCGTCGTCCACCTTGCGAACCATGACGTGACGCTGTCGGTGGTGTCGCGGGCGCCGCTCGCCAAGCTGCAGGCCTACAAGCGGCGCATGGGCTGGAGCTTTCCCTGGTCGTCCTCGCAGGGCAGCGACTTCAATTTCGACTTCAAAGTCGCCTTCACCGAGCAGCAGCAGCGCGAAAGCAGCGTCGAATACAATTATCAGCGCGGCAGCCACGCGATGGATGCGACGCCGGCTCCGGAGCCCGTCGCCCAGATCGCGGCCACCTGCGGGACCGACGCGCCAACATTCTCGCGCGACCGGCCGGGCCTGAGTGCATTCGTGCTCGAGGACGGCGCCGTCTACCACAGCTATTCCACCTACTCGCGCGGACTGGACGGCCTCTGGGGCTCGTACCAGTGGCTCGATCGCGCCCCGAAGGGGCGCAACGAGACCGGCGTCTGGTGGCGCCGCCACGACGAATACGGCAAGGCCTGACAGCGGAGCCGCCATCATGATCGCGATCCAGCATGAACCCGCGGACGCCGGAAGCGGCGCACGCGCCTTCGGAGCCGCCGAGTGGCTCGGCTACGCGGCGGCGCCGACCTTCGCTTTCATGGCGCTGCTGACCGGCGTTCTCGATGGCGGCCAGCCGGACATGCTCTGCGCGGCCACGCATGATGCGTGGCCGGTGAGCGGAATGGCCCTGATGTATGCACTGATGAGCGCCTTCCATCTGGCGCCCTGGCTGAAGCTGGCCTCCCGCCGGCGAGAGGGTGCGAGCCCATCCTGACTATGTTTTCCCGGCACTCCCGGTGGTAAGGGAGGTCTTCGAGAAGCGCCCCCGCTGAGTACGGGCGTTTGCTCGTGATGAACCGGGGAAGACATAAATGCCGCACATCGTCGTGAAGCTCTATTCCGGTCGATCGGAAGAACAGAAAGCGAAGCTCGCCGAAGAGATGACCAGAGCGATCATCGAGACGTTACGGTGCAGCGACAGCTCGGTTTCGGTCGGGATCGAAGACGTCGAGCCTACGGACTGGACAGAGAAGGTCTACCAGCCAGACATCGTGGGCAAGGCAGACACGATCTACAAGAAGCCCGCATATGATCCGGCTTGAGGGGTCCCGATCGCCATCCCTCGGTCAAGCGAGGATTGCGGACCGGCAGCATCGCCCAGCCTGGGCGGGCCGCCGGTCCTTCGCGGCGATCAGGGCCGCGCCTCGATGATCAGGTTGAACGGCGTCTCCAGGGCGCGGCGGAAGCGGGTGAAGCCGGCCTTGCGGAATATGTCGACCAGCCGCGCTTCGCCCGCCTGTGCGCCGAGCACGGTGTGCCCGCCCTCGGAGATCGCATGGGCGCAGCAGATCGTGGTGGAGGCGGCATAATAGAGCCGGCCCACTGGCGAGATGTTGTCCTCGACCCGATCATTGGCGAAAGGCTCCACCAGCATCACCGTGCCGTCGGGCGCGATCGCCTTCGCTGCATGCGTCGCCGCGGCGAGCGGATCGCCCATATCGTGCAGGCAATCGAAGAAGCAGATCAGGTCGTAATTCGCTGCGGGGTAGTCGTCCGCACGGGCTGCCGCGAACCGCGCCCGGTCGGCGACACCGGCCTCCGCCGCGACCTTCCGGGCTTCCGTCACGGATGCCTGATGGGTGTCGAAGCCGTGGAAGCGCGAGGCGGGAAAGGCGTCCGCCATCAGCACGGTGGAATGCCCGTGGCCGCAGCCGATATCGGCGACACGGGCGCCGGCCGTGAGCTTCTCGACCACGCCATCGAGGGCCGGCAGCCATTCGGGCACCAGGCTCGCCTTGTAGGCGTTTCGGTAGAAGGCGGCGACCCCGCAATAGAGCCGCCCGTCATGGTCGCCCCAGGCAATGCCCTTGCCGGTGCGGAAAGCCTCCACCGCCTTGTCCTCGTCCGACCACATCGAGGCCGGAACTGCCCAGGCGTTGGGGATGAAGACCGGGCTGTCCTCATTGGCGAGCACCAGGGTCTGCTCGGGCGTCAGCTCATAGGTGTCGCTGATCGCGTGGTAGGTCACATAGCCGCCCGCGACCTGCGAGCCGAGCCATTCGCGCACATAGCGTTCCGCGCAACCGGCGCGGCCCGCCACCTCGCGCGAGCTCAGCGGCCCGGCCTCTGCCATTGCCTTGTAGAGGCCGAGGCGGTTGCCGAGGCTCACCATCACCCCGCCATAGCCGGCCGAGAGATCGCCGACCGCGCGTTGGACGAGGGCGTCGAGTTTCGCAGCGTCGATCGTGGTGTTCTGGATGTGGTCCATGTCCGTGTCTCCTGTAGCGAGAACTGCGTGGAGCATCGCGGAGGCAGCCCACGAGCGGCAGAGCCGGACTGTCCAGAATCGGGCGGTTTGCGCCACCTGAGGTGACGAGGACGACCATGGAGCGTGCAGATGCGGCGACGCGTGGTACGGCTGTCGCGTCGGCTCTATTCTCCATTGCCGGACCTGAGGGGAAATGAGATGCCGCGTCACAGCGCCGAGGTCGGACAGCGACCGCTCCATGTGAGCCTCGTCGCCATCCCCGACGCCGTGGTGTCGACGCTCACCGGCATCTTCGACGTGATGAACGCCTTCGCGGTGCTCCCGCCACCTGGCGTTGCGCCGTCCGGGGCGCCGCCATTCCACGTCGAGATCGTCGGGCTGCGGCCCGGCCCGCTGGAACTCGCCAGCCGCGTGCCGATCACGGTGCAGCGCGGCGTCGCGACCCTGGAAGCGACGGACATCATCATCGTGCCTTCAGTGCTGCTCGGGCCGGAAGGCTGGCAAAAGGGCCGGCATCCAGAGCTGGTCGCGTGGTTCCGCGCCATGCATCGGCGCGGCGCGCTGCTGTGCTCGGCCTGCTCGGGCATTTTCCTGCTCGCCGAGACCGGGCTGTTCGACGGCGTGGATGCGACCGTGCATTTCGGCTATGCCCGCGCCTTCGCCGCCGCCTATCCGCAGGTGCCGATCCATCCGGATCGGGTCCTGGTCGTCTCCGGCAACCGCGAGGAGCTGATCAGCTCCGGCGCCTCCATGACCTGGCATGATCTCGTGCTCTATCTGATCGGCCGCCATGCGGGGGCGACCGCGGCACAGGCGGTGGCGCGGTTCTTCGCGCTGCAATGGCACCAGGACGGCCTCGCTCCCTATATCGTGTTCGAGGGGCGCAACGATCATGGCGATGTCGCCATCCGGGCGGCGCAGGATTGGGTCGCCGGGCATTTCTCGGTAGCGAACCCGCTGGAGGAGATGATCCGCCGCTCCGCGCTCGCCGAGCGCACCTTCAAGCGCCGGTTCACCAGCGCCACCGGCCTCAGCCCGATCGCCTATGTGCAGCGCCTCAGGATCGAGGACGCCAAGCGCCGCCTCGAGCGGACCGAGGCATCGGTCGACGAGGTGAGCTGGCAGGTCGGCTATGAGGAACCGGCCTTCTTCCGGCGCCTGTTCAAGCGCGTTACCGGCCTGGCGCCGGGAGCCTATCGCCGGCGGTTCCAGATCCCGGACTATGCGCGGACGCGGCAGAGAAGTTGATCGCGTCAAAGAGGATCGGCGTGCCTGCCCAAATCGCCGCACGTCGTTGTCGCTCCCATCGGCGCTCCCCATATGGGCGCGGTTTGGAAGGAGCGGCGCGCTTCCGGCGTTGCCGCAGGGTCAGAATTCGGGCGACGCCATGCGTGAGACTTCTCTGCAGCCGGGGGACCGTTCCCATGCCGGGCAGGCGATCTATTCGCCGCTCACTTTGGCGCTTTACGATCTCGTGGTCCTCACTTTGTCCAATCCGCTGGTCTGGCGCTGCCCGACCGGCCGCATCCTGGAGCTCTACGATCAATACGCGGCCGCCAGTCACCTCGATGTGGGGGTCGGCACCGGCTGGTATCTGGATCGCTGCCGCTTCCAGGATGACGCGCCGCGGATCGGCTTGCTGGATCTCAATCCAAGCTCACTCGCCGCGGCCTCCCGCCGGATCGCGCGCTATCGGCCGGAACAGTACCGGGCCGACGTGCTGAAGCCGTCCGCGATCGAGGCTCCGCCGTTCTCATCCATCGCGCTGACCTACCTCCTCCATTGCCTGCCGGGCCACATCGACGAGAAGGCCGTCGTGTTCGACAATCTGGCGCCTCTGCTGGCGCCCGGCGGCGTCATGTTCGGGGCGACGCTGCTGTCGCGCGGGGTCGAGCGCTCGGCCGCGGCGCGGGCCCTGATGCGGACCTACAATCGCAACGGCGTGTTCTCGAATGCCGCCGACAGCGCAGCCGCGCTCGAGGCCGCCCTCGAGGCACGCTTCAACTCCGTCGACATCGAGATTGTCGGCTGCGCCGCCCTGTTCGTCGCCCGGGATCCCCGTGGCCGGGATATCCCCGGCATGGCCTGATGGCGTGACCGAAAACTCCTGATCGTCCTCATCCCCGGACTTGATCCGGGAATCCAGCCACGCCGCATGCACCCGGCCCCAAGCCTGGGTGCTCGGGGATGAGGGGGTGAGGGGCGGATTCGCGCCGTTCCGGCGAGTTTTGAGCCTCAGCCTTGCCGCTTCAGTTGCGCGCATCGATCGGCGGCGTGCGGATGCGCGCGCCGGTCGCGGCGAAGACGGCGTTGGTCACCGCCGCGCTGACGATCGCAGTCGGCGCCTCGCCAATGCCGCCGGGGGCTTCCGCATTCCTGATGAGGTGGGTCTCGATCACCGGCCGCCCCGCGTCGCTCGCGAGGCGCGGCTCACGAGGCGCGGCTCACTTGCCGCTCATCGCCTCGCATGGTCCGCCGGCCTCGTGGCTGACGAGGGTCGGGTACATGCCGGCGCCCTTCAGCACGATGTCCGGCGGCCCGTCCTCCGCCAGCCTGCCGTCGCGCAGCATGACGACGCGATCGAAATCGCGGATCGTGGACAGACGGTGCGCCACCGCGATCACGGTGCGGCCGGTGAAGAGCTGGGTAAGCGCCTCGCGGATGGCATCCTCCACTTCGCCGTCGAGGGCAGAGGTGGCCTCGTCGAGGATCAGCAGCGGCGCGTCCTTGAGGAAGGCGCGGGCGATGGCTATGCGCTGGCGCTGGCCACCGGAGAGCTTCACGCCGCGATCGCCGACGATGGTGTGCATGCCGTGCGGCAGGTTCTGGATGAAGGGTTCGCAATGTGCGGCCTTCGCCGCTTCCCACACTTCCTCGTCGGTCGCATCCGGCCGGCCGTAGCGGATGTTCTCCAGCAGCGAGCGGTTCAGCAGCGCGGTATCCTGCGGCACCACGGCGATGGCGTTCCGGAGGCTCGCCTCGGTCGCCCGGGAGATGTCGTGCCCGTCGATGAGGATACGTCCGCCTTGCACGGAATAGAAGCGCTGCAGCAGGGCGATGAGGGTCGACTTGCCGCCGCCTGAGGGGCCGATGAGGCCGACGCGCTGGCCCGGCTCGATCTCCAGGTCGAAATTCTCGAACACCTGTTTGCCGTCGCGATAGCCGAACGAGACGTTCTCGAAGCGGATGTTCGCGCCGTTCGGCACCAGGGCCGACGCCTGCGGATGGTCGGAAAGCTCGTGCGGAGAGAGCAGCGTCGCCAGCGCTTCGGAAAGCCGCGCCATATGCTGCGTGACGTCGACCAGGGCGACCGCGAGGTCACGCGTCGCGCTGAGCACCGACAGGCCGAGCGTGCAGACCAGCACCACGTCGCCGGTCGTCGCCCGGCCGGCCTGCCAGAGCGTGATCGCCCAGGCGAGCAGCGCCAGCGTCATCACCACCACGACGAGGGCGTGGATGAGGCGCAGCCTTTCGAGATAGAGCAGGCTGCGCCGGCGTGCCGTCATTTCCTCGGTCACGGTCGAATCGAAGCGCGAGTGCTCGCGGGCGATACCGCCGAAGGCCCGTACCAGGGCCATGTTGCCGATCACGTCGACCATCTGGCCGTCGACCGCGGCCGCCTTGTCGGCGAAGGCGTGGTGCAAGGGCCGCCCGGCGGCGGCGATGCGGAACATCACCAGCATGACGAGGCCGGCCACCACGACGAGCACGCCTGCCATCTCGCCGCTGACCATGGTCAGGAAGGCGATGGCGCCGACGGTTGCGACCAGCGGCGGCAGCACGTTCCAGACGAACATGTTCTCGATCTGGAACACGGCGTTCGATGTCGCGGTGACGCGGCTCGTCAGCACCCCTGGCAGGCGGTCGGCGAAATAATCCGGCGAGTGGCCTGTGAGATGCCGGAACAGGTCGGAGCGCAGATCGCCGGTGACGCCGACGAAGGTCGAACTCGCCCGCCAGCTGGCGAGCCGCCAGAGCAGGTTGTCGGCCGACACTAGCGAGACCAGCACGACGAAGGCGAGCCAGGGCTGGACACCGCCTGTTGCGGGATTCGGCCCCGCGGACAACGTGTCCACCAGGAACTTGACGCCATATTGCGTGCTCACCGAGCACGCCACGGCTCCGAGCACGGAGACCAGGATCACCAGATGGGCGATCGGCCGGCGGCGGAGATAGCGGAGCAGGAAAGCGACGGGCTTGTCGGCGTAGCAGCAGAGATCGTCTGCCCGGGTCGAAGTCGATTGTCGATTCACCAGGGGGGCGAAAAGCCTGGTGCGGGACGTGCTGGGCGGAACCACCCAGGCCAGTTCTGCATTGCGCTCCAAGACAAGTTCTCCGACAGGCTGATCGAGAGGACGGTCAGGCGCGACATTGGGTACTCACGTAGCCCATGCCGCCACCTCAACCACGAACTTGGCAATTCGTTGCATCACAGATGATCACGGCGAATGCGCGTCGGAAGCGGCAGAATCGTGCGTTTCCAAGGGCGCGCGGCCGGGTACCCAAGTCGGGTCGAAGAAAATCAATGACTTGGCGCGAATGGCGCGCTGGATTGCCGCGGTCGCAAATCCGCTCCGCCGAGGTGATTTCATCCGAATGACGGGAATTTGCTGCGCGCGAGGCGAATCGAATCGCGCCATTACTGCAAAAATCATTCAACTTTGGTTGAGATTGCTCTGGTTTCCGGCATCGCCGCTGCAACGAGCAGGAGGCCGGCCGCAGCCAGCACCGCGAGCATGGAGAAGGCGGTGTAGCTGCCGAACGAGTCGGCGACATAGCCGGTCAGCGTGGTGCTGATCGAGGCGCCGATACCCATGGCGCAGCCGACCGTCCCCTGCGCCAGGTTGAAATGCCCGCTGTTGCGGGTGAGATCGGCGATGGTCAGCGGCACCAGGACGCCGAGCGCCGCCGCCGAGGCGCCGTCGAGCACCTGCACCAGCACCAGCAGGCCCGGCTGTTCGATCAGCGCGAACAGCAGGCCGCGCAGGGCAAGCGCGCCGAACCCGATGATCAGCAGAGGCCGCCGGCCCCAGCGTGTTGCCAGGTGCCCGACGAAGGGCGAGAGCACCGTCACCGTGAACTGCGGCACCACCATCGCCGCGGCGACCACGATCGTCGCCGCCTGTGTCGAGCGCAGGGTGAGCATGCTGGCGGCGAGCGGCAGCATCGCCGCATTGGCGAGATGGAACATCACCACGCACGCGGCGAAGATGATGAGCGGCCGGTTGCGCAGGAGCTCGCCGAGCCCAGCGAGGAAGTCCCTGCCGTCCGGCGACGTCGGCCTGCGCCGTCGGATGGTCGCGAGATTGATCTCGGCGGGACGGATCCGCTGCACGGCGATGATCGCCGGCACCGCCAGCGCGGCCGCGAGGAAGAACACCGCGTGGTTAGACAAATAATAGCCGGTCGCCCCCATCACCGCGGCGGCGATCCCGGTGCCGGCCGAGGCGAAGGCGGCGTTGCGCCCCAGCCGCTCGCTGATCTCGTTCGGACCGACGAGGGCGAGGCTGAGCGAGACCAGCGTGAGGCCGAGCACCAGGCTCGCCGCCGCGTGCAGGATGCGCGTGGCCATCACCACCGGGAAGATCGGCCACAGCGCGAAGGCGACGGCGCTGAGGCCGATCACCACGAGCGAGATCGTCGCCGCCAGGCGCAGCGAGCGGATGGAATCGACCAGCGCGCCCATCGGTATCTGGCCGGCGAGGCTGACGAGGCCGCTGATGGTGAGGACGAGGCCGATATCGACCTGCGTCCATTTTTGCGTCGTCAGGAACACCGCGACGAAGGGGCCGAACCCGGTCTGCACGTCGGCGACGAAGAACACGAACCAGTCGAGGCTGCGGCGGCTGCGCGCGGAGACCGGCACGGCGCGGCTCTCCGGCGACCCGTCAGCAGCCTGACCAGGTGCCCGGCCTTGTGGCGAAATGCGCTCCGTCCCCCCAACCGCGCGCTCTGCAGCGTCGGTTGCCATCACGGATTCTTTGCGGGGGTTTCCGGAGGCGCCGGGGCGGGCGCTGTGGCGGAGGGCGCAGCAGGCGTGGGCTGCGCGGCGGGCGGCGACGTGGTGGGCGTTGCCGCTGCGCTCGCAGGCGGCGGCGCCGGCGCCGCATCTGCCCGACCGACGACGACGACCGGCTCGCCGGCCTTGAAGACGGGCGCCACCCGCAGCTGGTCGCGCGACAGTTCGGCGACGATGCTGTCCATGTTCTCCTTGCTGAAGTGCAGCACCCGCCAGTCCACCGCGATCTTGCGGCTGCCGACGCCGAGGAACCCGCCGAAATCGATGATGGCGGCGCGCGTCGAGCCGTTGCGATCGACGATGACGTCGATGATGCGGCCCATATCCTCGCCGTCCGCGCTTTCCACCGGCTTGCCGAGCAGGGTATCGGCCGCGCCGCCATCGATGACGACGGCCGGCGTGCCCGCCGTCGCCTTGGCCTTGGCCGCATCGGCCGGCTTGGGCTCCTCGGACGCCGGCGCGGTCGGCTGCCCCGCGGGAGGGGTCGCCGGCGCCGCCGCTGCGGGAGGGGCGGGCTGCACTGCGGGAGGGGCCGGCTGCGCGGCGGTGGGAGCTGGCTGCGCCTGCGCGCGCGCCCCGTCCGCGAAGGGCAGGGCGAAGGCGTACGCACACACCACGGCGCAGGCAAGGGCAACGCGCACGCGGGCGGACATGGCGCGGGAAGGCATGGCGAGCCGTGGCATCTGGAGGAGGGCGCTCATCTCGTTTGATTTCCCCATGGCCGAAAAGGTCATGCCGCTCGTGGGAAACCAGCGGCCTCGCGCAGCGGCCGGCCAAGCCGCCACCCGGAACGCGCACAAGTGGATATTGTTCCCCGTAGACCCAATTAGGGCGGAACTGCGCGGGAGCAACGGCGGTGCGTCTCGAAGCTTCGCCGGTGTGCGCCGATATGGCTCCTCCGTTCAGCCCTCGAAATAGCCCGGCCGATCGAGATCGGGGATCAGCCCCGGCCGCGTCGGCTGCCAGCCGAGCGCCTCGCGGGTGCGCTGGCTCGAGGCTCGGTTGTCGATCGCGGCGAAATGCGCGAACCAGCCGAAGTGCTCCGCCGCCTCTTCGCGAGACTTGCCGACGACCGGCACGCCGAGGCGGCGGCCGATCACCCCGGCGATCTCCCGGAACGGCAAGCCTTCTTCCGCCACAGCGTGATAGCGGGCGCCCGCCGAGCCCTTCTCCAGCACCAGCCTGTAGAGTTGGGCGGCGTCCAGCTGATGCACCGCGGGCCAGTGATTGAGCCCCTCGCCGATATAGGCGGAGACGCCCGTCTCGCGCGCGATGTCGATGAGGCGCGGGACGAAGCCGTGGTCGCCGTCGCCATGCACGGAGGGCGGCAGCCGCACCACGGCGGACCGCACGCCGCGCGCTGCGACCGCGGCCGCCGCCTCCTCCGACGCCTTGCGAGGAATCGCGCCCGGTGCCGGCACGTCGTCCTCGGTCGCGATCCCGCCCGGCGGCAGCAGGCCGGTTCCCGAGGTGATCACCAGCGGGCGTTCCGAGCCGGCAAGCGCATCGCCGAGCGCCTCGATGGCGCGCCGATCGACCTCGCAATTCTCCGCGAACTTCGAGAAATCATGGATGAAGGCGGTGTGGATCACGCCGTCCGCCAGCGCCGCCCCGCTGCGCAGGCTCGCGAGGTCCTCGACGTCGCCACGATGCGGCGCGGCGCCGATTGCGGCGAGATAGGCAGCGCCCGCCTCCGAACGGGCAAGACCGATCACCTGATGGCCCGCGCCGATCAGCTCCCGGACGACGGCGGAGCCCACAAAGCCTGTGGCGCCGGTAACGAATACACGCATGGACGTGCCTCTCGCATGGGTTTCGCCGCCGCGTCCGCGGCGTGAGCACCAGGCTAGGCACGTGAGCGATACAATCTATGCTGTAAAATCCGCCTTTTTCTCGCGATCGTCCGAAACGCTCGGGCTGACCCGACCGTGTCGGTTGCATTGAGGTGTCTTCTCTCCTTATCAGAGAGGACGTATCGTCAAGCGATAGAAGAAACTCATGCACCATTAGGGAGACGCAGCATGTACCGGCTGACCTCGGCGATGTGCGGATTGATCCTGGGTTTCGCGTTGGTTCTTGGCTCGGTGCCGCGCACTGAAGCGGCAGAGACGAAGCTGCAGGGAAATTGGACGGCGACCAAGGCCGAGCGCGACGGCAAGCCCGCCGCTGAGATCGTCGGCCACCGGCTCTCCTTCACCGGCGACCGCTTCGAGATCAAGGACAAGGACGGCAAGCTCGTCTATGGCGGAACCGTCCGTGTGGACCCGAAGACCAAGCCGGCAACGATCGATTTCGAGAGCACGGAAGGGGCGCTGAAGGGGATGTGGAAGGGGATCTACACCCTCGCCGGCGACACCCTGACGATCTGCGACAACGCACCGAACACGGAAAAGCCCCGGCCTGCGGCCTTCGAGGCGAAGGCCGGGTCGGGCTATGTGCTCGTGGCCTTCAGGCGCGCGAAGCCTTGAGCGGCTCGGCGGGAAAGGACCGAGGTGCGAGCGTCGGCTCGCCTGCGCGTCCGCACCCGCCAGCAGCCTTTGCGCGTCTCACTCAAACTAACCACGTCATCCTGAGTGCCTGACTGCAATATCAAATTGCACCATCATCCCCGGCCTTGTGCCGGGGATCTCGATTCCTGACCGTGCATCAGAGGCCGAGACGGCCGGGACAAGCCCGGCCATGACGTTGGAAAAGAGCATCTCACGTGTCATGGCCAAATTGCAGTCAGCCTCCGAGGTGCTCTGGCGCAGCCCGACCCTCGAAGGATGACATCCACGCCGGAAATGATTTCTGGTCAGGCCCTCGGGAGGGCCGCCCCGCAGAGGCGGGCAATATTGGGGGTGAACCTATGCCTGCACCTGCAATGCGGATTTCGGCCGGGCGTCATGCCGGGCGCGGCTTCTGCGCCCTGTTGGGCGCGCTCGTTCTATTGACGGGAACCGCGCAGCTTGCTGCCGCCGGCCCCGACGAGGCCAATGAGGCGCGCATCGCCGAGCTCATACCGAAGCTCGAAGCCTATATTGCGGAGGGCATGAAGGCCTTCGACAACCCGGGCCTCGCGATCGGCATCGTCGCCGACGACAAGCTCGTCTACGCCAAGGGGTTCGGAGTGCGGAAGAAGGGCGGCGAGCCGGTCGACACCCGCACCGTCTTCCAGATCGGCTCGGCCACCAAGGGCTTCCTCGCCACCACCATGGCGATCGCCGTCGACCGCAAGAAGTTCCGCTGGGACGACCGCATCGTCGACCTCGATCCCGAATGGCAGCTCAAGGACCCCTGGGTCACCCAGGAGTTCCGCATGTTCGACATCCTGGCCCAGCGCTCCGGGCTGCCGACCTTCGTCAACGACATGCTGAGCTTCCTCGGCCTCGACGAGGCCGGTCTCATCCGTTCGCTGCGCTATGTCGATCCGGTGTCGAGCTTCCGCTCGACCTTCGCCTACACCAACATCACCCATCTGGAGGCCGGCCGGATCAACGCCAAGGTCGAAGGCGCGCCCGATTGGGAGGCGGTGCTCCGCAAGGACATCTTCGAGCCGCTCGGCATGAGAGATTCCTCCGTCACCGCCGAGGCCATCGAGGCCGCGCCCAACCACGCCATCGGCCATCGCTGGTCGCCCGATGGCACTGTCCAGGTGCCGTTCACCCCGCTCTTTCCCTATGCCTATGCCGGCGCCGGCGCCATCAACTCCACCATCGAGGACATGGCCCACTGGCTGCGCCTGCAGCTCGGCAATGGCAGCTTTGATGGCAAGCGCATCGTCTCGGCGGAGAACCTTGCCGTGACCCGCATGGCGCGGGTCGCCTTCAACGACAAGATGTCCTACGCGATGGGCTGGATGATCCTGGCGACGCCGAACGGCACCATCATTTGGCACAATGGCGGCACGCCGTCCTTCGGCGCCTATGTCGGCCTGCTGCTCGACCGCAATATCGGCATCGTGGTGCTCACCAACGAGGCGAATAACGGGCTCCCCGACGCGATCGGCTACTGGGCCCTCGACCGGCTGCTCGGCAACCCGGAGGTCGACCATGTCGCGCAGGCGCTGAAGCGCGCCAAAGCCGGGGCTGAGCAGGACGCCAAGGCATTCGCCAGGCCGGTCGCTCCCCGGCCGTTCCCCGCGCTCGCGCCTCTTGCCGGCAGCTTCACCAATCCCGCCGTCGGCAAGACCAGCGTGAAGCAGGACGGCGACGGCCTCGCGATGGAATTCTCCAACGGCGCCGTGCTGAAGCTCACCCCGTGGAACGGCGAAATCTTCACCGCCACACTCGCCCCCAACGGGCAGTTCGATGCGATGGTGCAGAACCTCGGCCCCGGCCCCACCGCCTTCGTCCAATTCCAGATGGACCCGACCGGCGCGCTGAATATCCTCCGGCTGACCGCGCCGGACGGGCAGAGCTACGAGTTCAAGCGGGAGTAGGTGGCGGTCTGGAGCCCCTCCCTAACTCCAGCGGCAAACGCCGAATTACCGGCGTCGGACGCGGGCGGGCATGAGCTCGCTGAGAATGGTAAGGAACGCTTACGATCACTTGGACTCGAATCTATAAGCCCCGCCGCACTCCAGGTCGCCACGTCCAAAGGCAACGAATGGGGCGCTAAGGCTCTTGATGCCGCTATGTGTTTCGGCGCTCCTAATCATCCTGTCAAATGAGTTCACACATCAATTGCACGACCGGGGGAGCCAACATCACCGACAAAGCGTGTTTTGATCATATACTTGCGAATTAAGCGGCCATGCTTGGTCCGTCGGCGCTTGCCCTCACTCCCGCAACCCCCGCCTCAACACCCCGCTCCCCTTCTCCTTCAACTCCCCCACCGACCGCAGCCCCATCAGCCCGAGCGTGATGTCCACCTCTTCCGCGAGGTGCCGGATGATCCGCGCCACGCCCGCTTCCCCCGCCGCGGCGAGCCCATAGGCATAGGCGCGCCCGAGCAGCACCCCTGATGCCCCCAGCGCCAGCGCCTTGACGATGTCGGCGCCGCGGCGGAAGCCGCTGTCAATCAGCACTTCGATCCCGCCATCCACCGCCTCCACGATCTCCGGCAGCACCGCGATGGTGGAGGGGGCGCCGTCGAGCTGGCGGCCGCCATGGTTGGAGACGATGATGGCGTCCGCGCCCGCCTCGCGCGAGCGCACCGCGTCTTCCGCGCCGAGTATGCCCTTCAGCACCAGCCGGCCCGGCCAGCGCCGGCGCAGCCAGTCGACATCGGCCCAGCTCAGTCTCGTGTCGATGCGCCGCGAGACATTGGCGGCCTGCTCCAGCACGCTCGTGCCGAATTCCGGCCGGTGCGCCATCGCGCCCATGCGCGGCGCGCCGGTGCGCAGCATGTCGAGGCACCAGCCGGGCTTGGCGAGCAGCCGCAAGGCGAGGCCGGGGCTCACCTTGGTGAGCGCGCGGAAGCCGTTGCGCACGTCCCGCTCGCGCACCGAGGTGATGGCGGTGTCGACGGTGAGATGCAGCGTCTCGATGCCGGCGGCGAGCGCCTGGTCGATCAGCTCGTCCATGATGGCGCGGTCGCTCAGCACATAGAGCTGGAAGTGCAGGGGGCTGGCGGTCGCCGCCCTCAGCTCGGCGAGCGAGGCGATGGAGAAGGTGGAGAGGCAGAGCGGCACGCCGGCTTCATGGGCGGCCCGTGCTGCCGCGATCTCGCCGCGCCCGGCATAGAGCCCGAGGAAGCCGACCGGGCCGAGCATGAAGGGCAAGGCATGCTCGCCGCCGAGGAAGCGGGTGGTGAGGTCGCGCTGCGAGACATCGACCAGCACGCGCGGGCGCAGCGTCCATTGCCCGAAATCGCGGCGATTGGCGCGCAGCGTCTCCTCGCCGAAGGCGCCGCCGTCGATGTAGTCGAACATGATGCGCGGCAGCCGGCGCCTTGCCGCCCGGCGCGCATCCTCGACATTCACGATCTTCATGACGGACCCCCTCAGCTTCGATCCGGCATAGCGGGATCGATGGCATCGAGGAAGTTGGTGACGATATCGCTGCCCTCGACCGGCGACGCGCCGACCATCATCGCGACCGAAAAGCCGATCAGCGAGGAGACCGGGGTGTGCGTCGTCGCCCCGGCGCGCAGATTCATCACCAGGGTCGGACAGAGGAACAGTGCGAGCCGCAGCACCTCGCGCCAGTCGCCCGCGAGCAGGCCGCGGCGCCTGAGCTCGGCGAGCAGCGGGCGCCATACCGTTTCCGCCTTGGCCTTGAGCAGGTCCTGCCGCACCGGCGAGAGCGCCCAGTCGGTCTCGACGATCAGCCTCTCGCCGTCGCGGCAGGCGGAGGCGCTGAAGCGCTCGGTGGCGAGCGTCGGATCATAGAGCCAGAACGGATGGGCGAAGATGTTGTGGAAGGTCGCCTTCACCTCGGCCAGCAGCGCCGGCACGCTCGCCCCGGCGAAGGCGGGATCGAATAGCGAGAGCGCCGCGCCACCCGCGTCCTCGTCATACCAGACATTGGCGTTGTGGGCGTCGCCATGGGCGACCACGCCGCCGCTGTTCGCGAGGCGGGAAGGGGTGAGGCGGGCATGCGCCAGCGCGAACAATTCGCCGATGCTTCGGCTATAGGCTCGGCCATTGATGATGAAGCTGAGCCCGGCTAACTCGTCCCAATCGAATTCCACGCCCGGAAAGTGGAAGCTCTTGCCGACATAGAAATCCGCCAGTCGCCCGCCGGGAAAGCGGCCGGTGTGGCGGTCCACCAGCCGCTCATGGAACAGCCGGTGGATCGGCTCGGCCGCAACCTCGCCCAGTGTCATCTCATGCAGCGTGTCACGATAGATGCTCGCGAGCCTCGCCCCGAGCGCCCGCTCGGCCGCGACCGCGCGAGCTCGGCGAACGGGATCGTCCGCGAGGTCGAGCTCGCGCAGCACGTCGGAAAAGCGCGGCACCTCGCGGCGGCGATAGATCAGTATCTGCTCGCCCGGCAGGGTCGAGACGTGCCGCGGCTGGTTCACCGGCAGGCCGGCCCTGGCGAGGATGTCGGCGCGGTAATACTCCCCGGCCATCGCTTCCTCGCCTTCCTCCTGGTGGAACTTGAAGAAGAACGCGCCATCCGCACTCTCGAAGAAACCGTTGAGCGAATTGAGGCTGTAGCGGTCGAGATTGATCCGCACCGCGCGTGCCTCGAGGCCGAACAGGTCGCGCAGCATCTCCGCGAGACGACGCTCGGCGGCGGCGGGATCGGTCGCGGCAAGCGCGCGGATTTCGGCGGTGCGGCTCGTCCCCGTCATGGCCGCACGATGGTCTTGAGCCCGGTCGCCTCGCCGGCGATCAGGCGCTGATAGGCGGCCGGCACCTCGTCGAGCGTGATCTCTTGGTCGATCAGGCGGGCGAGGTCGGCGGCGAGCGGACGGAGCAGGGCGACCGCCTCGGTGAGCTCATCGGAGAAGACGTGGCAGCCGATGAGCGCGATCTCGCGCTCGACCAGATGATTGGGATCGAGCGGCAGGCCACCATGATAGATGCCGACCAGGGCGAGGCTGCTGCCGGCCGGCAGCAACTCCACCAGCCGGGTAAGCGCCGCGACATTGCCCGTCGCCTCGATCGTGGCGAGCGGCGCGTCCGTGTGGCCGAGTGCGGTGCCGATCGCATCTGGATCGAGCGCGACGGCTCGTCCGCCCGTCACCTCGGCAACAAGGCCGAGCCGCGCGGCATTGCGATCCGCGATCAGCAGCGGTCCATCATGCCGTTTTCCAAGCACCAGCGCGGCAAGCCCGCCGATCGGCCCGCAGCCCACGACGAGCACCGGCTGGCCGGGGCGGGGATTGAGCCGATGGACCGCGTGCAGCGCCACGGCGAGCGGCTCCGCCATCGCCGCTACCGCCGGATCGATATCGGGAGCGACCGGCAACAGCAGCCGGGACGGGAGCACGATCTCCTCGGCAAAGCCGCCGTCGCAGGCCTCGCCGACAAAGCCGAGCCTGGCGCAGAGCTGCCGGCGCTTGGTGCGGCAGGCCGGGCATTCTCCGCACCAGAAGCGGGAATCAGCCACCACGGCATCGCCGACGCGCAGGCCCTCGACCGAGCGGTGGAGGGCGGTGACGATGCCGGCCAACTCATGCCCGGCGATCGAGGGTGCACGCGAGATCCATTGCCCGGTGCGGAAATTGTGCAGGTCCGAGCCGCAAATGCCGGCCGCGCTCACCTTGAGCCGCACCCAGCCATCCTCCAGTGCGCCGGGCGAGGGTACGTCCTCGACCCGCAGATCGCCGGCCTTGTGGAGCCGCACCGCCTTCATCGCTGCATCAGCCCGTCGCGCACCTCCGACACCGCATTCTCGTGCGCGCTGAAGCCCTCATAATGGGCGAGCCGCCGGGCGTGGCCGGCAAGCTCGGGATAGGCGGCGGAGGTGACGTAGCCGACCGAGGAGCGCTTGAGGAAATCCGTCACCGAGAGCGGCCCAAAGGTGCGGGCCCAGCGGCTGGTCGGCAGCACGCAGTTCTGCCCCAGCACGAAATTGCCGATGGTCACCGGGGTGTGCGGCCCCATCAATATCTCCGCCGCATTGGTGATGCGGCCGAGATGCAGGAACGGCTCCGTCGAGAGCAGTTCGAGGTGCTCCGGCGCATAGTCGTTCACGAAGCGGTAGCTCTCCTCCAGCGAAGGCGTGAGCACGATGCCGCCGAACGCGCCGGTGAGCACGGTCCGCGAGAAGCCGACCCGCTGCTCGGTCATGCGCGCCCAATGGCCGGGCAGGGCAGCGCGCGCCTCCTCCGCCACCCGGCGGCTGTGCGTCACCAGATAGGCCGAGGAATCCGGGCCGTGCTCGGCCTCGATCAGGAGGTCGAGCGCGGCGAGCGCGCCGTTGATCGTGTCGTCGGCGAAGATCAGCGCCTCGGAGGGGCCGGCGGGCAGGCCGACATCCATCACGTCGGAAAGCAGCCGCTTCGCCGCCACCAGCCAGGGGCTGCCGGGCCCGACGATCTTGATCGCGGGCTTGATCGTCTCAGTGCCATAGGCCGCCGCCGCGACCGCCTGCGCGCCGCCGCATTTGTACACCGTCTCCACCCCGGCGAACCTCGCGGCGACCAGCGTCGCGGCGTCGACCGAGCCGTCCGGCGTCGGCGGGGTGAGGATGGCGACGCTCGGCACGCCGGCCACCACCGCCGGCACCGACGTCATCATGGTGACCGACGGAAACGCGCCCTTGCCGCGCGGCACATAGAGCGCGACGGATTCGATCGGGGTCCAGCGGTCGCCGGCGAAGGCGCCGGGGCGCACCTCCTTCAGCCACATCGGCTCCGGGCGCTGCTCTTCATGGAAGGCGCGGATATTGGCGATGCCGTAGCGGATGGATTCGATCACCTCCGGCTCGACAGCCTTGAAGGCCGCGTCGAATTCCTGCTCGGTGGCCTTCAAGGTGTCGGGGGTGACGGCGGCGCCGTCGAGCTCGCGACCGAGCCGGGCGAGCGCGACGTCGCCCTCGCGGCGCACCGCCTCGATGATCGGGCGCACCTTCTCCATGAAGCCGGAAAGGTCGGCCTCCGAGCGCCGCAGCAGCTTGGCCCGGCCGTCCGTGTCGAGCGCAGCGAGTTCATGGAAATTGCAGATCTCGGACATGGCGAGGCCCCGGAATGCGTGAAGGTCCACCGGCAATATGTATAGGCATATTCAGTGCGGGCGTGAGGCCAAAACTTCGGCGCCCGCTGCCCATTCGACAGGCGCGTCAGACCGAGGCGAGGAAGCCGCCATCGACCGCGATACACTGCCCGGTGATGTAGGCGGAGGCGCCCGAGGCGAGGAAGATCGCCGCCCCGCGCAGATCGTCGAGATTCCCGAAGCGCTTGAGCGGGATCTTCGCCAGCATGCCCGCCTGCCATTCCTCGTTCGCGTAGAACGCCTCGGTCATGCCGGTGCGGAAATAGCCGGGCGCGATGGCGTTCACCCTTATTCCGAGCGGCGCCCACTCCGTGGCGAGCGCCCGCGTCATGCCGAGCAGCCCGGTCTTCGACGAGCCGTAGGGCACTGCGGTGGGGATGCCGACCTCCGAGGTGAGCGAGCACAGATTGATGATGGTGCCGCCTTTATCCTTCATGCGCCGCGCTGCAGCCTGGGCGACGAAGAAGGCGCCCTTGAGGTTGGTGTCGAGGATGCCGTCCCATAGCGCCTCTTCCACCTCAAGCGAAGGGCACACCTGCTCGATGCCGGCATTGTTGACGAGGATATCGAGGCCGCTGAGGGCTTCCGCCGCTTCCTCCACCACCGCGCGGCAGCGCGCGACATCGGTGACGTCGAGCGCCACCGGCACCGCCTTGCGGCCCATGGCGGTGATGGCGCCACTCACCTCATCGAGCGCGGGGAGGGTGCGGGCGGTGACCGTGACATCCGCGCCCGCGCCCGCCAGCGCCTCGGCAATTGCGCGGCCGATGCCGCGGCTGGCGCCGGTGACGAGCGCCTTGCGGCCGGTCAGGTCGAACAGGGACATCGGCGGCACCACTTTCTCCACTTCGCTACGCGTTCCCGGAAAGCAAGCGGAAGGCCAGTCGGTCGGCCTGCCTATTGTTTAATCAATATACTGAAAAAGAACGATAATTTATCATATTGTGCTGCACTATGATCTCACTTTATCATTCCTTGCGCGTTGAGCGCTGCGGAGGGGATGGCGTGCTGAAACTCGGCTACAAGGCATCCGCGGAGCAGTTCGATGCAAGAAGCCTCCTCGATTTCGCGGTGCTGGCCGAGCGGCAGGGTTTCGATTCCGTTTTCATCAGCGATCATTTCCAGCCCTGGCGCCACACCGGCGGCCATGCGCCGGCGGCCATTGCCTGGCTCGGGGCGCTCGGCGCGGCGACCTCGCGGATCATCCTCGGCACCAGCGTGCTGACGCCGACCTTCCGCCACCACCCCTCCATGGTGGCGCAGGCCTTCGGCACGCTCGGCCAGCTTTTCCCCGGCCGCGTGGTGCTCGGCGTCGGCTCCGGCGAGTCGCTCAACGAGGTGCCGGCGACCGGCGCCCCCTGGCCGGAGCTGAAGGAGCGCACCGCCCGGCTGCGCGAGGCGGTGCACCTCATCCGCCGCCTGTGGAGCGAGGAGCGAGTGAGCTTCGAGGGCACGTTCTATCGCACCGAACGCGCCACCATCTATGACCGGCCGGCTGAGCCAGTGCCGATCTATATCGCCGCCGCCGGCCCCATGGTGGCGAAGTTCGCCGGCCGCGTCGGCGACGGCTTCATCTGCACCAGCGGCAAGAACCCCGCGCTCTACAGCGAGACCCTGCTGCCGAACGTCGCCGCCGGCCTCGCCGAGTCCGGCCGCCCCGAGGCCGGCTTCGAGCGCATGATCGAGATGAAGGTGTCGTTCGACACCGATCTCGAAAAGGCGAAACAAGACACGCGCTTATGGGCGGCTCTTGCACTGTCGCCTGAAGAGAAGATGTCGGTCGAGGACCCGCTGGAGATGGAAAAGCTCGCCGATGCGCTCCCCGTCGAGCGTGCCGCGAGCCGCTGGATCGTCTCCACCGATCCCGATGAGCACGTCGAGAAGATCGGCGCCTATGTCGCGTTCGGCTTCCGGCACCTGGTGTTCCACGCGCCCGGCGCCGACCAGGAGCGCTTCCTGAGGCTTTATGCGGCCGAGGTGCTGCCGAAGCTGCGCGCGGCATTCGGGTAGTGCCATGGAATCCGCGCCCCGCATCGAGTTCATCGCCATCCCCGGCCTGCCGCTGGTCGGGGAGGGCGGCGATCTGGCGGCGCTGACGCTCGCTGGCATTGCCCAAGCCGGGCTTGAGCTTTGCTCGGGCGATGTCGTGGTAATGGCACAGAAGATCGTCTCCAAGGCCGAGGGCCGGCTGGTCGATCTCGCCACCGTCACGCCCTCCGCCGAGGCGGCCGCGCTGGCCGAGGTGACCGGCAAGGATCCGCGCCTCGTCGAGCTGATCCTGCGCGAGAGCCGCCGGGTGGTGCGCGCGCGCCCCGGCGTGCTGATCGTCGAGCACCGGCTCGGGCTCATCATGGCCAATGCCGGCATCGACCAGTCGAACGTCGCCACTGAGGGCCGCGAGGTCGCGCTGCTGCTGCCGGAGGACCCGGACGCCAGCGCAGAGCGGCTGCGCGCCGCGCTGGGGGCGGGGATCGGCGTGGTGATCAATGACAGTTTCGGCCGGGCCTGGCGGCGCGGCAGCATGGGCGTCGCCATCGGCGCGGCGGGCCTGCCGGCGCTGCTCGACCGGCGCGGCGAGCCGGACCTGTTCGGCCGGCCCTTGCAGATCACCATGGTCGGCTATGCCGACGAGATCGCCGCCGGCGCCTCGCTGCTGATGGGGCAGGCGGGCGAGGGCCTCCCGGTTGTGCTGGTGCGCGGCCTTGAATTCGCCGGACCGCCCGGCGCGGCAGGCGACATGATCCGTCCGGAAGCGGAGGACCTGTTCCGATGAGCGGCGGGCCCAAGTTTCTCGCGCTCTGCGGCGGCATCGGCGGCGCCAAGCTGGCGCTCGGCCTCGACCGCGTGCTCGCCGCCGGCCAGTTCACCGTGGTGGCGAACACCGGCGATGATTTTATCCATCTCGGCCTTCACGTCTCGCCGGACATCGACACGCTGCTCTACACCCTCGCCGGGCTCGATGACCCCGCGAAGGGCTGGGGCCGGCGCGACGAGACCTGGACCTTCATGAAGGCGATTGAAGCGCTCGGCGGCGAGAGCTGGTTCCTGCTCGGCGACGGCGATCTTGCCACCCATGTCGAGCGGACGAGGCGCCTAGCCGCCGGCGAGACCCTGTCCATGGTGACGGAGGCCTTCCGCCAGCGGCTCGGTATCGCCTCGCGCATCCTGCCGATGAGCGACGACGCCGTGCGCACCCGCGTGCGCACCGATGAAGGCTGGCTCGATTTCCAGCATTATTTCGTGCGCCGCCGCTGCGAGCCGCGGATGGAGGCGCTGGAATTCACTGGGGCGGCGAGCGCGCGCATGGCGCCTGCGGTAGCCGAAGCCTTGGCCGATCCGATGCTGGCCGCCATCATCATCTGCCCATCGAACCCGTATCTGTCGGTCGATCCCATCCTCGCCGTGCCGGAGATGCGCGATGCGCTCGCTGCCCGCAGCGTACCGGCGCTCGCGGTTTCGCCGATCATCGCCGGGCAGGCGGTGAAGGGGCCGACCGCCAAGGTGATGGCGGAGCTCGGCCTCGAGCCGAGCGCGGCCACCGTGGCTCGGCATTATGAGGGGCTGATCGACGGCTTCATGGTCGATACGCGCGACGCCGACGTCGAGGTGCCCACCGGCATGCGTGCCTTCGCGGCGCCGACCCTGATGCGCAGCTTGGAGGACCGGATCGATCTCGCGCGGGCCGTGCTCGCCGCCGGCGCCGAATTGGCGGGAGCTTCGCGATGAGCGCGTCCGGCATCTGGGCGGTGGTGCCGGTGAAGGCGTTCGCCCGCGCCAAGACCCGCCTTGCGGGCGCGTTCCCCGCGGATCTGAGGCAGGCGCTGGTGCGTGCCATGCTGGAGGATGTGCTGGCGGCTCTCGCGACCGTCGACGGGCTGGCCGGGCGCGTGATCGCGACCGACGAGCCCGAAGCCCACGCCATCGCCGCGCGCCACGGCGCCCGCGTCCTCGCTATCGCCGACCACGGCCTCAACGAGACGCTCGCCGCCGCTGCCCGCATGCTCGCCACCGAGGGCGCGCGCGGCATGCTGGTGCTGCCGGGCGACATTCCGGCGGTCACCGCCGCCGAGATCGCGGACCTGCTGGCGGGCCACGGCGAGGGCCGCGCTATCAGTCTCGTCGCCGCCCATGACGGGCAGGGCACCAATGCCTTGCTCGCGACCCCGCCGGACGCGATCGGCTTCGCCTTCGGGTCGCTCAGCTTTGCCGCGCACCGGGCGGCTGCCGAGCGGCTCGGCATCGTGCCGAGGGTGTGCAGCCTTCCCGGCATGGCGGTCGATCTCGACACCCCTGCTAACATTGCCCCTCTCGCCCGCCGGCCGATGGGGCCACGCACGTTTCAGTTGCTCGATTCCGACGGGCTGTTGCGTCCACAGCGGTCGCCGGCCCGGAGGGCCGCCGTCCAGCGGGGATGAAGGCGTGAGGGGATGGTTCACGTCGCTTCCGGCGAGTTTTGATCGAGGCTCAGAGGTGCGAATGCAATTCGCCTCAAAGGATGCTGAAGGAGGGCGTTCATCGGGACGGACATCCTTCGAGGCCGCTCCGCGGCACCTCAGGATGGAGTTGTCACTCCTGTACCCACGTCATCCTGAGGTGCGAGCTTGGCGAGCCTCGAAGGATGCTGAAGCGGTGGATGGCGGCCGGCTTGAGCGGCGGCTCTGCCGCCTGCCTGCACAGAAGGCATCCTTGCGTCACTCGGCCGATGATCTTTTAGGCAGGAGCATGGCGGCCGGCGAGCGGGCGACAACCGCCACCCCCACTTTTCCTGACATTCTATAAACCAGCACACTTTGGCACAGAACTTGGATAGTTCATCGACATAGCTCGCGGAGCGGTGCATGTCGTCGATCGCCTTTGCCTCGGTTTTCAAGCGTTATGGAGAGGTCGATGCGGTCAAGCATCTCGACCTTTCCTGCGACGCCGGCGAGATGCTGGCGCTGCTCGGCCCGTCCGGTTGCGGCAAGAGCACGACGCTGAAAATGGCCGCCGGCATCGAGAGCGTCTCCTCCGGCGAGATCTATTTCGGCGAGCGGCCGGTGTCCCGTCTGGCGCCCGGCGAGCGCAACATCGCCATGGTGTTCGAGGATTACGCGCTCTACCCGCAAATGACGGTGTGGGAGAATGTCGCCTTCCCGCTCAAGGTGCGCGGCATCACCGGCCAACCGGCGGCGGAGCGGATCGGCGGCGTGCTGCAGCTGCTCGGGCTGCGCCAGATGGCCGACCAGGGGGTGAGGGGGCTCTCCGGCGGCGCGCAGCAGCGCATCGCCATCGGCCGCGCGCTGGTGCGCGACCCCGAAGTGATCCTGTTCGACGAACCGCTCTCCCATCTCGATGCCGACCAGAAGGTGCAGCTTCGCGCCGAGATCAAGCGGCTGCAGAAGCTCAGGCAAGTCACCTCGATCCTGGTCACCCACGACCAGACCGAGGCCATCGCCATGGCCGACCGTATCGCGGTGATGAATTACGGCGTGCTCCAGCAGGTCGGCTCGCCGCAGGATCTCTATGAGCGGCCGGCCAATCTGTTCGTCGCTAATTTCATCGGCGAGCCGCCGATGAACCTGCTCACCGCCCGTGTCGAGGAGGGGGCTCTGGTCGGCGGCGGCTGGCGCACCGCTCTCGATGCGCGGCGCACGGTGCTGCTGGCGCGCCGGCCCGGCGCGGCGGTGGTCGCCGGCATACGGCCGGAGCACGTCGCGCTCCGCGCTCCCGGCGAGGGGACCAGGGGCACCATCGTCTATCGCGAGCCGCGCGGCGATGCCGACGTGCTCACCGTCGGGCTGGACGGCGATCCCGACGACACCATCGTCACCGAAGTCGCCGGCCCGTCGCGCTGGCGGGCGGGCGACGGCGTCGGGCTCACCATCGATCCGGATCGCCTGCTCGTCTTCGATGCCGAGAGCGGCCGCAACCTGGAAGTCGACGAACTTGGAGGCGCCTTGTGAACGCCCCGGTGCGCGTGCCCGTCGCTGCGCCGGTGGCCGCGGGGCTCGCGGTCCGCGGCATCGGCAAGAGCTTCCGCGCCCGGGTGCTGGATAGCGTCGAGCTCGATGTCGCGCCCGGCGAGATATTGGCGCTGACCGGACCTTCCGGTGCCGGCAAGACCACGCTCTGCCGCATCCTCGCGGGCCTCGAACGCGCGGACGAGGGCGAGCTGCACCTCGGCGCCGGCGATCTCGCAGCGATCCCTGCCGGCCGCCGCCGCGTCGCCTTCCTCTTCGAATCCTACGCGCTCTATCCGCATCTCACGGTGCGCCAGAACGCGCTGTCGCCGTTGCAGGCGCCGAACGTTCGGGCCGAACCGGCAGTGGCTAACCGGCGTGTCGACGAGGTGCTGGAACTCCTGGAGATCCGCCATCTCGATGCCCGCCTGCCGGGCGCGCTCTCAGGCGGGCAGAAGCAACGCGCCGCGCTCGCCCGCACGCTGGTGCAGCAGCCGGCCTTGTTCCTGCTCGACGAGCCGATCTCCCACCTCGACGCCAAGCTGCGCCACAAGCTGCGCGGCGAGATCCGCCGCCGGCTCGCCGGCCAGCCGGCGCCTGCCATCTGGGCGACGCCGGATGGCATGGAGGCTCTTTCGGTCGGCGACAAGGTGGCGGTGATCGACGGCGGCAAGATCGAGCAGGTCGGCACGCCGGAGGAGGTCTGGCTGAACCCGGTCAGCACCCGGGTCGCGAAGCTGCTCGGCGATCCGCCGATGAACCTCGTGCCGGGCTCGCTGGCGGAGGAGGGTGGGGCACTGTGCTTCGCGCGCCGCGATCTGCGCCTGCCTCTGCCGGTGCCGCTCGCGCGCACTGCCGGCCTCAGCACGAGCGGGGAGGTGGTGCTCGGCGTGCGTCCGGACACCATGGCGCTGGCGCCTGCCGGCACGCCGGGGACCCTCGGTGCCGAGGTCTACTCCAACGAACCTTTCGGCAAGCACGCCATTGTCACGCTCGATCTCGGCGGGCTGCTGGTGAAGGCGAAGACCACCATGGCGGTCGCCGGCGCGCTCGGTGAAGGCGGCGGCATCGGCCGCCCCGTCGGGCTCGCGCTGCCGGCCGAGGGGCTGATCCTGTTCGACGGGCCGACGGGCCGGGCGCTGCCCGTGGGGTGAAGGGGCGCCGACTTCTTTTTCCTCTCCCCGATGGGGAGAGGTGGCCCGCGAAGCGGGTCGGTGAGGGGTGACACGGCTGCGGAGCGGTGCAGACCCCTCACCCTAACCCTCTCCCCGATCGGGAGAGGGAACAGCTGAATTCCGAGTGCCTGAGAAACGTGTCTGGCGGCTGAACAATAACGAAGGGGAACAGCGATGACGACGAAATGGTGCCTTGCCGCCGCCATGGCGGCCTCTGCCGTGCTCTGGTCGGCCGGCGTCCATGCCGACGACGCGAGCTTCTATGCCGAGGCGGCGAAGCCCTACAAGGGCACGACGATCCGTGTGCTCGACGAGATCACGCCCTTGCAGGAGACGCTCTCCAAAATCGTGCCCGAGTTCGAGAAGGAGACCGGGATCAAGGTCGAGTGGGAGCTGCTCAACCATTTCGAGGTGATCAACAAGGGACAGGCCGACATGCTGTCCGGCCGCGGCTATTACGACGCGGTGATGCTGCACGGCTTCCAGCTCGGCCCGATGATCTCGGCCGGCGCGATCCGGCCGCTCGATGATCTCGTCGCCAATCCGAAGCTGGCCAATCCCGGCCTGAACACTTCGGACTTCATCCAGCAGCCGTTCAAGACCGCGGCCTTTGCCAATGGCAAGCAGTATTCCTTCATCAACTGGAACTACAATCAGGTCTACTGGGCGCGCGCCGACCTGTTGAACGATCCCGGCGAGCAGGCTGCCTTCAAGGCGAAGTACGGCTACGACCTCGCCCCGGCCAAGACCATCGAGCAGATGCGCGACATCGCCGAATTCTTCACCCGCAAGAAGGGCGCGATGCTGGCCGGCAAGCCGCTGGAGAGCGATTTCTACGGCATCGTGCTGGAGGGCATCAAGGGCGGCTCCACCTTCCCGACGCTGTGGGGCAACCTCATCCGCAACTATGGCGGCGACCTGATCAATGCAGATGGCAAGCCGACATTCGACACGCCGGAGACGGTGGCGGCGCTGAAGATGTGGCGCGAGCTCTGGACCTTCGCCCCGCCCGGCATCGCCGAATATTCGCTGGTCGACGTGCCGACCGTAATGGGCAACGGCATCGCCGCGCAGTCCATCGCCTGGTCGGATTTCGTGCTCGGCATCGACAAGCCGGGCGTCTCGCCCTTCGCCGGCAAGTTCGTCTATGGCCCGATCCCGGTGAAGGCCGGCTCCACCGCCAAGCGCTCGGCCGAGGCAGAACCCTCGGTCACCGTCATCAGCGCGGCGAGCAAGAACCCGGAGCCGACCTTCCTCTTCCTGGAATGGCTAGCCGACAAGAAGCAGCAGGACAAGCTGATCACGCTGGGTACCGGCGGCGTGCCGATCCGCACCTCGTCCTGGGCCCTGCCGGCGATCACGGGCAGCGCCAACAAGACGCTCTACACGGCGATGGAGTCGACGCTCGAAGTCGCCATCGCGAAGCCAAAAATGCCGAAATTTTACGAGATCTACGACGTGATGAGCGGCATCGCGCAGGAGGTCGGCCTCGGCAAGCTTTCCCCCGAAGCCGGCGCCAAGAAGGGCCAGGCCGAAATGGTGAAGCTCTGCGGCGGCAAGTGCCTGCTGTGAGGCTGGCCAGAGCGCAGCAACGTCATCCTGAGGTGCGAGCGCTAGCGAGCCTCGAAGGATGTTCACAGGTGAGGTGAGCAATTTCCGCCGTCATGGCCAGGCTTGTCCCGGCCATCCGCGGCTGATCGCCCGTCACGGACGTGGATCCCCGGGACGAGCCCGGGGATGACGGATCGAACGGTGAATTCAAGCCAAAGCGAAACAACCATCATGACGAGCGTGACCGACACAATACCGGCAGCTTCCGCGGCGAGCGCGCCGCGCGAGCGCTTCTGGTACCCGTATCTCCTCATCGCCCCGTCGATGATCACACTCACCGTGGTCTCGCTGATCCCGTTTCTCTACACGGTGTACTTAAGCTTCCACGCCGCGAAGTTCGGCCGCGTCACCGACTTCATCGGCTTCGACAACTACCTGCAATTGCTCAGCGACGGGCGTTTCTGGAACTCGATGGGGGTGGCCGGCATCTTCGTCGGCATCGCCGTGCCGATCGAATTCATGCTCGGTCTCGCCGGCGCGCTGGTGCTGAACCAGAATGTGCGCGGCCGCTCCATCCTGGTGCCGCTGCTGTTCATGCCCACCATGATGGCGCCGATCGTGGTCGGCCTGCTCTGGAAGATCATGCTGGCCGGCTCCTGGGGCTTCATCTCCTACAATTTGCTGGAGCGCTTCAACCTGCTCGGCGAGACCTCGGCCTTCGCCTCGCCGGACCTTGCGCTCTATGCGCTGATCTTCGTCGATATCTGGCAGTGGACGCCCTTCATGATGCTGGCCTTTTTCGCCGGTCTGCAGGCGCTCCCGCTCGGCCCCTATCGCGCAGCGGCGGTGGACGGGGCGAACCCGGTGCAGATGTTCTTCCACATCACGCTGCCAATGCTCACGCCGCTGCTGGTGGTGATCGGGCTGTTGCGCTTCATCGACGCCTTCAAGGTGTTCGACACCGTCTACATCCTCACCGGCGGCGGGCCCGGCACCGCGACCGAGACGCCCAGCATCCTCGCCAACAAGATGACCTTCGAGTTCTGGAACATCGGCGAAGCCTCGGCGCTGGCGGTGCTGGTGTGGCTCGCCTTCTTCGCCTTCTGCAACGTGTTCTACCAGATCGCCAAAAAGCGTCTGAACGCCTTCTAGAGGTCCGTCATGGCCGACGATTCAAACCGCATCGAAGGCTCGAAGGGCCTGTTCTGGACCGGCGTCACCGTGGTGTACGCCATCATCGTGCTGTTCCCGATCTTCTGGATGGCGACGATGATGGTGAAGCCCAACGAGGCCATGTTCGCACGGCCGACCGTGTGGCTCTTCACCCCGACGCTGGAGCATTTCGAATACGTCATCGCCCAGGGCTTCCACTGGAGCCTTTTGACCTCCTTCGGGCTCTGCCTGATGTCGACCGCGCTGGTGGTGCTGATCGGCACCCCGGCGGCCTATGCCTTTGCCCGCTTCGAGATGAGACTGAAGGACGACCTGTTCCTGTTCATCCTGGCAACGCGCATGGCGCCGCCAGTGTGCCTCGTCATCCCGTTCTACTTCATCTTCGCCAAGCTCAATCTGCTTGACACCTTCCTCGGCCTGACGCTGGCCTACATGACCTTCAACCTGTCCTTCTATGTCTGGGTGCTGCGCTCTTTCTGCCGCGATCTGCCGGTGGAGCTGGAGGAGGCGGCGGCGCTGGAGGGTTGGTCGCGCCCGCAGATCTTCCGCCGCGTGGTGTTCCCGCTGCTGAGGAACGGCATCGTGGCCACCGCGGTGCTGTGTTTCATCTTCGCCTGGAACGAGTTCCTGTTCGCCTTCATGCTCGGCGGCAAGGCGGTGCAGACGCTTCCCGTCTCGATCCCGAAGCTGATCACCGCGCAGGGGGTGCGCTGGGGCGAGATGGCGGTGGTCGGCATGACCGCGCTGCTTCCCGTGCTCGCCGTGGTGTTCGTGCTGCAGCGGCACATCGTGCGCGGGCTGACGCTCGGCGCGGTGAAGGGGTGACGATGATGGCATAAGCGAACGTCATGCCCGGGCTTGGCCCGGGCATGACGTTCGTGACGAAGGCGCAACCGTGGATGGCCGGGGACAAGTCCGGCCATGACGACGGATCGGAGATATAGCGATGGAACACTACCTGCCCTCGACACCCGGCAACGTGCAATGGGGCTTGTGGGATGCCGCGGTGCCGCCGGTGCTGACCATTGCCTCCGGCGACCGCGTGGTGATCGACACGCTGTCCGGCGAGCCGGACGACTTGCCCGATCCGTCCTCCGGTTTTGCCGTTCTGCCCGATCACCGCGAGGTGCTGGCGAGCGCGCCGCGCGGGCCCGGCC
>JAQSWY010000017.1 GCA_029266425.1 Xanthobacteraceae bacterium
GAGACAATCGACCGCGCTGCCCGGCGCGTGACGCTGTCGGACGGCTTGAGCCTCACCTATGACCATCTCGTGCTCGCCGTCGGCGCCCGCAACCGACCGCTCCCGGTGCCGGGCGCCGACCTCGACGGCGTGGTCTATCTGCGCACTTTGTCCGATGCCGACGATCTCAAGGCGCGGCTTGCCAAGGCCCGCAACGTGGTGGTGGTCGGCGCCGGCTTCATCGGGCTTGAATTCGCTGCGGTCGCCCGCGCGCTCGGCCATGAGGTGACGGTGCTGGAAGCGACCCAGCATCCGATGGGCCGCGCCATCTCGCCGGCCATGTCGGCGTTCTTCACCGACGCGCACCGCGCCATGGGCACCCGCCTCGTGCTCAGCGCCGGCGTGGTGTGGATCCATGGCAATGGCGAGCACGTCGCCCGGGTCGAGACCGCGGACGGCGCCATTCAGCCGGCCGGCGGCGTGCTGCATCCCGCCGACCTCGTGCTGGTCGGCATCGGCGTGGTGCCGAACACCGAACTTGCCGCCGCCGCGGGGCTGGAAGTCGGGAACGGCATCGTCGTCGACGCGGAATTGCGCACCAGCGATCCGAACATCTCCGCGCTGGGCGATGCGGTCGTCTATCCGAGCCTGCATGCCGGAGCGATGACGCGGCTGGAATCGGTTCAGAATTCGGTCGACCATGCCCGCACCATCGCGGCGCGGCTCGCCGGACGGCCGGTGGCCTATGCCGCGGTGCCGTGGTTCTGGAGCGACCAGGCCGACCTGAAACTGCAGATGGTCGGACTGGCACGCCCCGGCGACGATGCCGTGCTGCGCGGCGACCCGGGGAGCCGGCGCTTCTCGGTGTTCCGCTTCCGCGACCGGCGCCTGACCGCGATCGAGAGCGTCAACCGGCCGGGGGACCACATGCTTGGCCGGCGCCTGCTGGCGGATACCTCGAAGCCGTCCTCGCTGACGCCGGAGCAGGCGGCGGACGAGGGGTTCGAATTGAAGGCGCTGCTAGGGCGTTAGCTCCTATTTCGTGATCCCGGCCGGAGGCGAAGCCGTAGAGCCGGGATCGGGTGAAGTTCCGCTCGGCACCTTCCTGCGATCCCGGATCGGCCTTCAGCCATCCGGGATGACGCCTGATGGAGGGATGCTCAAGCAAACCCGCAGCATTGCCAGAGCAATGCTAGCCACGCCATAGTGGCGCAACCGTCACCTCGCGGTTCTGCCGATGGCCTTTTCGCTGCGCCAGCTTCACTATTTCGTCGCGGTGGCGGAGAACGGTTCCGTCTCCTCGGCGGCGCACACCCTCTCCATCTCGCAATCGACGGTCACCGAGGCGCTGCGCGAGCTGGAGCTCGATCTCGGCTTCCGCCTGCTGGACCGCCACGCCCGCGGCGCCGACCTCACGCTCAAGGGCCATCATTTCCTCCGCCATGCCCGCAAGATCATGGCGGATGTAGCGGATGCCCGTCGCGCGCTCTCCGGCAGCGAGGCGATGCCGTTATCGGGTCGGCTGTCGGTCGGGGTGACGCCGCTGGTCGCCGGCTATGTCTATTCCGATCTCTCCGCCCGCTTCCGCCGCGCCTTCCCCGATGTTGCGGTGGAGGCGGTGGAGGATGCGGCGGACTATCTCGAGCATCTGCTCGTCGGCGGCGAGCTCGACGTCGCGGTGATGGTAGTGCCGCCGGGTCGGCGTTCCTCGGCATTGCAGACCGAGACCGTCGAGGTCTCGCCCTATCGCGCCTGGCTGCCGCTCGGCCATCCGCTCAGCGCCGAGGAGCGCGTCAGCATGCGCGCACTGGCGAACGAGCCGCAGGTGCTGCTCACCGTCGACGAGATCGCCGAGGCTTCGGAGATCGTGTGGCGCCGGCTCGGCATCCGCCCACCGGTTGCGTTTCGCACCCGCTCGGTGGAAGCGGTGAGGAGCCTGGTGGCGACCGGGGCCGGCGTCGCCGTGCTGCCCGACCTCACTTATCGGCCCTGGTCTCTCGAGGGCGACAAGATCGAGGCCCGCCCGCTCATCGAGGATCTGCCCGCCATCGAGGTGGCGACGGCCTGGCGCCGCGGCTCGCCGCTATCGGCGGCAGCGTCCGGCTTCATCTCGATCGCAGCGACGCGGCACAGCGGGCGGATGCGTTAGCCTAGAGCCCTTTCCGTTTGGATGGGATCATCCGAACGACAAGAAAGTGCTCTAGATTCAATGGCCTGGAGTATTTTCTGATCGCAAAAGTCATTCAACTTTTGCGGAAAATGCTCAAGTGCGCCGGCAGCGTCCTGTTTCGGTTCGCCGCATGCTCGGAAAAGGCACTTTATAAGGATGCCGGGCATGGGCGCCGTCTAATACACCTTGGAGCGAAACTCCCGCGGTCCGCGGCCGGTCACCTTTCGGAAGGCGCGCGCGAAATTGGCCGGAGAGGAATATCCCATCTCCGCCGAAACACGGGTGATCGAGCCATTCGTGTGCCGGAGCAGCTCGGTGGCTCGCTGAGCCCTTGCTGCGTTCGCCATGCTGCGAAAATCGGTGCCGGCTCGATTCAGCTCGCGTTGCAGCGTTCGCACGCTGGTGTCCATCGATTGCGCGGCACTGTCGATGGACACGCTGCCGGTGATGACCTGGGCCCGGATCTGCTCGACGACGATGTCGAGAAGATCCCGTGGAGCGCCGCCCCGCCGGTCTCGCGCCACATCCTCGATGGTGACAATCGGCCATGCCGCGCGCCGCGGAGCAGCGAGCAGATGATGGCGTTCCGTGACGATGGTTACCGCAGGCGCGTTAAAGACGACCGGGCACTGGAAGACATCTTCGAACGGCCCGGTCTGGTGCGGCTTGTCGATATCAAGTTCGATGCGCAGTGGCCGCCAGTCACCCGGCAAATAAGCCCTGAGCACGCTCAGCAGGACGCCGGCCGCGGCGCTGGCGATAATGTCGTAGCCGGCGCGGCCGGCCAGGGCAAAGCCGTAGCTATATCGTGCCTCGTCGCCGACGATCGCGACCGACATCCTGTCATCCGTGCTGTGATAGCAAAGCGCCGCAATGGCGCGCTCGATCGACCGGCCGAGGGTGTCGGCGCCAAGCACGTAGCGCCCGAAACTACCGTAGTTGGCAGCATTCATGAGTGGGGCCATGAGAATCCCGAGGTTGGGTTCGCCCGCCGCCCTCGCGGCGGCATTGACGAAACCAACCACCGCTGCGTGCGGGATGAAGCAATTCCGGCCTTCTATCAGTTCGAGATCGAAACCCGCGGCACGGTTGGCCTGCAAAAGTGCCCTTGCTCCGATTCTATCGCGAACGAAAGCCGGCATGCCGTGCAGAATGTGGCTGGAGATGACAGGAAGCTCAGCCATCCGCAGGGTGCTCCGGGGAACTGCCACCGTGGCGCAAAATGAGTGGTCTCGACGTACGATTGCTGCTTTGTGGCGCAATATAGGCGTGTCGGACAAGCGCGAGGAAGTTGCCCATGCCAACCAATGGTCCACATGCGACTTCCCGGGCGGTCGTTTTCGCACTGTCAATCATCGCAGGCGCGGCGTAGCCTTCTGATACTTGCGCGCGCTTGACCACAAACTGCGGACCGGAAGGAAATTGTTCAGATGCTTACGAAACGCGAGTTGCTGCGCTCTGCTGCGTTGGCCGCACTCGTCGCCACGACGATGAATCCCGCTTTGGTGGGCGCGCAGACCGACGCCACCCGGCCGGGCTTTTTCGGCTCCAAGGACATCGCCGAGGCAGGCTTCATCTACGGCCTGCCCATCGTAATGAACTATGCGGTCATGTACGAGTACGCGATCGATCGCAATTCGGGTCAGTTCAAGGCCCCGTTCAACCAGATCAAGAACGAGCCCAACGTCTACACCTACAAGGACACGGCCATCGTCACGCCGAACAGCGACACGCCCTACTCCTTCGTGTGGATGGATTTGCGGGCGGAGCCGGTGGTGCTTTCGGTGCCGGCGGTCGACCCGAAGCGCTACTACTCGGTCATGCTCTGCGACGGCAATACCTACAATTACGGCTATATCGGCACCCGTGCCACAGGCAGCGAGGCCGGCGACTACATGGTGGTCGGGCCCAACTGGAAGGGCGACACCCCGGCGGGCATCAAGCAGGTGTTTCGTTCGAGCACGCAGTTTTCCGTCGCGGGCTATCGCACCCAGCTTTTCGGTCCGGATGACCTCGACAACGTCAAGAAGGTGCAGGCCGGCTACAAGGTGCAGATGCTCTCGGGCTATCTGAAGCAGACGCCGCCGCCGGCCGCGCCAACCATCGACTTCCCCAAGATCGACAAGGAACTCGTGAAGACCAACTTCTTTGATTATCTCGACTTCGCGCTGCAATTCGCGCCGGAGCAGGATAACGAGAAGGAGATTCGCGCAAAGCTGGCACGCATCGGCGTCGGGCCCGGCAAGACCCTCAATTTCAGGGACCTTCCACTGGAGCAGAAGCTGGAGCTTGGCCTTGGCATGAAGGAGGGCCAGCGGAAGGTCGACGAGGCCGTCGCCACTGTCGGCAAGACGATCAACGGCTGGCGGGTCAGCGGTCTTCCAGGCAATAGCGCGCATTACAATGGCGATTGGATGAAGCGCGCCGTCGCCGCTCAGGCCGGTATATATGGTAATGACCCGGAGGAAGCGACCTATCCGTTCACGCGCGTCGACAGCGACGGCCAGACGCTCGACGGCAGCAAGCACAACTACACGCTGACCTTCCCAGCCGGTCAGCAGCCGCCCGTGAACGCTTTCTGGTCGTTGACCATGTACGACGGCAAGACGCAGTTGCTGATCGAAAACCCGATCAACCGCTATCTGATCAACTCGCCGATGCTCCCCGCCATGAAGACGAACGCGGATGGATCGTTGACGCTCTACATCCAGAACAAGTCGCCGGGCGCCGACAAAGAAGCCAACTGGCTGCCGGCTCCGGACGGCCCAATCTATCTGGTGATGCGGCTCTACTGGCCCAAGACCACGCAGCCTTCGATCCTGCCGGCGGGCGAAGGCACCTGGCAGCCGCCCGGTGTGAAACGGGCGTCATAGAGAGACGCGCGACGATAAAAGCTAGGGGCACTTTCTTGTCGTTCGGATGATTTCATCCGAACGACAAGAGCTCCAAGCGCGATCAGCTCGCGCCTTCGGTATCGGCGACGGCCTGTGGCCAGCGGGCGAGCGCGTCCCAGCCCGCCTGCGTGAGGGCATAGACGCCGCGCTCGGTGCGGGCGAACCAGCCATAGACATTGTCCTGCAGGATCGCCGCCGCCTTCGGCGCGCCTGGGCGCAGATCGCGCGGCCGCCGCGGCCCCTCGGTCATGGCGGCGGCGCAGGCCAGTGCCTGCTGCCGGTAGGCCGTCATGATCGGCGCGCGGGTGCTGCCGCCCACCGCCGGGTCGCCCTGCCGCCGTTTGTGTTCCTCCACCAGCCGCGAACGGCGGCGCGTGTCCTTGCGCGGCATCGGCGCCACCGGGCTGACGATGATCGTCACCTCGCCGGACTGCGACACCCCGAGCATGCCGAAGCCGAGGCGGCGGCACAGATTGCGAAAGCGAGCATCGGCTTCGCGGCCATTGCCGCGTGCGGAAATGCGCGCCGCCAGCCACACCTCGTCGCACGCGCTGGCGCGGTCCACCGCCTGGAGCACCAGTTCGAGATTGAAGCTGAGCTTCAGCTCGCCGATGACCACCACCGGCGCCTCGTCTCCGGAGATGGCGAGGAGGTCGCAGCCGCCGATCTCGCCTTTGACGGTGAAGCCGAGGCCTTCGAGGAATGCCTTGACCGGCAAATAGAGCGAGGTCTCCAGGATCGGTCTCCGTCGTCAGTTCCGCGGCTGGCCGGAGCCCGGATTGGTGGCGATCCAGATGATGTGCCGCGCTCCGCCGCGTTTGCCGTTGGCGCGCGCTCGCACTTCATCGACGCCGAACCCCGCCTTGCGCAGGCGCCGGGTGAAATCCGCGTCAGGTCCCGACGACCACACCGCGAGGATGCCGCCCGGCCGCAGCGCCGCCCGCGCCGCGCCGAGGCCGGCCATGTCGTAGAGCCGGTCATTGGCGGCGCGCGTCAGCCCGTCGGGACCATTGTCGACATCGAGCAGGATGGCGTCATAGGTCGAGCGTGCGGCACGGATCAGCCCGCCGACATCCTCTTCGCGGATGGCGACGCGCGGATCGCTCAGGCTGTCGCCGAAGATCTCCGCCATCGGTCCGCGCGCCCACGCCACCACGGCCGGCACCAGTTCGGCGACGGTGATGGCGGCGTCCGGTGCGAGTTCGGCAAGGGCGGCGCGCAGCGTGAAGCCCATGCCCAATCCGCCGATCAGCATCTGCGGGCGGGCTCGCTCGGCAAGTCGCTCGCAGACCGTGGTGGCGAGCGCCTTCTCCGAGCCGCTGAGGCGGCTGTTCATCAGCTCGGTGGAGCCGGTCATGATCGAGAATTCGGCGCCGCGCCGCATCAGACGCAACTCGCCCGAGCCGTCAGGCACTTTCGCGGTATCGAGCTGCAACCAGGGAATCACAGGGGCACTCTTGGCATGGAAACCGCTATTTTGCACGCCGTGCTGCATGCACCCAAGCGCAGGGATGTAGGGCCTCGCCGTCGAGCCCTGTCGTCTGCCCATCCCGAGCTCATCGGTTTTTCCGATGGCGCCGTTCTCATCTTTGGTGTGGCGCACGACGGTACCCGGGGTCAGACTTCCCTCAAAGGGCCCGCAAGGCCCGCAGAACAGAGGGAACCGACATGCGCACCGCCCACTGCCTCTCGCACCTGCTGGCACTCGCCGCTTGCGCCTCGCTCAGCCTGCAGCCCGCTTTTGCCGCCGAGAAGACATCCATCGGCAAAGGCGAAGGCGCGGTCGATATCGTCGCCTGGCCCGGCTATCTCGAGCGCGGCGAGACCGACAAGGCCTATGACTGGGTCACTGAGTTCGAGAAGAAGTCCGGCTGCAAGGTCAATGTGAAGACCGCCGGCACCTCGGACGAGATGGTGGCGCTGATGAACGAGGGCGGCTTCGACCTCGTCACCGCCTCCGGCGACGGTCGATCCGCGCCTGCAGGACGCGCCCTGGCACACGGTGAACGGCGTGCATTACGGCGTGCCCTATCAGTGGGGTTCCAACGTGCTGATGTACAGCACCGAGGTCTTCAAGGAGGCGCCGAAGAGCTGGAACGTGGTGTTCGAGGCCATGGACCTGCCCGACGGCAAGCCGAACAAGGGTCGCATCCAGGCCTTTGACGGGCCGATCTATATCGCCGACGCCGCGCTCTATCTGATGAAGCACAAGCCCGAGCTCGGCATCAAGGATCCCTATGAGCTGAACGAGGAGCAGTACAAGGCGGCGCTCGAACTGCTGCGCGCCCAGCGCAAGATCGTGCAGCGCTATTGGCACGACGCCATGGTGCAGGTCGACGACTTCACCAATGAGGGCGTGGTCGCTTCCTCCTCCTGGCCGTTCCAGGTGAACCTCTTGGTGAGCCAGAAGAAGCCGATCGCCTCGACCATTCCGGAGGAGGGCGCCACCGGCTGGGCCGACACCACCATGATGCATGTCGACGCCAAGCACCCGAACTGCGCCTATATGTGGATGGAGCACTCCATCTCGCCGAAGGTGCAGGGTGACCTCGCCGCCTGGTTCGGATCGGTGCCGGCGGTCCCCGCCGCCTGCAAGGGCAATGCACTGCTGACCGACGAGGGCTGCAAGACCAACGGCGCCGAAGAGTTCGAGAAGATTCACTTCTGGCGGACCCCGGTCGCCAAGTGCCCCAGCCAGGCAGCCGGCTGCGTGCCCTATTATCGCTGGGTGTCGGACTACATCGCGGTGCTCGGCGGGCGGTAGCCCGTTTCTTGTCATGGCCGGGCTTGCCCCGGCCATCCAGGTCCGCACGCGATTTGCCAACCCGTGGATGGCCGGAACAAGTCCGGCCATGACGGCGGATTGAATCCAACGCACCCGAGAGCCATGCACGCCACCCTCGACACCGCGCTCACGACACCGGCCGTCCGCTTTGCGGGCGTGGCCCGGCATTTCGGGGCGGTGAAGGCGGTGGACGGGGTCGATCTTGCCATCGCGCCGGGCGAGTTCTTCGCCATGCTCGGCCCGTCCGGCTCCGGCAAGACCACCTGCCTGCGCCTCATCGCCGGCTTTGAGCAGCCGGACGCCGGTCATATCGAGATCTTCGGCGAAACGGTGGAGGGCCTGCCGCCCTATCGGCGCGCGGTGAACACCGTGTTCCAGGATTATGCGCTGTTCCCGCATCTGAGCGTCGGCGACAATGTCGCCTATGGCCTGAGGGTACGCGGCGTCTCCCGCACCGAGCGCGACCGGCTGGCTCGCGAAGCGCTCGCCATGGTCAAGCTTTCCGGCATGGAGGCGCGCCGCCCGGCGCAGCTCTCCGGCGGCCAGCGCCAGCGCGTCGCGCTCGCCCGTGCTCTCGTGGTGCGGCCGAAGGTGCTGCTGCTCGACGAGCCGCTCGGAGCGCTCGATCTCAAGCTGCGCGAGGAGATGCAGGTCGAATTGAAGGGCCTGCAGCGCGCGCTGGGCCTCACCTTCGTGTTCGTGACGCACGATCAAGGTGAGGCGCTCTCCATGGCCGACCGCGTCGCCGTCTTCAATGACGGCCGCATTGTCCAGGTCGGCCCGCCGGAGGAGGTCTATGAGCGCCCGGCGACGCGCTTCGTCGCCGGCTTCGTCGGCTCGTCCAACGTGCTGAGTGCGCTCGAGGCGGAAGCGCTCGGCGGACTGGCACGGCCCTCGAGCCTCCGGCCCGAGAAGATCGCGCTGGTCACGGGTGCGCCGCCGGAGGGCGCGCATGCCGTCGAGGCGACCGTGGTCGATGTCTCCTATCAGGGCCCGGTCCGCCGCATCACCGCCCGCACCCCGGCCGGCCTCGTGCTCACCGCCGCGGTATCAGCCGGGGCAGCCGGCGAGGTCGAGCGCGGCGGCAAGGTGATGCTCGCCGTCCCGCCGGATGCGCTCCAGCCGATGGAGGGCGAGGCATGAGCGTCGCCGCCCTTAACCTCCCGCAGCCACCCGAAGGCACGCTGCGCCGCGTTTCGGATTTCCTCGTCCGCCGCCAGAACCTGCTCGTTCTGCTCCTGCTGGTGCCGCCGCTGCTGTGGCTCGGCGTGGTCTATCTCGGCAGCCTGTTCGTCTTCCTGGCGCAGTCGTTCTTCTCGATCGACGAGTTCTCCGGAACCATCGTCCGCGAGCCGACGCTCTCGACCCTGGTCGAGCTGTTCCGCCCGGCAAATTTCGACATCGTGATGCGCACGGTCGGCATCGCCGCGGTGGTGACGCTGCTCTCGGCGCTGATCGCCTTCCCCATCGCCTATTACGCCGCGCGCTATGCCGGACCGCGCGCCAAGGCCGGCTTCTATCTCGCGGTGATGATGCCGCTGTGGTCGAGCTATCTGGTCAAGATCTATGGCTGGAAGCTGCTGCTCGCCAAGGAAGGCGCAATCGGCTGGGTCGCCGGGCGCCTCGGGTTCAGTGGTGCGCTGGAGGGCTGGCTCGCGCTCCCGGTTGTCGGCGGGCCGTCACTCTCGGTCTCCTATACCGGGATGGTGCTGGTCTTCACCTATCTCTGGCTGCCTTTCATGATCCTGCCCGTGCAGGCGGCGCTGGAGCGCGTGCCGTCGAGCCTGATCGAGGCGGCGGGCGATCTCGGCGCCTCGCCGGCCAAGGTGTTCCGCACCGTGATCCTGCCGCTCGCGATGCCCGGCGTGGTGGCGGGCGCCATCTTCACCTTCTCGCTGACGCTGGGCGATTACATCGTGCCGCAGATCATCGGCACCTCGGCCCTGGTGCTCGGCCAGGCGGTCTACACGCTGCAGGGCACGGCCGGGAATATCCCGCTCGCGGCCGCCTTCTCGCTGGTGCCGATCCTGGTCATGGCGCTGTTCCTCGCCCTGGCCAAGAAGACGGGGGCGTTCGATGCGCTGTGAGCGACGGTGGCAAAACAGAACGCCCTCATCCCCGGGCTTGACCCGGGGATCCAGACTTGGGCGCGCGGCACCCGGTCTTCTGGATCCCCGGGTCAAGCCCGGGGATGAGGGTGATCTTGTGGGGAATATCCCATGACCCGCGCCGCGCTCTCGCTGAAAGTCGCCGCCCTTGGCGGGCTCGCTTTCCTGCACATCCCGCTGCTCTTCATCATCCTCTATGCCTTCACCACCGAGGAGCGCAGCTACGCCTTCCCGCCGCCGGGGTACACGCTGAAATGGTTCGGCGTGGTCTGGGAGCGCGACGACATCTGGGCCGCCGTCAGCCTGTCGCTCAAGGTGGCGACGCTGGCGACGCTGATCGCGCTGATCCTCGGCACGCTGGCGGCGGGCGCGCTGGCGCGGGCGCGCTTCTTCGGCCGCGAGCCGGTCTCGCTGCTGTTCGTCCTGCCGATCGCGCTGCCCGGCATCGTCACCGGCATCGCGCTGCGCCAGGCCTTCGGACTGATGGACATCCCCTTCTCGTTCTGGACCATCGTGCTCGGCCACGCCACCTTCTGCATCGTCGTCGTCTACAACAACGCCGTGGCGAGGCTGCGCCGGCTCTCGCCATCGATGATCGAAGCCTCGATGGACCTCGGCGCCGATGCCTTCCAGACCTTCCGGCTGGTGATCCTGCCCAATGTCGGCACCGCGCTGCTCGCCGGAGGCATGCTGGCCTTTGCGCTTTCCTTCGACGAGGTGATCGTCACCACCTTCACCGCCGGCCAGCAATCGACCCTGCCGATCTGGATGCTTTCCGAGCTGGTGCGCCCGCGCCAGCGCCCCGTCACCAATGTCGTCGCCGTGCTCGTCATCGCCGTGACCTTCCTGCCCATCCTCGCCGCCTACTATCTGACGCGCGAGGGCGAGGCGGTGGCCGGCAGCGGAAAATAGGAGGCTACACATGACCGCTCTCGCTGACACCGACATGCTCATCGGCTCGAACTTCGTGCCCGGCACCGAGACTCCGGAGACGGTGCTGAACCCGAAGACCGAGGAGACCCTGATCGAGCTGCCGGAAGCCTCCGCCGACCAGATCGACGCTGCGGTCAACGCCGCCGAGGCGGCGTTCAAGGGTTGGTCGCGCACCACCCCTCAGGAGCGCTCCTATCTGCTGCTCAAGCTTGCCGACCGCATCGAGGCCGAGGCGGAAGGTTTCGCCACGCTGGAAGCCCTGAATTGCGGCAAGCCGCGCTACGCCGTGCTGCGCGACGAGATCCCCGCCATCGTCGACTGCTTCCGCTTCTTTGCCGGCGCCGTGCGCACCCAGCACGGCATGGTGGCCGGAGAGTATATTTCCGGCCACACCTCGATGATCCGCCGCGATCCGATCGGCGTCGTCGCCTCCATCGCGCCGTGGAACTACCCGCTGATGATGGCGGCCTGGAAGCTCGCCCCGGCGCTTGCCGGCGGCAACACCGTGGTCATCAAGCCGTCCGAGCAGACCCCACTCACCATGCTGAAACTGGCGAAGCTCATCGCCGACATTTTCCCGGAAGGGGTGGTGAACGTCGTGGTCGGGCGCGGCGAGAGCGTCGGCAACACCCTGATCAACCATCCCAAGGTGTCGATGATCTCGCTCACCGGCGATATCGCCACCGGCAAGAAGGTGCTCGCCGCCGCGACCAAGACGGTGAAGCGCACCCATCTCGAGCTTGGCGGCAAGGCCCCGGTGATCGTGTTCGACGATGCCGACCTCGCCGAGGTGGTCGAGGGGGTGAAGGTGTTCGGCTATTACAACGCCGGCCAGGACTGCACCGCCGCCTGCCGCATCTATGCCGAGGACAAGATCTACGAGAAGCTGGTCGCCGACCTCTCCTCGGCGGCGTCCTCGCTGAAGTTCAACCTCGCCAATGACGAGGAGAACGATATCGGCCCGCTGATCTCGGCGCGCCAGCGTGCCCGCGTCGCCTCCTTCGTCGAGCGCGCCGGCGAGCTCAACCACATCGAGGTGGCAACCGGCGGCAAGGTCGCCTCCGGCCGCGGCTTCTTCTACGAGCCGACCGTGGTGGCCGGGGCGCTGCAATCCGACGAGATCGTGCGTCGCGAGGTGTTCGGCCCGGTGGTCTCGGTGACGCGCTTCTCCGATGTCGACGAGGCCGTCGCCTGGGCCAATGACAGCGACTACGGGCTGGCGTCTTCGGTATGGACGAAGGACGTCTCGAAGGGACTCGCGACCGCGGCGCAGCTGCAATATGGCTGCACCTGGGTGAACTGCCATTTCATGCTGGCGAGCGAGATGCCCCATGGCGGGCTGAAGCAGTCCGGCTACGGCAAGGACCTCAGCTCCTACGCGCTGGAGGACTACACCGTGGTGCGCCACGTGATGGTGAGGAACGGGTAGGGGAACTCCCCGTCCAGCGTCGTCCCGGCATTCTGAAAGAGCGCCATCTCCACCGTCATGGCCGGGCTTGTCCCGGCCATCTCGATTCCTGAGGCACCGTCCGGAATCGAAATCCCCGGCACGAGGCTGGGGATGACGTGGTTCTGAGACGGCTAAACGCGCCCCTTAGAAAGCCCCGAGCAAAGGCCGCCCCGCGCAGGCCACTTGCCGCAGCGCGGCCTCCACCGCCGGCGCATCCTCGATGCCGACAAGGCGCAGCACCTCGCCGGACTCGCGGCCCTGGCCGGACAGGATCAGCGTGCCGGTCGTGTCGGGGTGCAGATGCTTCTCGATCCGGCCGATGCTGGCGAGCGGCAGGCTGTCCACGGCGCGCCGCCCCTCGCGGTCGAGCAGCACCAGGATGCGTTGCGTGGTGAGGCCGTAGAGCGTCACCTTCGCGCGGGACGCCCGCACCCGCTCGGCGATGATGAGGCCGAGGCCGACAAGCCCGGCAAGGCCGGCGGCAATACCGACGCCGAGCCGCAGCGCGGCATTCTCGATCGGCAGCGAACCCTGATAGGCGAGCACGCCATAGGCCATCGCCTGCGCCACCAGCATCAGTCCCGCCACCAGCAGCCAGGCGAGCTCGGACTTGAAGACCCGCGAGGGGGAGGGCCGCCCGGCCCACAGCAGCCGCTCGTCGCGGGCGAGTTCGGGCTGCAGCCGCTCGGCTGCGCTGCTGTCGCGCAGATGCAGCGCCGTGCCGGCCGCGCCGGCATAGGCCCGCTCGGTCAGATGCTGGCTGAGCCAGAGATCGGCGCCGGTGCCGGGCGTGCCGAGGCGCCCGGGCGCGCTCGGTGCCATCAGCGGCAGGCCCAGCCGCGTGCTGGCCAGCCGGCTGAACTGGGAGAGCGTGTCGTTCAGCCGCTCGGTGCTGGCGACGATATGCGCCATGGCCTGCTCGCTGCGGCTCTCCAGGCGTTCCGTCATCTCGGCGCTGGACTTCTCCAGCGCCTCTGCCATCTCGGCGCGCACCTTGTCGAGCGACTGCTTGTAGCCGTCCGAGGTGGTGGCGAGCTCGCGCGCCATGCGGCTGCCGGTCTCGTCCACCGAGGCGACCAGCGCCTCAATCTGGCGGCCGAGCCCTGCGGCCGCGGATGCATTGATCTGCGTGAAATTCTGGCCGGCCTCGTCGAACCGCTCGGTGAGCCGGGCGACCTGCGCCTCCAGCCGGGCCGCGGTCTCGCCTGCATTGGCGTCGGCGCGGGCGCCGGCAGCGTCGACCAACGACACCACGGCGTCGACATGGCGCCCCAGCGCCTCGCCGAGCCGGGTCTCGGTCTCGCCGATCCGCGTGGCGCTCATCGCCTGCTGCTCGGTGAGGCTCTGGGCGAACTGGCGATGGCTCTCATCGAGCTGGCGCATCACCTCGGCACTGCGCTTGGCGAGGTCGTCGGCGAGCGCCTCGCCGGCGCTGCGGAAGGCGGCAAAACTCTGGGCGACGTCGCCGCCGGTGCGCTCGAGCAGCTGCAGCGTGTCGGTGGTGGCGTGGCGCAGCGCTTCCGCGGTGCGGGTGCCGGTGCGCTCGACCAGGCCAGCGCTGTCGGCGGCGGCGGTGGTGATCGCCTCGCTGGCGCGTGCCGCGCCGCTCTCGATGGCGGAGATCAGCCGCGTGCTCTCACCGCTGAGGCTCGCATTCACCGAGCGTTCCGCTTCCTCGATCCGCGCGGTTACGCGCCCGCCGGTCTCGGCGACGCGGCGGTCGAGTTCGAGGCCGCGCGCCACGACCGCATCGAACACCCGTCCGCCGTTCTCGGTGAGCCGGTCGTTCATGCTCTCCGCGTGATTGCGGATGGCGTCGGTGACCTCGCGCACCGTCTGGGCGAGCGACTCCGCAAGCTCGCCACCGCGACGGGCAAGCGATTCCGAGAGGATCAGACTGGCAGCCTTGACCTCGGCGAAGCCGGAGGCGGCATTGCGGCCGGACGTGTCGATCGCCTGCGTCACCCGCACGGCGGTGTCGTCGAGCCGGCGGTCGGCTTCGCTGCTGCGCGCCAGCACCGCATCGAGGAAGGCGTTGCCCCGCGTCTCCAGCGCTGCCGCGGCTTGCTCGCCGCGGGCGAGGAGGGTCTCGGAGAGCGCCTCGCCGGAGGCGTGGAAATGGGCGAAGCCCTCGGCCGCCTCGGCGGTCGACTTTTCCATCAGCTCCGAGATGCGGCGGGCGGTGTCGTCGAGCCTGGCGTCGATCTTGGCGCCACGCGTCTCCGACGCTTCCAGCAGCTTGGCGCCGTGCGCCTCGATGGCGGCTGTCACGTCCTCGCCGCGCTTGCCGAGCGCCACCGACAGTGCCTCGCCCGAGGCGAGGAAGCGGGCGAAGCCCGCGACCGCGCTGGTGCTGGCCTGGTCCAGCGCTTCGGAGAGCCGCGTTGCGGTGTCTTCCAGCTTGGCATCGATCTTGGCGCCGCGGGCCTGGACCGCCTCCAGCAGCTTGGTGCCATGCTGATGGATGGCAGCGGTGGTCTCCTCGCCGCGTTTGCCGAGCGTTTCCGACAATACTTCACCACTGGCGAGGAAGCGGGCGAAGCCCTCGATCGCTCCGGCGCTGGCGTGCTCGAGTGTCTCGGCGATGCGACGGGCGGTGTCGTCGAGCCTGGCGTCGATCTTGGCGCTGCGGGCGTCCGCGGCGTCCAGCAGCCTCGCGCCATGCGCCTCAAGGTTCGCCGCGGCGTCCTCGCCGCGCTTGCCGAGCGCCTCGGAGAGCGCTTCGCCGGCGCTGAGGAAGAGTGCGAAGCCGCCGGTCGCCTCGGCGCTCGCCTTTTCGAGCGTTTCGGAGATCCGGCGTGCGGTCGCGTCGAGCCGGCCGTCGATCTTCGCACTGCGGGCATCCGCGGCGTCGAGCAGCCGGGTGGCCTGCAGGTCTAGGGCTGCGGTTGCCTGTTCGCCGCGCTTGCCGATTTGCTCGGACAGCGCCTCGCCGGTGCTGAGGAAGAGAGCGAAGCCGTCCATCGCCTCGCTGCTCGACTTTTCGAGCGCCTCGGTGAGCCGGCGCGCCGTGTCGTCGAGCTTGGCGCCGATCTTGGCGCTGCGCGCATCCGCAGCTTCGATCAGCAAGGCGCCGCGTGCCTCGAGCGCACCGGCCGCCTGCTCTCCGCGCTTGCCGATGGCGTCCGAAAGCGTCTCGCCGATCGCCTGGAAACGGGTGAAGCTGTCGACTGCCCCGGCGCCGGCCCGCTCGAGGGACTCCGAGACCCGGCGAGCGGTGTCCTCGAAGGTGGCGTTGATCACTGCACTGCGTGCATCGACCGACTCGATCAGCCGAGTGCCCTGCGCTTCGATCTGCGCGACGACGGCGTCACCCCGGCGCGCGAGCATGTCGGCGAGGCCTTCGCCGGAGGCCTGGAATTTCGCCAGGCCCTCGGAGGCGCGGGCGCCGGAGGAGGTGAGCGCTGCGGAGATGCGCTCGGCGGTGTCGTCGAGCCGGCGATCGACTTCCGAACCGCGCGCCAGCACCGCGTCGAAGAAGGCGTTGCCGCGCGCTTCCATGCGCTGGATGGCAGCGTCGCCTTCCTGCTTCAGGGTCTCGATGAAGCCGGTGCCGGTGCTGCTCATTTGCGCCACCAGCTCCTGCCCGCGAGCGGCGATGTCGCTGCTCACGCTGGAGCCGGTCTCCTGCAGCACCTGGTGCACTTCGCTGCCGCTGGCGGCGATGCTCTCAATCACCCGGGAACCGGTGCCGAGCAGGGTCTCGCTGATCTCGGTCGTTGTCGAGGCGAGCTTGTCGTGCAGCTCAGAGGTGCGCTTGGCGGCGAGGTCGACCACTTCGCCGGTGGTGCGGCGCATGTGCTCGGCCATCTCCTCGGCACGGTCGGCGAGCGTCTTGGCGCCCTTCGCGGTGATGCGGGCGACGTGGTCCTGGATCTCGTAGGCCTTGACCGTCATCTTGGCGACGAGGCGGTCATTGCCGTCGCCGAGCCGGGTGCCGAGCTCGGCGCCGGTCTTCTCGAAGCGCTCGAGCAGGCGCGCACTGCGCTCGGTAAGGCTGTCGATCATCACGTCATTGGCGCTCGAGATCGACATCGCGATCTGCTGGCCCTGATCGTTGAAGGTCTCGGCGATGCGCTCCGCGGCATCGCTCACGCTGCGGCTGATCCGGTCGCTGACCACCTCGGTCTCGCCCTGCAGCATCTCGTGCGCGCCGGAGATCGCCGCGCGCAGCTGATCGGCATGGGAGAGCACGTTCTTGCGGTCGGCACGCATCTCCTCGACCAGCGAGCGCACCCGCGCCTCGTTCTCCTCATAGGCGCGCTCCAGCGCGCCGACTTCGGTGCGCACCATCACTTCGAGCTCGGTGGCGCGGCCGACGGCGCGCTCCAGCGCGACATCCATCGCCGCCACTTCCGAGCGCATGGCCTGGCTGATCGAAATGATGGATTCGTTCGCCATGGTCGCCGGCTCGGTGAGCCGGGTGGTCACCTCGGCGAGCGCGCGCGATACGCGGCTCATCTCCAAGGTGCGGCGCACCAGAGCGGCGATGACGAACAGGAACGCCGGCGGCGCCAGCAGCATCAGGACGGTGCCGAGCGGAGAGGGGGCGCCGCTGCGCAGCCCATCCATCACCGGCCCGCAATCCTCGCAATAATTCGCGTAGGACATGAGGCCCGCCACCGCGAGCCAGATCAGCGCGGCAATGCCGGCGATCACGAAGGGGATGGCGGAAGCCGGGCGCCGCAATGCGGTGATCAGGTCGCCGGTGCCTTCCATGTTCTCCGGCGAGCGGCGATTGGCCGGTCCGCCATGGCTGACCCGCGCCGGCTGCACCAGCCGGGCACCATTGCCGCCGCCCTGGCCGACATGCACGGGTGCGACATGGGCCTGAGGGGCATATTGGGCTTGAGGGGCATATTGCGCCTGCGGCGCATAGTTGGGCTGCTGGGCATAGGAGGTTTGCGAGGGATGGCCGCGGTCGGGTTGGCCGCGCCCGCCTTCATTGTCGTAGCCGGAGAGGTGTCGCTGCATCTCGTCCGCCTCGACATCCAGATCGCGGGCCGGTTCGGGCTCGCGGAACGCCTGGCGCGCTGGCTGCCGATCGGCGGCCGGTGGCGGGGTGAGCGCCTCGTCGACGACGCGCAGGCCGTCAATGCCGGCGCGGGTTTCTCGCGCGGTGACGGGACGCCGTGTCTGCCCGGTCTCGCCATCGGCGGGCGGACGCGCGGTGCGAGGCGCTTCGCGCCCGGTGTCGCGGCCACTGGCCGCAGACCCGAGATTGAGCGCCTCCTCGACCGCAAGGAGGGTGGCATCCTTTGATGTCCGTGACTTCTGCGACATGCCCCGCATTACCCCGCATAGACGCACCAGCCTTCCACCAAGGCTTTATACTACGCGTGCGTCTTCAACCCTAGACCGCCCATGATACGGGACGGCACGCAACCAGCGCCGCTGGAGTTCCGCCGAATATCACGGAATCGGCAACGTCTTTGTGGCAATATATAATGACTCGCTCCCCGCGCATTCGTGAAGGCCGGGAGACGAAACATGGACATAATTTAAGTTGGAATCCCTAGCGTCATCTGCTGTGTCGCAGCAGAAGGCCGCGCTGCCGTTATGAGACGAGGGGTCGTATGCGACGTGTGATCGGACTTCTGCTGCTGGCGGCGCTTATCGTCGCCGGTGTCGGATTCGTCCAGCAGAAGCCCTGGTTCAGGGACATCGTCGTTCGCGCGTCTTCCTATGTGAGGGGCGAGGCGAGGGCGGCACCCGAGGCACGCGTCGCTGCCGCTACCCCGCTGCTGCCGGTGGAAGTCGCCACGGCCAGGCAGATCAGGACCACCACCGACATCCGCTCCATCGGCTCCCTGCAGTCGGACGAGAGCGTGCAGGTCGCCTCCGAGGTTGCCGGCCGCATTGCCGAGATCCGCTTCAAGGAAGGCGAGCGCGTCAAGCTGGGCGACGTGATGGTCCAGCTCGACGACGCCCTGGTGCGTGCCGCGCAGGCCGAGATGGAAGCCCGCCTGGCGCTGGCAAACTCGAATTTCGAGCGCGCCGAGCGGCTGTCGAAATCGGGCTCGGGTACCACGCGCGCGCTCGACGAAGCGGTGGCCGAGCGCAACACCGCGACCGCCCTGCTCAATCTCCAGCGCGTCCAATTGTCGAAGCATTCCATCCTTGCGCCGTTCGACGGCGTGGTCGGCCTGCGCTCGGTCTCGGTCGGGGCCTATATCGCCACCGGCGCATCGTTGGTGAACCTGGAGAAGATCGACACCCTCAAGGTCGATTTCAAAATCCCCGAAATCCATCTCGGCAACATCGCCGTCGGCCAGGAGGTGACGGTCGAGGTCGACGCCATGCCGGGCCGCGGCTTCACCGGCGCCATCTATGCGATCGACCCGATGGTGGACGTGAACGGCCGCTCGCTGTCCGTCCGCGCCCGGCTGCCGAACGCCGGCCTTGCGTTGCGCCCCGGCCTGTTCGTGCGGGTGAACGTGAAGGGCCAGCAGCCGCGCACCGCGGTGTTCGTGCCGGAAGCGGCGATCGTGCCGCGCGGTCAGGATCGCGTGGTCTGGCTGGTGGAGGGCGGCAAGGCCCGCGAAACCAAGGTGAAGCTCGGCGAGCGGCAGTCCGGGGAGGTCGAGATCGCCGAGGGGCTCGCCGCGGGCGCCGTCGTGGTCACCGCCGGCCACGGCCGGCTGCGCGCCGGGGCCAGCGTGGAGGTGGTGGACACCCCGCCGGACCCGCAGAGCTGAGGAGGCTGCACCATGGGCCTTTCCGAACTCTGCATCCGCCGCCCGGTCTTCGCCACCGTGCTCAGCCTCTTGCTGGTGCTGATCGGCATCGTCTCCTATTCGCGCCTGACGGTGCGTGAATACCCCAATATCGACGAGCCCGTGGTCTCCGTCGTCACCACCTATCCCGGCGCCTCGGCGAGCATCGTCGAGAGCCAGGTGACGCAGGTGCTGGAGGGCTCGATCGCCGGCATCGAGGGCATCGACGTCCTGGAATCCACCTCGCGCTCGGAATCGAGCCGCATCACGGTGCGCTTCCGCCTCGAGATCGATGCCGACAACGCCGCGAGCGACGTGCGCGACCGCGTCAGCCGGGTGCGCCAGCGCCTCCCCGACGAGATCGACGAGCCGGTCATCTCCAAGGTCGAGGCCGACGCCCAGCCGGTCGTGTTCGTGGTGTTCCGCTCCGACCGCATGAGTTCGCTGGAGCTCTCCGACTATATCGACCGCTACGTGGTCGACCGCTTCAAGAACCTCACCGGCGTCGCCGACGTGCAGATATTCGGCGAGCGCCGCTATGCGATGCGCATATGGATCGACCGCGAGCGCCTCGCCGCCTATGCGCTCACCGTGCAGGACATCGAGGATGCGCTCGATGCGCAGAATGTCGAGATCCCGTCGGGGCGCATCGAGAGCACCGATCGCGAATTCACCGTCCTCTCGCGCACTGCGCTCTCCACCGTCGATCAGTTCAACAATATCGTGGTGAAGCGTGCGGACGGGGCGCAGGTGCACCTCTCCGATGTCGCCCGCGTCGCCCTCGGCGCCGCGGACGAGCGTCGCGCCAGCCGCTTCAATGGCGGCCAGGCGATCATCGTGGGCCTCATCAAGCAGGCGGTGGCCAATCCGCTGGACGTCTCGGCTGGCGTGCGCGCGGTGCTGCCCGCGGTCAATGACAGCCTGCCGGAGGGCATGAGCGCGACCGTCGGCAACGACAATGCGGTGTTCATCGACCGCTCGATCAAGTCGGTCTACCACACCATCGCCGAGGCGGTGGCCCTCGTGGTGCTGGTGATCGTGGTGTTCCTGCGCTCGATCCGCGCCTCGCTGATCCCGATCGTCACCATCCCGATCTCGCTGATCACGACCTTCGCGATCATGTTCGCACTCGGCTTCAGCATCAACACGCTGACGCTGCTCGCCTTCGTGCTCGCCATCGGCCTCGTGGTGGACGACGCCATCGTTGTGCTGGAGAACATCTTCCGCCACATCGAGCACGGCATGAAACCGATCCCCGCCGCCATCAAGGGCGCGCGCGAGATCGGCTTTGCCGTCGTCGCCATGACCATGACGCTGGCCGCGGTCTATGCCCCGGTCGCGTTCGCGCCGGGCCGCACCGGTAAGCTCTTCGTCGAGTTCGCACTGACGCTGGCCGGCGCCGTCGTGATCTCCGGCTTCGTCGCGCTCTCGCTCACCCCGATGATGTGCTCGCGCCTCCTGAAGCACGACGAGAAGCCGGGCCGCGTCTCCGCCTTCATCGAGCGCGGGCTCAAGGGCCTCGAGCATGGCTATCGCCGCCTGCTCGGCGGGGCGCTGCGGGCGCGCCCGCTGATCCTCGTCATCGCGCTCGGCGTCGCCGGCGGTAGCGGCTATTTCCTGCTGAACCTGTCCTCCGAGCTCTCCCCGGTCGAGGATCGCGGCATCGTGCGCGTCAACGGGACCGGGCCGGAAGGCGCGACGCTCGCCTATACGGCGCGGTATTCCGCCGAGGTCGAGCGCATTCTCCAGAAAGAATCGGAGGTCGAGAACGTCCTGATCATCAACGGCCTGCCCGAGGTGCACCGCTTCCTGGTCATCGGCCGGCTGAAGGACTGGGGCGAGCGCGGGCGCCGCCAGCAGGAGATCGTGCGCGAAGTCTCGCCCGAGCTGCGGCGCATCGCCGGCGTCAATGCCTATGCCAACAACCCGCCCTCGCTCGGCGCCTCCAACAATTCACGCCCGATCGAATATGTGCTGCAGACCTCCGGCACCTATGAGCAGCTCGACGAATATGTAAACCGCTTCCTGGAGCGCATCCGCGACTATCCGGGCCTTGCCAGCGTCGAGACCGACCTCAAGCTCAACAAGCCGGAAATCTCCATCACCATCGACCGCGCCAAGGCAGCGGACCTCGCTATCGACGTGGCCGTGCTCGGCCGCACGCTGGAGAGCCTGCTCGGTGGCCGCCAGGTAACGCGCTTCGAGGTCGGCGGTGAGCAATATGACGTCATGGTCCAGCTCGACGCCAAGGACCGCGCCTCGCCCGGCACGCTCGACACGATCTATCTGCGCTCCGGCGGCGGGCAGATGGTGCAGCTCTCGAACCTCGTGAACGTGCGCGAGACGGTGGCGCCGCAGGAGCTGCGCCGGTTCAACCAGCTGCGCTCGGCCACCATCTCGGGCAATCTCGCTCCGGGCTATGCACAGGGCGATGCGCTCGCCTTCCTTGATCTTGCCGCGCGCGAGGTGCTACCGCAGACCGTGCAGACGGACGTCTCCGGCCAGCTTCGCGAATTCCGCTCCGCCGGCCAGAGCCTCGCGCTGATCTTCGTGCTGGCGCTGGGCTTCATCTATCTGGTGCTGGCGGCGCAATTCGAGAGCTTCCGCGATCCGGTCATCATCATGCTGACCGTGCCGCTCTCGATGACCGGCGCGCTGGCGGCGCTCTACCTCACCGGCGGCACGCTGAACGTCTATTCGCAGATCGGCCTCGTCACCCTGGTCGGCCTCATCACCAAGCACGGCATCCTGATCGTCGAGTTCGCCAACCAGCAGCAGGAGGCGGGGCTCGATCGCCGCGCCGCGGTGATCGAGGCCGCGGTACTGCGGCTGCGCCCGATCCTGATGACCACCGGCGCCATGGTGCTTGGCGCGGTGCCGCTGGCGTTCGCAGAGGGCGCGGGCGCCGAGAGCCGGGCGCAGATCGGCTGGGTGATCGTCGGTGGCATGAGCCTCGGTACGCTGCTGACGCTGTTCGTGGTGCCGACCGTCTACTCGCTGATCGGCCGCGTGCATCACGCCGGCGTGCCGGAGGCGCATGGCGTCGTGGGGCACGCCCCTGCGGAGTAGAGCGCGACAAGAAGAGCAGCCACCCGCGCGACATCAAGGCGGCAAGGCAATTGGCCGCCGAGCTGGAGGATTGAAGGATGGCGCTATCGACCAAACCCTTCGACAGCGCGGACTATCTCAACACGTCCGCCGAGATCGCCGCCTATCTCGACGCCGTGTTGGAGGACGCCGAGCCCGCGCTCGTGGCGCACGCTTTGGGCGTGGTGCCCCGCGCCAAGAGCATGAGCGAGATTGCGAGCAACGCCGGGGTATCGCGTGAAATTCTGTATCGGTCGCCGAGCGAAAGCGGCAATCCTGAATTCGCGACGGTCGTGAAGGTGCTGAAGGCACTTGGCGTGCGTTTGAGCGCGGAAGCGGTCGCGAGTTGAGACTGGGCATAGCCCGCTACCCCAACGCCGGCTGAACGGCGTATTCGAAGCCCGTTCAGCCGCGTGCGCCTAGACCGGCGCTCATGTCGCGCCATCTCTTCGCCGCCGCCCTGTTTCTGCTCATCGCCACTCCTGCAGCCGGCGCGCCGCTGCTCGACGTGCGCGACCCCGCGCAGCTTGCCGCCATCGAGGCGGGCGGGTTCTCGCTCGCCGATATACTCGGAACCCCCGGCGCCGCGACCACCGAGGCGCTCGCCGCGAAGAGCCCCGGCTTCCGCACCCTGCGCGATGCCGTCGCCGCCGATGTCGCGGATCTGGCGGCGAGGATGGCGCAGGATGGCCGGCGGCTGGAGGTGGCGCCGCGCGGCGAGACCGGGCGTGTCATCGACATGGGCTGGTTCGCTTCGCCCATCGCCGGCTTTACCCTGTCCGCCATCGTCAACCGGCTGGATCGCCGCGACTTCTCCCCGCTCGAAGGCCTCGATGATTGCGGCGAGGTGCGCCTGCTCTATCGCCTTGCCTATCGCGCCGGGCCGGGCCGCAAGGGCGAGGTGCGGGCCTCGCGCCTCCCGGTGAGCCTCAATGTGATCTTCGCCGTGCCGCGCCCGGAGGCGGGCAACTGCGCGGCCGCGGCCGCGCGCTGGGTGCTGCCGCGGCCAATTCCGGATGGTCGAGAGTTCGCCGACTGGCTGTCGGCCGGCCCGCTCGCCCGTGAAGCGCTCAGGCTGAAGCAGATCGAGATCAACGCCCAGATCATGCGGCTGCCGTCGGGCCAGGAACTGGGCTTTGGCGGGCAGGCGGCCTATCTCTTGCGCGCCTTTGCGGCGGTTCCCGGCGATGGGCCGCTCGGGCTCGCCGAGAAGCCGCTGGAGAACACCCCCGACGTCGCCCGCATCCGCGAGGATGCCGCGCTCAAGGCGGCGCTGGTCGATTTTGTGAAGGCAAGCCTGCCGGCCATCGATAGCGGCGTGTTCCGTCTTCCCGACGAACTGTCGGCGAAGCGCGCCATCGCCTTCTCCACTTTCGGCAGCGCCCGCCTCGCCAACCACCCCTTCACCGCGGCGCTGGAGGGGGCCGATCTCGACGGCATCGACTATGCCGGGCTCGGCTTCCTGCGCGACGCTGCCGGTTTGCGCGAACGGCTCGACAATGCGAGCTGCGCCGGCTGCCACCAGGGCGGCGCCACCGCCGGCTTCCATGTCTTCGGTACCGATGGCGAGCACGCGACGTCGGACCATAATCGCGTGCTGCAGGGCATCTCCCCACATTATCACGCCGACCAGCCGCGCCGCGCTGCCTATGCCGAAGCATTGCTTGCCGGGCGCGAGCCGGGCCGCTTCCGCCCGCTCTCCTATGCGCCTTCGGCCGAGTGGAGCGGCGCGGTGCCGCGCTACAAGCCGGCCGGCACCGCCATGGCCTGCCTCAAGGGAGTTTCCGGGGCGGCGTTTACAGATGGCTGGAGCTGCCGCGCCGGCGAGACCTGCCAGACCATCGGCAGCAATGCTCGTCTTGGGCTTGAGCTCGGCCAGTGCATGCCGGCCGAGACGAAGGATGTCACCGCCGGCCTCGCCTGCCTTGCCGGCGAGGTCGCGACCGGGCGCGAGCCCTACCTCGACCGCTGGAAAGAGATCGGCAAGATCAATTCCTTCGCCGCGCGGCCGACGGTGAGCGCCTATAGCTGCCGCCCGCCGCGCATCGGCGTCCCCGGCGGCCTCGCCTACCGCCAGTGCGGCGAGGAGGACCGCGCCTTCGCGAAGCTGAAAACCGGTGAGATGCCGGCGGAGGTCTGCGGCCTTGCCGGCGGCAAGGGGTTCGACCGCTGCGTCGCCACCGGCGACTTTGCCGCCTGCCAGGAAAAGACCATGGCGCGCGGCATGCGCCCGGCCTGCGGGCGCGACAGCTTCTGCCGCGAGGATTTCATCTGCCAGGCGCTGCCGGCGGAACTCGATCCCGACGGCAAGCTCGGCAGTCATCCGGTTGGCGAGATCGGCTTCTGCTCGCCGACCTATTTCCTGTTCCAGATGCGGATCGACGGGCATCCCGATCCGATGTCGGGCGCACGGCTGAAGGGCACGTCGATCAGCGCGGCGCGCCGGTAAGCCTCACGGCTGGGCCAGCCGCTCCAGCAGTTGCGTCAGCAGCCCGCTCCCGCGCCTCAGCTCATCGAGATGGATGGCGGAGAGCTCCTCCAATATGCCCTCGGCCCTGGGCGTCAGCCCGACCAGCACGGCGCGACGATCATGCTCGGCCGGTACCCGCGTCACCAGCTCCGCCTTGGCGAGACGATCGACCAGTTCGACCGCGCTGTGGTGGCGCAGCAGCAGGTGTTCGGCGAGTTCGCCGATGGTCAGAGGTTCGCCGTCCTTGTGACCGCGTATGGCGAGGATCGCCTGGTGCTGCTGGGCGGTGAGGCCGCCCGCCCGCGCGGCCTCCTCACTGAAGGCCATGAAACGCCGCAGCGCCCGCCGGAAGGCGGCGAGCGCCGCATAGTCTTCCGCGGTGACGACGCGCTTGCCGGGCTGGAAGGGATCGTCCATGAGCTCCTCTTGAATTATATCGTGACACGATATATCGCACGCCGATCCTGTCCCGGCGAGGGTGATGATGCCGCGAAATTCCGAACCTGCACGCGATCTGCCGAACCCGGCGCGGCTCGGTGACTTCACCACCGATGCGCGCGTTCTCGTGCTCATCGGCATGGCGCTCGTCGTCGGCACCGCCGGCGCGGCCGCGGCGTTCGTGCTGCTCAAGCTGATCGCGCTGACGACCAATATCGTCTGGCTCGGCCGCTTCAGCTTTGCCGAGGCCTCGCCGGCCGATATGGCGCCGGGCCTCTGGATGGTGGCCGCCCCCGCGCTCGGCGGGCTGGTGATCGGCCTGATGGCACGGTTCGGCTCGGAGAAGATCCGCGGCCACGGCATTCCCGAGGCGATCGAGGCGATACTGATCGGCGGCAGCCGCATGTCGCCGAAGGTGGCGATCCTCAAGCCGCTTTCCTCCGCCATCTCGATCGGCACCGGTGGTCCGTTCGGTGCCGAGGGGCCGATCATCATGACCGGCGGCGCCATCGGCTCACTGTTCGCCCAGTGCTTCCATCTCACTGCTGCCGAGCGCAAGACGCTGCTGGTGGCAGGCGCCGCGGCCGGCATGACCGCGATCTTCGGCACGCCGATCGCCGCGGTGCTGCTCGCGGTGGAGCTCTTGCTGTTCGAATGGAAGCCGCGCAGCTTCCTCCCGGTCGTCGCCGCGACGCTGGTCTCCGCCTGCTGGCGCCCGATGCTGATCGGCGCCGGCCCGCTGTTTCCGTTCATGACCGACCTGGAGCTTCCCTGGTGGGGCCTTGTCGCGGCGCTCGGCGTCGGCCTGCTCGCCGGGCTGCAATCCGGGCTGATGACGCGCCTGCTCTATGCCGCCGAAGACGTGTTCGAGCGCCTGCCGGTGCACTGGATGTGGTGGCCGATGCTCGGCGGGCTCATTGTCGGCCTCGGCGGCCTCATCGAACCGCGCGCGCTCGGTGTCGGCTACGACATCATCGGCGACCTGCTCGCCGGCCACATGGCGGTGGACGAGGCCGGTCGTCTGCTCCTGGTGAAGTCCGCGATCTGGCTGCTGGCGCTCGCCTCCGGCACCTCGGGCGGCGTGCTCGCGCCGCTGCTGATACTGGGCGGCACCGCCGGGTGGCTGGAGGGCCAGCTGCTGCCGGGCGACGCCTCCTGCTGGGCGCTGATCGGCATGGCGGCGATGATGGGCGGCTCGATGCGCGCCCCGCTCACCGGCGTGCTGTTCGCCATCGAGCTGACCGGCAATCTCGGCTTGCTGGTGCCGCTGCTCGCCGCCACCGGTGCGGCCCATGCGGTGACGGTGCTGCTGCTGAAGCGCTCCATCCTCACCGAGAAGATCGCCCGGCGCGGCCGCCATATCCTCCAGGAATATTCGGTCGACCCGTTCGAATTGCTGCGGGTGGAAGATGTGATGGTGAGGGAGGTCGACACCTTGTCGGCGGCGACGCCGATCGATGCGGCGGTCGCCTTCTTCACGGCCGAGGTGCACCGGCACAAGGCTTATCCGGTGATCGACGCGCACGGGGATCTCACCGGCATGGTGAGCCGCGCCGACGTGCTGCGCTGGCGGATGGAGGGGACGCACGATGGACGCACCATCGGTGAGCTGATCTCCGATCCTGCCGTCATCGTGGGCAATCCCGACGAGCTTCTGGGACGCATCGCCGACCGCATGGTCGCGGATGAAGTCGGCCGTGTGCCGATCCTGGCTCGTGGGACCCGCCGCGTGGTCGGGCTGGTCGCCCGCAAGGATCTTCTGCACATCCGCGCCATTGCCAACGGCGCGGAGCGGGACAGGATGGCCTACCTCGTCCGCCAGGAGCGAAAAACGGTGGCGTCGTAGGGGCTGGAGAGATCGGTACTGGGTCCGATCCTCTCTCCTGCCGCTCTCCAGCGACGCGCGCGGGGGATCGATACGCCAGTCGCGAACCTGTTCTCGCCGGCCTGCTGACAGTCAAACGCGCACGCCGTGAGTATCGGCCAGAGGCTTACGCCGGACTCCCCTTGTTCGCGGGCGCATCGCTCTGCGCTCCTCCATGAGCTTGAGCCAATTCACGCTCGCCTCACGCCGCATCAGCTTTGTGCCGCATGCGAGCATTGGATGGGGCGATCACATGATCTTGGCGATGGGTGGGAGTGCTTTCGGAATTGGTCTGGCGCTGGGTGGTGCATCCATCCTGTCGGCAGGACCGAACAGCCTGCTCATCCTTCGGGAAGGCATGGCGAGAGGACACATTGCGCTCGTTGCCGCCGCGGTAGGTTCGAGCTTCTTCGTTCTGTTGAGCCTGTCGCATCTTCTTAGCGCCCAGCTCGACTCTATCGGTGACGTGCCGCGCCGGGGATTGGCGCTGGCGGGAATTGCCGTGGTCGCGTATCGCGCAGCGCGTTCCTGCTTTCGCGCAGTGTCGGTGCGGGCGGGGCCTGACTCCGGCCACGATAGCGGCGAGACCTATCTGGCGTGTCTCAACCGCGTGCTCTTCGCTGTCTGGACGAATCCACTGTCCTATCTGGAGCGGCTTATCCTGCCCGCTGCGCTTGGTCAGTCCTTCTCGAGCGCGGCGGCTCAGACGGAGTTCACCACGGCACTCATGCTGATGGCGGCTCTCGGCTGCTGCTTGTACGCGTTGGCGGGTTGGAGCATGGGCCGGATGCTGCGGCACGATCATCACATGCGCCATTTCGACGTCCGGTCTGATCACTCTCACCATTGCCACGGTGTCGGCTCTCAAGCTGCTGGGCGGCAGTCTGTGACGTTTTCCCACTATCGGTCTCGTGATCAGCTTTGCCGTCCCGCGCGAGGCGTCTGCGTCGCCTTGACCTAGCGTCACGGCAAGCGGCGCCTATTTATGTCGGGTCCAGGCTATGAGCATCTTGTCCCGACACGTCGCAATCTTACCGTCTACGTCCGAGGCTTCATCCAGCAAGGTGGGTGTGGAGATCGAGTTCGTCGGCATCGGCGTGCGCCGTGCCGCGGAGGCGCTGGCGCGCGGCCTGGGCGGAAGGCTTCGGGAAGAGGATCCCCAAGCCTGCCATATTCTCGGCAGCCGCATCGGCGACGCCCGCGTAGAGCTTGATGTCCGCCACGTTCATCCGCACCGCGGGGCGGCCAATCCGCTGCACGGGGCGCCCACTTCGGTCCCGATCTGGCTGGGCCGCCTTCTCAGCCCGCTTGTCCCGCGCGAACTGATCGTCGGTCCGCTCGCCCGCTCCGAGCTCGGTCTCGTGGATGAGGCCGTGCGGACGCTGCACGATGCCGGGGCGCGGGGCGACGGGGCGAACCTGCTGGGTTCGCTCGGGCTGCACTTCAATGTGGAGGAACAGGGCGAGGATCCGCGCAGGATCGTCGCGCTGTTCAAGGCGTTCCTGGTCCTCGAGCCGTGGCTGCGCCGCGAGACCGGCAGCAGCGCCCTGGCGCGGGCCCACGCTCCGCCGCCTTACCCCGAGGACTATGTCCGCCGGGTGCTCGCCCCGGAATATTGGCCCGACCTCGAGGCGTTCACGCACGACTATGTCGGCGCCAACCCGACCCGCAAACGATCTCTCGATCTCCTGCCGCTGCTACTGCATCACAGCCCGGACAGGCTGCTTCCGCGCTTCGCCGGCAAGGTGAAGCGGCGGCCGGCCTTTCACTACCGCCTGCCGCACGCTCATGTCGGTCGTTCCGGCTGGAGCATTGCGCCGGAGTGGGATCGCTGGAACGCCGTCGAGCGTCTCGGCGGCGAGATCGAGCGGCTTGAAGCCATGGCCGCCAGGTCCCTGCGCGGCGAGTTCATCGGCGTCGGCGCGTTCTAGATTTCAAAAGCCTGGAGCATGCTCCGGCCGTCGGCTGGCTGGCGTAACGCAGCTGGCGGTTGATTCACGGTGAATTCACACCGTCCGTCACTTCATCTCATCCGACATATCCAGTGCTGCATCCCGCGCGCCGGGACCAGTAGCGAAGTGCCGATGATTTGGCGGCATGCCTCCCGCCGGACTGCTTCTGGCGGGTAATACTGTTCTGCCTAAGCATTATGAACAGTGCCTGAAGCATACACATGACGTACTTGCGCATTCACGCGCAGGTTTTGTTGTAAATCCACCAAGCTCCAGTGATCGCAGGACTTGAAGGGCCTGCCTTCAGATCACGGACAGCACTCTGCGGAGGGAGTGATGACGACAGGACTCGGCAGATCGACAAAGCCATCGACCGCTTCCAAGCGTGCAGATGTATCGGGGAGCGAACCGGCGTCGTTTCGCTACAACAATCCCGGCGCGCAGTATCCAAGTGAAGCGGCCGCCAAATTCGGACAACTGGGCTACGGAATAATTGGTGGGAACCACAAGATCGCGCGGTTTCCCTCGCCGGTGAATGGCGCTGCAGCGAATTTCGATCTTCTCTTTCGCAACTATACGGGCATGCCGATCGGCGAGGCCGGCAAAAAGTGGACCGGCGCGAACGGTTTCGGGGTCCCCGGCTATAATCCCTCAAGTATCCTCACCCCGCATATGCTGGAAGAGCCTGCGGCTGCGATAGATCTGCTCAAGGCAATTGCATCTCGCGAGTCGGGCAGGGGGAACAATCTCACCGAAGAGCAGTGGCGGCAGGCCCATCGCATGTTCAAGGCCGGCAGCGCGGACGCCTATCTGGACGGCGTCGCCCAGCCGAACGGGGCGCTGGTCGGAACTCTGGTCCAAGTGGGGGCGAAGACCGGCGAGGGCCTGCTCAAGCGAGCGCTCGAGCACATCGGGGAAGAATATCGCAACATTCTGATCCCGAAGGACGATCCCAATTGGCGTGGCCCCTGGGATTGCGCGGAGTTCATGACGTGGCTGGTCTTTCAGGAGGCCGGCATACTCTATGGCTGCACGGACAACCAGGCGGTTCCGTCCAGGGCAGAAGCCTATACGGGCGCCTGGAAGACGGATGTCGAGCGGCTCGGCAAGCGCGTCTCGGTCGAAGAGGCCGCCAGTACGGTCGGCGGCATCCTGCTTCGCTATCCGCCCGGTCCCGGAAAGATGGGACACATCGCGCTGTGCGACGGCAAGGGCGGGACCGTGGAGGCGAAAGGCCGGAGATACGGTGTGCTCGCCGATGTCGTGCAGGGCCGCGAATGGGACGTCGGCGTCCTGGTGCCCGGGATTACCTATGGTGCCGGATCCACGATCAAGGTAGTGGGGCCGGAGATAATCTACAAAGTCAACGCTCCGAATATGGATCGAGATGTAGTTGCCAGGATTCAACAGGCACTCTTCTCGAAAGGCTTCGATCCGAATGGGATCGATGGCGACTTCGGCACGGACACGCAGGCTGCCGTCATCGCCTTCCAGGAGGCCGAGGGCATGGTCGTGGATGGACACGTCGGCCCGGAGACGGCCGCCGCATTGGGTATTTCCCTCACCGCAGCGCAGATCACAACGCCGGCCGTGATTGTCGATGCGCAGGGCGGCGGCGTGATCGGCGACACCGGCCAAACAACCGGCACCGGCCAAACAACCGGCGCCGGCCAATCGGGCGCCGCTGGAACAGTAGCCGGCGCCGGCCAGACAACCGCAGGGGCCGCAACCGAGGCGAGCATCACCTATGACAGCCCTCTGCTTGCCGCTCTCATCATGCTGCTTTCAAGGGAGAATCCGATGATCGACGGTGCTGTGACGCAAAGCCCGGCCGGCGGCATGCTCAAGCTGCTGCTGCCGCTGCTGCTTCAGTCTGCATTGACCGGAACGCGTATCGACGCGATGCAGCTCATAAACATATTGCTGACCGGAAAGCCCGCGGCTCCGGTGGTGCAGAATCCGGTGCCGGTGCCGATCGTGCAGCCCACCCCTGCGGCGCAGCAGCCCGTGGACATACTCACCCTCCTGCTGCCGCTGCTGTACCAGAGGATGACCGGCGAAGCGCTCCCCGGCACGACGATCTCCGGCACGACGACTGCCGTCGACAAGCCGGCAGAAAAGCCGGCCGATAAGCCACAGGCCAATCAGCCGGTCATCTCGAAGCCGAGCGTTCAGCTGAGTGCCGGCGCTCTCGCCATAAGCACGGTCCTGCAGGCGCTCGGTATCGTGGGCACACCGTTCGGAATGGGCCCCGACCCCACACAGACCGGAACTCTGGCGACCTTGATCCCGATCGCGACGGCAGCAATCGGAGCCACCGGAGGGTTCGGCGCCATCCTCAACGCCGTCGGTGCCTTGTTCCGTGGCCTGCCCATGGCGCAGAAGCCAAAATAGCGCGTGCCGAGCACCCCTCGCTTGGCTGCAGGGATAGTGCTCCAGCTCATTGCAGCTGGAGCACTATCTTGTCACTCGGATGGTTCCATTTCGAGTGGACAGGGCTCTAATGCGGTGGCATCGGAATGAAGAGCGGCGGATCCCCGCGAAAGTTTGAACGCCGCCGGATCTCCGCGTCGTCCGCGCCGTTGGGCTTGAGATAGAAGTAGAAGCGATTGTTCCGCACGACGATGTCGTCGGTCGGGCTGCTGTTCTGGCTGATCAGCATGTCCGATTGGATCTGCACATGCATATAGCCAGGGATGAGCTCGCTCCAGTCCTTGAGATCTGCATTGAAGAGCACGGAATACTCGTGATCTCCTTCGAGTTTCACCACTCCCCAGGATCTGCCTGCGGGCGGGCGCGAGGAAACCTCCTGCCAGGTCAGGCCGGCCTGAACGAACACCCGAGGCGGGTTCTGCATCACATAGAGCGGCGTGTCCGGGCTTGCATTCTGCATCCGCAGCGTCGCCCGATACGTCGCGCCGTCCGGCTCGTAGGCGGCACGGACCATCTCGACGAACAGTCCGCCAAAGGCGGCATTGGCGAGACGCCGCGCCGCTTCCTGGCGTGCCGCCGCAGCGTGCCGCTGATACCAGCCGATGGCAAAGTCGGCCAGGAAGCCGAGGCCGATGAGCACCACGACCACCTGGAGCGGACGATAATCGAGCAGCCGCGACAGCCAATGGCCGGCATCGGGCCTGTCGGCCTGCGCGCGACGCGACGGCGCGGTCTCGCGGATTCGCTGGCGCAAGGCGTTCGCCTTGCCCTCGATCAGCGCGCCGTCTGGCGCAGCTGTCCCGGCCTGGTCCCGCGCGGCGCCATCGTCCTCCAGCGCCAGCACCGTCTCCCAAAGGCTGACGATCAGCCGGTTCTTCTCCGCGGCGCTTAGCGTATCGAGGTCGGGCAATCCCGGTCGCTTCATGGCGCCAGCACGCCGTTTGCGATCTGCACGATCTGATCCGCCTCGGCGGCCAGTGCCAGATTATGCGTGACCAGCACGAGCGTCGTTCCGCGCTGGCGATTGATGGCAAGCAGCAGCGCCATGATCTCGCGTTCGGTCTGCTCGTCGAGGTCCGATGTCGGCTCGTCGGCGAGCAGCAGCGCCGGCTCGTTCATCAGCGCCCGCGCGATTACGACCCGGCGCTGTTCGCCGGACGAGAGCTCCGAGGGGAACGCGTCGTGATGAGTGTCGAGGCCGACATCGGCAAGGCGCCGCGCGGCGAGCTCGAAGATCTCGCCGCGCGAGCGCTTCGCCGCCAGTTGCGCCGGCAGGGCCACATTGTCGATCGCGCGCAGCGTCGGCAGCAGGCTGGCGAACTGGAAGATGTAGCCGATGCGCGCGTTGCGGAACGATGCGGCGGCGGCATCGGACAGCATCCAGATATCGATGCCGTCGACCAGCACCTGTCCGGCGGTCGGGCTGCTCAGGCCGCCGATCATGCCCATCAGGGACGACTTGCCGGATCCAGACCGGCCGACGATGGCGGCGTAGCGGCCTGTCGCCACATCGAGATCGATGCCGCGTATCGCCTCGACCGGCCCCTTGTCCGTCGAATAGCGCTTCACCAGGCTGCGGCAGGCCAGCATGATCAGCCTTCTTTCCACAGCAGGTCGTAGGTTTCCTTTCGCCCCATCCGCCAGGCCGGGATGGTCGCGCCGATAACCCCGACCAGGGCCGCGCCGGCGACGCAGAGCGCGGCGACGAGCAAGGTGCCCGGGCGGTCCAGCCACAGGAAGGGGATGCCCATCTCGCCGAGATGAAAGACCAGCGCGCGCTCGAACATCCTCAGCAGGAGCAGGCCGATCAGCACGCCGAGCGCGCCCCCGCCTGCGGTGGCGATCGCCGCCTCCGCGACTGCCATGCCGACGATCTGCGAGCTGCGCGCGCCGATCGCCTTGAGGAGACCGAGCTCGCGGCGTCGCTCGGCCATGATGGCGGAAAACAGCACGATCACCATCACTGCAGTGCTGGCCGACATCAGCGCGACCAGGACGATCAATCCGCCGAGCAATGCGACGAGCCCCTGGCGAATTCCGGTCATGAGCGACCCGCCGACGACGACCTTCACCTCCGGCACCTTGGACAGCAGGGCGAAGCGCGTCTGCAGCTCCGTGGTCCCCGGCGCCAGCTCGATGAGGAAGCCGGACACCTTGTCGGCTTCCAGCATGGGCGGAGCCGAGCTGGTGCGCTGCCGGATCGCCGGCGCCAGCGCGATGAGGCTGGACGACGACATGAAGATGCCGCGCTCCTGCGTGCCCGAGCCTGTGGGACCGAGCTTGCCGTAAATCCGGAACGGTTGTCCAAACAGGGCGATCTGTGAGCCAAGCCGGAAATCGCGACCCGCACCGACGATCACATCGCCGGGCCCCATCCTGCCGCCGAGGCGCTCGGTGAGCCAGGGCTGCACGGTGAAATCCGTCACCGCATCGAACCCGATCAGGTCGACGAGCTCGCCCGGCCCGCCAATGCCGGCCTGGTCGGTCCTCAATATGCGCTGGGCGGTCACCCTGGCGATGCCGTTCAGGCCGGCACGCTCGAGCGCGTCCGCCGGGACGGTCTGGTCCGTCGGCTCGACCGTGAGCAGCGCGCTCGTGATGTTGGTGAGTGCCCCCTGGTTCACCACCATCAGGTCGGCGCCGACCCGGCTGAGGCCAACCTGCATGCTCGCCACCACGCTGCGCATCACCACAATGCCGGCGAAGGTCACGGCGCTGCTGACCGCGATGGCGGCGATCAGCAGGCAGGTGCGCGTCTTTCGCCGGCTGAGGTTCTGGACGGCGAGGGCAAGAAGCAGCCAGCGTGACGATGCGGACGGACCCATCAGGCGCGGGATCCCTCGCGTGGGCTCATAATGTGCACGAGCGGGTATGCTTCATGTGGCTCATCTCGGTCGGCACGATGACACAGTCGTGGTGGCCACCGGAACTCGGCAGGATGCCGACGAGGTTGTCGGTTTCGGTATCGATGACGGCAATGCCGCTCGACAGCCGTTGGAAGCCGCTGAACGGCACCACCACGAACTTGCCGTCATAGGTGATGGCCGGTGTCTGCAGATCGGGGCCTATGCCCTGGATTTCCTTCCGGATGGTCCAGGTGTCGGTATCGACCACCATCACGCCGCTTGCCGCCGGCGCCGGATGCAGCACCGACAAGTACAGCTTCTTGGAGTCAATGGAGAACACCATGTGGAACGGATTCGGGTATTTGCCCTTCCACAGCGGGTCCTCGACATGGGCGATCTTCTTCCAGTTGCGCGGATCGGGATCCTCGCAGGAGAACACCGAGCAGTTGTTCTCGCGCAGATTGTTCATCATGCACAGGAACCGCCCGTCCGGCGAGAAGCCGATCTCGTGGCCCGGCGAATGGATCTTGTCGAACGTGATCTCCCAATGGTCCTTGTCGATCTTCATCACTTCGTACTGGTCTGGCGAATCCTTGTTGAACTGCAGGAACGCGACCGGATTGAAGTCATTTTCCGGGTCCAGAATGGCGATGCCGCCGCACAGCCGCACTACGGTCGCCGCCCAGCGGCCGGCCGGGTGCCAGATGGTGCCATCGGCCCCAGTCAGCCCCATCGGATCGTCGCCGGGCAGCGTGCCCTCCTCGACGAAGAGTTCGCCCATCGGCACCATCTCCCAGTCGATCTTCTGGCCCTTGGTGCCGAGATAGTCGTATTTTCCGGTCGCCGCATCCGGATAGATCTTCGAGATCTTCAAGACGCCGCCATCCTGCCAGGCGCGGTCGAGCCGGCTCGAATTCGCCTTCCAGTCGAATTTGAGCGCAGCCTTGACGCGCGATGTGGTGCGGTCGAAGCAGGCTGCGATGTCCTTCTGCCCGTCGGTGACGAAATAGGACTGGGCGTCCTTCGGATTGATCGTCACATGGACGCCGAGCCCGAGGCCGGTCGCCTCGGACACGTTCTCCATCAGCTGCATCTGCGCGCCGTCATAGCGCACGCGGTAGATGTTGAAGCCCGGCGCCGGCTCCGTGATGTTGGTCGGGATGCCGAAGATCAGTGCGTTCTTGCCACCCTGGGTGCTGTTGACGAACTCGAAGCTGTTATAGGGATCGGCGCTCGGGAAGGCGCACAGATGATGCGAGATCGGGTTGAAGTCGCCGTAGTTCCAATACCAGATCGAGGCCAGCACCCGGTTGGTATTGAGATCGAGCGCATAGGCGCCACCACCGAGCTTGGTGGGCAGCAACGCCACCCACTTGCCGATGTTCTTGCCGTCGAAGCTGGATTTCGAATCCACTAGCTCGCGGGTGATCGGCGCGGCCTGCGCCTGCGCGACGACGGCACCGGCCGGCGCGCCGTTCTGTCCGCCGCCGAGGCCGAGCGCGTCGAGAGCGCCAGCCTGCACCGCGTTATAACCCAGCACCGCGGTCTCGCCGATGATCGCGGTGGCGGCCGCCGCCTTGAAGATTCCGCGCCGGGTCAGTCGCGGCGGCTGCGGCGCTTCCTCGCCAAGCCGCGGCGGGGGCAGGAGCTCGCGAGCAGCCCGGGCCCGGGCCTGCTTCTCGCGGAGATAGTCCTGGAACTCCTCATGGTCCGAGCGCTCGATCTCGCCGCGCCGGCTGAGATAGGCATCGATCTGCGCCCGCGGCGACGGTGCCGGCTCCATAGCGACGTCGAGGCGAGATTGCGCTTCCGCTTCCGCCTGCTCCGGCTTGCTGAACTCGTTCAAGTGCCCCTCCCGTCCTGTTGTCGTTGATCGTTCAGTCGCTCGCTTTGCCCGCACTCGTTCTGGTGGCGCGCGAAGCTTTTGTAGCGCGCGATGCCTCTGTTTCCCGCGATGCCTTCGTCGCCCGCGACGCCTTTGTTGCCTGCGACGCCTCCGTTGCGCGCGATGCCTTGGCGGTTGACACCTTGGCACCCGCCAGGGGGATGTTCGCCGCAGGCTGCCGCAGCAGCACGTCCTTGGCACGGTTGATCTTCATCGCGAGATAGTCGCTCCCGCCGCGATCGGGATGGACGAGCTGCATCAGCCGGCGATGGGCGGTGCGCACCTGCGCGGATGTCGGCTCGCCGGCAAGGCCAAGAACCGCCCTGGCCTCAGCGGCGCTCATCGGACCGTCATCCTGTTCCGACGGGTCGCCCGACATCCCGTCCGGACCGTGAAAGCGCAGCGCCGGCTCCTGCCGGCCTGAATGATGGGCGAGATAGTCCTGCAGCACGATCGCGGCCCGGCGCGCCAGCTCGGCATCCGGCACCGGCGGCGGGTAGTTGCGCTGCGGCGGTCCGGGCGGATCACCTTCCACCCACATCGGCCGGAAGTGGACGCGCGGGGCAAGCAGACGCCAATTGATCAGCACGGTCGCCAGCAGCATCGCGGCGCCGAGCAGCATCGCGCCGGTCCATTGCTCGAGCGCAAGCAGCGACACCAAGGCTGGCACCGATGTCACGGCGAGGGCGAGCAGGCCGAGCCGCCCCATCCGGACGATGGTGCGCGGATCCGAATGCGAGATCCAGTCGACGAACTTGATGACGGTGACCAGAAGCGAGACGGCCAAGGCGACGGAGCTGATCACCATCCCGATGCTCATCAGTCCCCCCAACTGCTAGCCACGAACAAGCTCTGCGTACTATGCCACCACTCGAAAACGCACGCGTAGGGTTGCAGCAAGTCCCGGAGATGCTGCAATATTACTGAACTGCCCGGATCTTGGAGCAGATTGAAAGCTTGACGCGACGTTTGTAATTGCCTCGCTTGAAAAGTGCAACGCGCGAGGCGATAGTCATCAAAGAAATAGTTACTTGCTGAAGTTGCCACTGTTCTAAAATTCGAAGCAACTTTGTGGAATAATGTCGACGCCGCCTGCAAGAACGAAACTGATCGGACTGTGTGTGATCGCGGCCGTCACCGGCGTCGCGATCGCCGCAGGCAGCAGCGACTCGGCCGGATTCGGGGTGGTGCGCGACGTCGAGCGGACAGCGCCGCCGAAGACTTTTCCCGGAGTGCAGGAGCAATTGGCGCGGCTTCATCAGGCGATCCGCATCGGGCCGGACCAGGAGGCCGCGTGGAACGGCTTTGCTGCCGCCATGCTGGAACTGGACCTTCTGACGCGGACCTTCGAAGCCGAGGCCTATACGCGGTCCGCCGATCAGGCCGGCGAACGGGCGCGGCACGCGCTCATGTTCGGCGTCGCTTTGAGCGATATGGACGCAGCACTTTCCGCCGAGCAATCCGCGATCCTCCGGGATCGCGCAAGCGCACTCGGCAGCGCGTTCGTCTGCAAGGGCCTTGCAAAGGGAGGCGAGACATGACGGAAACCACATTTGGAACAATTCGGGGAACGGATGCATCGGGCGTGGTGCGGACCTTCGCCGTCAGCAAGGCGACCCATGGCTACACCATCATCATGGCCAGCCTTGAACGCAGGGCCTTCGATAGCGGCGCGATCACCCAGCTGGTCGATGAAGTGAAGTCGGCTTATCAACTCGTCGAGGCCGAGTTCATCCCAGCCCATGGCGCCCACGGTGCCAAGGCATCGGAACTGTCCTGACAACATGCAGGCAGGGCGCTGCACATCGAAGACGACGCTTGCTCTACTGGGGAGGCTTCCGATTGGCCGCGGAATTCGCCAGCGGGGCCGATGAAGCAACGGCCGCCTTGTTGAGCTCCGCCATCCGCTTGATGAACGCTTCCGGCAGATGCATGTTCGGGTTCGGCGTATCGAGGCCGATCTCCCGGGCAATGTCCGCAGCAAAGACATTGCAGTTGTAAGTCGTCGCATGCCACGTCTTCTTGGTGGCCTGCAGCTTTTTGATGTACGCCTCGGCCTTGCGGTACTCCGCCTCGGTCAGCGGAACACAGAAGCGGGCGGTGAGATACTGCTCGTCGAGATCCCCGTTGCTCACCCCGGTCTCCGCCGGCACCGGAATCCAGTGACCCTGGATATAGACCGCCGGATCGTCGCCTTTCGGATGCAGGCCGGCGACCTTGAAGCTTGCGAAACCCTTGCCGCTGCCGATCTTGCCGTGGAACACGAAGGTGTGGCCGTAGCTGGCGGCGGTGCGTGAACGGAACTCCACGAAATATGGCTTTCCGGGCTGCGCCACCGCGCGGCAGCCGGACGAGGTCACCGGCTCCTTGATGCCGGTTTTCGGCGAAGCGGACGCTGCCTGCCTGGGCTTCTGTGCCCGCGGGCGGGGCGCCTGCGCAGGCGCGGGCGCGGTGGATGAGGGCGCCGCCGCGGTCGACGGGGCCGGTGCGGGCGCTGCATCGGCGGAAGGCGATGGAGTTGCGGAAGCGGCCGCGCTACCCGAGGTCGAGGGAGAGGCGGACGGCGCTTGCGTCACGGCAGGGGCTTGCGTCGCGGCAGGGGCTTGCGTCGCGGCAGGGGCTTGCGTCGCGGCCGGCGCCTGGGTCGTGGCCGGCGTATCCGCACCCTGCGCCCACAGCGGGGAAACCGGCAGCAGGCCGGCGGAGGCGGCGATCCCGATCAGCGGCGCGAAAAGGAAGTTGGCCGTCTTGCGCATCGTGATCACCCAACCTGTGGACAATTCCTGAAAGGGCGTCCGCTCGGCAGCGCAACACGCCATGGGCGCGATTGTGCAGTCTTTACGCGTGGCGCCAGTGGCCAGCGCAGATCGCCGGCGCGCGCTCATTTACGTCCGGAGGGAAAGGCCGGCGTTGAGCCGGCCTTTCCACACGCGGCATCAGCCCTTGGTGACGACCGGCGCGACCGGCTCCTTGCCGATCGGCGCCTTGCCGACCGTCGTGCACCCGACAGCCCCGACGAGCGTAAGCAACGCAGCACTCGTGATGATTATTTTCTTCATGGAATCAACCCCCGTTACGGCACCTGTTACGCTACATGCTGTCGGGCACCCAACTAGTGCCAAAAAGCCACAGGGATTAACGATAAATCGAGAACTGGCAGTCACTATTGCGCCAGGCCCCTTGGTGGTTCGCACGACGCGTTCGCGGGCGGGCCGCAGAGCGGACCACAGGTTCGGGAGATCGAGCATGAGGTCAGGATTACGCGTCATTCCACTGGCGGCCGCGCTTCTCGCGATCGCCGCACCGCAGGCGGCATTGGCACGCGAGACCGTACCTTTCGCGGGCTATTCAGCCGGGACGATCATCGTCAAGACAAATGAGCGCCGCCTCTACTACATGCTGGGCGACGGCAAGGCGGTGCGCTATCGCGTCGGCGTCGGCCGTGCCGGTCGGACATGGACCGGCACGAGCTTCATCAGCGGGAAGTATATCCGCCCGGCTTGGTCGCCGCCCGCGGAAGTGCGACGCGACAAGCCCAGCCTCCCGGACGTGATCCCGGGCGGCGCGCCCAACAATCCGATGGGAGCTGCAGCTCTCCTCCTCGGTTCCACCGAGTATGCGATCCACGGCACCAATGCGCCGGGCTCGATCGGCGGGTTCGTGTCGTATGGCTGCTTCCGCATGTACAATGACGACGTGCTGGACCTCTACAGCCGCGTCGGCTTCGGCACGCAGGTCGTCGTGCTGCGCTGAGCGAAGGTCCGGGTCCACCCGGCTGCACGGAGGGCCACTCCCTGATTTCGGGCGAGAACCGGAGTTGGGGAATACCCCGCCGCACGCGCTTCACGCCCGAAAAGGGGGCTTGAACCACCCCCGTCCCGACCCTAATGTGCGCCGGCCTCGAGCGGGCGTAGTTCAATGGTAGAACGGCAGCTTCCCAAGCTGCATACGAGGGTTCGATTCCCTTCGCCCGCTCCAGCTTTCCCTTGATTGTTCAATCGCTTGCCCGCCCGCAGCCGATCCGCTTCGCCCCTCAGATCATGTTGCCGGCATAACCGGACATGATCCCTCCTCGCTCGGCCGTCTCCAGACCCGGGCGTGATGTTGCTGGGCCACAACCTAAGGCTGCGAGTAGCGATGTAATGCCTCGATCAGAAGTTCCGTCAATCGTGCGGTTGGGGCACTTCGCAGGCTGAGCATGCCGATGCGGCGCGGCTTTGCCGACAAGGGTAGGGGCAGGCGTACAAGGTCCGGACCGTCCGGCCGCTGCCGCGCCCAGTCCGGAGCGAGGGCGACGCCCAGGCCGTTCTCCACCATGATCGCAATGGCCTCGAGCGAGTCGAGCTCCAGCCATTCGCGTGGCGAGATGCCCGCGTCCTGCAGGTAGGCGTCGACAGGTCGCCCGCCCCAGTTGTTGCGGTCATAGCGGATGAACGGGCGCGTGCGCAGAAGGACGTGCACGTCCTCATCCGACCATGCGCGCGGCGCGAGCAGCGTCATCGGCTCGGATCGCAGCAACCGCCAGTCGAGCGTCTTCGGAATTGAGAAGGGTGGCTCGACGATGAGCGCGGCGTCGATCCCTCCGTCAAGGAGCTGCTGATAGAGCGCAGCCGAAATTCCGGGCAGCAGGAACACCTCGACATTCGGCACGGTCTCGCGCAGGCGGTTGAGCGCCGGGGCGAGCAGCCCCGTCAGTGCGGTCGAGATGGCGCCGAGCCGCAGCTCGCCCGCGGGCGCGTCCTCCGCAGCGAGAATGCGCAGGTGACGGACGTCAGTGACCAGCTGCCGGCTGGGCTCAAGGATCGACAGCCCGGCCGTGGTGGGCCGGACGCGCCGACCCGATCGAACGAGAAGTGGCACACCGATCTCATCTTCCAGCGCCTGGATGCGCTGGGCCACAGCCGCCGGTGTTATGCCGAGCCGTCGCGATGCCTCGGCGAGTGAGCCGTGGTCGATCACCACCAGAAATGTCTCGAGGAAGCGGGTCTCCATCGAAAGAAATTCTACCGATTGAAGCAAGAAAACACAAGTTTCTCTAGCGTCCGGTCTACGGGATAATTGGCGCGAGTGGGAGGAGCCTGGCGACATGGATCTTGGTCTGAAGGATAGGACGGCGCTCGTGTTCGGCGCGGGCGGCGGCCTCGGCGGGGCTATCGCCCATGCGCTCGCGGCGGAGGGCGCCCGCGTGGCGGTCGCGGACATCGACGGCGAGGCAGCGAGGAGAACTGCCGAGGCGATCATCGAGGCCGGCCGCGAGGCGCTGGTGCTTGAGTGGAACATCGCCGATCTCGGCGTTGCTCCCCGGCATATCGCCGAGATTGAGGCGCGGTTCGGCCATGTCGAGGTGCTCGTGAACAATACCGGCGGCCCACCACCGACGCCGGCATCTGGCCAGAGCCCCGAGACCTGGTCGCGCTATTTCGACGAGATGGTGCGCTCGGTGATCGGCGTCACCGACCTCGTGCTGCCTCGCATGCGGGAGCGCAAATGGGGCCGCATCATCACCTCGACCTCATCGGGCGTCGTGCAGCCGATCGCCAATCTCGGCATTTCCAATGCCCTGCGCCTCGCCCTCGTCGGCTGGTCGAAGACGCTGGCGCGCGAGGTCGGCCGCGATGGCATCACCGCGAACATCGTGCTGCCCGGCCGTATCGCCACCGGACGAATCGTCTTTCTCGACGATCAGAAGGCCAAACGCGAGAACCGGCCGGTTGCCGAGGTCACGGCGGAGAGCACGGCCTCCATCGCGCTTGGGCGCTATGGCGATCCCCGCGAATATGGCGACGCCGTCACCTTCCTGGCCAGCGCCCGCGCCTCCTACATCACCGGCTCGGTGATCCGCATCGACGGTGGCCTCATCGCCAGCATCTGACGTCTCAAAACCAGGACACCCGTCCCATGAGCCTCGACCGCTCCGTCATCGACACGTTGGAGAAGGTGTCGACCGCGACCATCACCACCATCCTTCCGAAGAAGGGATTGCGGAACGTCTGGCTAGTTTCCGGACGACATCATCGTGGTCGATGACGATGGCGCGGTACTCGTCCCCGCCGCCTTCCTCGACCTCGTGCTGGCCGAGGCTCCGGAGCAGGAGAGCATGGAGGCCTGGAGCATGTCGGAGGCCGAGCGCAGCCGTGCCGCCGCCGGGCCTCTACCCGATGAACGCCGAGACGCGGGCACGCTACGACGCCTTCAAGGCGGCTAGAGCATTTCCCGATCAGATGGAATCATCTGATCGAAGAGGAGTTGCTCCAGCTTATTGATCTGGAGCACTTTCTTATCGTTCGGATATTCCATCCGAACGGAAAGGGCTCTAGCCGCGAAGTCGCGCGCGCATGCGGGGTGCGTTGCGCGCCCCGCCGGCCGCGGAGCCTTACGCGGCCTGTTCCATCCGGTCGACGATCATCCGCGCGATCGGCATGGCCGAGGTCGCTGCCGGCGAGGGCGCGTTGCACACATGCAGGCTGCGCGGCCCGTCGAGGAACAGGAAGTCCTGGACCAGTGTGCCATCGTCGAGCACGGCCTGGGCGCGGATGCCGGCGCCGGGCGTGCCGAGATCGGCGAGAGTGAGGCTTGGGCAGTATTTCCGGCATTCCTCGAGATAGCGGCGGCGCAGCAGCGAGTTGCGGAACTCGGTGGTTCCGGAACGCAGATTGCGCCGCGCCATCGACCAGAAGCCGCCGAAGCCGGCCATCGAGGCAACGTCGGCGAGATCGACGCTGCCGCGCGCATAGCCCTCCCGCGAGAAGCCGAGCACCGCATTCGGTCCGACGGTCACGCGGCCGTCGATCATACGGGTGAGGTGGATGCCGAGGAACGGCAGTTCCGGATCCGGCACCGGATAGATCAGATGGCGCACGATGGCCGATTTATCGGCCGGCAGCGTGTAATACTCGCCGCGGAACGGCACGATGCGATGGCGCACCGGGAGGCCTGCGAGGCTGGCGATGCGATCGGACTGGAGACCGGCGCAGGCGATCAGGCGTCCGGCGCGCACGGCCTCGCCCGTGTCGGTCGTCACCGTGACGCCGGTCTCGTCCTCGACGATGCCGGTGGCGCGGGTCGCGAGGCGCAGTTCGATGCCGGCCTCGCGCAGCCGCTCGGCCATGGCGAGGCAGATGCGCCGGTAGTCGACGATGCCGGTCGCCGGCACCAGCAGCGCCTCGAGGCCACGCACATTGGGCTCGATGCGTGCAAGCTCGGCGCTGCCAACGGGACGGATCTCGATGCCGTTCTGTGCCGCCCGACCGGCGAGCGCCTGCATGCGCTCGACCTCGATCGGGCTGGTGGCGACGATCAGCTTGCCGCAGGTCTCGAACTCGATGCCGTTGTCGCGGCAGAACTGCTTGGTCGCCTCGGCGCCTTCCCGGCACAGCTGCGCCTTCAGCGAACCCGGCTGGTAGTAGACGCCGGCATGGATCACGCCGCTATTGTGCCCGGTCTGGTGGAGACCGAAATCGGCCTCCTTCTCGAGCAGCACGATGCGCGCGGCCGGATCGCGCGCGATGAGTTCGCGCGCCGTGGCGAGGCCGACAATGCCGCCGCCGATGATGATGTAAGAATAGTCCATGGAGCCTGCCAGCCGACTTCGATTCACGCCTCCGCCTCATCGGCGGGAATCCGCTGCTTGTCGAGAGCCTTCAGCATCACCGGAATGAGCAGGGCGGCGATGGTGAGGAGAAACAAGGTGAGCGCGATCGGGCGCTCGACGAACACCAGCAGGTCGCCCTGGCTCTGGATCAAAGTGCGGCGGATGTTGCGCTCCAGCATCGGGCCGAGCACCAGTCCGAGGATCAGCGGCACCGCCGGATAGTCGAGCTTGGTGAGCACCACCCCGATCACGCCGGCGAGCACGGCGATGAAGATCGAGCCAGTCGAATATTCGATCGCATAGACGCCGAAGGCCACGACGGCGAGCACGATCGGATAGAGCAGCGCGGTCGGCACGAACAGGATGGCGGCGAGCGCCGGGGTGAGCAGCAGCGTCAGGAAGACGAGCGCGATGTTGCCGACCCAGAAGCTGCCGAACACGGTCCAGACGAAGTCGGGATTGTTGACGAAGAGCAGCGGTCCCGGCTGCAGGCCGATCATGAGGAGGCCACCCATCATCACCGCCGTCGTCGCCGAGCCCGGTATGCCGAGCGTGAAGAGCGGGATCATCGAGGCGTAGGACGCCGAGTTGTTGGCTGCCTCGGGCGCTGCGATGCCTTCCACCACGCCGGTGCCGAACGCCTCCGGCCGGGACGAGAAGCGCTTGGCGACGGCATAGGAGAGCATGGTCGCCGCGGTGGCGCCGACGCCGGGCAGCACGCCGACGACGAAGCCGACCAGCGAGCCGGAGAACAATTCCCAGCGCGAGCTGACGGCGTCGCGCAGCTGCGGGAACAGCGAGCGGAAGGAGAAGGAGGCGAGGCTCTTGTCGATCGAGACGGTCAGCGAGGTGAACATCGCGGCGAGGCCGAACAATCCGACCGCGACGACCGAGAAGTCGAGGCCCTCGAACAGGTCCATCTGGCCGAAGGTGAAGCGGGCAGGGCCGGCGATCGGGTCGAGGCCGATCATGCCGAGCGAGAAGCCGAGGCCGAGCGCGACGAAAGCCTTGATGACATTTCGCCCGCCGAGCACGCTGACCAGCGATAGTGCGAAGCACATCAGCGCCGTCATCTCGGTCGGACCGAAGGCAAGCGCGGCGCGGGAGATCGGCACCGACAGCGCCACCAGCCCGATGAGCCCGATCAGCCCGCCGATGAAGGAGGCGAACACGCTCATGCCGAGCGCGCGGCCGGCTTCGCCCTTCTGCGCCATGGGATAGCCGTCGAGGACCGTCATCACCGAGGGCGCATCGCCGGGGATGCCGAGCAGGATCGAGGTGATCGCGCCGCCGAACATCGATCCGTAATAGACTCCGGCGAGGCAGGCGATCGCCGCGGTGCCACCGAAGCCGACCGCGACCGGCAGCATGATGGCGACGCCGGCGCTCGGCCCGAGGCCGGGCAGAGCGCCGATCAGCAGGCCGATGATGATGCCGAGGAAGGTGCCGGCCAGGATGCTCGGCGCCGCAGCCTGCACGATGCCGTCCCAGAGAAGGCCGAAAATTTCCATTGCGAATGTCTCCCCGACCGGCGCCGCATGGTCGCCGTGTCAGAAGCCGAAGGTGCCGGTCAGCATCGGCACGCCAAGCAGGTTTCCGAACACCCACACGCAGACGAGTGGGAAGATGATCGACACGAGAGTGAGGCGGACGAGGAAGCCGCGCTCCAGCGAAGGCCTGATGATCAGCCCGGCCGCCGCCATGAGCGCCATGGTGGCGAGCGCGAGGCCGAGGATCGGGGCGAGCCAGACATAGATGAAGAGCGCGAGCGCGACGGCGGCGAAGCGGAGCACGTCACTGCTGGTCATGGCGGCCTCGAGCACCTCGGCGCCGACGAGGCTGCGCACCAGGTTGACGAGGCTGAGGGCGGCGATGACGCCGCCGATCAGCACCGGAAAGAAGCCTGCGCCGGGCGTCGTTCCCTGCATGAAGCCGTAGCCGAACCCGGCGATGACGAGATAGACGCCGAGAAAAGCAAGTCCGAGCGCGACCGCCTGGTCGAGGCGCTGCATGATCATGGCTTGTCCCTCATGATGAACCATGCTGAACGTCCCGGCCACAATGGCCGGGACGCCTGCGTCGTCACTTGATGACGCCGAGTTCCTTCATGAGGGTCTCGTAGCGATTGCTGGTCTCGACGATCGCCGCGCCGAAGGCCTTGGAATCGAGGAAGCGCGGCACATCGTGGAAGCGTTCGATGTATTGCTTCCGCCACGGCTCGCTCTCCGCCACCTTGCGCAGCACGCCTTCCCAATAGGTGACGGCTTCCGGCGGAACGTCCTTGGGCATGATCAGCCCGCGTATCTGGGTGTGGACGATCTTGTGCCCGAGCTCGGTGAAGGTCGGCACGTCCTTCAGCGCCGGCACCCGCTCGGCGGAGCTGACGGCGAGCGGACGCAGCGTGCCCGCCTGGATCTGCGGGAGTACTTCGCTCGGATTGAAATAGGCGACGTTGACGTGACCGCCGAGCAAGGCGGACATCACCTCGCCTTCGCCGTCGAAGGGCACCGCATCGATCTGCACGCCGAGCGCCTTGGAGGTCATCCGCGCCAGCAGTGCGGCATCGGAGACGACGCCGACCGTGCCGGTCGTCAACCGCTTCGTCTTCTTCAGGTCGTCGAGCGTCTTGTATTCCGAGCTCGCCGGAACGACGAGGATGTAGGGCGACTGCGCGATGGCAGCGAGCGGCGTGAAGTCGCGATAGCTCACCGGCGATCCGCCCTGCAGCGGGGTGGTGAAGAACGAAACACTCACCGTGGCGATGGTGTAGGGGCTGCCCTTCTGCTTGGCCACCGCTGTGTAGCCGACGGCGCCGGAGCCGCCGGGCCGGTTCTCCGGCAGGATCTTCACCGGAATGAGCTTCAGCTCGGCGATCACATTGGCGATGGTGCGAGCGAGCACGTCGCTGCCGCCGCCAACGCCGAACGGGATGATCATGGTCATGTCCCGCTCCGGATAGGCCGCCGCGGCGGGCCCCGCCGCGAGGATGGCTCCGGCACACAGGGCGCCGGTTACGGCGGCGCAGCCACGGCTCCACAGAGCCGATCTTCTCAGGTTCCTCATCGTTTCCTCCCAGGTCGACTGTTCTTGTTCGGTCGGCTCCGGCGGGCGCGTGCGTCCGTCGGCCTCCACTACCCCGCGGGGCGCCTGTCCCGCCGGGCGCCGTTGGCGTCGGCTCCCAGTCGATCGTCGTCGGCCCCCTCGCGGGCGCCGACGCGCGGGTTCAGGCTCAGTTCTTGTAGATGGCCTCCCGCAGCAGGTAGCCGTGGGCGTCGCGGTTCTGCGAACGGCTGGCTTCGGGATCGCGGATACGGCTTTCTTCGAGCGCGTCGTAGCGCGGCGTGAAACCGAGCCCCGGCCGGTCCGGGATGCGCATCTTGCCGTTCACCGGGTCCGGCGTGCCTTCGAAGAAGTGCTTGCCGGTCATCCACATGCCGTAATGGAACTCGACCGGTCCGCCGTTCATGACGCCGGCGAGAAGGTGCATGTTGAAGATCGGCCAGCCGCCGCCATTGGCCATCGGCAGGTTGAAGGCCTGCGCCATATGGGCGACCTTCAGCGCTTCCGTGTAGCCGCCATTGTAGAGGACGTTCGGCTGCAGCACGTCGACCGCGTGGTGGGTGATGAGCTCGCGGAAGCGCCAGCGGTGGCCTTCCATCTGTCCGGCCGAAATCGGAACGCTGGTGCGGTTGCGAAGGTCCGCCAGCGCCCGGGCGTCGTTCTGCTGGATCGGTTCCTCGAACCATCTCAGGTTCAGGTCCTCGACCCCCTTGGCAAGCATCAGGGCGTCATGCGGATTGAACCAGCAATTGGCGTCGATCATCAGGTCGACATCGGGGCCGATGGCTTCGCGGGCGGCGCGCACGCGTCGTACATCGTCCTTCCAGGTGCGGGTCGGCTCGCCGCCGACCACCATCTTCAGCATGGTGTGGCCGTCGGCCAGGAACTTCTTCGCGTAGTCCGCGATCTGCTGCTCGTCGAAGAAGGGATAGCCGAAGGTGGCGTAGGTGTAGGCCTCCTTGCTGAAGCCGCCGAGCAGTTCGGAGATCGGCAGCCCCTCGGCTTTGCCGCGCAGGTCCCAGCAGGCGATGTCGACCGCGGAAAGCGCGTTGGAGATCACGCCGGTGTAGGTGCGGTTGTTGAGCTGGCGCCAGACCAGATGGTGGATCAGCTCGGTGTGCCGCACGTCCTTGCCCTTGAGCAGCGGCAGGAGGTGGTGCTCGATGCACGGCATCACCGCCCAGGGCAGGAACGAGCCGGTGCAGCCCATGCCCTTCTGCCCGTCTTCGGTCTCCACCTCGACAAAGACGAAGCTGCGCGATTCGATCGACTCGCCAATGCCGGGCAGGTCGATCTCATGGCGGTGCAGGCTGGTTCTGATATTCGCGATCTTCAACGGCGTCCTCCCGCTTTTGCGGACTCGTCGCGCGGCGTCACCGCCGACGCGGAGTCCATCCATCGTTTCTTTCCGTGCAGAACGTGCTCTTCGCCGAGGCGGCGAGCGGCTCCCGCATCGCCGGCGGTGATGGCGGCGACGATGGCGCGGTGCTCGTTGTTGGTCTGGCCGGGCGAGAACAGCGAGCGGCGCAACGAATGCGTCTCGCGGATCAGGTCGTCATAGACCCGGCGCGCGCAGCCGTGCCCGGCCACCAGGTTGATCCGGTCGTGGAATTCGAGATTGATGCGGTAGTAGTCGTGCACACGGCCGACCGCGATGGCGGCGTCCATCGCCGCAACGAAGCCCTCCAGCGCCGCCACGTCCTCATTCGTGCGTAGCTCGGCGGCGCGGGCGCACATCAGCCCGGTCAGCACGGCGCGAACGTCGTAGTTCTCCGCGATCTCGGTCTGTGACATCTCGCGGACAAAGACGCCCCGCGCCGGCACCGAGACCAGCAGGCCGGCTTCGACCAGAGCGCGGGTGGCCTCGCGGACCGGGCCACGGCTCACGGCGAACTGGTCGGCCAGCGCGTATTCGTTCAGCCGGCTGCCGGGCTCGAGATTGCCCTCGAGGATCATCCGCTCGATCTCCTGATAGACTTGGGCCGCCAGCCCACCCGCCCGCTCGATCCGCCGATCCGACATGCCGCATTTCCAGGTTTCGACCGACGACAGGCTAAGTCTGCTATCAGTTAACAGTCAACAGTTAACTTCAAGTAAGGCCGGAAATTGCCTCCGGCGCCGCATCCGACGACGCGACGTCCATGAACAGCCATTCGGCCCCGGTCTCCGCAGCGAGCGCGTGCAGGCGCCGCGCAAGGCCCGGTCCGATCGGAATGCCGTCCCGCTCGCGCACCGCCCGCACTGCGCGTTCGGGGTCGCCGGCAACGAGCACAGGTCTTTCGGGATCGACCGGCGGTGTCGCTCGCATGGCGTCGCACAGCCGCGTGACGTCGCTCTGGAACTCGTCCGGCATGCGGAACATGCCGGGGTCGAACGCCATCACGAAGTGTCCGACATCGAGCCCGTAGGGCTGGCGCGAATGCATCGGGTCGGTAATCAACGTCGAGCCCGACAGGCATGAGGCGAGGATGTTCACCATCACCGCGAGGCCATAGCCCTTGTAGCCCGCGCTCTCCGCAGCGCCGCCGAGCGGCGAGAGGAAGCCGCCGTCCATGACCTCGCGCGGATCAAGCGTCGGCCTACCCTGCCGGTCGAACCCCCAGCCGGGCGGCATCTGCTGGCCCTCGACGATCTTGTTGCGCACCCGCCCGGAGGCCACCGTGGTGGTCGCCATGTCGAGCACGAAGTGCCGGCCGTCGCTGCCGGGCGCGGCGAAGGACCAGGGATCGGTGCCGAAGCGCGCCTCACCGCCGCCGGTGGGCGGGACGCGGATGCCGAACACGCTGGTGGCGGCGATGCCGATCAGCCCGGCATCTGCGGCCATGGTCGTGTAATAGCCCAGCGCACCGAAGTGGCCGGAATTGCGCACCGAGATCATGCCGACGCCGGCAGACCGCGCCTTGGCGATGGCCAACTGCATGGCCTCGCGTGCCGGGGCGTGGCCGAGACCGCCATCGGCATCCATGAGGGCCGCGACCGGGGTATCGCGAACCACGCGCGGTGCCGGCCGAAGGTTGATCGGACGCGTCTTCCGCCGCGCGTCATACTCCACCAGCATCGCGATGCCGTGGCTCTCGATGCCATGGAGGTCGGCCCAGGCCAGCACATCTGCGGTGGTGGCGGCAGTTGCCGCGGCCATGCCCCAGGATTCCAGGATGGCGGCGGCTTGCGCGCGATGCGTCTCCAAAGGATGTTTCATGGTGTCAGTCCCAACCCTGTGTCCGGCCTCGGCGCGCCGGTTGGATCAAAAGCTAGGAGGTTCATGTCGGCATAACAGGTCTCTTTTCGTCCATTCAGTCGAAAGCTTTTCTATCGACCCACGGTCGCTGGTGCCGTGGGTCTGTAGACTCGACATTGACTTCAATGGCGCTTTTGCCTGTTTTTGGCCGAAGTTCGGTCTTGAACCGTGAGGTCTGACTAACTTAGCCTCCCGGTAAGCGGCCGCCATAAGGCCGACGAGGAAACGACGGGAGGAGACTATCGCCCTGCCTTGGCACAGGCTGAGCCCGGACGAGCTCGTGCTGCTCGAGACCGCCTTCTGGACGGGTGGGGCGGCGCGACACACATTCGCCGAAGCGCTTCAGTTCTCCCGCAGCAAGACCAACGCGCTCGCCGCGGGCCTCATCGAGCAGGGGCTCCTCGACGAAGTCGGCGTCCAGCATTCCACCGGCGGCCGGCGGCCCGAGACGCTGCGCGTGCATGAGGACATCGGCGTGCTGATCGGGGTCGATATCGGCGCGACCAGCCTAGACATCGCATTGCTGAGGCCCGATCTATCAGTCATCGGCCGCCACTCGCAGCCCGCCGATGTCCAGGCCGGGCCGGTTCCGATCATGGCGCGGCTGCGCACCCTCCTGCCGACCATGCTGGCGCAGCACGGCATTGCGCGCGAGGACGTGCTGGCGGTCGGCATCGGCGTTCCCGGCCCGGTGAATTTCGCGGTCGGCCAATTGGTCAACCCGCCGCTCATGCCCGGTTGGGACAGCTACGCCATTCGCGACGATTTGCGCGAGATCACCGATGCGCCGGTGTTCGTCGACAACGACGTCAACCTGATGGCGCTCGGCGTGCTGTGGCGCCAGCGCCGCCAGATCCAGAATTTCCTCGTCATCAAGGTCGGCACCGGCATCGGCTGCGGCATTGTCTGCCACGGCGCGCTCTATCGCGGCGCCACGGGTTCGGCAGGCGATGTCGGCCACATCTGCGTCGATCCGGAAGGCGCGCTCTGCAATTGCGGGAACCGCGGCTGCGTAGAGGCGATGGCGGCCGCGCCCGCCATTGTGGCCATGGGGTTGGAGGCGGCGAAGTCCGGACGCAGTCCCGCGCTCGCCGCCCGGCTTGCCGCCAAGGGCCGGCTCGATGCCAGCGATGTCGGCGCCGCCAGCCGCGACGGCGACGCCGAGGCGGACGCCATCATCCGTCGCTCCGGCCGGCTCATCGGCCAGGTGCTGGCGGCCCTCGTCAATTTCTACAACCCCTCGCACATCTTCATCGGCGGCGGCGTCTCCGCGATCGGCCCGATGTTCCTGGCGGCGATCCGGCAGAGCGTGCACCAGCGCTCGCTCGCGCTCTCGACGCGCCATCTCGAGATCACCTCGGCCCCGCTCGGGCCCGATACCGGGCTGATCGGAGCCGGCGTACTGGCCATGCGCGAAGCGCTCAGCAGCGGGAACCCGGCATGAGCCCCCTCCCGCAAAACGGCACCCCCACCGTTGCCTTCGAAGGCATCGTCAAGCGTTTCGGCCCGGTCGAGGTGCTGCACGGCGTCTCGTTCGAGCTGGAGCCCGGCCGCGTCTATGGCCTCCTCGGCGAGAACGGTGCCGGCAAATCGACGCTGATGAAGATCCTCGCCGGATACGAGGCGCCGAGCGAGGGCCGCGTCCTGATTGACGGTGAGCCGGTCGTCTTAGCCGGCTCGCGCGATGCCGAGGCCAAGGGCATCGTCCTCATCCACCAGGAATTCAACCTCGCCGAGGATCTGACCATCGCCGGCAACATCTTCCTCGGCCATGAGCGCCGCCGCGGCTGGCTGCTCGACGAGGGTACGATGCTGGAGGAGGCGCGCACCGCGCTGGCGCAAGTCGGCCTCGCGCGCTCTCCGGACACCCCGGTGCGCCGGCTGATCGTGGCGGAAAAGCAGCTCGTCGAGATCGCCAAGGCACTCGCGCGGCGCGCCCGCCTGCTCATCATGGACGAGCCGACTGCGACCTTGACGCCGTCCGAAGTGGCGCGGCTGTTCGCCCTCATCGAGCGCATGCGCACGGAGGGCGTCACCGTCGTCTATATTTCGCACAAGCTCGACGAGGTCGAGCGCATCACCGACGAGGTGATCGTGATGCGCGACGGGCGCTTCGTGGGACGCGCACCCACCGCCTCGCTTACCCGCCACGCCATGGCGAACATGATGGTCGGGCGCGAGATCGCGGACCTCTTCCCCGAAAAGATCGTTGTCGACGCCTCGGTGCCGCCGGCGTTCGAGGTGGAGAACGTCACGGTTCCGGGCTGGGCCGCTGATGTCTCCTTCGCGGTCAGGCCGGGGGAGATCCTCGGCTTCGCTGGCCTCGTCGGCGCCGGGCGGACCGAGCTCTTCGAGGGCATCCTCGGCCTGCGTCCCGCGAGCGGCACCGTCAGGCTTGGCGGCAGGCCCGTGACCCTGCGCTCCCTCGGCGAGGCGACCCGCCTCGGGATCACCTATCTGAGCGAAGATCGCAAGGGCAAGGGCCTGCATCTCGACTTCCAGCTGCGCCCCAACCTGACCCTGATGGCGCTCGAGCGATACGCGCGTCCCTTCCTCGACCCCGGCGCCGAGCAGAGCGCGCTCGCCAAGGCGGTCGCCGAATTCGGCATCCGCGCCGGTTCGCTCAATGCCAGGGTCGGTTCGCTCTCCGGCGGCAACCAGCAGAAGCTCGCGCTCGCCAAGGTACTGCACCCGCATCCCCGCGTGCTCGTGCTCGACGAGCCGACCCGCGGGGTCGATATCGGCGCCAAGCGCGAAATCTATTTCCTGATCGAACGGCTGGCCCGGCAGGGCCTCGCCATCATCGTGATCTCCTCGGAATTGATCGAGTTGATCGGATTGGCGCACCGGGTCGCGGTGATGCGCGCTGGCCGCCTGGTCGCCACCGTGTCGGGCGAGGAGATGACGGAGGAAACGATGATCTCATACGCCACGGGAGCGCGCCATGTCGCCGCGTGATACGGCCGAAGGCACCGCCCGCGATCCGCGCCTGGAGGCCGGCAGGGAACCGCTGTCCGAGCGCCTCGCGAGCTTCGGGCCGATCATCGGCCTCGTCCTGCTCTGCCTTGCCGGGGCGGCGCTCAACAGTGATTTCGCCACCCTCGACAATGCGCTCAACGTGCTCACGCGCACCGCCTTCATCGGCATCATCGCTGTCGGCATGTGCTTCGTGATCATCCTCGGCGGCATCGACCTCTCGGTCGGCTCGATGGCGGCGCTGATCGCCGGCTGCGTGATCATGTTCATCAACTGGTCGGCGGGAGCGCTCGGCTCCCCGCTCGCCGCAGTGGTCTGCGGGGCCGCGCTCGCGGTGCTGCTCGGCGCTGTCTTCGGGCTGTTCCACGGCGTGCTCATCGCCAAGGGGCGGATCGAACCCTTCATTGTCACCCTGGGCACGCTCGGCATCTTCCGTGCCTATCTCACCTACTTCGCCGATGGCGGCGCGCTCACGCTGCAGAACGAACTCGCCGACCTCTATGCCCCGGTCTATTACGGCAGCATCGCCGGCGTGCCGTTCCCGGTCATCGTCTTCCTTCTGGTCGCCATCGTCGGTGCGGTCATCCTGAACCGCACCGTCTTCGGCCGGCATGTCCAGGCGATCGGCTCGAACGAGGCCGTCGCGCGCTATGCGGCGGTCGATGTCGATCGGGTGAAGATTCTCAGCTACGTGCTGCTCGGCGTCTGCGTCGGCATCGCGACGCTGCTCTACGTGCCGCGTCTGGGTTCGGCATCGCCGACCACCGGCCTCCTATGGGAGCTCGAGGCGATCGCCTCGGTCATCGTCGGGGGCGCGGCACTCAAGGGCGGCCATGGCAGCATCACCGGGACGGTGGTCGGCGCCATCCTGCTCTCGGTGATCAGCAACATCCTCAATTTGACGAGCCTGATCAGCATCTATCTGAACGCCGCCGTGCAGGGCTTCGTCATCATCATCGTCGCATTCATGCAAAAGGGCCGCCGCTAGGGCGCGTCCGCACTGGGAGAGAAACGATGTCCACTACCAGACGATCCGTACTGTTCGCCGCCGCCGCGACCGCGGCCGGCCTCGGCCTGATCACCGCGGCGGCGGCCGACGAGCCCGTCCGGCTCGGCGTGTCGATCCCGGCGGCGACGCACAGCTTCATGGGCGGCATCAATTACTGGGCGAACCAGGCCAAGAAGGATCTGGAGGCCAAGCACAAGGACCTGAAGATCACCATCCGCACCGCGGCCAACGCCACCGAGCAGGCGAACCAGCTGCAGGATCTGGTCACCGTCAACCGCATCAATGCGCTCGTGGTGTTCCCCTTCGAGTCCGCGGCGCTGACCCGCCCGGTCGCGAACGTGAAGGCCAAGGGTGCCTATGTGACGGTCGTCGACCGCGGGCTCACCGACACTTCGGCGCAGGATGCCTATGTCGCCGGCGACAACACCGCCTTCGGCAAGGTGCCGGCCGAGTACATCGCCAAGGCGCTGGGCGGCAAGGGCGACGTCGTCGCGCTACGCGGCATTCCGACCACGCTCGACAATGAGCGCATGGATGCCTTCACCGCCGTGCTCAAGAACTATCCCGACATCAAGCTGCTCGACGCCAAGTACGCCAACTGGAACCGCGACGACGCCTACAAGGTCACCCAGGATTACCTGACCCGCTTCAAGCACATCGACGCCTTCTGGGCGGCGGATGACGACATGGCCTTCGGCGCGATCCGCGCCATCGACCAGGCCAATCGCAAGGACATCAGGATCATCGTCGGCGGCGCTGGCGCCAAGGACATGGTCAAGATCATACGGGACGGCTCGGACGAACGTATCCAGGCGAATGTCAGCTACTCCCCGAAATTCATCTATGACGCGATCAAGCTGACGGCCGAGGCGCGGCTCAAGGGCGAGAAGCTCCCGGCGACGACGATCATTCCCTCGGTGCTGATCGACAAGAGCAATGCCAAGGACTTCTACCATCCCGATTCGCCGTTCTGAGCTCTCCCGATCTCTTGCGGCCGCGTTCAGGACGCGGCCGCCATCACCCGAAGGATGACCTCCATGACTTACGCGCCCCGTCACCGACTGAGTTACGCGATGGTCGGCGGCGGGCGCGACGCCTTCATCGGCGCCGTGCACCGCCGCGCCATCGCGCTGGACGGGCTCGCCGACCTTGCCGCCGGGGCGCTCTCCTCGACGCCTGAACGCGCGCTCGAATCCGGGCGCGCCCTCGGCCTCACGAACGCCCGCAACCATCCGAGCTGGCAGGCGCTGCTTGAGGCCGAACTTCGCCGGCCGGTCGGCGAGCGGGTCGATGCGGTGGTGGTCGTCACGCCCACCGACACCCATTTCCCGATCGCCCACGCCTTCGCCGAGGCCGGCTTCAACGTCGTCTGCGACAAGCCGCTGGTTCACACCGGCGAGCAGGCCGATGCGCTTGTCGCGACGGTCCTGGGCGGCGGCACGGTGTTCGGCGTCACCTATAATTACACCGGCTATCCCATGGTGCGGCAGGCCCGCGACATCGTGCGCACCGGCGTGCTCGGGGAATTGCGAAAGATCGTCGTCGAGTACAATCAGGGCTGGCTTGCGACCGCGCTGGAGCGGACCGGCGACAAGCAGGCGAGCTGGCGCACCGATCCCGCCCGCAGCGGCATCGCCGGTGCGCTCGGCGACATCGGCTCGCATGCCGAGAACCTGATCTCGACCGTCACCGGGCTCGCCATCGAATCCCTCGTCGCCGATCTCGGCGCCCTGGTGCCCGGCCGCGCGCTCGATGATGATGCGAGCATGCTGCTGCGCTTTGCCGGCGGTGCCCGTGGCGTCCTCGTCGCCTCGCAGATCAATGCCGGGCTGGAGAACGATCTGCGCCTGCGGGTCTCGGGGACGCTCGGTACGCTGGAATGGCGCCAGGAAGATCCCAACAGGCTGGTCCATTATCGGCTGGATGGCCCGGCCCAGATCCTGACCCGCGGGACCCCTTGGCTGAGCGTTGCCGCCCGGCGCGCCTGCCGCATCCCGCCTGGACACCCGGAGGGCTTCATCGAGGCCTTCGCCAACATCTATCGCGGTGTGTTCGAAGACATCCGCGCGCGGCGCGAGGGACGGCCGGCCGATCCGGTGGACACGGACTACCCGACGGTCCTGGATGGTGCCCGCGGCGTGAAGTTCATCGAACGCGCCGTCGCCTCGTCCCGCCAGCGACGTTGGCTGGACATGGACGGCACGTGAAAGAGGCCTTGAAAGGCGGCGGCATCGCGACCATGCGCCTTCGTCGGCGAGGTGGCATTCATTTCGAAGCGTTCGACTTGGCCGGCGCCGCGCGCTGCGGCGCGTTGCCATGGAGCAGGTCGCGGCCGGCATAGAGGCCGTCGGTCAATTCGATGGCGAGGCGTTCCGCATCGCGCCGGCGGATGTCTTCCATCACGCGCGTGCGTTCCTCCTCCTCGACCTCCATGAAGTCGAGCGCCTTCTCGCCGAGGGCGAGCGCGGACTCGAAGGTCTCGCGGATATGCCAGTCCGCGCCGGCATGAATGAGCGCGATCGCATGGTCCCGATCGAAGGCGCGCGCGAGAACCGGAACAAGCGGGAACTCGGCCTTCGCCAGCTCCACGATCTTCAGGCTCGCCTCGCGATCATTGACGGCGACGACGATGACGCGGGCATCGTGGGCACCGGCGGCGTGCAATATGTCGAGGCGCGTGCCATCGCCGAAATAGATCTTGAAGCCGAAGTCCCGTGCATTGCGGATCGCGTCGGTGTCGGTCTCGATGATCGAGACTGAGCAGCTATGGCCGAGTAGCGGCTGGCTGACGATCTGACCGAAGCGGCCGAAGCCGATCAGCAGCACGCTGGCCGAAAGGTCCTCGGCGGTCTCGACCCCTTCCATCGATGGCGCGGGCTTCGGCAGCAGGCGGTCATGCAGGATGATGAGGATCGGGGTCAGCGCCATGGAGACGATGATGGTTGCGGTGAGGATCGCATTCACCTGCGCATCGATGATGCCGGCCGAAGCTGCGGCCGCATACAGCACGAACGCGAACTCGCCACCTTGCGCCATCAGCACCGCCCGCTCCAACGCCTCGCGGTTGCTCGCGCGGAACAGGCGCGCGACCGCATAGATGCCGAGCATCTTCAGGATCATGTAAGCCGCGACGGCGGAGGCGATGAGCGGCCAGTTGGCGGCGACGACCGAAAGGTCGAGCGCCATGCCGACGCCGAGAAAGAACAGGCCTAGCAGGATGCCGCGGAACGGCTCGATGTCCACTTCCAGCTGATGCCGGAAGGTGGATTCCGAAAGCAGGACGCCGGCGAGGAAGGCGCCCATGGCCATGGAGAGTCCGCCATATTGCATGGCGAGCGCCGCACCGAGCACGACGAACAGCGCCGCCGCGGTCATCACCTCGCGCGCCTTGGCCTTGCCGAGAAGGCGGAAGAGCGGATCGAGCAGATAGAGGCCGGCAAGGATCAGCGCTATGAGCGAGCCGGCGCCGATCGCCATGCCGACGAGGCGCTGGGTGAGGGGCACACTCTCGCCGCCCGGCGCGAGGAAGGTGACCAGCGCGAGCAGCGGCACGATGGCAAGGTCTTCGAGCAGCAGGATAGCGACGATACGCCGGCCCTTGGGCGCGCCGAGCGAGCGCCGCTCCTCCAGCATCTGCATGACGATGGCAGTGGAGGTCAGCACGAACCCGGTACCGGCCACGAAGCTCGGTGCCGCCGGATAGCCGAAGGCAAGACCGACGCAGGTGAGCAGGCCGATGCATAGCCCGACCTGAACCAGCCCGAGGCCGAAAATCTCGCCGCGCATCGACCACAGGCGCGAGGGCTGCATTTCCAGCCCGATGATGAACAGGAACATGACGACGCCGAGCTCGGCGACATGCAGGATCGTCTGCGGGTCGGTGAACAGGCGCAGGCCGAAGGGGCCGATGACCAGCCCGGCGGCGAGATAGCCCAACACCGAGCCGAGGCCGAGTCGCTTGAACAGCGGTACGGCGACAACTGCCGCGCCAAGGAGGATCACGACGGGCAGGAGATCCACCCCATGGGCGGCGTGCGCAACGGAGTCCGCGGTTTCGGCAGCCATGTCTCAACCCGCTCTTGTCAACCAGCTCTCGGTATGGGGGCCCATCTCTTGCCAGCACAAGGGCAATTGCCGCAAGGGAGCCCGCCCGGGAAGTTCGAAGACAATGGTCGGGCTTGCCAAGGTTGCCTTGGCAGGGTTGCCGAGTGATCCGAGGTGCGCCAAAACCACCGGCTCCGTAGCCGCGCACGTCGGTTCGATATCAAAGCCCCTCCAGACTCCTCCTACATCGCAATGTCTTGCCTGCGGGCTAAGCATCGCCGTCGGTAGAGGACTGCCCGAATGTTTGGTGCCGTTGGGGCAGTGGGAGAGCAGGCCAGTTGTCCGACCGGTCGGGGTGTGCCCCAGGCTTGCGCGCCCGCCGCCGGATCGCCATCTGAGCCGCCACAGCATGATGCCGGCGCCCGATTTCCCAAGTCGGCGCGCTGGCGGCAGCGGCGTTCCCCGCCGTTGCTTGAGGACCAGACCATGGGTTTCATCGATAAGAATCTGGCGCCCGTCGATGACGGCGCGCTGATGGACGCCTATTCCCAATCCATAGCCGCCGCAGTCGATGTCGTCGGGCCGGCGGTCAGCCGGATCGAACGCGTGGGCGGTCGCGGGCATGGTTCGGGGTTTGCGATCTCGCCGGACGGCTTGATCCTCACCAACAACCATGTCGTCGAGGACGCGAAGCTGGTGCGCATCACCACGCCGGACGGCCTCGCGACCGAGGGCCGCGTGCTTGGGCGCGACATCGACACCGACATCGCGCTGGTGCGCGCCAATACCAGCATCGGCAATTGGGCGAGGCTCGGCGATTCCAAGCGCCTGCGCCGCGGCCACATAGCGATTGCGATCGGCAATCCGCTCGGCTTCGAATGGACCGTGACGGCGGGCATCGTCTCCGCGCTCGGCCGCTCGATGCGCGCGGCGAACGGCTATCTGATGGACGATGTCATCCAGACCGATGCGGCGCTCAATCCCGGCAATTCGGGCGGGCCACTGGTCTCGTCGAACGGCGAGGTGATCGGCGTCAACACCGCCGTCATCCAGGGTGCGCAGAGTATCGCCTTTGCCGTCGCCTCCAACACCGCGAACTTCGTGGTGTCGGAGATACTGCGCCATGGCCGTGTCCGGCGGGCCTTCATCGGCATTGCCGGCGACACCATCGAGCTGCCGCGGCGCATCGCGCGGGAAGCCGGCACCACGCAGAAGACATCGGTGCGGGTGCGGCGGGTCGAGGCGGGCGGGCCCGCCGATCGCGCCGCGCTGGCGGAGGGCGACTATATCCTCGCCATCGACGGCAAGCCGGTCAGCGGGGTCGACGATATCGTCCGGCTGCTGGATGGGGAGAAGATCGGCCGCAGCACCGAAATCCTCGTCTTCTCGGTGGCGGGGCGCATCGAGATGCGGACCGTGCTGCCGCTGGCGCGGGCCTGAAGGGCGTTTCACTGATCGATCGATCATGCCCGGGCTCGTCCCGGGCATCCACGTCCCCTGACGAGACGAGCTCCGATCAACCCGCGCAGACGTCCCGAAAGCACCCACGCAGCCAGCGATGCGCGGGATCGGCATCCATCCGCGGGTGCCAGAGCAATGACACCGTGAACTCCGGTATGGCGATCGGAAGCGGAAAGCTGCGCATCCCGTCGCGCAGCTTTCCCGTATAGCGTTCGGGAACGCTGGCGATCAGGTCCGAGGCACGCGCCAGAGCCAGGGCTTCCGAGAAGCCGCCGACGATCGTCATGATTTCCCGCCTCAAACCCAGCAGCTCGAGGGCATCATCGATCGGGCCCCGCTCGCCCCCACGACGGGAGATGAGGATGTGCCGGCCGGCAGCGTAGCGGGCAGGGGTGATCGGGGTCTCGCACAATGGATGCCCCATCCGTACGACGGCGACGAAGCGATCGCGGAACAGCGCTTGTGCACGTACCTCCGGTCCGGTGGCCGCTCCGACGACGCCGGTTTCGAGGTCGACGCTGCCGTCCCGTAGCGGCGTGCTGTCCTTGTCCGGCTTCGGCATGAAGCGCAGCCGCACGCCCGGTGCTTGCTCGCTTATGCGGGCAATGAGATCCGGTCCGAAATTCTCGACGAAGCCATCTCGGTTCCGGAGCGTGAATGTCCGCACGAGCCGTTTCAGGTCGAGCGTCTCGACGGGGCGGAGAACGGCCTTCGCGTCCTGCACCAGCCGACCGACGCGCTCGCGTAGTTCGAGCGCCCGGGGCGTGGGAACGAGACCGCGCCCGGCCCTCACCAACAGCGGATCGCCCGTCGTCTCGCGCAAGCGCGCCAGCGCCCGGCTCATTGCCGATGGGCTGAGCCGCAACCGTTTGGCCGCGCGCGCAACGCTGCCTTCCGCGAGCAGCATATCAAGGGTGACCAGCAGATTGAAATCGGGCGTCGACATGCCCCGACAATAGCGCAGATCGCTAGTGACGTGGCGTCTGGCGCATGAATACAGTGCAGAGAGTGCGCGTTCCGCCATGCCAGCTCGGTGTCTAGGTTTCCGGTGGTCCCGCTTCGGGAGCCACTGGCAACGGAGTTCATGGTGAAGCCGATCATTGCAGGGCGAGATGACGCCGCCGCCGAATGCACGGAACCGGCCTCTTCGCTCGGGTGGGCGCTCGCCAGCCTCTCGCTCTCCATGCTGCTGGCCTCGCTCGGTACCAGCATCGCCAATGTCGCCTTACCGACTCTGGCACAGGCGTTCGACACCTCCTTCCGGCATGTGCAGTGGATCGTCCTCGCCTATCTGCTCGCCATCACCCTGTCGATCGTCAGCGTCGGACGGCTCGGTGACATTGTCGGCCGTCGGCGGCTGCTGCTGGCCGGGATCGTCCTGTTCACGGCGGCCTCCCTGCTGTGCGGCCTCGCGCCTGGCTTCCCGCTGCTGATCGCCGCGCGGGCGGCGCAGGGGCTCGGGGCGGCGATCATGATGGGCCTCACCATGGCCTCTGTGGGTGAGACGGTTCCCAAGGCAAGGATCGGCACCGCCATGGGGCTGCTCGGGGCAATGTCCGCGGTCGGTACCGCGCTCGGTCCATCGCTCGGCGGCGTCCTGATCGCGACGCTCGGCTGGCGGGCGATCTTCCTCGTCAACATCCCGCTGGGCGTTCTGGCTTTGCTTCTCGCCTATCGCTCTCTGCCCGTTGATCATGAGGAACCGAAGGCGGATCGAGCCGGCTTCGACATCATGGGCACGTTGCTGCTTGCCCTGACGCTCGCGGCTTACGCACTCGCCATGACGATCGGGCGTGGCAGCCTCGGTCCGCTCAATATGATCCTGCTGGTGGCAGCCGTCTTCGGTGCAGGCCTCTTCATCTTCGCCGAGGCGAGAGCGGTATCGCCCTTGATCCGACTGTCGACCTTCCGCGATCCGGGGCTGAGCGCGGGCCTCATTCTCAACGCGCTGGTCTCGACGGTGATGATGGCGACGCTGGTGGTCGGGCCGTTCTACCTCTCTCGTGCGCTTGGCCTCGGCGAGGCTCTTGTCGGGCTCACAATGTCGATCGGCCCGATCATCTCCGCACTGAGCGGTGTCCTGGCCGGCCGCATTGTCGACCGTCTGGGCGCGGCTTTCATGGTCATCGTCGGGCTCATCGGAATGGCGGCTGGCTCATTCGCTTTGTCCGTGCTGCCGGCGTTGTTCGGCATCGCGGGCTACATTGCTGCCATCGCGATTCTGACGCCCGGCTATCAGCTGTTCCAGGCTGCCAACAACACGGCGGTCATGATGGACGTTCGCCCGGGCCAGCGGGGCGTCATGTCCGGCATGCTCAACCTGTCGCGCAATCTCGGGCTCATCACCGGCGCCTCCGCCATGGGCGCGGTGTTCGCGTCCGCCACGTTGGCGACCGACATCACCATGGCGTCTCCCGATGCCGTCACCGCCGGCATGCGGACCACGTTCGTCGTCGCGGCGATCCTGATCGTCGTCGCGCTCGCCGTCGCAGTCGGAAGCTATCGCTGTCAGCGCAGCAGCGCCGCCTCGGCATCCTCGGGCTTGTGGAAATAGTGGCCCTGGAACAGCCGGACGCCGAGCGTCCTGAGCCGGTCGAGCTCGGCGTCGCGCTCCACGCCTTCCGCCACCAGTTCGAGACCGAGCGAATCCGCGATCGAGACCGCGGCCTTCACCAGCGCCTCGTCGATCGGGTCATCGAGCAGGTCGTGCGTCACCGCCCAATCGATCTTGATGCCGTCGACGTGGAGCCGCTTCAGTACGTCGAAGCTGTTATAGCCGCTGCCGAAATCATCGAGGAACAGGCGCAGGCCGCGCTCGCGCAGCGTGTCGATGAAGTTGGACAGCGTCTCGATGTCCTCGATCTCATCGGTCTCGGTGATCTCCACCGCAAGGGTGCGGCTGGCCTCGGGGCTGCGGTCCAGCAGCTCGAGGAACCGCCGCTGGAAGGTCGGATCGGTAAGGGTGCGCACGCCGAAATTCATCGAGACGTAGCGGTTCGAGCCGGCATTGGCGAGCCGCGCCGCATATTCGATGGTGCGCCGGCACACCCATTCGTCGATGCGGCTCATGTAGCCGAGCCGCCGCGCCGCGGGCAGGAAGCTCGCCGGGGTGCGCGGCCGGCCGCGCTCGTCCATCAGCCGGATCAGTGCCTCGTAGCCGGCGATGCCGGTGGTGTCCGAGACGATCGCCTGCAGGTGCAGCACGAACATGTCGGCATCGAGCGCGAGCTGGATGCGCTCGGCCCAGCTCAGCGTCTCCTGGGCGTGGCTGACGCTGATGTCGCCGAGATCATAGAGCTGGATGCGGCCGGGCCCGGCATCCTTGGCGATGTAGCAGGCGGTGTCGGCCGCCGCGAGCAGGCGTGCGACCGAGGAGAGATTCGCGCTTGCGCGGGCGAGCCCGATGCTGAGGCCGAGGCTGAAGCTGCGTCCCTCGGCGACGAAGCTGCGGCCGCGCACGGCGGCGGAGAGCCGCTCGGCGACGCGCATCGCCTCTTCCTCCTCGACTTCGGCGAGCACGACCGCGAACTCGTCGCCGCCGATCCGCGCCAGAAGGTCGTCGCCGCGCAATTGCCGCTTCAGCGTCTGCGCGACGCCGCGCAGCACCTCATCGCCGGCGGCGTGGCCGACCGTGTCGTTCACCAACTTGAAGCGGTCGACATCGACATAGAGCACGCACACTCCGTTCGGGCCGTCGTGCAGCAACTGATCGAGCCGCTCCTCCAGCGCGAAGCGGTTCGGCAGGCCGGTCAGTGCATCGCTGCGGGCCTGCCGTGCCACCAGCCGGGCGAATTCGGAGAGCGCGTCGGTGTGCCGTTCGAGCTGGGCGCGGATCGCGACGAGCTCGGCCTCGCGCTTCTTCTGGATGGTGACGTCGGTCCAGATGCCGACGACGCTGCCGTCCTTCATGCGGCGATGGCTCGCCAGCACCCACCCGCCATTGCGCAGCGGCACTTCCAGCCGGGTTTCACCGTCGCCGCCCAACTGCTGCATCATCCGCGTGGCAAAGCCTTCGGGATCGGTGCCGGCTTCCATGAAGCGGCCGGCCAGTGCCGCCTGCCGCAGCACGTTGTCGAAGGATGTGCCTGCCACGAACACGGCGGAGCCGTCGCCGAGCATGTCGCGGAAGCGCTGGTTGCACAGCCGGAGATGGCCGTCGTCGTCGAGCAGCACGAAGCCTTCGCCGATACTGTCGATGGTGTCGAGCAGATGCTGCTCGGTGGCCTTGAGCTCGCTGATGTCGGTCCAGGTCGAGACGATGCCGCCGTCCGGCGTGCGCCGCTCGCGCACCCGCACCCAGCCGCCATTCTCGAGGCGAATGGAGAAGGGGCGCCCGTCCGCCGCATCGTGGCGCGCCATGCGTTCCTCGACATAGCGCTCGGGATCGTCGACCCGCGACCACTCGCCGTTCGGCACACTGACGAGAGTGCGGAAGGTCTGGCCGCGCAGATCGCCGAGCGACGTCAGGAACGGGAAGAATTCGAGGAAGCGGCCATTGTGCAGCACCATGTGATCATCGGCGTCGAACAAGGCGAAGGCGTCGCTCATCGACTCCAGGGCCGCGTCCAGCCGACGCTGCACAGCGTTGCTCTCGCAGCTCGCACCATTGCTGGAGGCCGCCGCACCGGTCGCGATGCCTTGCGCTTTCACCATGCCGCCTTGGTCGCCCCGCCGCACGGATATCCTACCCACGGATATCGAATGCCACGTCCAGTGTTCCAAAGTTTCGAACTGCCGTCGCTCCCTTTTCGGCGCGTTCGGGGCAATTCAAGCCTATATTACCGTTCACGCAAGCAGGGATACCGCTTTCCTTCCGGAACGGGAGATTAGGGTTTATATCACGGATGCCGAACGCCGGGTGCGGCGGGAGATGAACATGGCCTTTCCCGAATCCGACATGGAGCTGTCCGAGGCGCACGAGCGGCGCAGCCGCTTGTGGCTGGTGGTGCCGGCGGTGATGGGCATTGCCTTGCTGGCTGCGGCGATCGGCCTCTGGTCGCGTCACGGCGGTGCCGTTTTCTTCGACATGGTGTCGGCTGGCATCGCCTATTGCTTCTGACCCTGGTCGTCTCTCATGCAACGCCGCGTCCTCCTGCTTCTCGCCATCTTTGTGGTTGGTGCTGCGGCCATTGCCGCCGCCACCTTTGCCCTTCTGCCCGGTGCGCAGCAGCGGGTCGCCACAACGGTGGCGATCGGCGGGCCGTTCCAGCTGGTCGACCAGGACGGGCGGAAGGTGACGCAAGGCGATTATGCTGGTGCGCCCTTCCTCGTCTTCTTCGGCTTCACCCATTGTCCGGACGTCTGCCCGACCGCGCTGTTCGACATGTCGCAGGCCTTCGAGGCGCTGGGGCCGGACGCGCGCAAGGTTGCCGGCCTGTTCATCACGGTCGATCCGGAGCGCGATACGCCCGAGGTGATGAAGAACTATCTCGGCAGTTTCCATCCGAGCATACGCGGCCTGACCGGCTCGCCCGAAGAGGTGGCGGCGGCGATCAAGACCTATCGCGCCTATGCGAAGAAGGTGCCGACGCAAGGCAGCGACTACACCATGGACCACACCGCGGTGGTCTATCTGATGGGCAAGGACGGCGTCTTCGTCGCGCCGCTCAACCTCAAGCGCCCGCCGGCCGAGGTCGCGGCCGATCTCAGGAAGTATTTGTAAACCAAGCACCCGGCCGAGCGATCGATGGCATTTGCCATGACGTCATGGCCGGGCTTGTGCCGACCATCCATGGTTACACGTAAGTCACGGCCGTGGATGCCCGGGACAAGCCCGGGCATGACGTAGGATTGGGAAGCTGACCCTCGTCCGAGCGAAGCTCTCGCCTCCCCTCTTCCGAGACGCTACAAGCGGGCAGGTGGACAGGCGGGCGGGTAGCGCGGCGCGCGTCCGTGCGGTGCGAGGCTTTGATGCGGAATCTCGGTGACATGTCTCGGATGTGCGACGCAGTCATTCTCACTTTGGTGTTGACCCTGTCCTCGCTCGCGGTCCCGTCTCCCGCGAGGGCGCAGAATGCGGGGACCGCCGGCGCCGCCGCGTCCGACAACGGCGTCGCCGTGCCCGGCTTCTGGGACCCGAAGCGCCGTCCGGAGCGGCCGGACGTCACCCGCCTGCCGAGCCAGATCCGCTTCGTCACCACCGACGATTATCCGCCCTTCAGCTTCCGCGGCGCCGACGGCCAGCCGACCGGCATGAACATCGATCTCGCCCGCGCCATCTGCACCGAGCTCACCGTGCCGTGCACGCTGGAGGTGAAGCCGTTCGGCGAGCTCATCGCCGCGCTCGACGCCGGTACGGCCGATGCCGTCATTGCCGGCATCGCCATTACCCGCGAGACCCGCGACGCCTCCGATTTCACCGACCGCTATTTCCGCTCGCCGGCCCGCTTCGTCGCCCGCAAGAGCGCAACGCTGGACCAGGTGACGCCGCAGACGGTCGCCGCCCGCACCATCGGCGTCGTTGCCGGTACCGCTCATGAGGCCTATCTGCGCGATTTCTTCGCCGAGACCGCCATCCGCGCCTATCCGAATTCCGACGCCACGCTCGACGCGCTCAAGCGCGGAGAGGTCGATCTCGTGTTCGGCGACGGCGTGCAACTCGCCTTCTGGCTGAACGGCACGACGTCGGCCAATTGCTGCGCCTTCGCCGGCGGCGCCTTCACCGAGAGCCGCTATTTCGGCGAGGGCATGGGGATCGCGGTGAAGCGCGGCAATGACGCGCTGCGCCAGTCGCTCAACTATGCGCTCGCCCAGCTCTGGGAGAAGGGCGTCTATACCGACCTCTATCTCCGCTGGTTCCCGATCAGCGTCTATTGAGCCGGCAGCTCAAGCATTGCCCATCGCCTGCGAGCGCTGGAATGCCGGCCGCGCCGCGCAGCGCTCGACATAGCCGGCGAAGGCCGGCCGCGGCTCGATCAGCTTGAACATCATGCCGAAATGCAGGCTCGAGCCGATCATCACGTCGGCCGCCGAGAAACGCTCCCCGAGCAGCCAGGGCCCGTCCTTTACCCCGACTTCCAGCACGTCGATGACGCGGTCATAAGAGCCCCAACCTGCGGTCGAGCTTGCCAGATCAAGTCCGGTCACCTTCTGCGTGAAGGCGGCTTCGATCATCGGTCCGAAGAATAGCCAGCGCAGATAATCCCCTCGCTTCGGATCGCCCACCGGCGGCGCCAGCTGGGCTTCCGGCACCCGCTCCGCGACATAAGCGAGGACCGCGCCGGTTTCGGCGACCTTCACCGGCCCATCTTCCAGCGCCGGCACTTTCATCATCGGATTGATGGCGGCGTATTCCGGTGTCGACTGTGAGCCGGCCCGGATGTCGATGAGCTCGCGTTCATAGGGGATGCCGGTCTCCTCCATCATCCAGAGCGCGGTGATCGCCCGCGATTGCGGGCACCAATAAAGCTTCATCGCTTGCCTCCGTTGCCGTTGATGAGAACATATGAGGAACAAACATCGTCGTCCAGTGCAGATCACCGTTCAAGCTATTCAACGTATTTGACGCTTCGTCTTCGCCTGCCCCGGATCACGATGAATTTGGATCAGCTCGATCCAAATTCATCAGACGTGATCCGGTCGTATCGGCTGGAGCACGATGTTGTCCAAAAACCGCTTCGCACTTTTCGGCATCATGCTCTAGTGTCCGCGCCTTCCGCAGACAGAGCCCAGGAACACATCATGACGGCGACCGCTTCGGTCGAGGATTTTGCATCGGAACTGCGCCAGGCGGCCGAGGCGGCCGGTGCCTGGCCGTTCGAGGAAGCGCGCAAGATCATCGAGCGGCTGAAGCGCAAACCGAAGGACGAGGTGCTGTTCGAGACCGGCTACGGCCCGTCCGGCCTGCCGCACATCGGCACGTTCGGCGAGGTGGCGCGCACCACCATGGTGCGCCATGCCTTCCGCGTGCTCACCGACGACCGGATCCCGACGCGGCTCATCTGCTTCTCGGACGACATGGATGGGATGCGCAAGATCCCGGACAATGTGCCGAGTCGCACAGCCCTGGAACCCTATCTGCAGATGCCGCTCACTTCGGTGCCGGATCCGTGGGGCGGCTTCCCCAGCTTCGGCGACCACAACAACGCCATGCTGCGCCGCTTCCTCGATACCTTCGGCTTCGAGTACGAGTTCGCCAGCGCGACGGAATACTACAAGGCCGGCAAGCTCGACGCGGTGCTGCTGCGTGCCGCCGAACGCTATGACGAGATCATGCAGGTGATGCTGCCGACGCTCGGCGAGGAGAGGCAGGCGACCTACAGCCCGTTCCTGCCGATCTCGCCCTTGAGCGGGCGCGTGCTCTACGTGCCGCTGAAGGAGGTGAATGCCACGGCGGGCACCATCACCTTCACCGATGAGGACGGGGCGGAGAAGACCGTTCCCGTCACCGGCGGCCATGTGAAGCTGCAGTGGAAGCCGGACTTCGGCGCCCGCTGGGCGGCCCTCGGCGTCGATTTCGAGATGTTCGGCAAGGACCACCAGACCAACGCCCCGATCTATGATCGCATCTGCGAGATACTCGGCGGCGAGGCGCCCGAGCATTATGTCTATGAGCTGTTCCTCGACGAGATCGGCCAGAAGATCTCGAAGTCGAAGGGCAACGGCCTGACCATCGACGAGTGGCTGACCTATGCCAGCCCGGAGAGCCTTGCGCTCTACATGTTCCAGTCGCCGCGCTCGGCGAAGAAGTTGCACTTCGATGTCATCCCCAAGGCGGTCGACGAATATTACAACTTCCTCGCCCGCTACCCGGCGCAGGACTCCAAGAACAAGCTCGGCAACCCGGTCTGGCACATCCATGGCGGCAATCCGCCGGTCGAGGAATTGCCGCTGACGTTCGGCCTGCTGCTGAAGCTCGCCTCGGCCTCGAATGCCGAGGACAAGGAGGTGCTGTGGCGCTTCATTGGCCGCTACGCGCCGGGCGTGACGGCGCAGACCAGCCCGACGCTGGACAGGCTCGCGGGCTATGCGGTGCGCTATTTCATCGATCGGGTGAAGCCGCGCCGCGCCTTCCGCCTGCCGGACGAGGTGGAGGCCGATGCGCTGCGCCGGCTCGATGCCGCGCTCGCCCCGCTCGACGGCATCGACCGCGAGGCGATTCAGAACGCAGTGCTCGACGTCGCCCGTCCGGTGCCGCGCTATCAGGATCTGAAGCGCAAGGGCCCGGACGGTGGGCCGGGCGTCTCCTTCGCCTGGTTCAGCGCGCTCTATGAGCTGCTGCTCGGCGAGAGCGAGGGGCCGCGCTTCGGCACCTTCGTCGCCGCCTATGGCATCCCCGAGACCCGCGCGCTGATCGCGCGGGCGCTATCGGGCGAACTGGCCAAAGGGGCAGCGTAAGCTTCAGCAATGCTCAAGCTTCGGCATGGCTTGGCCATGGCGCGGCTTGAGCATTGCCATGGTTAGGCTGCGCGCGTCGTCGCCTATGCGGAACGCGCGGCCGGTTGCGGCTTGGACTTGATCAGCGTCACCAGCAGCAGGCCGGCGGCGATGAAGGCCGCACCTGCCAGATCGTAGCCGTGCAGGCTTTCGCCGAGCAGCAGATAGGCCAGCACGGCGACGAAGACGGTCTGGAGATAGAGCAGCGAGCTGGCCTTGCTGGCGCCCAGCGCTTCGACGCTCCAGTTGAACAGGTAATACATCAGCGCGCCGCCCGGGATGGCGACATAGGCCAGCGCCAGCAGGCCGTTCGCATCCATCGCCGAGTGCGCGCCCGATGCCAGCTCCCAGAGATAGAAGGGCAGCCCCGATACGGCGCCGGCTCCGAGCAGAAGCACCAGGAGCGGCAGGCGCGCCAGCTCGAACTTCGCGCGGCGCAGCAGCACGGTGTAGAGCCCCCAGCACAGCGCGCTGGCGACGATCCACAGTTCACCCGCATTCACATCGAGCCGCAGCAGCGCCGACAGGTCGCCATGGGCGATGATCACGACGACGCCGATCAAGGCGAGGCCGGATCCGATCGCCTGCCAGAGGCCCATCGCCTCGCCCAATACGATGCGGGCGAGGATCATCGTGGCGATCGGCATGAGCGCCATGATGATGCCGGCCGTGGTCGCATCGGCATAGCGAAGGCCCGTATAGATAAGCCCCTGACAGATGGCGAGCCCGAGGCCGCCGATGATCAGCAGCTCCAGCCACCGTGATCGGAGCAGCTCGGCCATGGCCCCAAAGTGGGAGCGGACGAACGGCAGCAGGATGGCGAAGGCGATGAACACCCGCCAGAAGCAGAGCGTCCAGGGCGGCATCTCCAGGGCGACCCATTTGACGGCGATGTAGACGCCGGCGGAGAGCAGCCAGCATAGGACCGAGACGGCATAGGGCACGGCAAGCGAAGTGCCGCCCGTCTTTTCGGCCGTGTGGTCAGGAAGGGCTGAGATGTGAATCGCCATGTTCCTCACCCGCGGGCGTCTTGTTGTGCCAGGGACGCCTTCTCATGCCACAGATCGCGTCAGGCGCGAAGGTGGTGGAGCCCACAATCCATCAGCGGGTGCAGGCAGTCGCGAGCATGGCAAGCGGCTTCTCGATCTGGTCCGGGCTGAGGCCGAATTGCGCGCCTTTTACTTCGAGCAAGAAGGGGCGCCCGGTCTTTATGATCGCCTGGAAGTCGGCGAGCGTACCGCTCGCTTCGATATCGATTCCAGTGGTTTCGTCGTTCGGAACCGCGTGGCCGGGGAACACTGCCTTTGCCCGGCTGTTGGCGAGTGTCAGCTGCGCCGCGTCCCCGGCCTTCAGCCCCGTTGAGCCGATCAGCGAGCGGATCGTGATGGCGTCGCTGCCGCCCCGGCAGGAGATGTCGATGATCTGGTTATCGCTATCCGGCACGCCCATGATGAGATGAAGTTCATCGCCGTCGGCGAGCGTATGCCAGACAAGCTGGTCGTCGGCGGCCGCGTCGAGCGCGGCGCCGATGCCGAGAAGAACAAGGCCGATCAGAGCAGGGCGGAGCATCGTGATCACCTGTCGAAAGGGGAATGGCTAGCCCACCGAGCGGTCCGCCAGCGCCTTCTCGCGCAGCGCGGTCAGCGTCGTCGTCGGCGTGATGGCTTCAGGATCGAGCTTCACATGCACGATCGCCGGCACTCCGGCGGCAAGCGCCGCGTCAAGCGCGGGAGCAAATTCCGCATCGGTCTCGACGGTGAAGCCGAGCCCGCCAAACGCGCGCGCATAGGCGGCGAAGTCGGGGTTGCGCAGATTGGTCCCGAACACCCGGGTCGGGTGTTCGCGTTCCTGATGCATGCGGATGGTGCCGTACATGCCGTTGTCGACCACCACCGCCACCACAGCGGCGCCATACTGCACGGCGGTCGCGAATTCCTGGCCGGTCATCAGGAAATCGCCGTCGCCGCACACCGCGATCGCCGCACGCTCCGGCCGCGCGATCTTGGCGGCGACCGCCGCGGGAAAGCCGTAGCCCATCGAGCCGCTGGTCGGGGCGAGCTGCGTGCCATAGGCGCGGAAGCGGTGGAAGCGATGCACCCAGATGGCGAAATTGCCGGCGCCATTGCAGATCACGGTGTCCGTCGGCAGGCCGCGCAGCCATCGCACCAGGGTCGCCATCTGCACCGCGCCGGGATTGGCCGGCGGCTCTTCGCTCCAGCCGAGATAGTCCGCCCGCGCCGCGGCGCGCCAGTCGCGCCAGGCGATCGCGTTCGGCGGCTGCACGCCTTCCAGCGAGGCGGCGAAGGCGGCGGAGGACGCGTTGATGGCGAGCATGGGCTGGAACACCCGGCCGAGTTCGTCCGGATCGGCATGGATATGGACCAGCGGCACGCCGGGATCGGGGATACCGAACAGCTCATAGCCCTGCGAAGGCACCTCACCGAGCCGCCCGCCGGCGATGATGACGAGGTCGGCTGCCTTCAGCCGCGCCTTCAGCGCCGGATTGAGCGACAGGCCGACATCGCCGGCATAGCACTCATGGTCGGCGGGGAACAGCATCTGGCGGCGGAAGGAGGCGCATACCGGCAGGTCGAACCGTTCGGCGAAGCGAACCACCGAGGCCACCGCCTTCGCATTCCAGCGGCTGCCGCCGAGGATCATCAGCGGGCGCTCCGCGGCCCAGAGCAGCTTCTGCAGCCGCATCATGTCGGTGAGGCCGGGCCAGGTTTCCGCCGGCTCGAACGGCGGCGCGTCCGGCACATGGGCGAGTTCGCTCAGCATGTCCTCGGGCAGCGCGATCACCACCGGGCCGGGGCGGCCCTGCGTCGCGATGCGGAAGGCGCGCGCGACGATCTCCGGGACGCGCTCCGCCTCGTCGATCTCCACCGCCCATTTGGCGAGCGTGCCGAACACCGCGCGGTAATCGACCTCCTGGAACGCCTCGCGACCGCGCATGGAGCGCGCGATCTGGCCGACGAACAGCAGCATCGGCGTCGAATCCTGCTGCGCGATGTGCACGCCGGCGCTGGCATTGGTGGCGCCCGGCCCGCGGGTGACGAAGCACACGCCGGGCCGCCCGGTGAGCTTGGCGCTCGCCTCCGCCATCATCGCCGCACCGCTTTCCTGGCGGCAGATGACGAACTCGATGTCGCTGTCCGACATGGCGTCGAGCACGTCAAGATAACTCTCGCCGGGCACGCCGAAGGCGCGGGTCACGCCCTGGGCGATGAGGGCGTCAACGAGGAGGCGGGCGCCCGAGCGGGCGGGGAGGGGAGGGGGAGCTTCCATGATTCCGGCACGATAGAGGCTTTCTCAGCCGTACGAAATCACCCGAAGGGCGCCGATGCACGGCGCCCTTCCTGCGTCTCCTCAAGATGTGAGGGAAGGCCGGTGTCAGCCGGCCTCGCCCACTGCCTGTTCGGCGGCGCGGATCGCCGCCTGGCGCTTGGCGATCTCATCGCCGATCGGCGGGCCCTGGAAGCGGCGCTTTTCGAAAGCCAGCCAGACGATGCCGGTCAGCACCAGGAAGCCGATCGTGATGTAGAGCGCCCAGTCGTTCGGCGGCTGGATGCCGAGCACGAAGATCAGCGCCATGGCGAGCGCGCAGAGCACCGCCACCAGCTTGAACAGCGGCCCGCCCATGTTCCACGGCCCCATCTTCGGCCATTTCGCCGTGCCGAAGGCGAAAAGGCCGAGCACGATCGGAATGGCGAAGGAGAAGAACAGGAAGATCACGGTGCAGGACACCACGATCGCATAGGCCGAGGTGCCGCCGAACGAGACCAGCGAGGTGCCCCACACGAACAGCACGGCGAGGATCGAGCCGGTCCAGATCGCGGCGACCGGGGTCCGGTAGGTCGGGCTGACCTTGGCGAGCAGGTTGGAGGCCGGCAGGCCGCCGTCGCGGGCGAAGGCGAACATCATGCGCGACACCGAAGTCACGGTGGCGAGGCCGCAGAGGAACTGCGCCAGGAAGATCGCGAGATAGAGGATCTCCTTGAGCACGCCGGGCATCCGGGCATCCATCGCCCAGAAGAAGACGTTCCAGCCCTGCTTCGCCGCCTCGTCCATGTTCGGGATCATCAGCACGAAGGCGCACAGCATCACGTAGCCGAACACGCCGGACCACACGACCGACATCACCATTCCCTGCGGCACCGAGCGCGCCGCGTCGCGGGTCTCCTCGGAGGTGTGGGCGGAGGCATCATAGCCGGTGATGGTATAGATCGGCAGCAGCAGGCCGAGCAGGAAGGCCCAGCCGGTGGAGACCTGCGGCCACACATTCGCACCGGCCTCGCCCGAATAATTGGTGAAGGTGAAGAGCCGCCCGAACTCGTAGCTCGGCGCGACGGCGAGGCACGCCAGCGTCAGCACGATGGCGGTGGCGCAGATGAGATAGCCGGAGAAGTCCGTGAGCTTCGCGGTGAGCCCGATGCCGAAATGATTGATCAGCGCCTGCACCGCGGTGAGCACGGCGAGGAAGCCGATGCGGGTGGTGATGGTATCCTCCATGCCGAGCATGGGGCCGAAGGCACCGAAGAAGAAATAATAGGTGCCGACATTGATGGCGCCGAGCACGGTGACGAGGCCGAGCAGGTTGAACCAAGCCGTCACCCAGCCGGTGAAGCGGGTGCCGAGGATCGAGCTCCAGTGGTAGAGCCCGCCGGCCGTCGGATAGGCCGAGCCGATCTGCGCCATGGCGAGCGCGAACACCCCCGAGATCAGCACGCCAAGCGGCCAGCCGAGCCCGATGGCGGCGCCACCCGCGCCGGACGTCGCCTGCGCCAGCGAATTGATGCCGCCGGACAGGATGCAGATGATGGAGAAGCTGATGGCGAAGTTGGAGAACCGGCTCATCCGCCGTTCCAGCTCCTGCGCATAGCCCATCTCATGCAGGACTTTGACGTCCGCGTGCTTGGCCTCTTCGCTGTAGTCGGTGTCGATGGCTGCTGTGCTTGTGGTCGTGCTCATGCCCATCCCCTGGTTTTAGCGGGCGCCGGCCAAAGCCCATCCGGCTTCTGCCGGATGGACGTGCCGCCTGCGGCGGCCAGCCGTCCGCAGCTTCAGGATGCACGCACGATGCCAACATGCACATAGGAATGCCGAAGCCGGCTTAACTTTTGGGAGGGGAGGGGACGTTGCTGAGGTCGCTTACAAGACTGCGATTCTCGTCGTCCCGGATGATCGTCAGGCCGATCAGGGATCGCGTGACTAAGAGCTCGACCGATAATGCCGGAATGGATCGTCATCCCCGGCCCTGTGCCGGTGGCCTCGGTTCCCGGCAGCGCGTCCGCGGCCGAGATGGCCGGCACAAGGCCGGCCATGACGTCGGAAATGGCCACCTGGCCAGCCACCATTGAATTATGAGGCAGGCTCTCTGGTCACACGTCCACGCTGGCCTTCAGCGCATTGTCCTGGATGAATTCGCGGCGCGGTTCGACGACGTCGCCCATCAGGCGGTTGAACAGGTCGTCGGCGGCGTCGACTTCCTTCACCTTCACCTGCAGCAGCGAGCGGGCGTTGGTGTCGAGCGTGGTCTCCCACAGCTGCTCGGCATTCATCTCGCCGAGGCCCTTGTAGCGCTGCAGCTTGATGCCGGTACGGCCGGCATCGGTCACCGCATCGAACAGGTCGAGCGGGCCGAACACCAGCGTGTCGGCGCCCTTGCGGCGCAGCGTTGCCGGGGCGGCGTGCACTTCCTGGAGATCGGCACCGAGCGCATCGAGCCGGCGCGCCTCCGCCGACTGCACGAAGGCGGCTTCGAGGGTGGCGACTTCTTTCACGCCGCGCACGGTGCGGATGAAGCGATAGCCGGAAGGATCAGCCTCACCGACCCAGCCGCGCTCGGTCTCCTCGGCGATCAGGTCGAGCCGGCGCGCCACTTCCAACGCCATGGCGTTGGCCGGTTCTTCGTCGGAGAGCAGGCCCGCCGCCAGTGCACCGGACAGCGCCGCCTGCTCGACCACGGCGCGGTTGTAGCGCGGGTGGAGGCCGTTCATCACGGCGCGGAACGAGCGGGCGCTCTCCACCACGGCATGCAGGTCGGCGCCGGTGCGCACTTCGCCGGAGGCGAGCACGAGAGCAGAGTCGTCCAGCCCCTGCGTGATGAGGTAGTCTTCGAGCGAGCGTTCGTCCTTGAGGTACTGCTCGGACTTGCCGCGCGAGACCTTATAGAGCGGCGGCTGGGCGATGTAGATGTGGCCGCGATCGATCAGGTCCGGCATCTGCCGGAAGAAGAAGGTCAGCAGCAGGGTACGGATGTGCGAGCCGTCGACGTCGGCATCCGTCATGATGATGATCTTATGGTAGCGCAGCTTCTCGACATTGAAGTCGTCGCGGCCGATGCCGGTGCCGAGCGCGGTGATCAGCGTGCCGATCTGCTCGGACGACAGCATCTTGTCGAAGCGGGCGCGCTCCACGTTCAGGATCTTGCCGCGCAGCGGCAGGATCGCCTGGAAGGCGCGATTGCGGCCCATCTTGGCCGAGCCACCGGCCGAGTCGCCCTCGACGATGAAGATCTCGGACTTGGCGGGATCGCGCTCCTGGCAATCGGCTAGCTTGCCGGGCAGGGAGGCGATGTCGAGCGGGTTCTTGCGCCGCGTCAGCTCGCGCGCCTTGCGGGCGGCCTCACGGGCGGCAGCCGCCTCCACCACCTTGCCGACGACGCTCTTGGCCTCGGCCGGATTCTCCTCCAGCCAGTTGCCGAGCGCGTCGTTCACCAGCGCCTCGACCACCGGGCGCACCTCGGAGGAGACCAGCTTGTCCTTGGTCTGCGAGGAGAATTTCGGGTCCGGTACCTTCACCGAGAGCACCGCCGTGAGCCCCTCGCGGCAGTCCTCGCCGGTGGGATCGACCTTCTCCTTCTTGGAGATGCCGGAACGCTCGGCATAGCCGATGACCTGACGGGTCAGCGCGGCGGCGAAGCCGGTGAAATGCGTGCCACGATCGCGCTGCGGGATGTTGTTGGTGAAGCAGAGGACATTCTCATGGTAGCTGTCATTCCATGAGAGCGCGCATTCGACCGTGATGCCGTCCTTCTCGGCGCGGATCACCACCGGCTTCGGCAGCAATGCCTGCTTGGAGCGGTCGAGATACTGCACGAAGGCTTCGACACCGCCTTCATACATCATCTCCTCGCGCTTCACCTCGGCGTGGCGGGCGTCCGTGAGGATGATGCGCACGCCGGAATTGAGGAAGGCGAGCTCGCGCAGCCGGTGCTCCAGCGTCGCATAGTCGAATTCGACCCGGGTGAAGGTCTTCGGGCTCGGCACGAAGGTCACCAGGGTGCCGCGCTTGCCTTCCGGCGCCGGGCCGGTCGAGGCCAGCGGGGCTTCCGCGTCGCCGTCGCGGAAGCGCATCTTGAATTCCTTGCCGTCGCGCCAGATGACGAGATCGAGCGTGGTGGAAAGCGCATTCACCACCGAGACGCCGACGCCATGCAGGCCGCCGGAGACCTTGTAGGAATTCTGGTTGAACTTACCACCGGCGTGCAGCTGGGTCATGATGACCTCGGCCGCCGAGACGCCCTCTTCGGGGTGGATGTCGGTCGGGATGCCGCGACCATTGTCGGTCACGGTCACCGAACCTTCCGCGTTCAGCGTCACCGTCACTTCGGTGGCATAGCCGGCGAGCGCCTCGTCAATGGCATTGTCCACCACCTCATAGACCATGTGGTGGAGGCCGGAGCCGTCATCGGTATCGCCGATATACATGCCCGGACGCTTGCGGACCGCGTCCAGCCCCTTGAGCACTTGGATAGACTGCGCGCCATAGTCCTCGGGCGTCGGGGTGGGCGCGGAATCAGCCATGATTACAGGTCTCGAATCGTTTGAACGACGGGGAACATTTCTACCGCAAACGCGCGTTTATTTCGTGGCGACGGCGACCGCCGCCCCCGCCATGGCACCGCCGCAGATGCGGTTGATCCAGCGCACCGCGCGGTGCGAGGCGACGAGATCGCGGGCCCGGTGGGCGAGCCCGACATAGGCACCGAGCACCAGCGCCATCACCACGACGATGACGATCGAAAGCTCGGCAAAGCCGGCCGCGGTGAGGCGCGGCAGGTCGATGATGGTCGGCAGCAGCGCCAGATAGAACGCCATGGTCTTGGGATTGCCCATGGAAATGGCGAGCCCTGAGCCGAACAGGCCGAAGGCCGAGCCGCTCTCCGGCAGCTCGGCGGCGTGACCAAGTGCCGTGGGCGCCGTCCACAGCTTCCAGGCGAGATAGAGCAGATAGGCCGCACCGGCGAGCCGCACCAGGAAGAACAGCGAGCCGAGCGCCGCCGCAATGGCGGCCATGCCGAGCGCCGCGGCGCTGAGCCAGACGAGGTCACCGAGGATGAGGCCGGCGATCAAGGGACCGGAGCCCGCGCGGCCGCGCACCAATGTGCGCGCCAACAGCGCGACCACCGCCGGGCCGGGCGATGCCACTGCGAGGACAAAAATCCCGGCGAAGACGACGAGGTCGGCAAATTCCATGCGCGCGTGCGTACGCGCGTACGCGTGCAAAGTCAAGTGAAAAGGCGCCTCGCCTCAGGGTTTGCGCGGATACCAGAAGGCGTCCGCCACCCGTTCCATGCCGATCCGCTCATAGAAGCCGACGGCTTCGGGAACCGAGGCAAGCACGAGCGCCACCTTCGGGCCGAGCAGCTGGCGGGTTTCGTCCATAAGCCCGTTGCCGATACCGAGCCCCTGCGCCGAACGCGAGACGGCGACCTCCGACATGTAGCAGATCCAGGCGAAGTCGGTCACGCCGCGGGCGACACCGACAAGCGCGCCGGTGCTGGCAAGACGCGCGGTCACGATCAGGTCGGCGGCGTTGAGCATTGCCTCCAGCCGCGGCAGGTCATCGACCGGGCGGATGGAACTGAGGCCGGAGTCCAGCAGCACCTGGCGGAATTCGACGGCCGCAAGGCCCGGTTCACGGGCGTAGGTGACGATGGGACGATCGGTCATCGGGGAACGTCATCCTGGGGTGCGAGCGTCAGCGAGCCTCGAAGGATGCTGAAGCAAAACGGCGCTACATTCACCCCTCCCGCTCGACATGCCCCGGTCGCACCGTGAACCGCTCCGCGCGCTCCCCCAGCGCGGCGAAGGCGGCGGGGTCGGCGCCGGTCATCCAGACCTGCGCGCCGAGCGCGTCCAGCGCCTCGAACAGCGCCGCCCGCCGCGCCGGGTCGAGATAAGCGACGACATCGTCGAGCAGGATCACCGGTGCGATGCCGGCCATCTCGCCGACAAGGCGTGCATGGGCCAGCGCGAGGCCGATCAGCAGTGCCTTCTGTTCGCCGGTCGAGCCTTGCGCCGCCGGGATCGCCTTCGGGCCATGGCCGACGATGAGATCGGTGAGATGCGGGCCTTCGAGCGTGCGCCCGGCCGCCCGGTCACGCCCGCGGCCGGCGCGCAGCGCGTCGCGGTACTCGTCCTCGACCACGGTCGCCGGGCGCTGCGCCAGCGCCCGCTCCACTCCGCCGTCGAGCGCGATGGTCGCCCAGGGAAACAGCGAGGCGTCGTCGCGCCCGGCGGCAATGCCGGCGGCGAGGCGGCGCACCGTCTCCGAACGGGCGGCGGCAACGGCGACGGCAAGCGCGGCAAGCTCCTGCTCCACCGCATCAAGGAAGCGCGGATCGGGCGAGGGCTCTTCCAGCAGGCGGTTGCGCGAGCGCAGCGCCCGCTCCAGCGCGTTCACCCGCGCGCCGTGCTCGGCATCGACCGCCAGCACCAGCCGGTCGAGAAAGCGGCGCCGGTCGCCCGGTGGGCCGAGGAACAGACCGTCCATTTCCGGTGTCAGCCAGACGACGCGGATATGGTCCGCAAAGGCGCTGGCCGAGGAGACCGGCTCACGGTCGATGCGGGTGCGGCGGGTGCGCCCGCCCTCGGATCCGGGATCGAGCTCGATGCCGGTACCGAGCGTCACCGCGCCATAGGCGCCCTCGACGGTGGCGGACACCGCCCAGCTCTCGGTCGGGACCCCCTCGGCATCGCGCGCGGCGACATCGCCGAGCTGGGCGCGGCGCAGGCCCCGCCCGGGCGAGAGAAAAGAGACGGCTTCGAGCAGATTGGTCTTGCCGGCGCCGTTCGGCCCCACCAGCACTACTGGCCCCCGCCCGGTGGCAATATCCGCGGCGCGGTAACTGCGGAAATTGCTGAGGCGCAGGCGGATGATGCGGGCGGACGTCGTGCTCACACGCGCATCGGCATCAGCACATAGAGCGCGCCGCGGCGCTCCGGATCCTGCACCAGGGTCGGCGACCCGGGATCGGCGAGCTTCAGTTCCGCCGTCTCGCCCTCGATCTGGGCGGCGATATCGAGCAGATAACGGCTGTTGAAGCCGATATCGAGCGGCTCGGAGCCGTATTCGACCTCGATCTCCTCCGTCGCGCTGCCGGAGTCCGGATTGGTGACCGACAGGGTGAGCTTGCCCTCGGCGATGGAGAGCTTCACGGCGCGCCCGCGCTCGCTGGCGACGGTGGAGACCCGGTCGACCGCCGAGGCGAAGCCGGCCTTGTCGACCACCAGCGTCTTGTCATTGCCGACCGGGATGACGCGGCCATAGTCCGGGAAGGTGCCGTCGATCAGCTTCGAGGTCAGCACCACGCGGTCGAGCAGCAAGCGGATCTTGGCGGTGGAGAGTTCCACCGTGATCTCGGCCTCGGCGTCGTCGAGCAGGCGCTGGATCTCGGCCACCGCCTTGCGCGGCACGATCACGCCGGCCATGCCGGCGGTGCCCGCCGGGGCGGCGATCTCGGCCTGGGCGAGCCGGTGGCCGTCGGTCGCCACAGCGCGCAGCACCGGGCCGGCGGCCTCCGCCACGTGCAGATAGATGCCGTTCAGATAATAGCGGGTCTCCTCGGTGGAGATGGCGAACTGCGTCTTGTCGAGCAGCCGCTTGAACTCGCCGGCCGGAAGCACGAAACGATGGCTCATCTCGCCGGCGGCGATGTCCGGGAAGTCGTTCTCGGGCAGCGTCTGCAGGGCGAAGCGCGAGCGACCGGCGCGCACGGTCAGCGTGCCGCGGTCGCCCGAGGTCTCGATCTGCACTTGCGAGCCCTCGGGCAGCTTGCGCACGATGTCGTAGATGGTGTGCGCCGGCACCGTGGTGGCGCCCTCCTGGCCGACCTCGGCCGGGATGGTCTCGATGATCTCGATATCGAGATCGGTCGCCTTCAAGGCGAGGCCGCGCGCATCGGTGCGCATCAGCACGTTCGCCAGGATCGGAATGGTGTTGCGTCGCTCGACGACACGGTGGACGTGGGCGAGAGACTTGAGCAGCTCGGCCCGCTCGACAGTGACCTTCATGGCCGCGACACCCGTACACGGAAAACAGGAGGACGCGCGGGGCGCGGTCGGGAGCGGGCGCAGCCTTGGCAGCCGGCGCATTCCCCGTCGCGCCCCGGCGGGCGGCGCAGGTGCGCCGCCGGGCCGACGACATTGCCGCCAGTGTCGCCGGGACGCAAGGGTGCCCGATGGGCACAGTCGCGCTTAAATGGGGAAAAGCGCGGGGATTGCGGGGAAACGTCCAATTCTGGGCGGTCCCATTCATTGACAGGGCGCCAATGGCGCCAGGCTTGCTGCTCGTCGACGAGGCGCTTCAGCGCCAGCCCTCTACTCGTTGACGAGGCGCTTCAGCGCCTCCACCTCGTCCGCGAGCGAACGGTCGCTGCCGACCAGGCCCTCGATCTTGCGCACCGCGTGCAGGACGGTCGTATGGTCCCGTCCGCCGAAGCGCCGGCCTATCTCGGGCAGCGAGCGCAAGGTCAGGGTCTTGGCGAGATACATCGCCACCTGGCGGGGCTTCACCACATTGGCGGTGCGGCGCTGCGAGAGGATGTCGGCGCGGGTGACGTTGTAGTGCTTGGCGACGATGCGCAGAATGTCGTCGACCCGCACCCGTTTCGGCTCGCTCGAGCGCACCAGGTCGCGCACCGCATTCTCCGCCATCTCCAGCGTGATGGCGCGCGAGGTGAGCTGGTTGTGCGCCAGCAGCCGGTTCAGCGCGCCGTCGAGATCACGCCCGTTCTGCCCGCAATTGCGGGCGATGAAGGCGATGACGTCGGCCGGCACGGAAAAGCCGGGATGCTGCTGGCCGAGCGCGGCGACGCGGGCGGTGAGGATGGCGAGGCGCAGTTCCTCGTCGAGCGGGGCGATCTCCACCACCAGCCCGGCGGCAAGGCGCGAGCGCACCCGCTCCTCCAGCGCGTCGAGCTCGGCCGGGGCGCGGTCGGCGGCGATCACCACCTGCCGGCCCGCATCCATCAAGGCGTTGAGCGTGTGGCAGAATTCCTGCTGCACGCTCTTGCCCTGGAGGAATTGCAGGTCGTCGATGATCAGCGTGTCGATGCCCCGCAGCTGCTCCTTGAAGGCCAGCGAGGACTGGTTCTTCAGCGCATTGACGAAGCCGTACATGAAGCGCTCGGCGGTGAGGTACACCACCCGGCGCCCCCGGGCCGCGCCGTAGGAGGCGATGGCCTGCAACAGGTGCGTCTTGCCGAGGCCGACCGCGGCATGGAGATAGAGCGGGTTGAACACCGCGCCGGCACCTTCCGGGGCCTCGGCCACCTTCAGGGCGGCGGCATGGGCGAGGCGGTTCGAGGAGCCGAGACGATAGGTCTCGAAGGTGAGGCGCGGATCGAGCGGCGAGCCTCCCGCATGGATGGATGCGCTGCGCGCCTCATCCGCGGCGACGGTCTCGCGGCCGGGCGCGGCGCCCTGGCTACGCGCGGCGTCCGCGCCACGGCCGTCATTGAGCCGCGGGGGGGCGGTGCGCGCGGCGAGGGCGCCGGGAGCGCGCATCACTGCGCTGCGGACCACGAGCTCGACCCGCGCGCCGCTCTGCTCCTCGCGCCACAAATCGCCGAGGCGATCGAGATAATGCTGCTGAATCCATGCCTTGAGGAAGCGCGTCGGCACCGACAGGCGCACCAGGCCCGCGCTCACGCCGTCAAGCTCGATGCGCGGAAACCAGCTCGAATAGACCTCTTCGCCGATCTCGGCCCGCAGTCGTCGGCGCACCCGCTCCCATGCGCCGCGGGCGCTGCCCTCGCCCTGCGCGCGGGCCTCGCTCGCCTCTTCCTTGCCCCGGCGGTCGTCCTCGCGATCGAAGAAATCCACGGTGTCTGGCTTGAACATGGCAAATCCCCCGCTGAAGCGGTTGTCTGACGGTGCGTTCGAAAAGGCGATTCAACGGTGCGCCAGCGCACGGACATCCCACCGTCGCCACAGGGACGACGGACGGCCGTGATCGGCTCATCGCAGAGAGCAGGCTCGATTAGGGAGAAGAACTCCGCGGAACGGCCAGCTATAGGGTCCAGCGCGGCACGTTGCCGTCGCCATGGCCGCCACGCAGGCGACCCGCCCGTGAAGGCCGCTCAGCGGCCTTTGAAGCCTCAATTGCCAAGGCTGAACCGCCCGGCGCCGTTCCGGCACTTTTATGCCGCGCGTCCTTAAGTCCGCACGTGTGCGTAATCATAGTCGCCCCTTTGCCGGCAATATTAATTGCCGGCCCTGATAAAGATTTCATTCTTGTTCGAATAGGGTTACTTACAAACGCCGATAGATATTACAGCGCGGACGAGACGGTTTTCGTCGAATGTCCCTGTAAATCTACGAATAACGCGTTCTAGCGCAGAAGGGGGATATTGTGATCAACATCGAAATACCCTCCTTTCTGCAGATGAGTGACTACGTAACTCAACTTTTCGCTGAGCTCTTCGGCTCACCGAAGATGGGTTGACCATACACAGGCGCCCCCAACCGCGCAACGCTCTTGGCGCTTCCTAGCGCCGAGGTGAGGCGCCAACGACACAGATTCGCCCCGCACCCAAGAACCCTCAGTCGGCAAATCTCTGACTCGCTTGCGAGATTCGCGTGACGCCGAATGACGGTCGCAAGACAAGCCGGCGGTGCGATTCTTCCCCTATTTCCGTGGTAATCGGCTGATTCCCGCCGCGCCTCAAGACATGGTCTTTAAGTGGATGTAATATAAGAGAAATTTCTGCGCGCCGGTCGGATGTTGACGTGACGGCAGATCACGATTTCGGCTGCTTCGGGCGAGCCGCGGAGTCAACAGGGGATTCGATCGGAATACCGTCCTCCACGCTTTCAACTGAATTGTGACGATTCTGCAACGATCCCGTTTTCGGGCCCGGTGGCGGTGGCCCCGACCGCTACGGTCGCCGCGCGCAGTCGCTCCAGCCGGAAACGACAAAACCCGGCGCGAGGCCGGGTTTCGGATATCTACCTTCGGTTGCGACCCGAGGGCGGGCCCAAGCGCAGATGTTCAGCTGGCGTCGATCAGGCGCCGAGCTTGGCGACCGCGACGGTCAGGCGCGAGACCTTGCGCGAGGCGGTGCTCTTGTGCAGCACGCCCTTCTGGGCGGCGCGCATGATCTCCGGTTCGGCCGCCTTCAGCGCTACGCCGGCGGCTTCCTTGTTGCCGGCGGCAAGCGCTTCCTCGACCTTGCGGACATAGGTGCGCATCCGCGAGCGGCGGTTCTTGTTGACCTCGGTGCGGCGCTCGATCTTGCGGGCCGCCTTTTTGGCGGAAGGCGTATTGGCCATCGGCCGTCCTCTTCAGTCGACGCGGAAGCGCGGCTCTCGAGCCTGGCTCAGGCGTGCAATGTGGGCAAAACGAATGCCGGCCCACCGATGAAGGTGGCCGCGCGAGTGGCCGGCTTATAGTCGCGGAGCGCCGCCGCGTCAACAGCGGCAGCGCTTTTCCACGCCTGCAGCGCTCGCCGTTCGGCCCGCTCTCAGCGTCCGGTGAAATCGGGTCCGCGCTTGTCGACGAAGGCGGCCATGCCTTCCTTCTGGTCGGCGGTGGCGAACAGCGCCTGGAACAGCCGTCGCTCGAAGCGGATGCCCTCGCTGAGCGTGGTCTCGAAGGCGCGGTTGACGCTCTCCTTGGTCATCATCGCCGCCTGTGGCGAGAGCGCGGCGATCTTGTCCGCCGTCCTCATCGTCTCGGCCATCAGGTCTGCGAGCGGCACCACGCGCGCGACAAGGCCGAGCCGTTCGGCTTCCGCCGCATCCATGGTGCGGCCGGTGAGGCACATCTCCATCGCCTTGGACTTGCCGATCGCCCGGGTCAGGCGCTGCGAGCCGCCGGCGCCCGGCATGATGCCGAGCTGGATCTCCGGCTGGCCGAACTTGGCATTGTCGGCGGCGAGGATGATGTCGCACATCATGGCGATCTCGCAGCCGCCGCCGAGCGCGTAGCCGGCCACCGCGGCGATCACCGGCTTGCGGCAGCGCGACAGCCGCTCCCAGCTGGTGATGAAGTCGTCGAGGTAGGTGGCTGGGAAGGCGAGGGGCTGCATCTCCTTGACGTCGGCCCCGGCGGCGAAGGCCCGTTCCGAGCCGGCGAGCACGATGCAGCCGATGCCGGAATCGGCCTCGAAGCCGTCGAGGGCCCGGTTCAGCTCGGCGATCAGCGCGCTGTTGAGCGCGTTCAATGCCTTCGGCCGGTTGAGCGTCACGATGCCGACGCGGCTGTTCGTCTCCACGATGATGTTGTCGTATCCCATGGGCGCGGCCACTCCCTATTTCTGGCAGATCTTACAATAGAAGGTGGCGCGCCCGTTCTGCACCATGCGGCGGACGAGCCCGCGGCAGCCCGGGGTCGGGCAGGGCGCGTCCTCGCGGTCATAGACCCGGAAGCGGTGCTGGAAATAGCCGAGCGTGCCGTCGACCTGCGCGTGGTCGCGAAGCGTCGAGCCGCCGGCCGTGATCGCCTCGTTCAAGACGTCGCGCACCGCCTCGACGAGGCGGACCGCGCCGGCGGTCGGGCGGCCCTTCGTGTTGGCGAGGCTGGAAGCGATGCGCTCCGGCGACAGGTGCGCGCGGTACAGCGCCTCGCTGACATAGATGTTGCCGAGGCCGGCGACGACCTTCTGGTCGAGCAGCGCCGCCTTCAGCGAGGTCGCGCGCCGCGCCACCGCGGAAGCGAGATAGCCGGCGTCGAAGGCATTGCCGAGCGGCTCCGGCCCGAGATCGCGGAACAGCGGGTGCGCCTCGAGCTCGGCGCGGGGCACCATCAGCATGGCGCCGAAGCGCCGCGGGTCATTGTAGGTGATGCGTGCCCCGGAGGAGAGATGCAGCACCACATGGTCGTGGGCCTCCGCCCTCGATCGCGGTATCTCGAAGACGCCGGGCGTGAGCGGGGCCTCCCCCGGCGCGGCGTCTTCCTTGTCGATACGGAACGAGCCGGACATGCCGAGATGCATGATCAGCACCTCCGGTCCCGCGCCGGCATCGTCGAGATCGGCGGTCAGGTACTTGGCGCGCCGGCCGAGCCCGATGACGCGCCGTCCCTCGAGCCGCTCGGCCATCCGCTCCGGCAGCGGCCAGCGCAGGTCCGGCCGGCGTATCTCGGCCCCGCTTATGACGGCGCCCTCCATCACGGGAGCAAGGCCGCGGCGCACGGTCTCGACTTCGGGCAGTTCGGGCATGAGGGTCTCATCCGGAGAGGCACGGCCGGGTGCCGCACACTTTATATATAGGAGCGTCAGATCAGCCGCAGCGCCGTGAGACGCCGGAGAAGGCCGTCGATGCCCGTGAACACATGGCCCTCCAGCCCGGCCGTGCGGGCGCCGGCGACATGGCCCGGCTTGTCGTCGATCATCATCGCCTCACTGGGCGAGGCCCCGTGCAGCGCGGCGAGACGGCGATAAATGTCCGGATCCGGCTTCTTGGTGCCGAACTCGGCGGCGACATGCATGGCTTCGCCGAAGACGGCGCGCAGTTCCGGCACCAGCACGTCGAAATGCTCGCGCATCAGATAGCCGTTGTTCGTGAGCAGCGCGATCTTCGCCCGTTCGCCGACGCGGCGCGCCAGCATGGCCGTCTCCCCATCGAGCTGCATCGACATCCTCCGCGTCTTCAGCCATTCGCGCCGGCCGAACGGGACGCCGAGGGCGCGGCTGACTTCGTCGAGATAGCCGTCGGAGGAAAGCGCGCCCATGTCGCCGGCATCCTCGATGCCGCTGTCCCACACCAGGCGCTCGACATCGGCGGCCTTGAGCCCGGCGAGCGCGCCCATGGCGGCGCGGCGCGCATCCGGATCGTAGCGCACCAGCACGTCGTCCATGTCGAAGATGACGAGGCGGGGAGGGAGAGGCGCCATCTTCGCCCCCGATCAGGGCAGCTTGTCGTAGCCTTCGCCGAAGCCCTTGAGGCTGAGGGGGATGCCGATTCCCTCTTCCGGGGTCTGGAAGATGATGAAGGTGGCATTCTGGCCCTGGCGGAGCTGGCCGATCAGCTTCTCGTCCATCACCACCTCGGCGACGCAGCCGTTCGGCACGCAGCGCACGAAGCCGGCGCGGCCGACGTCGATATTGTCGATCTTCAGCCCGAGGCCGGAGGGCAGCAGCACGCCGAGCGGGGCGAGCACGCGCAGCAGCCGGCTCTGCTTGTCGGCGGTCTTCAGCACGATGACGGTGAGGCCGACATTCGGCCGGTCCTCGGCCTGCACGCTCTGCAGCAGCACGCACTGCTCGGCCTGGGCGCCGGGCGGAGTGTCGCAGCGGATCTGCCACTCGCCGTGCACCGAGCGCACCACGCCCTGCGCGTGTGCCGAGGGCGTGCCGGCGGCCAGCCACATGAGCCCCAATGCCGCCGAGGCGAAGAGGCGGAAGAAGGGTATCCGGCGCATCGGTGGTCTCCCGAGATAGGCGCGAGGCGAGGCTTCAGCCAAGGACTGCGCAGGCTAGAGCATGTTCCGCAAGAGGTTGGAAGACTTTTGCGATGAGAACACGCCTGAGTGTATTGAATCCAGAGCGCAATCTTCTCGCTCGGATGGTTCCGTCCGCGTGGGGTGGGGCTCCGGGGCCCCGCGGTACGAATCGCGGCCGTCGGCCCCGCGTGGCCCCTTTCAAAGAAGGGCGTACAACGCGTGCGCCTGATGTCAAGAATAGGGCGCGCCATGGCCGCTCAGGCAGATAGAACGGTTCCAGGCACCCGACGTCTTGTCGCAGAGCAGAGGGCGGTTGTCTCGTTGCCCGGGGTGTCGTTTTGTGATTGATGGGGGTCGATTGCCGCCGGCCCGGCCGGCTACGCCGCCGTGGCGCGGGCGTGACGCAGGGGAGTTCGAGGGGAGTGAGGATCGCGATGAAGTCGTGGATCAGCAACGCCATGCGCGCCGGCGCGGGCTTCGTCGGCGCGCTGCTCGCCGCAACCGCCGCACTGCTGATGGGCGCCGCCTCGGCCTTCGCCGGCACCGGCCAGCCGTCGGACTGGCAGATCGATTTCCAGGGCGCCGCTTCGCCGGTTATGGAGAGCATCCACTCCTTCCATACGTTCCTGCTCGTCATCATCATCGCCGTCGTGCTGCTCGTCCTCGTGCTGCTCATCGTGGTGATGGTGAGGTTCAACGAGAAGGCGAACCCGGTGCCCTCGCGCACCACCCACAATACCCTGATCGAGGTGGCGTGGACCGTCGTCCCGGTGCTGATCCTGGTGGCGATAGCCATTCCCTCCTTCCGGCTGCTCTTCCTCCAGCTGGACCTGCCGAAGGCGGACATGACGGTGAAGATCACCGGCCACCAGTGGTACTGGTCCTATGAATATCCGGACAATGGCGCCTTCACCTTCGACAGCCTGATGGTCGCCGAGGCCGATCTGAAGCCCGGCCAGCCGCGACTGCTCAGCGTCGACAACGAGGTGGTGGTGCCGGTCGGCAAGACGGTGCGCATCCAGGTCACTTCGGCCGACGTCATCCATTCCTTCGCCATGCCGTCCTTCGGCGTGAAGATCGACGCGCTGCCGGGCCGCCTCAATGAGAGCTGGTTCCAGGCGACCAAGGAAGGGATGTTCTACGGCCAGTGCTCCGAGCTGTGCGGCCGGGACCACGCCTTCATGCCGATTGCGATCCGCGTCGTGAGCGAGGCCGACTTCTCCGCCTGGATCGAAGAGGCCAAGAAGAAGTTCGCTGCGGCCGATGCCCCGCATCCGGCGCTCGCGCAGAATGAAGGCGCCGCGGCGCTGCCGGCGGTGCGCTGAGGCGTAGCCGGGATCGAATGGGATCGGCCGCCGGCTAGCGCGGCCGCGAAGAGTTGAAGGTCGAGCGCGCGAAAGCCGCGCGAATGAGGAACGGTGCCATGGCCAGTTATGCAGCCAGTCACGCGGGCGACCCGACGGGTTGGAAGCGTTGGGTCTATTCGACCAACAACAAGGACATCGGCGTGATGTACCTGATCTTCGCCATCGTGGCGGGGATCGTGGGTGGCGCCCTCTCCATCGGCATCCGCATGGAGCTGATGGAACCGGGCATGCAGATCTTCTCCGATCCGCAGACCTTCAATGTGTTCACCACCGGCCACGGCCTCATCATGATCTTCTTCATGGTGATGCCTGCGATGATCGGCGGCTACGGCAATTATTTCGTGCCGCTGATGATCGGCGCGCCGGACACCGCCTTCCCGCGCATCAACAACGTCGCCTTCTGGCTGCTGCCGCCGGCCTTCGGCCTCGCCATCCTGTCGTTGTTCGTGGAAGGCGCCGCCGGCTCCAACGGTTTCGGCGGCGGCTGGACCATCTATCCGCCGCTCTCGTCCAAGCTCGGCCATCCCGGCCCAGCGATGGATCTCCTGATCCTGTCGCTGCACATTGCCGGCGCCTCCTCGATCCTCGGCGCGATCAATCTCATCACCACCATCCTGAACATGCGCGCCCCGGGCATGACGCTGCACAAGATGCCGTTGTTCGCCTGGTCGCAGCTCGTCACCGCCTTCCTGCTGCTGCTGTCGCTGCCGGTGCTTGCCGGCGCGATCACCATGCTGCTGACCGACCGCAATTTCGGCACCACCTTCTTCGATCCGGCCGGCGGCGGTGATCCGATCCTGTTCCAGCATCTGTTCTGGTTCTTCGGCCACCCGGAAGTCTACATCCTGATCCTGCCGGGCTTCGGCATCGTCTCGCACATCGTCTCGACCTTCTCGAAGAAGCCGATTTTCGGCTATCTCGGCATGGCCTATGCGATGGTGGCGATCGGCGTGGTCGGCTTCGTGGTGTGGGCGCACCACATGTACACGGTTGGCCTGTCCGCCTCGACCCAGGCCTATTTCGTCGCCGCCACGATGATCATCGCGGTGCCGACCGGGGTGAAGATCTTCTCCTGGATCGCCACCATGTGGGGCGGCTCGCTCAGCTTCCGCACCCCGATGCTGTGGGCGATCGGCTTCATCTTCCTGTTCACGGTCGGCGGCGTCACCGGCGTCGTGCTGTCCAATGCCGGCATCGACCGCTCGCTGCACGACACCTATTATGTGGTGGCGCACTTCCATTATGTGCTGTCGCTCGGCGCCGTGTTCGCCATCTTCGCCGGTTGGTACTACTGGGCGCCGAAGATGTTCGGCTACATGTACTCCGAGACCATCGGCAAGGTGCACTTCTGGCTCACCTTCATCGGCGTGAACCTGGTGTTCTTCCCGCAGCACTTCCTCGGCCTCGCCGGCATGCCGCGCCGCTACGCTGACTATCCGGACGCCTTCTTCCACTGGAATCTGATCTCCTCGATCGGCTCCTATATTTCGGGCTTCGCGGTGCTGGTGTTCCTGTTCGGCATCTACCGCATGTTCGCTGCCAAGGTGCCGGCGGGTGACAATCCGTGGGGTGCTGGTGCCACCACGCTGGAATGGACGCTGCCTTCGCCGCCGCCCTTCCACCACTTCGACGTGCTGCCGCGCATCAAGTGAGGCGGCCGCCCGAAGCAATATTTTACCGGCGCGGCATCGCCGCGCCGGTTGCATAATGGAACGCGGCGTCCGCACCCTCGCGGGAGGGGAACGCCGCACCGGAGCGCATGATGAGTGACGTTGCCTCGCGGCAATACAACAAGCTGAACCGGACGACGGCCGAGCCCGCAGCCGCGGCGTCGCTCGCCTCCGTCTCGGATTATGTCGCGCTGCTGAAGCCGCGGGTCATGTCGCTCGTCGTCTTCACCGCGCTCGTCGGCATCGTGCGCGCGCCGGGCGACGTGCATCCGGTGATCGCCTTCACCGCACTGCTCTGCATCGCCATCGGCGCCGGCGCCTCCGGCGCGCTGAACATGTGGTGGGACGCCGACATCGACGCGCTGATGACGCGCACCCGGGCGCGCCCGGTGCCTGCCGGCCGCGTCACCCCGGGCGAGGCGCTCGCGTTCGGCATGACGCTCGCGGTCGGCTCGGTTCTCGTGCTCGGCCTGCTGGTGAACGTGCTGTCCGCGGCGCTGCTCGCCTTCACCATATTCTTCTATGCCGTCATCTACACGATGTGGCTGAAGCGCACGACGCCGCAGAACATCGTTATTGGCGGCGCCGCCGGCGCCTTCCCGCCCATGGTCGGCTGGGCGGCGGCCTCCGGCGGCATCGGGGTCGAGAGCGTGCTGCTCTTCCTCATCATCTTCTTCTGGACGCCGCCGCACTTCTGGGCGCTGGCGCTCTACAAGACCGGCGACTATGCGCGGGCCGGCGTGCCGATGCTGCCCGTCGTCTCCGGCGCCGACGAGACCCGCCGCCAGATCCTCCTCTACACGCTGGTGCTGGTGCCGCTCGGTATCTCGCCCTTTGCCCTCGGCATGGCCGGCCTCGCTTATGGCGCGGTATCGATCGCAGCCGGCGCCATCATGCTGCTGCTCGCCTGGCAGGTGTTTCGTCGCCGCGAGGGCGCGCCGGCCGACCAGGCCGCCAAACGCCTGTTCGCCTTCTCCATCCTCTATCTCTTCCTGCTCTTCGCGGTACTTCTCGTGGAAGCGGTGAAGGTGCCGGCCGGCTTCGGAGTGTGAGCGCCATGCCGACCGCAGGAACCATCATGACCGACAATGGAACCAACAAGCGCGAGATCGATGCGCGCGAGCCGCGGGATCCGCACGCCAGCGAGATCGTCGACTATGTCGCGCTGACCGACGAGCAGAAGCGCCAACGCCGCGCCCGCTCGCTCGCCATCGCGCTGACGCTCGGCGCGCTGTGCCTGCTTTTCTACATCGTCACCATCGTCAAGCTCGGCCCGGGCGTGCTGGTTCGGCCGCTGTGAGACGGCGCGCGTGAGGAAGCGATGAGCGAAGACAACAAGCCCGAAGCCGCCTCCACCGACGCCGCGCACGCCCCGGCGCGGCGCGTCGCCACGGGCTCGGCCGGCCGCCACCGCCTGGTCGGCATGGCCTGCGGCGCGTTCGTGCTCGCCATGGTCGGCGCTGCCTATGCCGCGGTTCCGCTCTACCAGATGCTGTGCCAGGTCACCGGCTTTGCCGGCACCACCCGCGTCGCCACCAAGGCGCCGGAGAGGGAGCTGGCGCGCACCGTCCAGGTGCGGTTCGATTCCAACGTCGCGCCGGGCCTGCCGTGGAACTTCCAGCCCGATGTCGGTTCGGTGCAGGTGCGGCTCGGCGAGACCAAGCTCGCCTATTTCCGCGTCACCAATCGCGCCGCGACGCCGACCACCGGCACCGCGACCTACAATGTCACGCCCGGCGCCGTCGGCTCCTATTTCAACAAGCTGCAGTGCTTCTGCTTCACCGAACAGACGCTGCAGCCCGGCGAGAGCATGGAGATGCCGGTCGTCTTCTTCGTCGATCCCTCGCTTGCCGACGATCCGGAGATGGCGGGCGTGAAGACCATCACCTTGTCCTACACCTTCTTCGCCAAGGCGACGCCGGCGCCTGTGGCGTCCGGCGAGGCAACGAAGGCACCGGCCAAAGCCCCCTTGTGAGCCTTGCGGGACGCGCGCCTGTGACGCGGGTGGCAAGGGCAGTTCGACACATTGCGGCCGCCGGGACGGCCCGCTAGAGAAGAGACGGAACGGAGAGCGCGACCCATGGCCGAGGCCCACGCCAAGCACCACGACTACCACATCGTCGATCCGAGCCCGTGGCCGTTCGTCGTCTCGGTCTTTGCCTTCATCATGGCCGTCGGCGCCGTGTTCTGGATGCATGGCCAACTCACCATGCTGGTGTTCCTCGCCGGTCTCGCCGGCGTCATCTACACCATGGTGGCGTGGTGGCGGGACATCGTCCGCGAGGCCGAATATCAGGGCCTGCACACCCGGGTGGTGCAGCTCAGCTATCGCTACGGCATGATCCTGTTCATCGCCTCCGAGGTGATGTTCTTCGTCGCGTGGTTCTGGGCCTTCTTCGACGCCTCCATCTTTGCGGGCGAGGCGATCAACTTCACCCGCGCCGAATTCACCGGCGGGCACTGGCCGCCCAAGGGCATCGAGACCTTCGATCCCTGGCACCTGCCGCTGCTCAACACGCTGATCCTGCTCACCTCCGGCACCACGCTGACCTGGGCGCACCATGCGCTGGTTCACGGTGACCGGCAGTCGGCGAAGTGGGGCCTGTGGTGCACGGTCGGCCTCGGCGTGCTGTTCTCGATGTGCCAGGCGTACGAGTACAGCCACGCCACCTTCGCCTTTTCCGGCAACATCTACGGCGCGACCTTCTTCATGGCGACCGGCTTCCACGGCTTCCACGTGATCGTCGGCACCATCTTCCTCGCGGTCTGCCTCGGCCGGCTCTATGCCGGGCACTTCACCCCGACACACCATTTCGGCTTCGAGGCGGCGGCCTGGTACTGGCACTTCGTCGACGTGGTGTGGCTGTTCCTCTTCACCTTCATCTATGTCTGGGGCGGCGGCGTACCTTCGGCGCACTGATGGAACGCGCATATTTGAACGAGCGGGGTGGCGATCAGCCGCCCCGTTTTCGTTTGCGCGGCCTCGATCGAGGAGTAGAACAGCGCGCATGGATCTTGAGCCCTATCATTCCGGCGTCTCGCCTTATGCCGCCGGGCTCGCCTGCCGCTGTCCGCGTTGTGGCCGCGGCAAGCTGTTCGATGGTTTCCTGCACGTCGCCCCGGCTTGCACGAACTGCGGGCTCGACTACAGCTTCGACGATTCCGGCGATGGCCCGGTGGTGTTCATCATCCTCGCTGCAGGTTCGCTGGTGGTCGGTCTCGCCTTGTGGGTCGAGCTCACCTGGTCGCCGCCTTTCTGGGTCCATGCCCTGCTGTGGACGCCGCTGATCCTGACCTCGACGCTCGGCCTGCTGCGGCCGCTGAAGGCAACCCTGATCGCGCTGCAGTTTGCCAAGCGCGCGCAGGAAGGACGCCTCGATACGACAAGCAAGGGTGAAGCGTGAGCACGCGCAGTACGGCACTGCGTGCGCTGCTGCTCCCGGGGCTGGTTGCGCTGCCGTGCCTCGCGCTGCTGCTAGGGCTCGGCATCTGGCAGCTCGAACGCCTCGCCTGGAAGAACTCCCTTATCGCTACCGTCGAGGCGCGGGTTCATCAGCCGGCGCAGCCGGCGCCGGAGGAGCCCGACTGGCGCGGCGTGAACTACGATGCCGACGAGTATCGCCATGTCACTGTGAGCGGGCGCCTGCACCACGACAAGGAAGTGCAGGTCTATGCGCTGATCGATGCCGGTCCTGACGGCTCTGGCGGCCCCGGCTATTGGGTGCTCACCCCGCTGGTGCAGCCCGACGGCGCCGCCATCATCGTCAATCGCGGATTCGTCCCTGTGGATCGCAAGGCGCCCTCGACCCGCCCGGATGGCCAGGTCGACGGGCCTGTGACCATCACCGGCCTGCTGCGCATGCCGGAGGAAGAGGGGCTGTTCACTCCCGAGAACGATCCGGCCAAGGACAGCTGGTACACCCGCGATCCCGACGCCATCGCCGCGGCGAAGGGCATATTGCGAGTGGCGCCTTACATCATCGACGCCGACGCGACGCCCAATCCCGGTGGTCTGCCCGTCGGCGGGCTGACGCGGGTGACATTCCCGAACCGCCATCTCGAATACGCCCTCACCTGGTTCGGCCTGGCGGCGACGCTGGTCGGTGTGTTCGCCGCCTTCGCCTGGGGTCGGCTAAGGCGCGCCCGGGAAGGCGAGGGGCCAGCCGGTGTGACAGCGTCGGAGTGAGCATCCTTCGAGGCTCGCCGATGCTCGCACCTCAGAGCCTGGCCGAAAAAGAGGTGAGTGATTTCAGTCCTTTGTGATTCCGTCGGATTTGCGAAGATTCGATGGAGATCACGATGCCTTGGACTAAAACCACCCGCTCGCAGTATCGGCGCGATGGGCTGCACTACACAAGCGACCTCGCCGACGGCGAATGGGATCTGCTCCGTCGCTTCCTGCCGGAGCGCTCGCGGCTGGGGCGGCCGCGCCAGGTCGAGTTGCGTGCCGTCGTGAACGCGATCCTCTACGTTCTGGAAACAGGCTGCCAGTGGCGCGCCTTGCCGAAGGACCTGCCGCCGCGTCATGGAACCACCTCATCCTGAGGTGCCCGGCAACGCCGGGCCTCGAAGGATGCTGAAGCCGGACGACCCCCACTTGACGCGGCGCCTCCATCCGCCTTGCTTCAAGCTGCTGCCGCCACTAGTTTGCCGCGACTTTCACGGAGGCGCCGGTGCGCTACGTTTCCACACGCGGCGAGGCACCTGTCCTCGCTTTCTCCGATGCACTGCTGGCCGGGCTCGCGCGCGACGGCGGCCTTTATCTGCCTGACGCCTATCCGGCACTGCGCCCGGACGAGATCGCCCGGCTCGCCGGCAAGCCCTATGCCGAGGTCGCCTGCAAGGTCATAGCCCCCTTCACCGATGCGACGTTCGCGCCCGCCGTGCTGAAGCCGATGCTCGAGGCGGCCTATGCCGGCTTCCGGCACGAGGCGGTGACGCCGCTGGTGCAGATCGCGCCGAACCGCTTCGTGCTGGAGTTGTTCCACGGCCAGACGCTCGCCTTCAAGGACGTCGCCATGCAGCTGCTCGGCCGCATGATGGACCATGTGCTGGGCGAGCGCGGCGCCCGCGCCACCATCGTCGGCGCGACGTCCGGCGACACCGGGAGCGCCGCCATCGAGGCGTTCCGTAACAGCGCCCGCGCCGATGTCTTCATCCTCTATCCGGCGGGCCGGGTCTCCGAGGTGCAGCGTCGCCAGATGACGACGGTGGACAGCCCCAATGTCCACGCCATCGCGGTGGAGGGCACGTTCGACGATTGCCAGGCCCATGTAAAGGCGATGTTCAACCATCACGACTTCCGCGATCGGCTGGCGCTTGCGGGGGTGAACTCGATCAACTGGGCGCGCATCGTCGCGCAGGTGGTCTATTATTTCGTCGCCGGCGCCGCGCTCGGCAGCCCGCACCGGCCGGTCTCCTTCGTCGTGCCGACCGGCAATTTCGGCGATGTGCTGGCCGGCTATGTGGCAAAGCGCATGGGCCTGCCGGTGGATCGGCTGGTCATCGCGACCAATGTCAACGACATCCTCGCCCGCACGCTGTCGTCCGGGCGCTATGAGGTGACGGGGGTGGTGCCGTCCTCTTCGCCCTCGATGGACATCCAGGTGTCCTCCAATTTCGAGCGCCTGCTGTTCGACGCGCTCGACCGCGACGCCGGCGCGCTGCGCGGGCTGATGGCTTCGCTCACCCAGTCCGGTGCCTTCTCGCCGCCGAACCGGGCGCTGGATCTGATCCGCACCGAGTTCGATGCCGGCCGCACCGACGAGGCGCAGACCTTCGAGACCATTGCCCGCGTGCGGCGCGAGACCGGCTATCTGCTCGATCCGCATAGTGCCGTCGCGGTCTCGGTGGCTGAACGCGGCAAGCATGATCCCCATATTCCGCAAGTGGTGCTGGCGACCGCCCATCCGGCGAAGTTCCCGGATGCGGTCGAGCGCGCCTGCGGCGAGCGGCCGGCCTTGCCGCCGCACCTCGCCGACCTGATGGACCGGCACGAGCGCACGCCGACCTTGCCGAACGACATCGAAGCGATCGAAGCCTACATTGCCGCCCATGCCCGCGCGGCCTCGGAGACCGCCGCATGAAGCCTGAAGCCAAGGGCGAACCCCGCATCACCGTGCTGGACAACGGTGTCACCGTCATCACCGACGCCATGCCACATCTCGCCACCGCTTCGCTCGGCGTGTGGGTCGGCGCCGGCTCGCGCGACGAGGAGCCGGACGAGCACGGCATCTCCCATCTCCTCGAACACATGGCCTTCAAGGGCACCGCGCGGCGCTCGGCCCGCGCCATCGCAGAGGAGATCGAGGCGGTCGGCGGCGACATCAATGCAGCCACCAGTGTCGAGCACACCTCTTACAATGCGCGCGTGCTCGGCGAGGACGTGCCGCTGGCGCTCGACGTGCTGAGCGATATCCTCACCGCGCCGGCCTTCGATCCAGAAGAGCTGACGCGCGAGCACAACGTCATCGTGCAGGAGATCGGCGCCGCGCTCGATACCCCGGACGATCTGGTGTTCGACCTGTTCCAGGAGCGCGCCTTCCCCGGCCAGCCGATCGGCCGCTCCATCCTCGGCACCCCGGAGACGGTGCGCTCCTTCGGCCCGGACAAGCTGCGCACCTATCTTTCCCGCAATTATCGGGGCCCCCGCGCCATCGTCGCCGCCGCCGGCGCGGTCGAGCATGACGAGATCGTCGGCGAGACCATAAGGAATCTCGGCAGCTTCAAGCCGGAGGCCAAGCCCTCGCCGGTGACCGCTGCCTATCAGGGCGGCGTGAAGCTCGGCGGCGGGCGCGACCTCGAACAGGCGCATCTGCTGATCGGCCTCGAGGGCCTGTCGTACCGCGATCCCGGCATCCACGCGCTTCAGGTGTTCACCAATGCGCTCGGCGGCGGCATGTCCTCGCGCCTGTTCCAGGAAGTGCGCGAGGCGCGCGGCCTTTGCTATGCGGTCTATTCGTTCCACTGGGCTTATGGCGACACCGGGCTGTTCGGCGTCTATGCGGGCACCGATGCCGACGATGTCGGCGAACTGGTCGATGTCGTCACCGAGGAGATCCATGCCGCGGTCGAGACCTTGAGCGAGGTCGAGCTCAAGCGTTCCAAGGCGCAGGCCAAGGTCGGGCTGCTGGCGGCACTGGAGAGTTCCGGCGCCCGTGCCGACCAACTCGCCCGGCAGATGCTGGCCTTCGGCCGGCCGATCCCGTTGGAGGAGATCGTCGGCAAGGTCGAGGCGGTGACGCTCGAAGACGCCCGGGCGGCGGGGCGGGCGCTGCTGGCGCGGGGCCGGCCGACCTTCACCGCGCTTGGTCCCGGCAAGGCCCTTGAATCTGCCGCACGCATCGCGGAACGTCTGGAACGGAAAGCGGCGTAAGGGGAAGCGCCGTCACGGCAATGTCGCATGGCTCTCTTCCGCACCGTCTCCTGGCCTGATCCGCCCTCCCTCATCGAAGGGGTCGGGGTCGTGCTGCGCGCCCCGCAAATGTCGGACTTTTCCGCCTGGGCTGCGTTGCGCGAACAGAGCCGGGCCTTCCTCACGCCCTGGGAGCCGGTCTGGCCGGTGCATGACCTTACCCGCGGCGCCTTCCGCCGCCGCGTGCGGCGCTATGCCCGCGACGTCCGCGAGGACCAGGCCTATCCCTTCCTCATCTTCCGCGCCGCCGACCGCACGCTTCTCGGCGGGCTGACGCTATCGAACGTGCGGCGCGGCGTCGCCCAGACCGCGAGCCTCGGCTACTGGATGGGCGCGCCTTATGCCGGGCGCGGCTACATGACCGCGGCGGTGGCCGCGCTGCTGCCGTTCGCCCATGGTGGGCTGGGGCTCCGACGCATCGAGGCGGCCTGCCTGCCGAGTAACGTGCCCTCGATCCGGCTCCTGGAAGGTGCCGGCTTCCAGCGCGAAGGCTATGGCCGCGAATATCTCTGCATCAATGGCGTATGGCAGGACCATCTGCTGTTCGCGCGGCTGAGCAGCGACGCGATTCCGCCGGTACGGCCGCGTCCGGTGCGTACTCCTGTTTCGAGTTCTTCCAAATAAGACGCAGGTTCCACCTACCGCGTTACAGTGGCTTCGTGCATCTCCGACCGCCCAGTCTAGAATAGATAAAAACATGCACTGCCACGGGCGCGAATAATCGGATCAACCTATCGGCATATTGCGTTTTGCCGATTGACGGCGGCGGGCAATAAAGCGAAAACCAAAGAGAAGGGCTAACTTTAGAGTAATTCTAAAGAGCTGATCACTTTCGGTTTGCGTCTCGATGATCGTCTGTTCCTGCAACGTGCTGTCGGATAGCCAGGTGCGCGACGCGGTCGCGGATCCTGGCGCGGGCGTGCGCACCGCTGGCCAGGTCTATCGCTGCCTCGGCTGCAGCCCGCAATGCGGGCGCTGCGCGCGCACCATTCGCGGCATCATCGATCAGGCGATGGGCGCCGCCTGCGGCGCTTGCCCGCTGGAGTGCCCGGTCTCGCACGTCCATTCGCACGAGCACGCCCACCGCGAGCACGCGCACCACGAGCACGCGCACCACGAGCACGCGCACCACGAGCACGCGCAACCCGTCGCCCTCGCGGCGGAGTAAGCAGCTGTCATCCTGGCCGGAGCCCGAAGGGGCGTAGAGCCGGATCGCGTGACGTCCCGCACATCGCTTTCCTACGATCCCGGATCGGCCCGGCGCGATCCCCGCACGACTGTGATGTGAGCCCAGCGCCCATTCCGCCACGGGCGGGGATACGGTCACGCTCCGCCTTGCACCTCGTTTGGAATTATTCTAAAAATTGGCTGCAACAACCCTCAAGGAGAGGTCGCAGCCATGAAGGGCGATCCCAAGGTCATAGAATACCTCAATCGCGGCGTTCGCTCGGAGCTGACCGCAATCAACCAGTACTGGCTGCATTTCCGCATGCTCGACAACTGGGGCTACAAGAAGCTGGCCTCCAAGTGGCGTGCCGAATCGATCGAGGAGATGCACCACGCGGACCGCTTCATCGACCGCATCCTGTTCCTCGAAGGCTTCCCCAATCTCCAGGTGCTCGATCCGCTGCGCATCGGGCAGAATGTGAAGGAAGTGATCGAGTGTGACCTCGCCGCCGAGATCGAGGCGCGCGCGCTCTATCAGGAAGCCGCCGGCTATTGCGAGACGGTGCAGGACTATCCGAGCCGCGACCTGTTCAAGGCACTGATGGCCGACGAGGAAGGCCATATCGACTTCCTCGAGACCCAGCTCGACCTGATCAAGGATCTGGGCGTGCAGCTCTACGCCCAGCACCATATCGGCGAGCTGGAAGACTGAGCCTTGCTCCGATCGCGGATCGAAGGGCCGGCCGGGAGGCCGGCCTTTTTGTTTGGTCGCTCCGCGATGAGCATTCATCGGCCAATAGTTCTTAATTAGAAGAACTCCAAAATATTGCCCTAACGAAGCTTTTTATTGACGCATGGTAACGCAGCCACTAGCCCAAACCTGTGCTTGAAGCCGCCGCGAGCCCGTCGGCAACACGACGTGGCCGGCGCCAATGCAGGAGATTTCGAGATGATCCGCTTCTCTCCCGTCCGGAGCACCGTGCTCGCCGCCGGCCTAGTCGCCGCCGCCAGTATCGGCCTGGCCCCGCTGGCTGCCCAGGCGGAAGAGGTGGTCAATATCTATACGACGCGCGAGCCTGGCCTCGCCAAGCCGCTGTTCGAAGGCTTCACCAAGGCGACCGGCATCAAGGTCAACACCGTCTTCGTCGAGAAGGGTCTCGCCGAGCGGGTGAAGACCGAAGGCACCGCCTCGCCGGCCGACCTGCTGATGACGGTCGATGTCGGCAACCTCCTGGATGTCGTCGATCAGGGCATCACCCAGCCGGTGAAGTCCGACGTGCTGAGCAAGGCGATCCCGGCCAATCTGCGTGCTGCGGATGGCTCGTGGTTCGCGCTCTCCACCCGCGCCCGCCTCGCTTATGTCTCCAAGGACCGGGTCAAGGACACTGCGCTCACCTATGAAGGGCTCGCCGACCCCAAGTGGAAGGGCAAGCTCTGCATCCGCTCCGGCAAGCACCCCTACAACACCGCCCTGATCGCCGCCTATATCGTCCACCACGGCGAGGCGAAGGCCGAGGAATGGCTGAAGGGCGTGAAGGCCAATCTCGCCCGCAAGCCGGCCGGCGGCGACCGCGAGAATGCCCGCGACATCCTCGGCGGCATCTGCGATCTCGGCGTCGGCAATTCCTATTATGTCGGGCTGATGCGCTCCGGTAAGGGCGGTCCCGAGCAGGAGAAGTGGGCGGAGTCGATCAATGTCGTGCTGCCGACCTTCCAGGGCGGCGGCACCCATGTGAACATCTCCGGCGCCTCGGTGGCGAAGAACGCGCCGAACAAGGCCAATGCGGTGAAGCTGCTCGAATATCTGGTCTCGCCCGAGGCCCAGGACCTGTATTCCCGGGGCAATTTCGAATACCCGGTGGTGCCGGAAGCCCCGGTCGATCCGATCATCGCCACCTTCGGTCCCTTGAAGGTGGACAATGTCGACCTCGTCGCCGTCGCGAAGGCCCGCAAGGCCGCGGCTGACCTCGCCGACAAGGTCGGGTTCGATAATTGAGATTGCGGGCTCCGTTCCGCGACGATGAGTTGTCCATGGAAGACCGTCATCCCCGGCCTTGTGCCGGGGATCTCGATTACTCGCTGCGCATCGGGAATCGAGATGGCCGGGACAAGCCCGGCCATGACGGCTGATTGGGGATGTTCTGTCCGGGCGAAGGTGCCGTGACGGCCTTTCACCTGAACCGCCACAGCGCGCAAGATTCCCGCGCACTTCCGCTCGCCGCGCTCGTCATCGCCGCCGTCGTGCTGGCGCCGATCCTTGCCCTGGCGCTCATCGCCGAGGAGGGCAGCGGCGATCTCTGGCCGCACCTCGTCGCCAACGTGTTGCCCCATGCGCTCACCGAGACTGCGCTGCTGGTCGCCGGCGTCGGGGTGATCGTCACCGTGATCGGCACCGGCACCGCCTGGCTCATCGCGGTGTGCCGCTTTCCCGGCCGCGGCCTGTTCGAATGGGCGCTGCTGCTGCCGCTCGCGGTGCCGACCTATATCCAGGCCTATGTCTATCTCGACGCCGTCCATCCGCTCGGACCGATCCCAAGTGCGATCCGCGCGGTGCTCGGCATGGACAATCCACGCGACCTGCCGCTGCCAGAGGTGCGCTCGCTCTGGGGCTGCGTGCTGCTGCTCGGCCTCGTGCTCTACCCTTATGTCTACATCACCGCCCGCGCCGCGTTCCTGATGCAGACCGCCTCCGCGCTCGATGCCGCGCGCACGCTCGGCGCCGGAGCCTGGGAGAGCTTCGCCCGCATCGCGCTGCCGCTGGCGCGGCCCGCCATCGCCGTCGGCGTGACGCTCGCCTTGATGGAGACGATGAACGATGTCGGCGCCTCCGAATTCCTCGGCGTGCAGACCCTCACGCTGTCGATCTACTCGACCTGGCTGAACCGCTCCAGCCTGCCCGGCGCCGCGCAGATCGCGCTTGCCGTGCTCGTTCTCGTGCTGGCGCTGGTGCTCATCGAGCGCTGGGGCCGGCGGCACTTGAAGCTCGACAATGTCGGCGCCCGCGCGCGCCCGCCGATCCGCCGCGAGCTTTCGGGCGGGGGAGCCGCGGCCGCGTTTCTCGGCTGCCTCGCCCCGGTGACGCTCGGCTTCCTGCTGCCGGCCGGCCATCTCGCCTACACGGCGCTGCAACGCTGGCGATTCAGCGGAATCTCGCCGACGCTGGCGACCGAGGCGCTCAACACCGCGCTGTTCGCGGCGCTCGGCACGGCGCTGGCGCTCGGCTGCGGGCTCATCGTCGCGATGGCGGTGCGGCTCGGCCTCTCTCGCACCGTCGCCCGTATCGCCGCGTTCGGCTATGCCGTGCCCGGCACGGTGCTGGCGGTCGGCCTGCTGGTGCCGCTCGCGGCATTCGACAATATGATCGCGTCGCTCGTGCAGTTCCTCTCCGGGCACGCCAGCGGCCTGCTGCTCTCCGGTTCCGGCGCGGCACTCGTCATCGCCTATGCCATACGCTTCCTTGCCATCCCCATTGGCGGCTTGGAAGCCGGCTATGCAAGGCTCGGCGACTCGCTCGACATGGCGGCGCGCAGCCTGGGCGAGAGCGCCGGCGGGGTGGCGCGGCGCATCCATCTGCCGCTGCTGCGCCCGGCGCTCGGCGGCGCCGCGCTGCTGGTGTTCGTCGACTGCATGAAGGAACTGCCGGCAACCCTGATGCTGCGTCCGCTGAATGTCGAGACCCTCGCCACCCATGTCTATGGCGAGGCGGCGCGCGGCACCTATGAGGACGGCGCGCTCGCCGCCCTTCTCATCGTCCTGATCGGGCTTCTGCCGGTGAGCCTGTTGGCGCGGCTGAGCCGCCCCGCATCACATCAGGAGGCGAGCTCGGGCAGTTCGCGATAGAGCTCGAGGGCTTCCGGATTGGCGAGCGCCTCGGTGTTCTTCACCGGTCGCCCATGCACCACGTCGCGAACCGCGAGCTCGGTGATCTTGCCCGAGCGAGTGCGTGGAATGTCGCTCACCTGGACGATCTTCGCCGGCACATGGCGCGGGCTGGCGCCGAGGCGGATCTGGGTGCGAATGCGCTTCTCGAGGTCGGCGTCCAGCTGGATGCCTTCCTTGAGACGGACGAACAGCACCACCCGCACGTCATTGTCCCACTCCTGGCCGATGGCGATGGATTCGACGATCTCCGGCACCTGCTCGGCCTGGGCATAGATCTCCGCGGTGCCGATGCGCACGCCCTGCGGATTCAGCGTGGCATCCGAGCGGCCATGGATGATGATGCCGCCGTGCCGCGTCCATTCGGCGAAATCGCCATGGCACCACACATTCGGGAAGCGCTCGAAATAGGCGGCGTGATATTTCGCCCCCTCGGGGTCGTTCCAGAACATCACCGGCATGGACGGGAAGGGGCGGGTGCAGACCAGTTCGCCGCGCTCGCCGCGCACCGGCCGGCCATCGTCGGACCACACATCCATCGCCATGCCGAGCCCGGCCGCCTGGATCTCGCCCTTGTAGACCGGCGCCGTCGGATCGCCGAGCACGAAGCAGGAGACGATGTCGGTGCCCCCCGAAATCGAGGCGAGGTGCAGGTCTTCTTTGATCGCCCCATAGACATAGGCGAAGCTCTCCGGCGCCAAGGGCGAGCCGGTCGAGGTCAGCGCCCGCAGCCTGGAAAGGTCATGCGTCTCGCCGGGCCGCACGCCTTCCTTGCGCAGCGAGTCGATATATTTCGCCGAGGTGCCGAACAGTGCGAAGCCTTCCGCCTGCGCATAGTCGAACAGCACTTCCGGGGTGGGCGAGAAGGGCGAGCCGTCGAACAGGCAGAGCGTCAATTCGCTAGCAAGGCCGGTGACCAGCCAGTTCCACATCATCCAGCCGCAGGTGGTGAAGTAGAACACCCGGTCGCCCGGGTGCAGGTCGCATTGCAGCCGGTGCTCCTTGATGTGCTGGAGCAGCGTGCCGCCGGCGCCATGGACGATGCATTTCGGCACGCCGGTGGTGCCGGACGAGAACAGGATGAAGGCCGGGTGGTTGAACGGGAGGCGCTCATACTCCACGGCGCCGGCCTCATACGGCGCGATGAAGCCGTCGAGATCGACGCCGTTCGGCAGGCCCGCCGCGACGTCCGCGGCGTCGCCGAGATACGGCACCACGACGGTGCGCCTGACGCTCGCCATCTGCGGCACCACCGCGCGCAGCTTGTCGGCGATGGAGACGCGTTTGCCGGCATACCAATAGCCGTCGCAGGCGAAATAGACCTTGGGCTCGATCTGGCCGAAGCGGTCGAGAATGCCGCGCTCGCCGAAGTCCGGCGAGCAGGAGGAGAACACGGCGCCGATGGAGGTCGCCGCCAGCATGATGGCGATGGTCTCCGGCATGTTCGGCATGGTGGCGGCGACGCGGTCGCCTGCGCCGACGCCAAGCGCCCGCAAGCCCTGCTGGAGGCGAGAGACCAGCGCGGAGAGCTCACCATAGGTGACGTGCCGCTCCACCTTGTCCTCACCGCGGAACACCAGAGCGAGGCTGTCGGCGGGGCGCGGCCGCAGCAGGTTCTCGGCATAGTTCAGCCGGGCCTCGGGAAAGAAATCGGCGCCCGGCATCTTGTCGCCGTCGCTGAGCCGGATGCTGCCCTGATCGCCGATAACGTCACCGAAGCGCCACACCTCGCTCCAGAAAGCACCGGGTTCGGTGACCGACCAGCCGTGCAGGTCGCGATAGCTGGCGAGGTTGGTGTTGTATTGCCGGTTCACATCGGCAATGAGGGCCGTAATCGCGCTGCGGGCGACCCGCTCCGGGCTCGGCGTCCAAAGCGGCAACTCGCTGTCCGCAACCATGTATTCCTCCAGCTTCCCACCGGGTCTTTCAGCGCCCGGAATGAACCTCATGTGTGGACGAATTCATAGCGGCCGCACCGCATCCTGTCAGGCCATCAAACAGACACAGTGGAAAATGATGGTGCACGCGCCTCAAGCGGCCACCTCTGCGCCGCCGCGGCAGGCCGGATCGGCGGAGCCTTGCTCCGTGGGCGTGTTCACCATGCGCTGCGCCGTTCCGCTCATGCACCCGAATCGAGCTACATGAAGCGACTTGTTCCACTCCTTCTGCTGCCTCTCCTGCTGGTACTCGGCGCCGCAGTAGCGGCGCCAAAGCTGGCGTCGGAGGCTCGGCTGCGGACGGAGGCATTGGCAGCGCTCGGCGAAGTCGCCGGTGTCGCGCCGCGTATCGACGGCAAGGTCGCCTTCGTCGTGCTGCCCTGGCCGGCGATCGAGATCGAGCGGCTGTCGCTCGGCAACCCCACGCTCGCTACCCTCACCGTGCCGCAGGCACGTATCCTGCTCGACATCATGCCGTTGCTCACCGGGCAGATCCGGCCCGAGCGCATCGATCTCGACCAGCCGGAGCTGGCGATTGCCGACGGTGCCTTTCCCGACGCCTCGCCGCTCGGTGCGCTGGTCCTTCAGCTCGGTACCGACAGTCGCCGGGCGAAGTTGCGGGTGAGCGGCGGGCGGTTGCTGGTCGGACAGGGCGAGGCGGTCGAGACCTTGCTGCGGCAGGTCGATGGCGACATTTCCTGGCGCGGCGGGCGCAATCTGCGGGTCGAGGGCAGCGCCGACTGGCGGGGCGAGCACCTCGACGGCAAGCTGCGCTTGAGCGAGCTTGCCGCGCTGGCGCAGGGCCAGGCCGGCCGCGCCCGGCTCTCGGTGTCCGGTACGCCCTTTGACCTCAAGTTCGACGGCACCGCCAAATTCGCCGGCGCGCCGGTAGCGGAAGGCGACGTCAACATCTCCTCGGCCAGGCTGCGCGATCTCTTGAGCTGGCTCGATATCGAGGCGCCGACGCAAGGGGGCTTCGGCCCGTTCTCGCTGCAGGCGCACACCCTGCTGGAGCCCGGCAGCGCCGTCGTCGGCGATGCGCGCATCGAGCTCGACGGCAATCGCAGCGAGGGCGGCTTCACCGTGCGTCGCGAGCTCGGCCGCATCGCGGTGCAGGGCAGCTTCGCCTCCGGCACGCTCGATCTGTCACCCTATGGGCGCCTTGCCATCTCCGGCCCGGACGGGCGCGAATGGAGCCGCACGCCGATCGATCTCGCCATGCTCAAGACCCTGGACCTCGATTTGCGGCTCTCCGCCGGCGAGGTGCGGGCCGGGGATTCATCGATCGACGGCGTCGCCGCCAGCGCACTGCTGAGGGGCGGGCGCCTCGCCCTCACCGTCGGCGAGGCGGAGGCCTGGAACGGCACCTTCCGCGCGTCCGCCAATATCGCCGCCGTGCCGACCGGCGCCGAAGTCCGCGTCGAACTCGCCGGCACCGATGTCGATCTCGAGGCATCGCTCGGCGATCTGTTCCAGCTCGAGCGGCTGCAGGGCACCGGCACCTTCCACGTTGCGCTTGGCGGCACTGGCGTGAGCGTTTCCGAGATCGCCGGCAAGCTCTCCGGCGCGCTGACGCTCAATGCGGCGCCAGGCGCCATTCTCGGCATCGATGTCGCCCGCGTGCTCGGCCGGCTGGAGAGCCGCCCGCTTTCCGGCGCCGGCGCCGGCAGCCTGCGCGGCGGGCGCACGCCGTTCGACATGCTCGAGGGCAAGGCGACGGTGGCCGAAGGCGTCGCCCATATCGATGCGCTCACCGTGGAGAGCACGGACGTGCGCATCGCAGTCGGCGGCGACATCTCCATCGGCCGGCGCGATCTCGATTTGAAGGGCACGGCGAGCCTGGTGCCGACAGCGGCGGTTGTCGGCGTCGCGTCGCCTGCCGTCTTTGAGCTGCCCTTCGTTGCCCAGGGCCCGTGGGACAGCCCGTTCCTGCTACCCGATCCGCAGGCGCTGATCCGCCGCTCCGGCGCCGCCCGCCCGCTGCTCGGCACCGAGGCGATCGGTGTCGTCACCCCGGCACCTTGAGGCTCTAAGCTCCCACTGCTTCAACCTCCTTCGAGGCCCGGCTTTGCCGGGCACCTCAGGATGACGTCGCTTTTTATCGTAGATGAACCTCATCCTGAGGTGCGAGCCCTAGCGAGCCTCGAAGGATGCTCACGCAAAGCGAGGCCTCACTCCGCCAGCACCCGCGTCGAGGGGAAGGTAATCTCAACCAGCGTCCCGGTATCGAGGGCGCTGCGGATCGCGAAGCTGGCGCGGTTGGCCTCGGCCAGCGCCTTGGTCAGCGGCAGGCCGAGCCCGGTGCCGCCGGAACCCGAGCGGCCCGAGGTGGCGAGCTGGCGGAACGGCTCCATCGCGGTGGCGATATCGCTCTCCGACATGCCGATCCCGGTGTCGCGCACCCTGAGCACCACTTCGCCGCTCTCGGTCAGCGCGGTGGAGAGGATGACCTGCCCGCCCGGCCGGCTGAACTTGATCGAATTGGAGACGAGGTTCAAAACGATCTGCCGCATCGAGCGCGCGTCCGCTACCACCGGCGGCAGGTCGGCGGCCAGCGAGGAGCGGATGATGATGCGCTCCCGATTGGCCTGCGGCTGCATGATCGCCATGCATTGCTGCACGATCTCGTTGAGCGCGACGCTGGTGAAGGCGAGGTCGAGCTTGCCGGCCTCGATCTTGGAAAGATCGAGCAGGTCGTTGATGAGCGAGATCAGGTGCCCGCCGGAGGCATGAATGTCGCGCAGATAGTCGCGATAGCGCTCATTCTCGATCGGCCCGAAGCGCTCCTCCATCATCACTTCCGAGAAGCCGATGATGGCGTTGAGCGGAGTGCGGATCTCGTGGCTGATCTTGGCGAGGAAATCCGATTTGGCGAGGTTCGCCCGCTCGGCGAGGCGCTTGGCCTCGGTCAGTTCTTCCTCGGCGCGCTTCCATTGGGTGATGTCGCGCAGCACCGCGCAGAACTTGCCGGCCTCCTCGCCGACCCGCCCGACTGTCATGAACAGCGGGATCAGCCCGCCCTCGCGCACCCGGCCGATCACCTCGCGCCCGTCATTGAGCACGCTGGCGACGCCGTTGGAGGCGAGGCCGTCGAGATAGTCGACCGCGGCGCGACGGCTCTCCGGGGCGAACAGCAGCGTGAAGCTCTCGCCCTGGATCTCGCCGGACTCGAAGCCGAACAGCGCCTCCGCGGAGCGGTTCATGCTGAGGATGATGCCGTCCTTGTCGATCAGCACCACGCCGTCGGTGGCGGTGTCGAGAATGGCGCGCAGCTCGCGCGCGGTGGCCTCGGCCTCGCGCAAGGCGAGTTCGGCGCCGCGCATGCGGTCATCGAAGCCGGAACCGGCGCGCCGCAGCACATAGAGCATCGCCGTGCCGCCGTCCCACGGCGCCGACATCAGCCGTGCCTCGACTGGGATGTGTTCGCCGCCGGCCTTGACCATGGTGAGGGCGCGGGCGCCGTCCGCCTCATCCGAGGCGCCGGCCTCGCCGAACAGCCCCGCAAGGCCGCCGGCCGCTTCGAGCGCGGCGGCGTCCGGATGGCCGCTCCAGTCGAGCAAGGCACGGTTGGCATAGAGCAATTGGTCGCCGCGATAGACCACGACGCCGAGCGGCAGCCGATCGAGGATCGGCCGCTCCGCCTCGCTCAGCAGCCGGCGGAAACCCTCGGCCTCTGGTGCCAGCGGCAGCGCCGCGTCGAGCAGTTCCGACGCCGTCGGCTCGGGCCGTTCGGCCTCGGGCGCGAGGTCGGGCTCGGGCCGCGAGATATCGGTGACCGGCGGCGCGGCTTCGGTCGGCCTCAGCGGCACGACGGGCGCCGGTTCGGTGGGCTGGGGCGTTGCCGCGGCGGGCGGAGCCGGCGGTTCCGGGAAGGTGATGTCGTCGACGCCCTCGAGCCGTGCACCGAGCGCGCGGGCAATCTCGCGGAAGGCATTGCGCTCGCCGGCGCTGAGCCCGGCCCAGGACGCGCGCGCCGCATCCCCCGAGCCGTCCGACCCGGCACGCAGCGGCACGACATTGGGCGAGGAGGGGACGATGCTCAACACCACCCGCACCGGCGGCTGCTCGGTTGCGGGGGGAGGGGTGGGGGCTGAGGGTTGTTCTGCGGGTGCCGAAGACTCGGGCGCGGTCGACGCTTCCGATTCGGAGGTCGGCTCGGGCCGGGTCGAGAGTTCCGTATGCTCCCCCACCACCGTCATGGCCGGGCTTGTCCCGGCCATCTCGGCCTCCGATGCGCTGTCAGAAATCGAGATCCCCGGCACAAGGCCGGGGATGACGCTCGACTGGGGATCTTCGGTTCCCTCGGCCAGCGCATCCGGCTCTGCCGCCGTCACGGTCTCGGCCGCGTGCTCGGAGTTCGGCGTCGCCGGCTGTACGGCGTTCGGGCTTGCTACCGGATCTTCCGTTCCCGCCTCCGCCACCTGCTCCTGCGCCAGCGCGAAGCCGCGCATGCCCTCGCCGCGCGTCGGCACACCGCCGATCTCAAGGCACAGCGGATCGCCGGCGAGCGTCGCGAGGCGCAGGCTCATCCGGCTGAAAGTGGCACCGGAGACCGCCGCCTGATGCGCCGCGGGCGCGCCGAGCGCCGTCCAGTCGCTGCCATCCAGATCGTCGGCGTCCCGCCCGAGCGCTGCCGCCAGACGCGGATCGACGGCGCGGAAGCGGCCATCGCGGTCCGTCTGCCAGAACCAGCGCGCGCGGCCGGCGGTCGATGCCGGAGCAACCGCTGCCGGTTCGGGCGCGGGCACTTCGGCTTGAGGATGCGCCGCAGGCACTTCGGGGACGGCTTCCCGAGGTGCCGGAGCTTCGCTCGGCGGAGTTGAAGCGGTCTCCTCCGCGCTCATGGCCGGTTCCGGGGTCGTGTCCGGGATCAACCCGGCCTTCCCGACTTCAACCGGGTGCGGGTGGCCCCCTGGCTCAGCAGCGTCTCGGGACTGGCCCCGAGCGACGGGCAGCTCCGCGAGCGGCGGCGCGCCGAGCGGGGCGATCAGCACGGCACGGGCGCCGGGCACGCTGAGGAGAGAGCAGCCGACGAGCCCCGCGACCATCTGGCCCGGCAGACGCAGGCGCTCGAGCCGGGGCGGACGGTCGGCGCGCAGCGTCGCCGCGATGCGGGCGACACGGTTGGCGAGATCGAGCGGCAGCCGGGTCCCGGCGCCGAGCCGGGCGGCCGCGTTGGCGGCGACGACGCTGCCATCCTCGCGCACCAGAAGCGCCGGCCCGCCGCTCTCCAGCACCGGGCGCGCGAGCGCGCGAAGCGTCTCCTCGGGCGAGAGGGCATTCATGGGGTCGTCGGTCGGCGCGCTCATAAGGTCTCGGTTGTGTCGTCACACTGTGGCGGAAGCACGCTCCCGACAATAATTGCGGTGGCACGCGTACGCCATGCACGCGTCGCCTCCTGAGGCCATCATCGCTGCAACGGGTTAACCGCTCGCGACCAACGCACGTTTCGCAAGAGTTGAATGACTTTTGCGAAAAGATCATGCCTGGCGTCCTGGATCGGGAGTAATTTCCTAGCCTTCCGATGGGGCGCTGCCCAGACGGAAGGAATTCGCGTCGTAACGCAGAAATCCCATTGCCTTTTGTGAGTCTTATTATACTTTAGTTGTAGACGTGCGCGACGAGTTAATTGCACGCCGTGGCTGTGGCGATGGAGGAGGCGACCAATGGCTGAGCGACCGAACCTCGAAATTCCCGGCGAGCTGCGCAACTTTGCGGAGAGCAGTATCGAACAGGCCCGCAAGGCGCTCGACAACCTGATCGGCGCGGCGCACCGGGCCATCGACGAGACCGAGCACCGGGTCGACACCGCCCAGGGCGGCGTGCGTGATTTGAGCCGCAAGGCCATCGGCTTTGCCGAAGCCAATGTTTCGGCCAGCTTCGATTTCGCCGCCCGGCTGGCCAAGGCGCGTACCCTCGACGAGTGGGTGAAGCTGCATTCCGACTTCGCGGTGGAACAGACCCGCCGCTTTTCTGAGCAGGCGAAGGCGATCGGCGCCGGTGGAGCGGCGCTCGCCAAGGGCACCGAGGTGCCGCGTGCAACTGCGAAGGCCGGACGGGCGAAAGTCTGAGCATTCGCAAAAATAACCTTGCTCATAGTGCCGTGCAGTGAAATCATGCTGCATTGCAAGCTGCTCCCATAGCTTGAATTGAAAAAGCCGCGTCGGCGACGCTCATTGTGCATTGCAGCATCTTGTTGCGGTGCACAAATGATGCTATGCGTCACCGTAAGCGGTCAGCCATATGAAACGCCGTCGCTGCCGCATTGTTGAACAGGATCTGACCGTCGTGCCGCGGAAGCAGTCAGGTCTCTCGATCGTTCCCATGCCCCGCGAACAGGAGGTTACCCCCCATGGCCGAGGCCACCACGACCCCCACCCCTGCCAAGAAGGCCGCCAAGGCTGCTGCTGCCGCTTTCGAGTCTGCCAAGTCCGAATTGCCGAGCGCCCAAGCGTCCAAGTTCGAAGCGCCGAAGTTCGAGGCGCCGAAGTTCGAGATGCCGAAGCTCGAGGTGCCGTCGCTGGAAGTGCCCGCCGTCGTGCGCGAGATGGCCGAGAAGAGCGTGCAGAACGCACGCGATGCCTATGAGAAGATGAAGTCGACCGCCGAAGAGACCTCCGACCTCATCGAGGACACCTACGCCACCGCTTCCAAGGGCGTTGCCGAGTACAACACGGTCGCGCTGGAGTCGCTCCGCACCAACGTGAACGCGGCGTTCGACTATTTCGGTGCGCTGATCTCCACCAGGAGCGTATCCGAGGCGGTCGAGCTCTCCACCAGCCACATGCGCAAGCAGTTCGACGTGCTCTCCGGCCAGGCCAAGGAGCTTTCGGTGATCGCCCAGAAGGTGGCGACCGACACCGCCGGCCCGATCAAGGCCTCGGTCGAGAGGAACTTCAAGAAGGTGGCCTGAGCCGTCTTCACGACTGTTCCGGGGTTCACGCCCGGCCCGTTCGCACGGGCCGGGCGTTTCTCGTTCCGGGTATCGCCGGCGCCCGCGAATTGATTCGCCCGTGCGTGCGCGACGCCGCTTGACACCTCTTGGCGCTCTGCCTATCTCGGCCTCGGCTCTGGCACTCCCGCAGTGCGAGTGCCAGAACGCCTGTCCCACGGAGCGCCGAGGCGGCGCGACAGGAAGACCCAGAGGAACACCTATGGCCAAGCTGAAATTCCGTCCCCTGCATGACCGCATCGTGGTGAAGCGCCTCGATGCCGAAGAGAAGACCGCGGGCGGCATCATCATCCCCGACACCGCCAAGGAAAAGCCCTCTCAGGGCGAAGTGCTCGCCGTCGGCTCCGGCGCCCGCGACGAGGCCGGCAAGCTCGTCGCGCTGGACGTCAAGGCCGGCGACAAGGTGCTGTTCGGCAAGTGGTCGGGCACCGAAGTGAAGATCGATGGCCAGGATCTCCTCATCATGAAGGAATCCGACGTCATGGGCATCGTCGGCTGACGCTGCGCCTTCCCCAATATCGAACCGGTGCCTGCCGCGCGGGATTTATCCCGCGAGCCCAAGTCTTGGCGGCAACAGGCGGCACCGGGGGCAAACCGACAAGGAGTAGGCCACATGGCTGCCAAAGAAGTAAAATTCGCTGCTGATGCCCGCGACAAGATGCTCCGCGGCGTCGACATCCTCGCCAATGCGGTGAAGGTGACGCTGGGCCCGAAGGGCCGCAACGTCGTCATCGAGAAGAGCTTCGGCGCCCCGCGCATCACCAAGGACGGCGTCACCGTCGCCAAGGAGATCGAACTCGAGGACCGCTTCGAGAACCTCGGCGCCCAGCTGGTGCGTGAAGTCGCCTCCAAGACCAACGACACCGCCGGCGACGGCACCACCACCGCCACCGTGCTGGCCCAGGCCATCGTGAAGGAAGGCGCCAAGTCCGTCGCCGCCGGCATGAACCCGATGGACCTGAAGCGCGGCATCGACCTCGCCGTCGCCGAGGCGATCAAGGACATTTCCAAGCGCGCCAAGAAGGTGAAGAACACCGACGAGGTTGCCCAGGTCGGCACCATTTCCGCCAATGGCGACGCCTCGATCGGCCAGATGATCGCCGGCGCGATGCAGAAGGTCGGCAATGAGGGTGTCATCACGGTCGAGGAAGCCAAGACCGCCGAGACCGAGCTCGAAGTGGTCGAGGGCATGCAGTTCGACCGTGGCTATCTCTCGCCGTACTTCATCACCAATGCCGAGAAGATGGTCGCCGATCTCGAAGACGCTTTCCTGCTGATCTTCGACAAGAAGCTCTCCGGCCTCCAGGCGATCCTGCCGGTCCTCGAGCAGATCGTGCAGTCCGGCAAGCCGCTCGTCATCGTGGCGGAAGACGTCGAGGGCGAGGCTCTGGCCACGCTCGTCGTCAACAAGCTGCGCGGCGGCCTGAAGGTTGCGGCGGTGAAGGCCCCGGGCTTCGGCGATCGCCGCAAGGCCATGCTGGAAGACATCGCCATCCTCACCGGCGGCCAGGTCATCTCCGAAGAGCTCGGCATCAAGCTGGAGAGCGTCAATCTCGCCATGCTCGGCCGCGCCAAGAAGGTGATCATCGAGAAGGAAAAGACCACCATCGTCGATGGTGCCGGCAAGAAGAAGGACATCGAGGGCCGCGTCGCGCAGATCAAGGCGCAGATCGAGGAGACTACCTCGGACTACGACCGTGAGAAGCTGCAGGAGCGTCTCGCCAAGCTCGCGGGCGGCGTCGCGGTGATCCGCGTCGGCGGCGCGACCGAGGTCGAGGTGAAGGAGAAGAAGGACCGCGTCGACGACGCCCTGAACGCCACCCGCGCCGCG
>JAQSWY010000074.1 GCA_029266425.1 Xanthobacteraceae bacterium
GCCCGAAGGGCGGCTCGTTCCCGCCCGCGCCGGGGCCGCGGTGGCGCACATGGCGGTCGACGGCGGCGGCGTCGGGCCAGTCGGCTTCCACGGCGACAATCGTGAATCCATGCTTCTCGATCAGGTGGCGCGTGATCGCGGCGCGCGCCTGGTAGAATTCCGTGGTGCCGTGCGTGGCTTCGCCGAGCAGCACGACCTTGGCGTCGGCGAAGCGGTCGAACAGCGCCCCGAATCCGGCATCGTCGAAAGCGGGCAGCGGCTCGGCGCAACGGCCGATCAATCCGGCGATCTCGGCGTCGGACCAGGGGGCTGGCTCGAACACGATCTCCCCATCGTCCTGCCAGCCATGCTCGCCGATCAGCGGCACGAAACACACCTGCTCGAGCGCCTCCTCCTCGAAATCGGTTTCGCCGGTGCGCGTCACCCTCACCAGCGACTGGCTCGCCCGCCCGCGGCCGACCGGGATGACCAGCTTGCCGCCGATCGCCAATTGCTGCTTCAGCGCGTCCGGTATGCGCGGCCCGCCGGCGGAGACGACGATCGCATCGAACGGGGCATATTCCGGCCAGCCCTGCGTGCCGTCGCCGGCGCGGACGACCACATTGTCGTAGCCCAGGCGATCGAGCCGGTCGCTGGCCGAGGCGGCGAGCGAGGCATGGCGTTCGATTGCATAGACTCGTCCCGCCATGCGGCCCAGCACCGCCGCCGCATAGCCCGAGCCCGCGCCGACCTCCAGCACACGATCCAGCGGCTTCACGCCGGCGGCCTCGATCATGCGGGCGACGATATAGGGCTGTGAGATGGTCTGCTCTTCGCTGATGGGGAGCGCGCTATCCTCATAGGCGAACTCCTCGAAGCCTTCCTCGACGAAGGCTTCGCGCGGCACCTCGCGCAACGATTCGAGCAGCCGGCGGTCGCTTATGCCCCGGCGCGCGATCTGCATCTCGACCATATGGCTTCGCGCGCGTTCGAAATCGGTAACGTCCAGCATGAGCGCCTCGCGGATCGCTGCTGGTACAATGCCTATTCTATCGGAACGGGGCTGACGCTGATCTGTTCCGTCCGTGTGCCCGCACGGGTGTGGCGGAGTGGCGGAACGCGTATCGCGATGTGAAGCCGCCGGCTGACAATCGGGGAATGCTCTCGGTGGGACGGGGTTCAGCGAAATGGCGGGCACCGCCCGGCGCATGGACAATGACGCTGCCGGGCGGTGCGGCCGCCCCCGGCATCAGCCGGAGGCGACTGAATGCATCATCACGCCGTGATGATGTAGACGATCTTGTAGGACGACGGCTCGACGATGACGATGCGTCCGTCGGCCAGCACGAAGTACCGGTAGCGCCGATACTGCGGAACGATCTCGACGACGCGGGCCGGTAGCGGGCGAAGCTCGATCGTGCGCGGCACTTCGATGCCGACGCTCACCGAGAAGTTCACGTCGCGGATCGGAGCGACGCGCTCGCGGGTGATGGTCTCGCGAATGGTGGTGCGCTTCTCGGCACTGATATCGACGCTGCCGGTGGTCTCGACGTCGGTGCTTTCCTTGCCGCCGGTGCGCTGCTCGGTCGAGGTGCCGCCCTCCTTCCTCTGCGCGTCCTGCGTGCTGTCAGTGGACGGACGCTGGGCGTCGCGGGTAGGCGAGGTTTCTTCCTGCTTGCGCTGCGCGTCGCGGTTCGGGGAGGTTTCCTCCTGCTTGCGCTGCGCGTCACGGTTTGGCGCCTCTTCCTGTTTGCGCTGCGCATCCTGCTTGCCGGACGGCATGTCGCCGGGCTTGCCCTGCTGGCGCGGCATCTCGGGCTGGTTGCCCTGGGCCCGCTCGCCGCCGCTCGCATCTGGCATGCGCTGCTGGGCACCGCCGGGCGCCTGCGGCTGCTCGGTGCGGCTGCCGGTGCCGGGGCTCTTCTGGGTTTCCGAAGGCGCCCCGCGCTGCTGTTGCTGCTGCTCCTGAGGCAACGGGCTCTGCGCCGCTAGCGTCCCGGCAAACAGCATGGCCGGCAAAACGGCGCTGCCCGTGAGTAGAAATTTCCGCATCTTATCCTCCATGGATTTAGGCTAGCTTGAGGCCTCGCACTGTGCGGCGGTCATTCCACGATCTGGACGACTTTGCGGGTCTTGGCCTCGACGATGACGCGGCGGTCGTTCACCACCGCATAGCTGTAGGTCTCGTATTTCGGCACGGGACGGATCACGACCGTGTCCGGCAGTTCCGACCCGACCACGACTTCGCGCTCGACCCGCACGGAAGGCGCGTCTTCGCGCAGCACATAAGTCCGCACCTCGTCGGGAGGCGTCGCAATCGCGCCCGCTGCGGCTCCGGCAACGCCGCCGACTGCCGCGCCGACCGGACCTCCAACAGCCGCGCCGGCTGCAGCACCGCCGATAGCGCCCGGCACCGCGCCCTCCTGGGCAAAACCGGTCAGCGGAACAAACAGTCCGGATAAGGCAATCGCACTTACAAGAAGATATTTCTTCATCGTTGACTCCATCTGTGACAACGGATGTACAACGCTGTCAGAGTATAAAGTTCCGCATTTCATATTATAAGTTTTACATTTCGTTGTGGCGCGAATCTAAGCAGCCGCAGAACTTGCATGTTGCGGTAAGATAACAGTGGATATTGTTGGATTTATTGCGCGACAACCAGCGCCCTCGCGGCTTGGGCAAGCCGCTCGGCAAACGCTCCACGCCGCGAGTCACTAGGAAAACGAACGAGGCCGGCGATCTATTCCAGGCCTTTCCGGATCGAGCCGGCCGTCGGTCGTGCGGGCGTCATGTCCCCGGCAATGGTCGGCATCGGCGCCGCTCGCGGCCAGTCGCATATGCCTGCGGTCTGCAATAGGCCCCAGCCATAGACGGGATCGCGACCCGGGGCTCCGAGATCGCGAGCCGCCACCGAAAGAAGATGGATGATGTCCGCGTGGTCCAATCCGGAATTGCGCGCGAGCAGGGTGGCGGCGGCGGCCCTCACATAAGGCACCGCGAACGATGTTCCCGAGCGCGCCGTGTCGCCGCCCCGGGGAGTGACGGTGCGAAGCCGGACGCCGGGCGCGGCGAGGGCGATGTAATCCCCGCGCGTTGCACGGCTATAGATCCGCGATTCGCGATCGACGGCGGTGACCGCGATCACCCCGGGATAAGCCGCGGGATAAGCGGGATCGGCTCCGGGGCCGCCGTTCCCGGCGGCGGCGACGAGGACCATGCCTCGCGCCGACGCCTTGTCGATGGCCTGCTTGAGCACGGCATTGGGGGGGCCCGGAGAAACTCAGATTCACGATGCGCACGCCGCGGTGCCACAACGCCTCGAGCGCGTCGACGGGACGCACCACGTCCGCGCGCTCCACCCCGTCTTCGATCGCGAAGGCGTCGACGGCGACGAGTTGTGCACTCGGCAGGAGGCCGGGATCATCGCTCTCGCGCCTGCCGGCGAGGAGGGCGGCGATCGCCGTGCCATGATCGGCGCTGGACCGCGGCGATGTGCCTGCCGTCTCGACGACCTCGATCGCCTGACCGGCCAGCGCCTGATGGCCGGTATCGATGCGGGTGTCGATCATCCCGATCACCGGCGGCGCGCCGCAGCTGTCCCCCGACCACTGAACCTGCACTGCACCGCATGGGATGCTGGCGCAGTCCGCGGAACTTCCGTCGGTGTAGTAATAGGCGTCGGCATCCGACACGGCCCGTACATTCACCCTCGAAACCGCCCGGCGGGCTGCCTTGAGGCTCATCCTGGCAGGGAGTTGGAACTTGACCACCATGGACTGCGCCGCCGTCGTGGTGCGTGTCACTGTGAAGCCCCTGGCCGACAATCGCTCGATTTCGGACGGCGTCAGGCCGGCAGCAACGATCCAGCTGGGCTGTCCGGGTTTCCGGGATATTGCGGCGGGAAGCGTGCGCCCGCCTGGCTCCCTGCGCGAGGCATTCCCGCTGTTGGGTGTCGCCTTGCCGCTTATGCTTCGTGCGGGGCTCGGCGGAGCGCCGCGACGGAGCGAAGGTGGCCGCTTCGCGTTGGCCTGCGGCGAGACCAGCCGTACCCGGAAATAGGGCCCGAACACGGTTGCCGGCCACGAATCCACATTGTCGGCGTGGAGCGCGCCATTGATTTCCTTTGTCGCGGCATCGGCCTTGGCTTTCTTTTCTCCCGTTGCTTTGTCGTGGCCGCCAGCTTCGCCGCTGCCGTTGCCGCCACCATGGGCGTTACCGCCGCCATTGCCGTTGCCGCCTTTCGCCTCCGCGGAGCCGAGTTCAGCGGAAAGTGAATGGGCCTTGAGCGTCAGTTTAATGGGGAGGCCTACGCCAAAGGCGATCACGGCCGCCGCCACCAGGACATACAAGAAAAGCCGCATGTGAGGTCTGGCGCTGAACGGCGCCCCGGTTACGGCGCCTGGAACATAACCGCGCTGCCGGCGATTTGATCCCGTCGAGGTCGACCGGAATAAACGGATCGGCTCGTTCGTTATTCGACTGCCTATCGGCGGAGTTGAGATGTTACCATCGGTCCGCAGCGAACTACCGGCGCTCGTGCCTCGGCTCCGTCGTTATGCCTATGCGCTGTGCCAGTCGTCCGCGCTTGCGGACGACCTCGTGCAGAGCGCATGCGAGCGCGCCCTCGCCCAGTCATCTTTGTGGACGCCGGGTACGCGCCTTGACGCCTGGCTGTTCCGCATCATCCGCAATTGCTGGATCGACGGGGTGCGGCGCGCGCGGGTCCAGGCGGAGGTCGAGAGCACGGAGATGGGCGATTGCGTGGTCGATGGTGAGCGTCACGCGATTGGCCGCGTGGAGTTCGGCCAGATCGCCGAGCGGATCGAGGCATTGCCGTGGGAGCAGCGCGAAGTTCTTCTGCTCGTGTGCGTGGACGACTTATCCTACCGGGAGGCCGCCGAGATCCTCAATGTGCCGATCGGCACGGTGATGAGCCGGCTGGCGCGGGCGCGCAAGCGCCTTGTCGAGGAATGTGGGCACACCTCAGGTGACGTTGCCGACGAGGCGTCGGACGGGAGGAGGCGGGGATGACGAACGTCCATCTGCACCCCAGTGACGAGATACTCATGGCCTATGCCGACGGCGAGCTCGACGAGGACGTCGCGCTTGCCGTCGAGGAGGCAATGGCGACCGAGCCTGCGCTTATCAAGGAAGTGGTTGCGTTCACTCGCAGCCGTCGCTTCGCACGGGCGGTGATGAGCAACGTCCATGAGGCGTCGTCGGACCGCCTGGCACTCGCAATTCCCGCTTCGTCCGATGAGCGCGATGCTACGTCGCCCAAATGGCGCTGGCGACTGTTCCCGTCATGGGAGCGGCTGGGCCTGCAACGCCCGGGATTGGTGACGGCGGCGCTCGCGATTGCCGCCTGCGGCGTCGGCTATTTCCTTGGCGGGTGGTCAGATACAGGGCCCGCGCGCACCGCCTTCAGCCATCTCGACGATCTGGAGGTGGCTGCCGTGTTGCAAATGGCAGCATCCGGCGAATCGCGCTCCATCTCCGGCGGAACGCTCGATCCGATCGCAACCTACCGTCTTGCGAGCGGTACCCTTTGCCGGGACTATGTACTGACCCTGGGCCGGGCGCGGGCCGAGGCTGTCGCCTGCCGCCTAGACGGCAAGTGGCGCACCATGGCCGCGATCACGAAGCCGCCGAATGACGGCTACACGCCGGCGAGCGGCGAAGGCATCCTTGACGGCTATCTCCAGGAGATCAACGCCGGAGAGCCTCTGTCGCCGGAAGACGAGGGTAGACTGCTGTCATCCAGGGAATGAGGCGCGGAACACGGCCACGGCTTGCGGCGTGTGGCTTGGGCAGCCTTGACGCGACGACGCGGGCAGCCGCTCTCACCCTTCCACTTCGGTCTCCGGCCTGTCGTCGCCGCGCGCGGTTTCCTCGTGCCATTGGCCGGACCTGTCCTCATATTCGATCGGCGTTGTCTCGCCGGCGATGGTCTGCTCTCGCGCAGCACGATCGGCGGCGGCATAGGCCGCCTCATGGGACGGGAAGGTCTCCGAGAACACGTCGCCGACCTTGTAGGCCCAGCCGCCATCGTGCTCGACAATCACATAGGTCACCTTGCTCATCGCTGCCTCCGCCTGATGGTCCGGTGAGCTTAACGGTTCCGCGACGCCTTTCGTTCGCAAAACTGTTTGAGGTGCCCCGGATATCGGTGCGACGCAGCGGCCATCGTCGATCCCAGTTGCTGATCCGGCGTGCGCCTCCGTCGATCAAAACATTGAAATGATTTGGCTTTCTTGGGAGTGCGTGCG
>JAQSWY010000046.1 GCA_029266425.1 Xanthobacteraceae bacterium
CATCACCAAGCCGCTCTTCCTGCTGATCGACTGGATCTACAAGGGCGTCGGCAATTTCGGCGTCGCCATCCTGATCGTCACCGTGCTGATCAAGGGCGTCTTCTTCCCGCTCGCCAACAAGAGCTACGCCTCGATGGCGAAGATGAAGGCGGTGCAGCCGGAGATCCAGGCGCTGCGCGAGCGCTATGGCGACGACCGGGTGAAGCTCCAGCAGGAGATGATGGAGATCTACAAGAAGGAGAAGATCAACCCGATCGCGGGCTGTCTTCCCATCCTGATCCAGATCCCGGTCTTCTTCGCGCTCTATAAGACGCTGTTCGTCACCATCGAAATGCGGCACGCGCCGTTCTTCGGCTGGATCCGCGATCTCTCGGCGCCTGATCCGACCACCATCTTCAACCTGTTCGGCCTGATCCCGTGGGATCCCGGCCAGGTCCCGGTGATCGGCCATTTCCTGCTGCTCGGCGTGTGGCCGATCATCATGGGCATCACGATGTGGGCCCAGATGAAGCTGAACCCGCCGCCGCCGGATCCGACGCAAAAGATGATCTTCGACTGGATGCCGCTGATCTTTACCTTCATGCTCGGCTCGTTCGCGTCCGGCCTCGTCATCTACTGGGCCTGGAACAACACGCTCTCGGTGCTCCAGCAGTCCATCATCATGCGCCGCAACGGCGTGAAGGTGGAATTGTGGGACAATGTGCTGGAACTCTTCGGCCGCAAGAAGCCGAAGGAAACATGACCAGCGACATCACCACGAACCAGGCTGCCGCCGGCGGGGAGCAATCCTCGCCGGACGTGTTTTCGCCGGACGAGATCGAGGCCGGGCGCAAGCTGTTCGCCGGCGAGTGGAACTTCATCGCCGCCGCGCCGACCGTCGACGTGCTGCCGGGAATGGCCGGCATCGAGATTGCGCTCGCCGGGCGTTCCAATGTCGGCAAGTCCACGCTCGTGAATGCGCTCACCGGCCGCAAGGCGCTCGCCCGCACCTCGGTGACACCGGGACGGACGCAGGAGCTGATCTTCTTCCGGCTCGGACCGCAGCTCACCCTCGTCGACATGCCGGGCTACGGCTTCGCCAAGGCACCGAAGGAGAAGGTCGACGCCTGGACGCAGACCGTCCATGCCTATCTGCGCGGCCGGGCCAATCTCGCCCGCGTCTTCGTGCTGATCGATTCACGCCATGGCCTGAAGCCGATCGATCTCGGCGTGCTGGACGGGCTCGACAAGGCGGCGGTGTCCTACGCCATCGTGCTGACCAAGGCCGACCAGCTGAAGAAACCCGAACTGGCGACGCGGATTGCGGAAACGCAGGCGGCACTGGCGCGCCGACCGGCGGCGTTCCCGATCGTGTTCCCGACCTCGAGCCGCGACGGCGAGGGCATAGCCGAGCTGCGCGCCGCAGTGGTGCGGCTGCTGGCGGAGCGCGGGCTTAGCTGAGGGGCGGCGCTCTCGGGGCTCCACTTCCTACCCCTATGCACAGGGCGTCATCCCGGACAGCCAACGGCCGATCCGGGATCGCTGGAAGGTGACGTGCGGGATGTCCACGCGATCCCGGATACGGCCTGCGGCCGTTCCGGGATGACGGCCAGATCATCTCACGCCGCGTTGGACGCCGCGGCCCCGGTCAAAATAGCGTGGATCACGGAAGGGTCGCGCGTGGTGCGCAGCTTGTTGGCGACGTCGTGGTCGCGCAGCAGGCGGGCGATGCGGGCGAGCGCCTTCAAGTGGTCGGCACCGGCCGCCTCGGGCGCCAGCAGCAGGAAGATGAGGTCCACCGGCTCGCCGTCCAGCGCCTCGAAATCGATCGGCTTGTCGAGCCTCGCGAAGATGCCGAACAGCCGGTCCATCTTGGCAAGCTTGCCGTGGGGAATGGCGATGCCGTTCCCGACGCCGGTGGAGCCGAGCCTCTCGCGCTGGTTCAGCGTCTCGAAGATCTCGCGCTCGTCGCGTTTCAGAAGCTCGGCGGCGCGGGCAGAGAGTTCCTGCAGCGCCTGCTTCTTGCTGCCGACCCGCAGCGCAGGGAAGACCGACGCCGGGGTCAAGATATCGTTAAGTGGCATGGGCGCTCACCGGGTGATCGGCGCCTTCGCGCCCGCGCGGATGGTGGACGCCACCGGGCCACTCAGGGTCCGGGGCGACGGCACCGCTGAACATGGGACGGCTCAATTGACGTCGTCCCCTCGAGCGGCCGGGGGATCGACCCAGCCGACATGGCCGTCGGAGCGCCGATAGACGACATTGATGCGGCCATGTCCGGCATGGCGGAACACCAGCACCGAGGAGCCGGTGAAATCGAGCTCAAGCACCGCATCGCTCACGGCGAGGCTCGGCAGGCTGGTGGTAGCCTCGGCGACGACCGTGGGGCTCCAGCCGTCGAACCCGTCCACATCGTGCTCCTCGGGCGCGGCCAGCACCGTCAGCGCCGCCATCTCGGCTCCGCTCGGCGGGCGCTCGCCCGTGGCAGCGCTGCTGCCGGGATGGCGTTTGAAGCGCTCCCGGTGGCGGCGCAACCGTGTCTCGATGCGCTCCACCGCGGCGTCCGCGCTGGAATAGGGATCCTGGGCATCGCCATGGGCCTGCAGCACCGTCCCGCTGTCGAGATGGAGCGCACAGTCCGAACGATATCCGGAGCCTTCCCGCGCGACGGTCACGTGACCGGACCAGCCGCCATCGAAATATTTGCCCAAGGCATCGGCAATACGGTCGGAAACCCGTTGCCGCAATGCCTCGCCGACGTCGAGATTCTTGCCCGAAACGCGCAGCGGCATCGTGACTCGTCCCTTATCTGGGCGAAGCCGCCTGCCGCCGTCACCGGCTTTTCATGCGGCGCCTCGCCCGAACCCCCAACTTGCCCGGCCGGCGCCTTAAACAGGTAGGAGCCGCGAGGGAATGTGTCAACGGACACGAAAAAGTCGGCCCTATAATACCTGCAGGTTGCCATTGCCAGAGGCTGCTCAACCGGGCGGCTGATACTCCATCAGCTCCCGGCGAGGCTTGCAAGTTTCTCTCGGCGGCGCTGCACCGACGAGGGAATCCGCATGGCTTCCCGATATTTGGCCACCGTGCGGCGGGCGATGTCGATGCCCGCCTCGCGCAGCCGCTGCACCAGCGTGTCGTCGGAGAGCACGTCGGCCGGGCTCTCGGCGTCGATCATCTGCTTGATGCGAAAGCGCACCGATTCGGCCGAATGCGCCGCGCCGCCATCAGCCGCGGCAATGGAGGACGAGAAGAAATACTTCATCTCGAAGATTCCGCGGGGTGTGGCCATGTATTTGTTCGATGTCACGCGCGAGACGGTGGATTCGTGCATGCCGATGGCATCTGCCACCATGCGCAGGTTCAAGGGCCGCAGATGCTGCACGCCGAGCGTGAGGAAAGCATCCTGCTGGCGGGTGATCTCGGTCGCCACCTTCAGAATCGTGCGGGCGCGCTGGTCGAGCGAGCGAGTCAGCCAGGTCGCGGTCTGCATGCAGTCGGTCAGGAACGCCTTCTCGCGCTCGTTGCGCGCGGTCTTGGAAACGCGCGAATAATAGGCCTGGTTGACCAGCACGCGCGGCAAGGTGTCGGAGTTCAGCTCCACCAGCCAGGAGCCGTCCGGCGCGCCGCGCACGAAGACATCCGGCACTACCGGCTGCACATGGCCGGACCCGAAGGCGAGGCCGGGCTTGGGGTTCAGGCGGCGGATCTCACCGACCATCTCGGCGAGGTCCTCGTCATCGACGCCGCACAGCCGCCGAAGGTGGCCGAAATCGCGTTTCGCCAGTAATTCCAGATTGTTGAGCAACGCCGCCATGGCCGGATCAAAGCGGTTGCGCTCCTTGAGCTGGATGGCGAGACACTCGGCGAGCGAGCGCGCACCGATGCCCGGCGGATCGAAACTGTGGATAAGTGCCAGGGCGGCGTCCATCGCGTCACTCGGCGCGCCGAGCCGCTCGGCCACCTCGCCAAGGTCCGCAGTGAGGTAGCCGGCCTCGTCGATCAGGTCGATGAGGTGGTGTCCGATCAGCCGCAGCACCGGATCGGTGACGGCGAGCGCGAGCTGGCTCTCCAGATGGTCGGCGAGCGTCAGTTCGGCGGGAACGAAGGCCTCGAGGTTGTAGCCCTCGTCGTCGCGTCCGCCGGAGCCGACGCCGGCCCATTCCGAATAGGCCGCGCCATCGCCTGCGGACGGCGTCGGATTCTCGCGGCCGGCATCGTCGGGGAAGATGTTCTCGAGCCCGGTGTCGAGCCGGTCGGCAATGGCCTGGCTCGATTCCAGACGCTCCTCCAGCCAGTCCGATGCGCGGGCCTCGCCGTCGCCATGTGGAGCGTCCGGCGGCTCGTCATTATGCTGCTGCTCGCCGGTCTGCTCGGCCCCCGGCTCCTGGTCCGGTTCGGCCGGCCGCTCGAGCAGCGGATTGCGCTCGAGCTCGGCCTCCACATAGGCGACGAGATCGAGATTGGAGAGCTGCAGCAGCTTGATGGCCTGCATCAGCTGCGGCGTCATCACCAGTGCTTGGGTCTGGCGGAATTCGAGGCGCGGGCCTAGCGACATGGCGGGACCCCTGTTGCGCCCGATCTGGCGAGATATGGTGCCCGTGATGCCATGCTAGAGACGGAACTCCTCACCGAGATAGAGCCGCCGCACCTCGGGGCTCGCCACGATCTCGTCGGGTGAGCCCTCCATCAGCACGGAACCGGAATGGATGATGTAGGCGCGGTCGATCAGGCCCAGCGTCTCGCGCACATTGTGGTCGGTGATCAGCACGCCGATGCCGCGCTCGGTCAGGTGCCGGACCAGCACCTGGATGTCGCCGACCGCGATCGGATCGATACCGGCGAAGGGCTCGTCGAGCAGCATGAAGGTCGGCCGGCTCGCCAAAGCCCGGGCGATCTCGACGCGCCGCCGCTCGCCGCCGGAGAGCGCGATGGCGGGCGACTTGCGTACATGGGTGACGCGGAACTCCTCGAGCAGCTGGTCGAGGTCGCGCTCGCGCTTCTTGCGCTTCGGCTCCACAGCCTCCAGCACGGCGCGGATATTGTCCTCGACCGACAGGCCGCGAAAGATCGAGGCTTCCTGCGGCAGGTAGCCGACGCCGAGGCGGGCGCGGCGATACATGGGCAGGCGGGTGACGTCGTAACCGTCGAGCTCGATGCGCCCGGCATCGGCCTTAACAAGGCCAGTGATCATGTAGAAGATGGTGGTCTTGCCGGCACCGTTGGGGCCGAGCAGGCCCACCGCCTCGCCGCGCTGGACATGCAGGCTGGCGTCGCGCACCACCTTGCGCCCGCCATAGCTCTTGGCGAGGCCGAAGGCGGCGAGATAGCCGGCATGCGCCGCGTCGGCGACGCCGTGGCCATAGGCCGGGGCGGCGCCATTGGCATAGTGGCCGGCGGGCCCGGCACGGGCGTCCCGGTCGCGCAGCTCATAGTCGCGTTCGTCATAAAGGGGGGCGCCGTCGCCATCGTCATAGTCGCGGCCATTGCCGCCATGGGCGCGAGAATAGGCATCCGGCGGATAGCCGGCCTCATCCTCGTACTCGGCGTCGCCACCGCCGTGCATCTGCGCGCCAAGATCCGCGGACCGGCGGCGCCGACGACCGAAAAGCGGGAACAGCCTCACACGAACCCTCCGTGGCGACACACCACGGCAAAGGTGATAAACACTCCCGACGGCGCTGGCAAATCCCGATATGCAAAATGCGGGCCGAAAGCGCGAAAAGCCGCATGCACGGTGATTTTCGGGGCGCTCCGCGTGAGCATCCTTCGAGGCTCGGGCCGTGCCCGAGCACCTCAGGATGACGTTGTTCTCACGTGGTAAAGTACCAGGTCATTTTGAGAACCTGACTCGTAGTGCACCCAATGACCCGTCATCCCCGGGCCTTGACCCGGGGATCCACGACCGTGGCAGCAGGGGCAACAGGATGGCCGGGACAAGCCCGGCCATGACGGCGGAAATAGCCCGCCACCTCGAACCGACCAATTGCGGGTTAGGCTCTGAGGTGCGAGCCAAAGGCAAGCCTCGAAGGAGGCTCACGCGGAGCGCCTCTTACTGCGTCGGCGGCTTCGGCGCGGCGGGCTTGGAAGCCGCCGGCTTCGATGCGCCCTCCCCGGGCTTCGGTGCAGCGAATTGCTTGGCGCTGCCGGGCACGATCAGGCTCTCGACGCGTCCGCCCTCGAACCGCGAGGTGCCGGAGACGAGGTCCACAGTGAGCTTCTGGCCGCGAATGACGTTCGGCCCGGAGGTCAGCACCACCGGCTTGCCGGTCAAAGTGATGGTGTTGCTGGCGGTCTCGAAGATCGCCTGCTCGCCGGTCGCGGTCTGCTCCTTGGTGTTGACGATGACGCCGCCATTGATCTCCAGCCGACGGATGGCGGAGGACGAGATCGGCCCGCCCGATGCCAGCGAATCAGCGTTCGACTTGCCGGCATCGCCCGGCGCCGGCTTTGCCGCGCCCTTGCCGTCATAGAACACCACCAGTTCCTTGCAGCGCAGCGTGGTGTCGCCCTGCTGGACGATGACATTGCCGGAGAATACCGCGGCCTTGTCCTTGTCGCGCACTTCCAGGCTGTTGGCGTCGATCTTGATCGGCTCGTTGCGGTTCTTCGAGAAGCCTTCGAGCGCGTTGGGCACAGTGCGGCCCTGTGCGGCCGCCTCTCCCGGCACCAAGGCGAGGACGAGCGGCAGCGCGACAAGCGCGAGGCAGGCAGTGCGAAGCATGCGCGTTTCTCTATCGGGCGCGGAAGCCGTTCAATGCACGCGCATTACGGCACGGCAGGGGCGGGAGCGGTAGCGGGCGGGGCCGGTGTAGCAGGTTTCGGCGCGGCTTTCGCCTTGTCGGCATCCGGCGGCGGCATCCTGAACACCAATTGCACGCGGCCGGTCAGCAGCGCCCGGGCGTCCTTCTGCGAGACCTCCATGCGGTCGGCGGTGAGCTTGCCGTCAAGGTAGCGCAATTCGACCGGCAGCTCGGACAGCAGCTTGCCGGCCTTCACATCGACCTTCACCTCCCGCAGCGTGCCGCCATAGCCGGCGCTGGTGTCGAAGTGGATGCCCTGGTCGAGCATCATGGTCTCGCTCTTGGTGTTGTAGTGGCCGGCCTGGGCGGTCAATTTCGCCCAGCCCTGCTCGGCAAGCTCGAGCCGGGCCTCGATCTCCTCCAGGTCGATCTGGTCGGGATGGGTGAGATCCTGCGAGGCGGACTTGGCGGTGACCGAATAGCCGCGATTGTCGTCGGTGAAGCCGGAAAGCTTCGGCAGCTCCATCTTGATGCGGCTGCCGGACAGCGAGACGCGGCCCAGATCGAATGGCAGGTCCATGGCGATCCTCAGCGGATCGAACAGGGCGATCGCCGCCGCCACGATCACGGCGATGAGCACGCCGAGCGGCAGCATCACCCGGAAGAAGCGCACGCGTCTTGTATGGCGCCGAGCGGCCTTGAAGTGCGCGTCGACCACCGCGCTGCGCTCGGGCGGGCGCACGGGTCCATCCGCCGGCCGGGCGCCAGCGACGGTCTCGCTAGGTGGAACGTGACGGTTCATGGTCCCCCGTTGACGCGCCCCGAATGATACCGATCGACTATTCTACCCCCCGGCGCCAAAATGATGTCATCGCCGCTGCGGCGCAAGCGCACGCATTCGGGGTCCACAGGCGTCCGTCGCGCACCGGTCTCACGAATGCGCGAAAATGTCCTCTTCCGACCAGCCGGCGAGATCGAGCGCGGCCCGCGCCGGCAGGAAATCGAAGCACGCCTGGGCGAGCGCGGTGCGATCCTCGCGCGCCAGCATGGCGGCCAATTTCTCTTGCAACGCATGGAGATAGAGCACATCGGAGGCGGCATATTGCAGCTGCGCCTCGGTGAGCTCGTCGGCCGCCCAGTCCGAGCTCTGCTGCTGCTTGGAGATGTCGATGCCGAGCAGTTCGCGCACCAGCTCTTTCAGCCCGTGGCGGTCGGTATAGGTGCGGGAAAGCCGCGAGGCGATCTTGGTGCACCACACCGGACCGATGCCGACGCCGAAGGTCTTGGCCAGCACCGCGATATCGAATCGCCCGAAATGGAACAGCTTGACGATGCCGGGATCCGCCAGCAGGCGCTCGAGATTGGGCGCGCTGCCCGGACCGGAGCCCTGTGGGATCTGCACCACATCGGCGGTGCCGTCGCCCGGCGAGAGCTGTACCACGCACAGCCGGTCGCGGTGCGGATTGAGGCCGAGCGTCTCGGTATCGATGGCGACGACCGGGGCGCGCTCGGGCGCATAGAGGCTGAGGTCGGCGAGATCGCCGCGGTGCAGGCGTATGGTCATGTCGGCGAGTGTCCTGAGGCGGCGCCGTGTGTAGCACCGGCACCTGGGCTAGGCTAGCGCGGCATCAAGCGCGAGCCCGGCGAACAATATGAGGCCGGCATCGCGGTTGGAGCGGAACAGCACGAGACAGAGCGCCGGATCGTCGATGTCGAGCCGAACGACCTGCCGGGCGAGGTGAGCGGCGAACAGGGCAAGGCCGATCCAGGCGGCGATGCCGGCCTCGGCGGCGTGCAGTGCAGCCCCGATCAACACCACGGCGACGGCGTAGATGGCGATCATCCAGCCGGGAGTCGCCTCGCCGAACAGCCGGGCCGAGGACTTCACGCCGATAATGGCGTCGTCCTCGCGATCCTGGTGGGCGTAGATGGTGTCATAGCCGACCACCCACAGCACCGCGCCGGCATAAAGCAGCAACGCGCTGGCGGGCAGTTCCTCGAGCAGCGCGGCAAAACCCATCAGCGCGCCCCAGGAGAAGGCGAAGCCGAGGACGATCTGCGGGGTCCAGATGATGCGCTTCATCAGCGGATAGATCGCCACCACGCCGAGCGAGGACAGCGCGACGAGGATGGCAAAGGGCGGCAGGAACGCCAGCACCACGAGCCCGATCAGCGCCTGCGCGAGCAGGAACAGGAAGGCCCCGCGCAACCCGACCTGGCCGGACGGGATCGGCCGCAGACGGGTGCGTTCGACCAGCCCGTCTATGTCGCGGTCGAGAATGTCGTTCCAGGTGCAGCCGGCTCCGCGCATCGCCAGCGAGCCGATGGCAAACAGCGCCAGCAGCGCGACGGCATAGACGGACCAGCCGCCCTCCATGCGCGCGGCGAGCGCCACCGACCACAGGCAGGGGATCAGCAGGAGCCAGGAGCCGATCGGCCGATCGGCGCGGGCAAGGCGCAGATAGGGGCGCGCGGCGGCCGGCGCGTAACGTTCGAGCCAGCCTGCGGTGGCATCCGCCGGCGCGGCGACGGCCTCCAACGGAGCCTCGACGGGCATACCGGCCTTCATCCAGGGTTCAGCGCAGCGCGTTGCCGCCGAGCGTGTCGTACACGCCGCCCGGCCGGTCGGCGGAGATCGAGGGCAGACCGCTCGGCAGGTTGAGGCCCTGGGACAGCATGCCCTGCGGCGTGGCCGGCGCGGCGCCCGGAGGCGGGCCGTTGGCGGCGACCTCGCAAACCTTGTCGCGCGTGGTGGTGACCTGGGCGAGATTGGTCTTCAGCGACTTGAGCGCCGAATCCGGCACGCTGCAGTTCGACTTGTTCTTCGCCAGATAGTCGTAGAATTTCTGCTGGGAGGCGACGAAACGCCGGAACAGCGGGCAGACTTCGTTGGGCGGGCGCTTGCGCTTGGCGGCGGCCTTAAGAGAGTCGCCGTTCTTCTCGACATCGCCGCGCAGCGCGTTGACATTGGTCTGGCAGTCGGCGCTCGGACCGCGCTGCGCCGGGCTGAACCCACCCGGCGCGGCGAGCCCGCCATTGGGCAGTTCGCCGAAGCCGGGAGCGGCCATGCCAGGCGAATCGAAGCCGGCACCCAAGGTCGCGTCAGGAGCGGGAGCAGCAGATGCAGCCGCGGGAGCCGAAGCCGCCGCTGCGGGAGCCGGCGCAAGCGGGGCCGTCGGCGGCTTGGCCGGCGGCGAGCCGTCGCCGCCCGCCGAGCCGATCCATTGCGCACCCGCCGGAGTGGCCAGCAAAAGGCCCGCCGCCAGCGAACCGGCGCACGCGAGGATCGCGCAACGGCGTCCGCCGCGGAGAAGTGCCCGCCTCATCTCAGTTCCCGCCCACATGACGTCTGTTTATCATAGCTGATAGGAAGGCACTACAGATTGGGCAATATCGCGGCAGCAATACCGGCGATACCGCAACAGACGAAAGATACGGACCTTTTCCATCCATGGAGAGCTATGATTTCCGCGCCCAGCGGCTGTTCGTGCCCGACGATCTGACCGTCGCCGCGGAAATCCGCCTCGATCGCGAGCGCGCGCATTATGTCGGCGACGTGATTCGGCTGGCCGTCGGCAAGGCCATCCATCTGTTCAATGGCCGCGACGGCGAATGGCGGGCGGTGCGCACTGGCGCCGGCAAGCGCGAGGTCGTGCTGGTCTGCGAGGCGCAGCTGCGGGCGCAGGCGGCGCTGGCCGACCTCGACTACGCCTTCGCGCCGCTGAAGCACGCCCGGCTCGACTACATGGTGCAGAAGGCTGTGGAAATGGGCGCCGGTCGGCTGGTCCCGGTCATCACCCGGCACACCCAGGCGAGCCGGGTCAATCTCGAGCGGATGCGCGCCAATGTGATCGAGGCCGCCGAGCAATGCGGCATCCTCGCCGTTCCGGAGGTGCTGGAGCCGGCGCCCTTCTCGCGTTGGCTGGCGGGCCTCCAACCGGACCGTCGCCTCGTGTTCTGCGACGAGGCGGCAACGCCCGGAGACGGGCTTGCCGCACTGGCGGCTGCGGTCCGCGGCCCACTCGCCGTCGCCGTGGGCCCGGAGGGCGGCTTCTCGCAGGACGAGCGCCGCATGCTTGCAGCGCGGCCGGCTACCGTGGTGCTGTCGCTCGGCCCGCGAATCCTGCGCGCCGATACCGCGGCGGTGGCCGCCCTGGCGCTGGTCGAGGCCGCTCGCCAGCGGGCCGATTGATCGAATTGTCAGAAAAATTTCACACCGCGCGCCGGAACCGGGCGCCGCTCTGAGCGTTTCCTAGCGCGGTTTCGCAGAATAGCCCTTGGATGCTAACGCGATGCAACATTTCGACCTGTAATTCCTCAAATAGAGTTGCTTCTTATTATAAGACCAAACTGCTCTTCACTGAAGAAACACCGTCACAATTGAGGCCTATTCAGTAGCCTGACTATGGGAGAAAACGAATCGGAGCCATCGAAACGCTCCGAATATACTGAAAAAATAGAAACAACAGAGACGGAGCGGGTGATGGAACAAGTCACTGCGGGCGATTACCGTATCGGGATCGAAGAGGAATATTTCGTCGTCGATGCCGAATCCAAGGGCGCGCTGCGCCGCATGCCGCCCTCCTTCTGGGACCGCACCAAAGCTGAGCTCGGGCCCTCCGTCACCGGCGAGATGCTGCAGTCGCAGATCGAGGTGATGACCCGCCCGCACGCCGACACCACCGAGGCACGCGAGGAATTGCGCGGGCTGCGTCGCACGCTCGGCAAGATCGCTCACGAGCACGACCTCGCCTTCTTCGCCTCCGGCACCCATCCGACCGCGAGCTGGCAGGGCGGCAAGCGCACCGCGACGCAACGCTATGACGGGCTGATGCACGACCTGCAGATGCTCGGCGAGCGCAACATGCTGTGCGGCATGCATGTGCATGTCGAACTGCCGGATCCCGACCAGCGCGTCGACGTGATGCGGCGCATATTGCCGTACCTGCCGGCCTTCGTGGCGCTCGCCACCTCCTCGCCGTTCTGGGAATCGAAGCGCACCGGGCTGATGGGCTATCGCCTCGCCGCCTATGACGAACTGCCGCGCACCGGATTGCCGGAGCTGTTCGAGACCGCCAAGGATTATGACGACTATATCGAGGCGCTGGTGGCGGCCCGCGCGATCCGCGATTCGAGCTATGTGTGGTGGGCGATCCGGCCCTCGCAGAAGCATCCGACGCTCGAGCTGAGGGCGCCCGACAGCTGCACCCGACTCGAGGATTCCATCGCCATCGCCACGCTCTATCGCGCGCTGGTGCGCCATCTGGTGCGCGATCCGAAGCTCAACGCCTCGGTCGATGCGGTCGACCGCGCCATCGCCACCGAGAACAAATGGCGGGCCCAGCGCTACGGCATCCATGGCAGCTTCGTCGACCGCGCCGGCAAGCAGGCGGTGCCGGTGGCGCAGGCGGTGGAGGCGCTGATCGACATGGTGAGCGAGGATGCCGCCGCGCTCGGCAGCCTCGACGAACTGCACCAGCTTCGCGCCATCCTGAACGGCGGCACCAGCGCCGATGTGCAGATCGCGGTCTATCAGGAGGCGGCGCACCGCACCGGCAATCGCGGCGAGGCGCTGCGCGCGGTGAAGACCTGGCTCGCCCACGCCTCGGCCCAGTAGCAGGCGGGCCGTACCTTTTTACCGGCGCTCACGCCCCCTCCCGGCGCGTCTCGTCCATGCCTTCGATGGCGCGCAGTGCGGGAACGGCGAAATCGGTGAAGGCGCGCACCACCGGCCGCATGTAGCGGACAGAAGGATAGGCGAGAAAAGCCTCGCTTGGCTTCACCTCATAGTCCGGCAGGATGCGGACCAGCCGGCCGGCGGCGAGATCCTCGGTCACGAACAGCAGCTGGACCGGGCCGGCAGCGTACCCGCCGAGCAGGGTCTGTGCGATCACCTCGGCGGCATTGGTGCGCAGCACCGCCCGCACCGGGACCTCGATCGCCTCGCCGGCGCGATGCAGCACCAGCATGTCGCGCGGCGAGACCACCGCCGGGGTGGTCACGATGTCGATGGCGCACAGGCGCTCCAGCGAATCCACCGGGCCGACCCGCGCCAGGAACTCCGGGGATGCCACCAGGATGCGCCGCACCAGGCCCAGCCGGCGGATCACGAGTTCCTGTCCCTCCGGCCGGCCATATTTCACGGCGAGGTCGAAATTCTCGTAGACGAGATCGACATTGCGGTTGTCCAGCACGAGCTCGATGTTCACCGCGGGATGCTCGGCCTGGAACGCCATCACGATCGGGTGCAGGCGCTTGGCGCCGAGGCAGGCGGGGGCGTGGATTCGCAGCGGCCCCTCGATCGCGCCCATGTCGCGCCGCACGCCTTCAAGCGCGGAATCGATCGAGGCCAGCGCCGGGCTGCTGGCCTCATAAAGCGCCTGGCCTTGCGGCGTCGGCCGGACGATGCGCGTGGAGCGCTCCAGCAGCCGGGCGCCGACATGGCGCTCGAGATTGCGCAGGTGCTTGGTGACGGCCGGCTGGGAGACTGCAAGGTCGCGCGCCGCCGCCGTCACCGAGCCGCGCTCGACGGTGCGCACGAAGGCGCGCAGGGCGATGGCGAGATCCATTCATACCTCACGGTTATGTGCTCGATCACCCCATAACATATGGACGCGAACCGTGTCATGTCGCTCTTATATGCGCCCTCGGCACCGCTTCAACCCCGCTCGCAGACAGGTAGAGAATGCTCCTCGACAGACGCCTCTTCATGGTCGGATCCTCCCTTACCCTTGCCGGCTGCGTGACCGACCGCGGTACCGGCGTGACGAGCGTGCCGCGCATCGATCCGAGCTATGCCGCGATGTATGCCGCCGTCGAGGGCGAGCCCTTTCCCGTCCCGGCGGTGGACCTCGACGAGGTCGACCCGAAATACTGGCGGCGCGAGGTATCGTATCCGACGCGCGAGCAGCCGGGCACCATCATCGTCGACCCCGATGAGCGCTATGCCTATCTGGTGCTGGAGAGCGGCCGGGCCATGCGTTACGGCGTCGGTGTCGGCAAGGAGGAAGCGTTCAACTTCCAGGGGGCGGCGATCATCGCGCGCAAGGCAGAATGGCCGCGCTGGACGCCGACGCCGGACATGATCCGGCGCGAGCCAGAGCGCTACGGCAAGTATGCCGGCGGCCTCGCCGGGGGCGAGGGCAATCCGCTCGGGCCGCGCGCGCTCTATCTCTACCGCAACGGCCAGGACACGCTTTATCGCCTGCACGGCACCGTGGAACCGTGGAGCATCGGGACCATGGTCTCCTCGGGCTGCGTGCGCCTCCTCAACCAGGACATCATCGACCTCTACCGGCGTGTTCCGGTCGGAACGAAGGTGGTGGTGCTGCCGGCCAGCGCGGCTGCAACGAGCTGAGGACAGGCGCCATTTGCGTCCCGGGCGCGCCTGTGTATGGTCGCGCCCCGACCACGCCCCGCTCGAAGAGTCCCCCATGGCGCGAGACCAGATCGACACGCAGCCGATTGCGAGCCGCGACGACCTCGTCGGCTGGCTTGAGGCCGGCTGCAAGGATGTCGGCCGGTTCCGCATCGGCACCGAGCACGAGAAATTTCCCTTCACGCTCGAAGGCCATAGACCGGTTCCCTATGAGGGCGAGGGCGGCATTCGCGCGCTGCTCGAAGGGCTCCGGGCGCTGAACGACTGGGAACCGATCATGGAAGGCGATGCCATCATCGGGCTCGCCGACAATGTCGGCGGCGGGGCGATCTCGCTGGAGCCGGGCGGGCAGTTCGAGCTATCCGGCGCGCCGCTCGCCACCATCCACGAGACCTGCGCCGAGGTGAACTTCCATCTCGAGCAGGTGCGCGAGGTCGCCACCCCGTTCGGGGTCGGTTTCCTCGGCCTCGGCATGAGCCCGAAATGGACGCTGGCCGAGACCCCGGCGATGCCCAAGGGCCGCTACAAGATCATGGCGAACTACATGCCGAAGGTCGGCTCGCACGGCCTCGACATGATGTTCCGCACCTGCACCGTGCAGGTGAATCTCGACTTCGCGTCTGAGCCCGACATGGTGAAGAAGCTGCGCGTCGGGCTCGCCTTGCAGCCCATCGCCACCGCCCTGTTCGCCAATTCGCCCTTCACCGAAGGCAAGCCGAACGGCTTCCTCTCCTTCCGGTCCGAGATCTGGCGCGACACCGACAATAATCGCTCGGGCATGCTGCCCTTCGCCTTCGAGGACGGCATGGGCTTCGAGCGCTACGTGGACTATGCGCTCGACGTGCCGATGTATTTCATCAAGCGCGGCGATCATTACATCGATGTTGCCGGCTCGTCGTTCCGCGACCTGCTGGCGGGCCGGCATCCGGCGGTGCCGGGCGAGACCGCGACCGTCTCCGACTGGGCGAACCACCTTTCCACCATCTTCCCGGAAGTGCGGCTGAAGCGTTACCTCGAGATGCGCGGCGCCGATGCCGGCCCCTGGGCCAAGCTCTGCGCGCTGCCGGCGCTGTGGACCGGCCTCCTCTATGACAATGCGAGCCTCGACGCGGCGTGGGAGCTGGCGAAAGGCTGGAGCGCGGCGGACCGGCAAAAGCTGCGCGACGACGTGCCGACGCTCGGCTTCAAGGCGGAGATCGGCGGGCGGTCCGTGCTCGAGGTGGCGCGCGACGTGGTCGCCGTGGCGCGCGAAGGTCTCGTCCGGCGCGATTATCGCGACAGCCAGGGCCGCGACGAGACGCGCTTCCTCGTCACGCTGGAAGACGGCCTTGCCCGCGGCAAGACCCCGGCCGAATGCCTGCTGGAGCGCTTCAACGGCGCCTGGGGCGGTTCGGTCGAGGCGGTGTTCGACGAGGATGCGTATTGAGGCAGCGCACTGCGTGAGCCTCCTTCGAGGCTCGCTGCGCGAGCACTCACGATGAGGTCGTGTTGTTAAAACAACCTCATCCTGAGGTGCCCGGCGAAGCCGGGCCTCGAAGGATGCTCAAGCAGAGCGGCGCTACGTGCCCTCATAAGACCCCGCCCGATAGGTCCCGATGCTCCACAGATGCCCCTCAGGATCGCGCACCGCGAATTCGCGCGAGCCATAGGGCGTGTCGTAGAGCTTCATCACCACTTCGGCACCGGCCTTGACCGCGCGCTCCCACAGCGCATCGGCGTCCGCAACCACGACATAGATGCCCTGGGTGACGCCGCCCGCTTCGCGTGGCGAGCGCATGCCGAGCTGATCGTCCTTCACGCCGCCGAGCATGATGGCGCTCGAGCCGAGCCTCAGCTCGGCGTGGGCGATGCCGCCATTCTCGCCGTCGACGACGAGGATCGGCGTGAAGCCGAAGGCTTCGCCGAGCCAGGCGATGGCGGCACGCGGATCAGCATAGCGCAGGAACGGGACGATATCACCGGGAACGGGATTGGCGGGCATGGTGCTTCCTCCACTGGCGGATGGACAAAGCAACCACGCAGAGAAGGCGGCGGTTTGACGGCGCTCCCGAACCTTGCCGCGTCATCCCCGGCCTTGTGCCGGGGACCTCGATTCCTCACCGCACGTCTCGAATCGAAATGGCCGGCAAGAGGCCGGCCATGACGTTCCTTCGGCGGGAAAGGGAGTTCACTCCGCCGCGATGGCGGCTTCCGAGATGTTGTCGAGGCCCTGGATGATGTGGTTGGCCAGCGCGTCGGCCAGCACGGACGGCTCATGCCGGTTGCGCAATATGCCGATGCGGCAGGGGGAGAGCGTCGGAAAGCCGTCCGATGGGCCGAGCACCCGCATGCCCGGCCTGAGGCCGGATTCCGCCAGCACCGAAATGGCGAGGCCGGACATCACGGCAGCGGAGACCGCGGTGCTGTTGGACGAGGTGTAGAGGATGCGGAACGGCTTGCCGATCGCCTGCAGCGCGGCGATCGCCTCGTGCCGCCACTGACAGGTCTGCCGGCCGAGCGCGAGCGGCAACGGCTCTTCCAGATGCGCGGAATGGCGGGCCGAGCCGACCCACAGCAATTGCTCGCGGCGGATGATCTCGCTCTCGCGGCTCATCGCGTCGCAATCGGTGACGATGGCGAGGTCGAGATCGCCGGTCTCGATGCGGTCCATGAGATCGGTCGAGGGATCGCACACCACGGTCAGCTCGACATTGGGATGGGTGCGCGAGAAGCGGGCCATGATCTCGGGCAGATAGCGGTCGGCATAATCGTCGGGCACGCCGAGCCGGACCCGCCCGGTGAGCTCGGCATTGGAGAGGCTCGCCATCGCTTCCATGTTCAGCTTGACGATGCGGCGAGCATAATCGAGCAGCCGCTCGCCCTCGTCGGTCAGCTTCGAGGCGCGCCCGTCGCGAGCAAAGATCGGCCGGCCGACCCGCTCCTCCAGCCGTTTCATCTGCATGGAGACTGCCGACTGGGTCTTGTGGACCACGTCCGAGGCTTTCGTGAAACTACCGGTTTCCGCGATTGCCATGAATGTTCTTAATTGATCAATATCGAGAAGGACGCTCATGACCCGACCCTCATGCTGCCTATCATCAATGCCTATGATAAGTCAGATCATAAACATTCGCTAGTGTGATTATTCGATCTCCTTCATAAAGGGCATGTCGCGAACGAGCGATGCCGGTTTCGGGTGGGCGTCGAGGAACGCCGGGTCCAGAACAAGGCAGATCGCCGCCGCGCGACCGACACGATGGAGGTATCAATGTTGTACATTGGCGAAACTCGTAAGACCGCTTTTGCGTCCTTCGGGGCTGCGGCCAGCGCAACGCTGCTCGCCGTCGCCCTCCGCGTGCTCCGCTTCGGGAAAGCCCTGGCGCGCCGCCGCGTCATCGCCGACCTTGCCGAATTCGACGACCGCATGCTGCGCGACATCGGGCTCAATCGCTCCGATCTGCGCGACGCCGCCTCCACCCCGATGTGGGAGGATCCGACCTCGGTCCTGGTGGTGCGCGCCGTGGAAAAGCGCGCCGCCCGCCGGCTCGCTCACCGCCCGAGCGCGCGACCCGCCTCGGCCCAGCACACCTCTGATCTGATCGGGTGCCGCTGACGTGGGTATTCGGGATTGGCCGCAATTCCCCAAACCCGGCGGCACCTACCCCCTCTCGCCGCCGTCCTGACGCCCGCCGGTCTTCCCCCCGGCGGGCGTTTTTTATTGGGGTGAGGGGCGGCGATTAATGCCGTCATCCCGGCCGCAGCGCAGCGGAGAGCCGGGATCGCATGAAGTCCCGCGCATTACCTTGTTGCGATCCCGGCTCGGCCTTCGGCCGTCCGGGATGACGACGCATAAGAAGCGCGAACGCGCCGCCTCACACGTTCAGCAGCAGATACTCCCGCTCCCACGGCGAGATCACCCGCATGAAGGTCTCGAATTCGGCCTGCTTCACCGCCGAATAGGTCTTCACGAAGCTCGGGCCGAGCACGGTCGCGATCTCGTCGGAATATTGCATCGCCGCCACCGCCTCCAGCAGGCCGCGCGGCAATTCGAAATCGAGGAATTTGGCGTCGGCCTCGAGCGGCTCGGTCGGGCGCAACCCTTCGACCATGCCGAGATAGCCGCAGGCGAGCGAAGCAGCGATCACGAGATAGGGATTGGCGTCGGAGGACGGCACCCGGTTCTCGACACGCCGCGCCGACGGGCCGGACGGCGGCACCCGCAGGCCGGCGGTGCGGTTGTCATAGCCCCACTGGATGTTGATCGGCGCCATGGAATCGCGGGTCAGCCGGCGATAGGAATTCACGTACGGCGCCAGGATCGACATCACCGCCGGCAGATAGCGCTGCTGGCCGGCGATGAAGGCGAAGAATTCCTGGGTCGGATCGCCGTCGGCATCCGAGAAGATGTTCTTCCCCGTTTCCGCAGACACGATCGACTGGTGGATGTGCATGGCCGAGCCGGGCTCGTCGGACATCGGCTTCGCCATGAAGGTGGCGTAGATCTTGTGGGCGAGCGCGGCCTCGCGGATGGTGCGCTTGAACAGGAACACCTGGTCGGCCAGCACCAAGGGGTCGCCGTGAAGCAGATTGATCTCCATCTGCGCCGCGCCGTCCTCATGGATCAGCGTGTCGATCTCGAGCCCCTGCGCTTCCGAATAGTCGTAAATGTCCTCGAACAGCGCGTCGAACTCATTCACCGCCTGAATGGAATAGGATTGGCGACCGATCTCCGGGCGGCCGGAGCGGCCGATCGGCGGCTTCAGCGGATAGTCCGGATCGGTGTTGGGCTCGACCAGATAGAATTCGATCTCCGGCGCCACCACCGCCTTCCAGCCCTTGTGGGCGTAGAGGTCGATGACGTTCTTCAGCACCTGGCGGGGCGCCAGCTCAACCGGACGACCATCGCGATGATAGGCGTCGTGAAGGATCTGCGCCGTCGGGTCCTGCGCCCAGGGCACGGTGGCCAGCGTCGAGAAGTCCGGCTCCATGACGAGGTCGCTGTCGACAACCACCGAATCGACCAGCCCCTCATAAGGCGGGTATTCGCCGGAGATGGTCTGGAAGAACACCGAGAGCGGGAGGTTCATCACCGGGCCGGAGAGGAATTTCGAGGCCGGCATGATCTTGCCGCGGCCGACGCCGGCGAGGTCCGGCACCACACATTCCATCTCGGTGATGTTGCGTGCCGCCATCCATGCCTTGGCCTCCGCCAGGTTGGCAACACCGCGTACGGATTCCACAGCGTCCTTGGCTGAACGCTTCCTTTTCGCCATTTGAGCACCTCGAGCGCGCGGCTTGCGCGCGCTCAGAAGGGATCATGCCACCTCACGGGCCGTCAAGGCGGGACGCAGCGGCCATTCCGTCCCGCGCGTCGCGATCTCGGAGTGTGAACGGTTGACGGATGCACAATCCCAGCTAGCGTCAGCAAACAAGAGCCGGCGCATCCGGCCGGGGAACAGCGGGGCACTCATGAACACCGGCGTCGCCGAGAAGACGCAGAAGACCATAGGCGGCATCCGCCGCAAATTCGCGCCCTGGAACGATCCCGCCGCCGTTCCCCTGATCCGCTACCAGAACATTTCCAAGCGCTTCGGCGCCTTTACCGCGGTCGACGACGTTTCCCTCGACATCTACGAGCGCGAATTCTTCGCGCTGCTCGGACCCTCGGGCTGCGGCAAGACCACGCTGATGCGCATGCTCGCCGGTTTCGAGGAACCGACCAAGGGGCACATCACGCTCGCCGGGCACGACCTCGTCGGCATGCCGCCTTACAAGCGGCCGGTGAACATGATGTTCCAGTCCTATGCGCTGTTTCCGCACATGAGCGTGTGGGACAACATCGCCTTCGGGCTGAAGCAGGACGGCGTCGACAAGGAAGCCACCGGCGCGCGGGTCGAGGAGATGCTGAAGCTGGTCAAGCTCGGCCAGTTCGCCAAGCGCAAGCCGCACCAGCTCTCCGGCGGCCAGCGCCAGCGCGTCGCGCTCGCCCGCTCGCTTGCCAAGCGCCCCAAGGTGCTGCTCCTCGACGAACCGCTCGGCGCGCTCGACAAGAAGCTGCGCGAGGAGACGCAGTTCGAGCTGATGGACATCCAGATGGAGCTCGGCATGACCTTCCTGATCGTCACCCACGATCAGGAGGAGGCGATGACGGTGGCCGACCGCATCGCGGTGATGGATCAGGGCAAGCTGATCCAGGTCGCCCCGCCCGCCGAGGTCTATGAGCAGCCGAATTCGCGCTATGTCGCCGGCTTCATCGGCGATGTGAACCTGATCGAGGCCAAGGTGGAGAGCGTCGAGCCGAACCTGGTGCGGCTGCGCTCCGACGCCACCGACATGAGCCTGGTGATCGCCGACCACGTCGACACCAAGACCGGCGACACGGTGTGGATCGCCATCCGCCCGGAAAAGGTGAAGGTCGACCTCGACCCGCCGCATGACCAGGGCGTGAACGCACTGCCCGGCACCATCTGGGACATCGGCTATCTCGGCGATCTCTCCATCTATCATGTCGAGCTGCCGAACGGGGCGCGCGTCAAGGCGGCGAAGCCGAACCTCACCCGCATGGTGGAGCGCCCCATCACCTGGGACGACAAGGTCTGGGTATCCTGGACGCCGGATGCCGGCGTCGTGCTGACCCGCTGAACGAGGACAGCACATGAACAAGGGAACCCCCGGGCGCTGGCTGGTCGTCGCGGTGCCCTATCTGTGGCTGCTGGCGCTCTTCCTCGTCCCGTTCTTCATCGTCTTCAAGATCAGCCTGTCGCAGGATGCGATCGCGCAGCCGCCTTACGAGCCGGTGTTCGATCTCGCCGCCGGCTGGAATGCCGTCAAGGACGCGGTCTCCCAGCTCAATTTCGACAATTACGCCTACGTGCTCGACTGGAACAACGAGTTCCTGCAATCCTATGCCTCGAGCCTCTGGATCGCCGCGGTCTCGACCTTCCTCCTGCTGCTGGTCGGCTATCCGATCGCCTACGGCATGGCGCGGGCACCGAAATCGATCCGCCCGACGCTCCTGATGCTGGTGATCCTGCCGTTCTGGACCTCGTTCCTGATCCGCGTCTATGCCTGGATCGGCATCCTGTCGCCGGAAGGGCTGCTGAACCAGCTGCTCCAATTTCTCGGCCTGATCGACCAGCCCCTGGAGATCCTCGCCACCGACACCGCCGTCTATATCGGCATCGTCTATTCCTACCTGCCCTTCATGATCCTGCCGCTCTACTCGGCGCTGGAGAAGATGGACGAGACGCTGCTGGAGGCCGCGGCCGATCTCGGCTGCCCGCCGTTCTCGGCGTTCTGGAAGATCACCTGGCCGCTCTCGCTGCCGGGCGTGTTCGCCGGGTGCCTGCTCTGCTTCATCCCGGCGGTCGGCGAATTCGTCATCCCCGACCTGCTCGGGGGCTCGGACACGATGATGATCGGCAAGTCGCTGTGGACCGAGTTCTCGGTGAACCGCTCCTGGACCGTCTCCTCGGCGGTCGCGGTGCTGCTGCTGCTCGTGCTGGTGATCCCGATCGTGTTCTACCAGAACGTCCAGGCGCGCGAGATGGAGGGCCGCTAGATGCGCAAGGGTCTCTCGCTCTTCAACGTCACCTCGCTCGTGCTCGGCTTCACCTTCCTCTATCTGCCGATCGTGCTCCTGGTGATCTATTCCTTCAATGCCTCGCGGCTCGTCACCGTGTGGGCCGGCTTCTCCACCGAGTGGTACTGGAAACTCCTCCAGAACCAGCAACTGCTCGACGCCGCCTGGGTGACGCTACGCGTCGCCTTCCTTACGGCGAGCATCGCCACCGTGCTCGGCACACTGGCGGCGATCACCCTCACCCGCTATGGCCGCTTCTGGGGCCGCACCCTGTTTTCCGGCATGGTCTATGCGCCCCTCGTCATGCCGGAAGTGATAACGGGCCTGTCGCTGCTGCTGCTGTTCGTGGCGGTGGACATGGATCGCGGCTTCTGGACCATCACGCTCGCCCACATCACCTTCACCATGTGCTTCGTCTCCGTGGTGGTGCAGTCGCGCCTCGTCACCTTCGACAGGAGCCTCGAAGAGGCGGCGCTCGACCTTGGCTGTCCGCCGATGAAGACCTTCTTCGTCATCACCCTGCCGATCATCCTGCCGGCGGTGGTGTCGGGCTGGATGCTGGCCTTTACCCTCTCGCTCGACGATCTGGTCATTTCCAGCTTCACCACCGGTCCCGGCGCCACCACCCTGCCGATGCGCATCTACAGTCAGGTGCGGCTCGGCGTGACGCCGGAGATCAACGCCATCTGCACCATCATGATCGCCATCGTCACGGTGATCGTCATCGTCGCCTCAATCATCACCAAACGACAGGAGATGGAACGTGAGCGGGCGGAGCGACTGGCCGCCGCAGGGGGGTAATGGAGCGCGGCTAAATGCCGACACAGTTCCGCAGCACAGACAAGGGATCACCCGCGCGGAATCCGCATCCATGACCTCCGAGACGACTGCATCCGAGACGGCGAGCGACGGATCCCAAAAGTCGAGCGACCGGATGGGACGCCTGCTCACCTATGGGGTGCGCGGCGTGCTCGCCTTCCTGCTGGTCGGCGGGATCTGGCTCGGCATCCAGCAGCTGATCGGCAATTTCCATCCCGTGGTCGCTGGCGAGCTCTATCGCGCCGCCCAGCTGGACGCCTCGCAGATCGCCGGCGTCCAGAAGGAATACGGCATCCGCACCATCATCAATCTGCGCGGCGCCTCGCAGGCCGACTGGTACAAGAAGGAAGTGGCGGAGAGCCAGGCGCTCGGCGTCAACCATATCGATTTCCGGCTCTCGGCGACGAAGGAGTTGACGCAGACCCAGGTCGAAGAGCTTGTCGCGCTGATGCGCGACGCGCCAAAGCCGATCCTGGTGCATTGCCGCGGCGGCGCCGACCGCTCGGGACTTGCCTCCGCCCTTTATGTCGCCGCCATCTCCAAGGGCAGCGAGGAGGCGGCGGAAGCACAGCTCTCTCCCTATTACGGCCATTTCCCCATCCCCTTCACGCGGTTCTGGGCGATGGACGAAACTTTCGAGCGCATCGAGCCCTGGCTCGGCTTCCCGCATTCGTGAGAGCACCATGCCACCGTCATGGCCGGGCTATCCCGGCCACCTCGGCCTCTGATGCACTGTCGGGAATCGGGATCCCCGGGACAAGCCCGGGGATGACGTTCGAGCTTGTAACTATGAGCGCCCTCAGACCGGAGCCTGTAAGCCGGAACGGGCGCCTGACATAGGCTTCCCGCTTTGGTGTAGGCTTGGCCGCCGAGCATCCGCCCGAATCGACGAGACCCCCGCCATGCCGCTCCGCCTGCTGCCCTCCAGCCTCGTCGACCGCATCGCGGCGGGCGAGGTGGTGGAACGCCCGGCGGCGGCGCTGAAGGAGATCGTCGAGAACGCGCTCGATGCCGGCGCCTCCCGCATCGAGGTGATCATCGACGGCGGCGGGCGGCGCCTGATCCGCGTCACCGATGATGGCCGCGGCATGGACGCCGAGGAACTCGCCCTCGCCGTCGAGCGCCACGCCACATCCAAGCTCGACGACGACGATCTTCTTGCCATTGCGACGCTGGGTTTTCGCGGCGAGGCCTTGCCCTCGATCGGCGCGGTGGCCCGGCTCACCATCACCAGCCGGCCGGCGGGTGAGGCCAATGCCAACGAGATCCGCGTCGAGGGCGGCGTCAAGTCGGCGGTGCGGCCGGCGGCGCTCGGCCCCGGCACGCGGGTGGAGGTGCGCGACCTGTTCTTCGCCACTCCGGCCCGGCTGAAATTCCTGAAATCCGAGCGTGCCGAGACCGCGGCAGCGGTCGATGTGGTGAAGCGGCTCGCGCTCGCCCGGCCCGAGGTCGGCTTCAACCTCGTCACCGACGATCGGCCACCGGTGACATGGCCTGCGCGGAGCAAGGACGCGTCGGGGCAGCGCGCCCGCATCGCCGACGTGCTCGGCCACGAGGCGGGGACGAACGCACTCGACATCAGCGGCATGCGCGGGCCCGCGCAACTCGAAGGGCTGGTCGGCCTGCCGACCTATTCCAAGGCCAACTCGCTGTCGCAATATCTGTTCGTCAATGGCCGTCCGGTGCGCGACAAGGTGCTGCTCGGCGCGGTACGGGCGGCCTATGCCGACTTGCTTCCCTCGGACCGTCACCCGGTGACCGCGCTGTTCCTCGACATCGACCCGCGCGAGGTCGATGTGAACGTGCATCCGGCCAAGACTGAGGTGCGGTTCCGCGATCCCGGCCTCATCCGCGCGCTGATCGTTCGCACGCTGAAGGATGCGCTGGAGGCCGGCGTGCCGCGCACCGCCTCGACCGGCGCCGACAGGCTGGCGGCGCTTACGCGGCCGGGTGGGATGCGTCCGGCTGGGACGCGACCACTTGCGGGCAAATACGATTGGACCGGCTCGTGGGCGGCGCCCTCCCCCGCCAGCTTCGCCGAGCCGCAGCAGACCCGTTTCGACGCCGGCGATCTCGGGCTGGCGCTGGCCCCGCTAGCGGACGCCCGCGCCCATGTGCCGCCGCCCTCGCCCGACGCGATGGAGCGCCCGCTCGGCGCCGCCCGTGCCCAGTTGCACGAGACCTACATCGTCGCGCAGACCAGCCATGGCGTCGTCATCGTCGACCAGCATGCCGCCCATGAGCGCATCGTCTATGAGAAGCTCAAGCACGCCATGGAGCGCGACGGCTTGGCGCGGCAGATCCTGCTGGTGCCGGACGTGGTCGAGCTCGATCCGTCCGACGCCGCGCGCCTCGTTGAGCGGGCGGCGGCGCTGGAGACGCTCGGCCTCGTCATCGAGCCGTTCGGTCCCGGCGCCGTGCTGGTGCGCGAAGTGCCCGCGCTGATCGGCGATGCCGACATTGCCGGCCTGTTGCGCGAACTCGCCGAGCATGCCGAGGAATGGGACGACGCACTGCCGCTGGAGCGTCGCCTCCTCCATGTTGCCGCCACCATGGCGTGCCATGGCTCGGTGCGCGCCGGCCGCCGTCTGAGGGTGGAGGAGATGAACACGCTCTTGCGGGAGATGGAAGCGACGCCGAATGCCGGCCAGTGCAATCACGGCCGGCCGACCTTCGTCACTCTCTCGCTCCACGACATCGAGAAACTGTTCGCGCGGCGATGACGGGCGTGTCCGAAGGCCATCCCAAGAGCTGGTACACTGCTACGGCGATGCCGCTCGAACCCTATCCAAGGTTGGAGGGCGCAGTCCGCGCCGATGTCTGCATCATCGGCGGCGGCTATACCGGCCTCTCCGCCGCGCTGCACCTGGCGGAAGCCGGGCTCGACGTCGTGCTGCTGGAAGCCTCCCGCGTCGGCTCGGGCGCCTCGGGACGCAATGGCGGGCAGATCCATTCCGGCCAGCGCCGCGACCAGGACTGGATCGAGGCGCATATGGGCCTCGACGATGCCCGTCGCCTCTGGGCACTCGCCGAGGACGGCAAGACGCTGCTGCGCCGCCTGATCGCCCGGCACAAGATCGGCTGCGAGATGCGGACCGGGCTGATCGTCGCCGACCACAAGCCGGGCTATGTGGCGCACAGCCACGCTTATGCGAAGAAGCTGCGCGAGGTCTATCACTACCCCCATGCCGAGCCGCTGAGCCGCGAGCAATTGCGCGCGCTGGTCGGCTCCGACGCCTATCATGGCGGGATGATCGACCATGATGGCGGGCACCTGCACCCGTTGAACCTTGCGCTCGGCCTCGCTCGGGCGGCAAGCGAGGCGGGAGCGCGGATCTTCGAGCAGTCGCGCGCGCTCGCGGTTCTCGACGAGGCGAAGCCGACGGTCACGACCGCCGCGGGCGTGGTCGAAGCCGACTGGGTGCTGGAATGCGGCGACGGGCTGCAGGACGGGCTGGACGTCCGCGTCGACCGTCACGTGATGCCGATTGCCAATTACATCGCCGCCACCGAGCCGCTGGGCGCGCGCGCCAAAGAGATCATCGCCAATGACGCGGCGGTGGCCGACAGCCGTTTCGTCGTCAACTACTACCGGCTCAGCCATGATGGCCGCCTGCTGTTCGGCGGCGGCGAGACCTATACGCGTCGGCTCAAGGACGATCCGGGCAGCTTCGTGCGGCCCTATATGCTGAAGATCTTCCCGCAGCTCGCGGATGTGCGGATCGATCATGGCTGGGGCGGGCTGCTCGGCATCACCATGACCCGCATGCCGTTCGTGCGCCGGCTCTCGCCCCATGTGCTCACCGCCGCCGGCTATTCCGGACAGGGGGTGATGCTGGCGCCGCTGTTCGGACAGATCCTGGCGGAAGCGGTGCGCGGCCAGTTCAGCCGCTTCGACCTCCTCTCGCGCCTGCCGGTGCCGGCCTTTCCCGGTGGACGGTGGATGCGCTGGCCCCTGCTGGCCGCCGGGCTGAGCTATTACGCGCTGCGCGACCGGCTTTAGCTGGACCATGTTCTGATCGCAAAAGCCTGCAACTTTTGCGGAACACTCTTGAAGGATTCCCGTGTTTCTGGAACTGGAAAACCTGGCGCGCGAGGCGCTGCATTTCGTCGAGGCGCACAAGCACCTCGCGCCCTATATCGCGTTCGGGCTCGCTTTCGGCGAATCCTTCGCGGTGCTTTCGGTGCTGTTCCCGGCGACCTTCGTGCTGGTCGGCATGGGGCCGATCATCGAGGCCGGTGGCATCTCGTTCCTTCCCGTATGGGCGGCCGCTGCCGCCGGCGCCGCGCTCGGCGACGCCATCTCCTACTGGATCGGGCACTATTTCGGCGACCGCATCCGCCATATGTGGCCGCTGTCGAAATACCCAGCCACCGTCGACCGCGGAGAGGCATTCTTCCATCGCTGGGGCGCCTGGAGCGTCTTCATCGGCCGCTTCTTCGGACCGTTGCGCGCCATCGTGCCGCTGATCGCCGGCATATTCGGCATGCCGAACTGGCAATTCCAGCTCGCCAATGTCGCCTCCGCGCTGATCTGGGCGTTCGTCCTGCTGGCGCCCGGCGCCGCCGCGATCAAGGCACTGGGCTGGGGAGGCTAGAGCATTGCTCTAGCAATGCTCAGGCTTTGCTCAAGCCCGGCTCCGGCTCGGGCAGGCTGACATAGATCAGCACCCCCAGCATCGTCATGTAAACGCGGAAGGCGGATTGCTGGCCGTTCCAGTCCTTGGCCTGCCACATGGCGAAATATTCGCCGCCGACCACCATGAAGCCGAGAAAATAGACGGCGAAGCCGACGCCGACGCCGGCGGCGACCAGGCCCTTGGCCTTGGCGAAACGCTCCCCGTTGCGGAGCGCGAACAGCATGTCGAGCGCGGCAAGCGCCAGCAGCACGCCGCTCAGCGCCTCACCGGCGATGATGGCGGTGTAGGCGAGCTTCCACGTTTCGGGATCGGTGATCGCCCGATGCATCAGCGCATTGCCGGGGAAGGTGGTGTCCATGCTCAGCACGTGCTGGACGAAGGCGTAGTTCGAGCCGTAATCGACAATGTTGTCGTAGGCGACGATGCCGGCATAGGCGGCGAGCGCCGCCGTCATGAACGTCTTGGTCAGTCGGACGATGATCACGGCTCCCCCCGGGTCGAACGATCCGAGGCAGAGGGGTACCACGTGAAGATGCGAATCCTGTAAACGCCAACGCGCGTAGGTTTACTGCGGGCGAGATGTCATGGCCGGCCTCGTGCCGGCCATCTCGGCCTCTGACGCGCGCTCAGGAATCGAGATTCCCGGCCAAAGCCGAGGCTGTTGCCTCGGCGTCTCTTGAAGGGACGGCGACCGAAGGTCGCCTTGGGCCGGGGACGATGTTGTTCTTGTCGGAAGCTCAGTTGCGCGCCTTGTCGACCAGCGCCTTGGCGCCGATCCAGGGCATCATGGCGCGCAGCTTGGCGCCGACTTCCTCGATCGGATGGGCGTTGGCCTTGGCGCGGGTCGCCTTGAACGAGGCCTGGTTGACCTTGTTCTCCAGCATCCAGTCGCGGGTGAACTTGCCGCCCTGGATGTCGGCGAGGACGCGCTTCATCTCGGCCTTGGTCTCGGCGGTGATGATGCGCGGGCCGGTGACGTACTCGCCATATTCCGCGGTGTTGGAGATCGAGTAATTCATGTTGGCGATGCCGCCCTCATAGATGAGGTCGACGATCAGCTTCACCTCGTGCAGGCACTCGAAATAGGCCATCTCCGGGGCGTAGCCGGCTTCC
>JAQSWY010000018.1 GCA_029266425.1 Xanthobacteraceae bacterium
GCCGCCGTGCGCCTTCGCGATGTTGTTGATGAGCTCCATGATGAGCACGGTCTTGCCGACGCCGGCGCCGCCGAACAGGCCGACCTTGCCGCCCTTGGAATAGGGCGCCAGCAGGTCCACGACCTTGATGCCGGTGACGAGGATCTCGGCCTCGGTCGACTGCTCGGCATAGGAGGGCGCCGGCTGGTGGATGCCGCGGGTGGTCTCACCGACCACCGGGCCGGCCTCGTCCACCGGCTCGCCGATGACGTTCATGATGCGGCCGAGCGTGGCGATGCCGACCGGCACCGAGATCGGCGCGCCGGTATCGGAGACCTCACGGCCGCGGACCAGGCCCTCGGTGGAGTCCATCGCGATGGTGCGGACGGTGTTCTCGCCGAGATGCTGGGCGACTTCCAGCACGAGCCGGTTGCCGTGATTAGTGGTTTCCAGGGCGTTGAGGATCTCCGGGAGATGCTCCTCGAATTGCACGTCCACGACGGCGCCGATGACCTGCGTGATGCGTCCGACCTTAGCCATGTCTGTCGTCCTTTCGGGTCCGTGCCTCACAGCGCCTCGGCGCCGGAGATGATCTCGATCAATTCCTTCGTGATCATCGCCTGGCGGGTGCGGTTGTAGGTCAGAGTCTGTTTCTTGATCATGTCGCCCGCATTGCGGGTCGCATTGTCCATCGCGCTCATGCGCGCGCCCTGTTCGGACGCGCCGTTCTCGAGCAGCGCCTTGAAGATCTGCACCGCGAGGTTGCGCGGCAGGAGATCGGCGAGGATCTCGGATTCCTCGGGCTCGTAGTCATAGACAGCCACCGCGCCCTCGGCGGGGGCCGCGGTCTCCGGGAAGGTCGCCGGAATGATCTGCTGGGCGGTCGGAATCTGCGAGATCACCGACTGGAAGCGGCTGAAGAACTGCGTCGCGATGTCGAACTCGCCGGCGGCGAACATCGCCGAGATCTTTTCGGCGATCGCCTGTGCGTCGGCGAAGGTCACGCCCTTGTTGCTGCGGAGCTCGACCACCTCGACGATCTGGTTCGGGAACAGGCGGCGCAGCGGATCAAAGCCCTTGCGGCCGACGCAGAAGATCTTGACCGTCTTGCCCTGGGCCTGAAGCGCATAGGCCCGCTCGCGGGCGAGGCGGACGATCGAGGAGTTGAAGGCGCCGCACAGGCCGCGCTCGGCGGTCAGCACGAGCAGCAGGTGCACATCGTCCCTGCCGGTGCCGGTGAGCAGCACCGGCGCATCAGGTCCGCCGGAGACGGCGGAAGCGATGTTGCCGAGCACCGTCTCCATGCGCTGGGCATAGGGGCGCGCGGCCTCGGCTGCAGTCTGGGCGCGCCGCAGCTTGGCGGCGGCGACCATCTGCATCGCCTTGGTTATCTTCTGCGTCGCCTTCACCGAAGCGATGCGGTTGCGCAGATCCTTGAGGCTCGGCATCCGAGTGCGTTCCCCGCTGCCTGATCAGGCGAAGGTCTTGGCGAAGGTGTCGAGCGCCTTCGTCAGCTTTTCCGTGGTGTCCTTGGAGAGTTCCCTGGACGTGCGGATGGTATCGAGAAGGTCGGCGTTGTTGGTGCGCAGGAACAGCAGCAGGCCGTTCTCGAACTCGCGGACCTTCGACACCGGCAGGGCGTCGAGATAGCCGTTGGTGCCGGCGAAGATCACCACCACCTGCTCCTCGACCTTCAGCGGCGAGAACTGCGACTGCTTCAAGAGCTCGGTGAGGCGGGCGCCGCGGTTGAGCAGCTTCTGCGTCGCAGCGTCGAGGTCCGAGCCGAACTGGGCGAAGGCCGCAAGCTCGCGGTACTGGGCGAGCTCGCCCTTGATCTTGCCGGCGACCTGCTTCATCGCCTTGATCTGCGCCGACGAGCCGACGCGCGACACCGAAAGGCCGACGTTCACCGCCGGGCGGATGCCCTGGAAGAACAGGTCGGACTCCAGGAAGATCTGGCCGTCGGTGATGGAGATGACGTTGGTCGGGATGTAGGCCGACACGTCGTTGGCCTGGGTCTCGATGACCGGCAGCGCGGTCAGCGAACCGGCGCCGTTCTCGTCATTGAGCTTCGCGGCGCGCTCCAGCAGGCGCGAGTGGAGATAGAACACGTCGCCCGGATACGCTTCGCGGCCCGGCGGGCGGCGCAGCAGCAGCGACATCTGGCGGTACGCCACGGCCTGCTTGGACAGGTCGTCATGAATGATGAGGGCGTGCATGCCGTTGTCGCGGAAGAACTCGCCCATGGCGGTGCCGGAGAACGGCGCCAGGAACTGCATCGGCGCGGCATCGGAGGCGGTGGCGGCGACGATGATGGAGTAGTCGAGCGCGCCCTGCTCCTCCAGCACCTTCACGAACTGCGCGACGGTGGAGCGCTTCTGCCCGATCGCGACATAGACGCAATAGAGCTTGGCCTTCTCGTCGTCGCCGGCATTGATCGGCTTCTGGTTCAGGATGGTGTCGAGCGCGATCGCGGTCTTGCCGGTCTGGCGGTCGCCGATGATCAGCTCGCGCTGGCCGCGGCCGATCGGGATCAGGGCGTCGATCGCCTTGAGGCCAGTCTGCATCGGCTCGTGGACCGACTTGCGCGGAATGATGCCGGGGGCCTTGACGTCGACGCGGCGGCGCTCGGTGGCCTCGATCGGGCCCTTGCCGTCGATCGGGTTGCCCAGCGCATCGACGACGCGGCCGAGCAGGCCCCTGCCGACCGGAACGTCCACGATGGCGCCGGTGCGCTTCACCGTGTCGCCCTCGGAGATGGAGCGGTCGGAACCGAAGATCACGATGCCGACATTGTCGGTCTCGAGGTTCAGCGCCATGCCGCGGGTGCCGTCCGGGAACTCGACCATCTCGCCGGCCTGGACATTGTCGAGGCCATAGACGCGGGCGATGCCGTCACCGACGGAGAGGACCTGGCCGACCTCGGAGACTTCGGCTTCCTGGCCGAAATTCTTGATCTGCTCCTTGAGGATCGCGGAAATTTCTGCGGCGCGGATATCCATCAGCGAACCTCTTTCATCGCGTAGCGGATAGAATTGAGCTTGGTCTTGAGCGAGGCGTCGACCAGCCGGGAGCCGATCTTCACCTTCAGCCCGCCGAGCAGCGAGGGATCGACCTCGACCGCAAGCTTCACATGCTTGCCGGTCATGGTATCGAGAGCTTCCTTCAGGGTTGCCGCGTGCGCGTCGGACAGCGGCTGGGCCACCGTCACCTCGGCGACGACTTCGCCCCTAGCCTCAGCGGCCAGGGCGTCATAGGCGCGCACGATGGACTCGATCGCGAACAGGCGGCGATTGGCGGCGACGGTCTTGAAGAAATTGCCGGCGAGGCCGGAGATGCCCACCTTGTCCAGGATGGCGGTGATGGCCTTTTCCTGCTCCTCGGCGGAGAAGACCGGGCTGCGCACCAGGCGCTTGAGGTCGTCGCTCTCGGCGATCAGGGCGGTGAAGCTGTCGAGATCCGCTTTCACCGCGTCGACGGCGCCGGCCTCGCTGGCCAGCTCGAACAGAGCGGTCGCGTAGCGTCCTGCCACCCCGGATACGAACGTTTCGGCCACCGTGCCTCTCTCGGGCTGTCCGGGGCGATCCACGGCCAAGTCGGCGTGGGCTCAGTCCCCAAGAATTACAAGGGTTTCAACCTGTCCGGCGGGTACCTTGAACCCCAACCCTCCGGAAGGATCGGGCGGTTCCCTAACACGGCTTCCAGCATGCTGCAACACGATGAAGTGAGCCGGTGGCGGGGGCAAATGACGCAGTCTGCCGGCTACCCACGCCGCGACGTAAACTTCTGGCATGCCAAGGCATTGACGGGCCTGCGGCGCATTGCTGCACCGAGACTTCGGCCGTGGATAAGAAGCCGGCTCAGTCTCGTGTCGATCTCAGTGCTGCCGCAGCGGCAATGGGGCCGAGCACGATGGCGCCCACCGACAAACCTGAGAGCACCAGGAAGGGCGTGCCGAACGGCACCGGCCCGGTCACGGCGGCCGAGGTGGCGGCGACGCCGAAGATCAGCACCGGGATGGTGAGCGGCAGGACCAGCACCGCGACCAGCAGCCCGCCGCGGCGGAAGGCGCTGGCGAAGGCCGCGCCGATCAGGCCGAGGAAGGTCACCGCGGGGGTGCCGACCAGAAGGGTGAGCGTCACCGCCCCGGTCGCCGCCGGCTCGAGGTTCAGAAGCAGCGCCAGGATCGGCGTCGCCACCACCAGTGGCAGGCCGGTGGCGAGCCAGTGGGCGAGGCCCTTGGCGGCGGCGGCGAGCTCGACCGGCAGCTCCAGCATGAAGATCAGGTCGAGCGAGCCGTCCTCGGCGTCGGCTGCGAACAGGCGGTCGAGGCCGATCAGGCAGGCGAGCAGGGCGCCGATCCACAGGATCGCCGGGCCGATGCGGGCGAGCAAGGCGAGGTCCGGACCGATGGCGAATGGCGTCACCACGACGACGGCAAGGAAGAACACGACGCCGAGCCCGGCGCCGCCGCCGGCGCGCAAGGCGAGCGCGAGGTCGCGCCGCACCAAAGCGAGGAAGGCGCTCGTCATGCTGCGCTCGCGGGGATCGCCTCGCCGAGGCGCAAGTGCTGCGCCGAGCCGAAATCGAGCGGGGCATGGGTGGCGGCGACGATCAGGCCGCCGGAGGCGAGATGAACGCGCGCGAGCGCGCTCACGCGCGACTGCGCGTTCGCATCGAGGGCAGTCGTCGGCTCGTCGAGCAGCCAGAGTGGCCGGCGGGCGACGATGAGGCGGGCGAGCGCGAGGCGGCGTTTCTGGCCCGCCGAGAGCACGGCGACCGGCAGGCGGGCGAGCGCGCCGAGCCCGACCTCGGCAAGCGCCGCTTCGACCGGCAGCGCCGGGCTGCCCAGCACCGTGCGCCAGAAAGCGAGGTTCTCGGCAACGGAGAGCGCCGCCTTGTGCGCGTCGAGATGGCCGAGATAGTGCGCCTGTTCGGCAAGCGGGATGTCGGGCAGGCCGCCCTCGAGGCGGACCACGCCGGCCTGCAGCGGAGCGAGCCCGGCGAGGAGGCGGAGCAGCGAGGATTTGCCGGTGCCGTTCGGCCCGGTCACGATGAGCGCGTGCCCCGCATCGAGCGAGAAACCGAGACCTTCGAACAGCAGGCGGGAACCGCGCGTGCAGGACAATCCTTCAGCGATCAGACGCATCGTGTCCCCACGCGGCAGTGCACGCGGCGTCCCAACCGTGCGTTGCGACGCACTATTTGCCCACGCACTGCATCATCCCTCTATGATCGCCGTTTGAAATCGCTCTATAAAGAAATCCGAACGACGTACCGTCCCATGGCAGGGGGCCCTGCGAGCTATAGCCCGCGGCTCCGTCCTGTCCAAGCTCCGGCGGTATGCCGATGGCCATTCCTAATTCGGGGACGTATTTCCGTGGCACTCGACAGCTTTCATTGCCGTAAGACTCTCACCGTCGGTTCCAAGAACTACACCTATTACAGCCTCCCCGATGCGGAGAAGAACGGCCTCGACGGGGTGTCCGCGCTGCCCTTCTCGATGAAGGTGCTGCTGGAGAACCTGCTCCGCTTCGAGGACGGGCGCTCGGTCAGCAGGAACGACATCATCGCCGTCAAGGAATGGCTGGTGAACCGCGGCAAGGCGGAGCGCGAGATCGCCTACCGTCCGGCGCGCGTGCTGATGCAGGACTTCACCGGCGTCCCGGCGGTGGTCGACCTTGCGGCCATGCGCGACGCCATGGTGCATCTCGGCGGCGATGCCAAGCGGATCAACCCGCTGGTGCCGGTCGACCTCGTCATCGACCATTCCGTGATCGTCAATTTCTTCGGCAATAACGCCGCCTTCGGCAAGAATGTCGAGGAGGAGTACAAGCAGAACCAGGAGCGCTATCGCTTCCTGAAATGGGGCCAGTCGGCCTTCGACAATTTCCGCGTGGTGCCGCCGGGCACCGGCATCTGCCACCAGGTGAACCTCGAATATCTGGCGCAGACGGTCTGGACCAAGACCGAGGACGGCGAGACCGTTGCCTATCCCGATACCTGCGTCGGCACCGACAGCCACACCACGATGGTGAACGGCCTCGGCGTGCTGGGCTGGGGCGTCGGCGGCATCGAGGCCGAGGCGGCGATGCTCGGCCAGCCGGTCTCCATGCTCATCCCCGAGGTGATCGGCTTCAAGCTGACCGGCAAGCTCAATGAGGGCATCACCGCCACCGATCTCGTGCTCACCGTCACCCAGATGCTGCGCAAGAAGGGCGTGGTCGGCAAGTTCGTCGAATTCTTCGGTCCCGGGCTTGAGAATCTCTCGCTCGCCGATCGCGCCACCATCGGCAATATGGCGCCGGAATACGGCGCCACCTGCGGGTTCTTCCCGGTGGACAGCGAGACCATCGCCTATCTCGACGAGACCGGGCGCGACCCGGATCGCATCGCGCTGGTGGAGGCTTATTCCAAGGCCCAGGGCATGTGGCGCACGGCCGGCACCGCCGATCCGGTGTTCACCGACATCCTCGAGCTCGACATCACCACGGTGTTGCCCTCGCTCGCCGGCCCGAAGCGCCCGCAGGACCGCGTGCTGCTCTCCGACACCAAGGCCGGCTTCCTCGCCGCGCTCGAGGGCGAGTTCAAGAAGCCGGGCGAGGCCGGCAAGCGCGTGCCGGTCGAGGGCGAGGACTACACGATCGGCCATGGCGACGTCACCATCGCCGCCATCACCTCCTGCACCAACACCTCGAACCCGAGCGTGCTGATCGCCGCCGGCCTCCTCGCCCGCAACGCGGTGGCGAAAGGCCTCAAGTCGAAGCCCTGGGTGAAGACCTCGCTGGCGCCGGGCAGCCAAGTGGTCGAAGGCTATCTCAAGGCCGCCGACCTGCAGAAGGACCTCGACGCGGTTGGCTTCAACCTGGTCGGCTTCGGCTGCACCACCTGCATCGGCAATTCCGGCCCGCTGCCGGAGGCGATCTCGGAAGCGGTCAACAAGAACGACCTCGTCGCCGGTGCCGTGATCTCCGGCAATCGCAACTTCGAGGGCCGCGTCAATCCGGATGTGAAGGCGAACTATCTCGCTTCGCCGCCGCTCGTCGTCGCCTATGCGATCGCCGGCTCGCTGCAGATCGACCTCACCACGGAGCCGCTCGGCACGGGTTCCGACGGCCAGCCGGTGTTCCTCAGGGACATCTGGCCGTCCAACCAGGAGATCGCGACCTTCATCCGCGAGAACGTCACCAAGAAGATGTTCCAGGAGAAATATGCCGACGTCTTCAAGGGCGACGAGAACTGGCAGAAGATCGCGGTGCCGAAGGGCGAGACCTATGCCTGGGACGACCGCTCGACCTATGTGCAGAACCCGCCCTATTTCGAGGGCATGCAGATGGAGCCGGAGCCGGTCACCGATATCATAAAGGCGCGGGTGATCGGGCTGTTCCTCGATTCCATCACCACCGACCACATCTCGCCCGCCGGCTCGATCAAGGAAGCGAGCCCGGCCGGCGAATACCTGCGCGACCATCAGGTCCGCCCCGCCGACTTCAACCAGTACGGCACCCGCCGCGGCAACCACCAGGTGATGATGCGCGGCACCTTCGCCAATATCCGCGTCAAGAACCAGATGCTGGGCGGCAAGGAGGGCGGCTTCACCCGGCATTGGCCTGACGGTACCGAGATGCCGGTCTACAATGCCGCCATGCTCTACAAGCAGGAAGGCGTTCCGACCGTGGTGTTCGCCGGCAAGGAATACGGCACCGGCTCCTCGCGCGACTGGGCGGCCAAGGGCACCAAGCTGCTCGGCATCCGGGCGGTGATCACCCAGAGCTTCGAGCGCATCCACCGCTCCAACCTGGTCGGCATGGGCATCGTGCCGCTGACCTTCCAGGGCGAGGATTCCTGGCAGTCGCTCGGCATCAAGGGCGACGAGATCGTCACTATCCGCGGCATCGAGGGCGAGCTGAAGCCACGCCAGACGCTGGTCGCGGAGATCATCTTCGGCGACGGCACGGTGAAGGAAGTACCGCTCACCTGCCGCATCGATACGCTCGACGAGCTCGACTATTTCCGCAATGGCGGCATCCTGCAGTACGTGCTGCGCAACCTTGCGGCGTAAGGCCCGGATTTGGAGCGGGCATTGAATGCCCGCTCACTCTTCCGTGCATGAGCCCTTATCCTTCGGATGGAATATCCGAACGATAAGAAAATGCTTTCGATTCAATACGCTGAAGCATTTCCTCTTTGATCAGACGCTTCCGTCTGTTCGGCAATGCTCCGGGCGACACCCGAATGTGACTGGTGCCGGCTTTCCGCCCGTCCTATTGCCTTAACCCGGTCTTCGGACGGGTGCGAAGGACGCCTCCGACATTATGATGCATATATTGCCGCGCCATCTCGCGCCGTACCGCCTTGTCGTCATCGTGGTCCTGCTGGTCGCCGGGCTGCCGGCCGCGGCATCCGCGGAGGATACCGGCGCCGCCCAGGCCGCGGGTTCGCCACCGGCGCCGCATGCGGTGCCGACGCCGAAGGCGGTGGTGGAGCTCTTCACCAGCCAGGGCTGCTCGTCCTGCCCGCCCGCCGACAAGCTCCTCGGCGAGCTCGCCCAGCGCCCGGACGTTCTCGCGCTGACGATGGCGGTCGACTATTGGGACTATCTCGGCTGGAAGGACACGCTGGCCAAGCACGGCCATTCGCTGCGCCAGAAGGGTTATGCCAAGGTGCGCGGCGACGGTAAGATGTTCACCCCGCAGGCGATCCTCAACGGCTCCACCATGGCGGTCGGCAATGACGAGGACGCGCTCGACGGCGCTCTCGCGGCGGTCGCCGCGCCACACGTTCCCGTCGCGATCTCGACCAAGGACGGCAAGCTTGCGGTGAAGGTGGGGGCCGGCACAGGGCGTGCGGAGGTATGGATCTGCCCGGTGGCCAGCGACGTGACGGTGAAGATCGGCCGCGGCGAGAATGAAGGTTCGACCATGACCTACCACAATGTGGTGCGGGGCTGGACGCGGCTCGGCGAATGGACCGGCGGCGAGGCGCACTTCGAGGCCCGGCTCGACGAGCTTCGCGCAGATACGATCGATTCCGTCGCGGTGCTGGTGCAGTCCGGCACCCAGGCGAACCCGGGTCCGATCCTTGGCGCCGCGCTGGCGCCGCTGCCCTGAGCGCGATCGGCGGTCCACGGCCTGCGTAAAGGACAAAAAAACAGGGCCGGCTGGGAAGCCGGCCCAAGATGTCAATCGGGGGATTGAACCTACGCGGAACGATAGGCCGGCCCACTCACGCCACGGGGGGCTGGGGGGCTGGGAAACCGGAGCGCTTCGCGGACCGGCCCAACGCTATGATCTGAACATGGCCCCACCCGTTGGCGTTGCAAGGGCCGAAATCGGGCGACTTCATGATTTCGGTTGACGAGCGCGTGAGCTTACGACGCGAATTCCCCGCCCTTTGACCCCGCTGCGGTACTTCGTGCCGATTGGGTCAACAATCACGCTTGAAGCCGGCCCACCCGAGGGCGATCATGACGGGTGAATGACGGCCCGCCGCGGGCCAGGGCAAGCGACGTTCAGATGGGGAGGGGCCGTTGGCCGATATCGAACCCATAAGGTTTCACGCCGGGCGCGCCGAGTGGCCGGCGGAGCGGCCGCCCGAGATGCCACACGTTGAAAAGCCGGTTGTCTGCGTCACCTTCGATCGCCGCGAACTCGACCGCATCCTCCATCTCTATGGGCGCATGGTGGCGCTCGGCGAATGGCGCGACTACGCCATCGACTTCATGAGGGAGCGTGCGGTGTTCTCCATCTTCCGCCGCTCCACCGAGGTGCCGATCTACCGGATCGAGAAGGATCCGCGCCTTGCCCGCAAACAGGGCGCCTATACGGTGGTCACGCAGACCGGGCTGATCCTGAAGCGCGGCCACGACCTCGCCCGCGTCATCGCGGTGCTGGACAAGCCGGTGCGGGCGATCGGCTAGAACGGCGGCCGCGTGGCCGCCTCGCCGAGCGGGCGCTGCATCAGCACGGTGTCGAGCCAGCGGCCGTGCTTGAAGCCGACCGCCTCCAGCGTACCCACCAGACGAAAGCCGAGCGCCGCGTGCAGGCCGATCGAGGCCGTGTTGGCGCTGTCGCCGATCACCGCCACCATCTGGCGGAAGCCGCGCCGCTCGGATTCGTGCACCAGCGCCCCGAGCAGCGCCCGGCCGATGCCGCGGCCATGGGTCTGCGGGCGCACATAGACCGAGTTCTCCACCGTCCAGCGATAGGCCGGCCGCGTGCGGTAGGGCCCGGCATAGGCATAGCCGAGCACTTCGCGCGCCGAATCTTCGGCGACGAGATAGGGAAAGCCGCCGGAGATGAGCCGTGTCATCCGGACGGTCATCTCGGCTTCGTCCGGCGGCTCGGTCTCGAAGGAGGCGGTGCCGGTGCGCACCGCTTCGGCATAGAGCGCTGCGATGATCGGCATGTCGCCGGGCTCGACGGTGCGGATCGCGGGGGCGGTCGGTATCAGGCGCGAGGTGTCGATCATGGCGCCTCTATAGGGGAAGCGCGCCGACGGCAGAAGAGCGTTAGCCGCGCCTGCGTCCCGCCAGGCGATCTTCGGTGGAATGTCCAAATTCTCATATTTTGCGTCATGCGAACGTCTTGCGATGGCAGCGAGCGCCGCTATAGTCCGCGCCGCTCGGCCGCCAAGCCGGGCCTAGAGCATTTCCCGATCAGATGGAATCATCTGATCGACGAGAAATGCTCCAGCCTATTGAATCTAGAGCACTTTCTTGTCGTTCGGATGTTCCATCCGAACGACAAGGGCTCTAGCCCTGCGGGTGTGGCGGAACCGGTAGACGCGACGGACTCAAAATCCGTTTCTGGTGACAGAGTGTCGGTTCGAGTCCGACCACCCGCACCAACGAATCCCGGCGCATGAGCGGAGCGGATCGGGGCTCGTCAGCTGCGCTCCATAGTCTGCGCCGCCGCATCGAGCGCCGCCGCGATGCTCTCCGCCGCGGCCTGATCGATGGGGCCGCGCTTCAGGCGCAGGCGCATGGCGAGCTTCAGATTCTGCATGGCGCGCACCATCGGCGCCGGCACCATGTCGCCGCCGTCGCCCCCAGCCGAGCCGGCGCGGGACAGCAACTCATCGGCTGCCGCGCGATTGGCAACGAGGAAGGCTTCCCCTTCGGCGGTGATGCGGTAGCGCTTGCGGCCGGCATCCACCGGCTCGATGGCGGCGTAGCCCATGTCGTCGAGCCAGGCCAGCGTCGGATAGATCACGCCCGGGCTCGGCGTGTAGCTTCCGCCGAAGCGCTCCTCGATCGCCTTGATGAGTTCGTAGCCGTGCCGCGGGCGCTCGGCGACCATGGCGAGGAGCAAGAGCCGCAGATCGCCATAATCGAACAGGCGCCCGCCGTGGCGGCCGCCGCGATGCGGCCGGTGATGCCTGCCGTGGTGCGGGTGGGGATGACCCGAGCGATCGTCGGGCGCGGAGAAATAGCGGTCTGGACCGCCCATGTGTCTGTGTCTCATGGGCTCGATATAGATCGCGATATATCTCAAATCAAGATATATCGGAAAACTGTCGGGCGGCGCGCGCCGGAGCCGCGCCGCCCGTGAAGATCACGCGCAGAGCTTCATCAGTTCGCGAATGTCGCCAAGCCGATCGAGATCGCGCACCGCGACGACGATGGCCTCGGCCTTCGCGGTCGGCCATTTGGCGAATTCCGCGCAGCCGCGGAACTTGTCGGCGCATTCCTCATAGCTCATCGGATTGGCCGGGCTGCCCTTGCCGAAATCGGCGCGGCCCGAGATCGTCCGCCCATCCTTCAGATGGATGTCGATGATCGTTGTCATCTTGTCGTAGCCGGCAGCCTCGGCTTCCGGATGCACGTGGAAATTGACCCGCTCGATCATCGCCTTGACGTCGTCGCGCTCCACCACCTCATCGGTGAATTCGGCCAGGCTGCCGCGCCGGTCGAGCAGCAGGATCGCCATGCAGAATTCCATGGAGAACTTGGCTTGGAGCTCGTTCTTCGGGCGATGGTGGATCAGCGCGTTCGGCATGTTCTGGTTGGTGCCGACATCGACCCGCTCGACATCGCCTGCCTCGATGCCGTGCTCGCGGATCAGACGCAGCATCTCGGTCATGCCGGGATGGGTGAGCGAGCCCGACGGATGCGGCTTGATCGACACGCCGGGGAAGGCGAAGGTCCAGGGCGCGCCCAGCTTGCCGGCGATGGCCTCGGCATCGAAGCCGCCGCCCGCCGCCTGGAAGAAGCCGCGCGGCGCCTCGAGGATCTTGTCCGTGGTGGTCCAGCCGAGCTCGGCGAAGTCCGCCGCGACCACGCCGCTCTCCGAGGAGCGGCCGGCATGGAACGGCTTCATCATGGTTCCGAAATTCTCGCGCAGGCCGGCCGACTGGCTGCCGGCGCAGCCGAGCGCGCGCACCGTCTGCTCGACCGAGAGGCCCTTCAGCTTGGCGGCGGCCGCGGCGGCGGCATAGGTGCCGCAGGTCGCGGTGGCATGGAAGCCGTGCTGGTAATGGCGCGGATTGATCGCCTCGGCGATCTTGCACTCCAGTTCGACGCCCACATGATAGGCGAGCATAGCCTCGGTGCCCGAGGCTCCGGTCGCTTCCGCGACCGCGAGCGCCGCCGGCAGGGCCGGCGCGGTCGGGTGGGTCAGGAGGCCGTAGACGCGGTCCTTGGCGACCGCGAGCTGGGTGTCGTCATAGTCGTCGGCGTGGATGCCGACACCATTGGCGAAGGCAGCGAAGCGCACCGGCACCTTGAGGCCCATGCCGATCACCGTCGACGGGCCGTCCTTGATGCCCAGCGTCGACAGATAGGTCTTCACCAGCTCGCCGCTCTTCGCAACCGAACCGGACAGCGCGAGGCCGATGCCGTCGAGGATCGACTTCTTGCCGATCTCGATCACCTCGTCGGGCACGGCGTTGGTGTTCACGACGAATTCGGCGGCCTGCCTGGTCAGGCCCTCGACGACGGGGCGGTCGACCGCCGGGTTGGTGAGATGAACGGTCATGGCGAAACTCCCTAAGGCGTTCTTGATCAGGATGCGGCGGCGAGCGAACGGCGGGCGGCTTTGACCGCATCGACCAGTGCGTCGCCGAGTTCGGTGGTGGACGCCTTGCCGCCGAGATCGCGGGTGAGGCTGTCGCCGCTGGCCAGCACGCTTTCGATGGCGGCCTCGACGCTGAGCGCGGCGTCCTCCTCGCCGAGATGGCGCAGCATCATCGCGCCCGACCACACTTGGCCGATCGGATTGGCGAGGCCCTTGCCGGCAATGTCGGGTGCCGAGCCGTGCACCGGCTCGAACATGGAGGGATAGTGCTTCTCCGGATTGATGTTGGCGCCGGCGGCGATGCCGATCGAGCCGACCACCGCCGGACCGAGATCGGAGAGGATGTCGCCGAACAGGTTGGAGGCGACAACGACGTCGAACCAGTCCGGATTGCGCACGAAATGCGCGGTCAGGATGTCGATGTGGAACTGGTCGGTGGTGAAGCCGGGATACTCCTTGGAGATCGCGGCGAAGCGCTCGTCCCAATACGGCATGGTATGGCTGATGCCGTTCGACTTGGTGGCCGAGGTGACGTGCTTCTTGCGGCCCTTCGCCAGCTCGAAGGCGTAGCGCATCACCCGGTCGCAGCCGCGGCGGGTGAAGATCGACTGCTGCATGACGAGCTCGTCTTCGCCGCCCTCATAGAGCCGGCCGCCGATCGAGGAATATTCGCCCTCATTGTTCTCGCGCACGACGTAGAAATCGATGTCGCCGGCCTCGCGCCCCTTCAGCGGGCTCTCGACGCCCTTGAGCAGCTTGATCGGGCGGAGATTCACGTACTGGTGGAAGCCGCGGCGGATCGGGATCAGCAGGCCCCACAGCGAGACGTGATCCGGCACGCCGGGAAAGCCGACCGCGCCGAGATAGATGGCGTCGAACTTGCGCAGCTGGTCGAGGCCGTCGGCGGGCATCATCGCCCCGGTCTTGGCGAAGCGTTCGCAGCTCCAGTCGAAATGCACCCACTCGAAGCGGAAATCGCCGCCCGCCGCCGCCTCCAGCACCTTCTGGCCCTGCGGCACCACTTCGTTGCCTATGCCGTCGCCGGGGATCACGGCGATCCGGTAGTTGCGCATGTCGTTTCTCCAGAAGCTTGGGGCCGAGCGGACGCTGCGGGCGGCGGCCGGCGGGTCTGCCCGGCAAGGTGTCCAAGCGCGTTCAAACTGTCAACAATTATCATCTTGATGGGAGTTCAAGCCGAAGGCACGGCGGGTCGTTGGGGCCATGAATGTCCACTTAAATATATATTTTCACAAGGATTATGGTTAGAGAAACAAAGCGCCGAGGGACTTTCGCCTATCGGAGCGTCACCCGGGTATCTGGTGCAAATGTGCCGCCGCAGCGCCCATAGTGTTGACAGTCGTCCATCCCGGAGGCACAACATGGTCATGTCCAAGCCCTCCGCCCGCGCTGCCGCCCGCACGCCTCGCACGGCCTCGTTCGTGCCGGTGGTCCAGCGCGAGATCGAGCGGATGATCGGTTCCGGCGGCTTGAGCGGCGGCTCGCGCGTCAATGAGAGCGCGCTGGCGGTCAAGCTCGGCATGAGCCGTGGACCGGTGCGCGAGGCCTGCCGCACGCTGGAGCAGCTCGGCCTGTTACGCAGCGCGCTCAATCGCGGCTTCTTCGTCCGCGAGATCGGCACCAAGGAAGCCATCGACATTTACGAGGTGCGCGCCGGGCTGTTCGCCACCGCCGGCCGGCTCGCCGCTGCCATCATCAGCGCGCAGCAACTGGCCGTGCTCGACGAGCTGGTGGCGCGCATGGACGAGGCGATCGACGCCTCCGACATCGCCAGCTTTTATCCGCTCAACAACGAGATGCACCGGCAGCTGATCGCCTGCTCCGACAATTCGAAGCTGATCGAGCTGTTTCCCGCCCTCGAGGCCGAGCTGCTGCTGTTCCGCCGGCGCGGTCTGGTGCTGCCGGGCTCGATGCGGGCCTCCAATGACGAGCACCGCTCCATCGTCGACGCGCTGCGCCACGGCGACGGTCCGACCGCCGGCCGGCTGATGGAGCGTCACATCCTGGCCGGCAAGGCGCGGTTCCTGCGCACGCTGGACGACAAGCCTGCCTAGAGCCTTTTCCGTTCGGATGGAAATATCCGAACGACAAGAAAGTCCTCTAGATTCAATGAGCTGGAGCAATTCCTCTTCGATCGGATGATTCCACCTGATGGGAAATGCTCTAGCCATCGTTCGACCTGAGCCGCATTCCATCCACGCCGAGGCGATCTCCATGATGTCCGACAGCCTGAATTCCGCGAACCTGCCCGTGATCGCGTTGACCCCCGGAGACAGCACCGGCATCGGGCCGGAACTCGTCGCCCGCTGCCTCGCCGAGGGGCGCATGCGCGAACTCGCCCGGCTCGTCGTGGTCGGCGATGCCCGCGTCATGGACATGGGCGCGAGCCATGCCGGCGTCGCGCTCGACTTCCGCCGCTATGCCTCGCCGGCGGCGGTGGAGTGGAGCGACCCCGGCATCCCGCTGGTCGACCTCGCCAACACCGACCCGGCGGAGTTCCCGATCGGTGTCGCCAGCCCGGATTCCGGCCGGCTCACCGGTGACACGCTGGCGCGCGCCATCGAGTTCGCCAAGGCCGGGGAGATCGACGCCATCACCTTCGCGCCGCTGAGCAAGCAGGCCATGTTCAAGGGCGGCTGGCGCTTTCCCGACGAGCACAAGATGTTCGCCCATCTGCTCGGCCACACCGGGCCGTTCAGCGAAATGAACGTGCTCGAGGGCCAGTGGATGACCCGCGTCACCTCGCACGTCTCGCTGCGCACCGCCGTCGACCAGGTGACGTTCGACGCCATCTGCGGCGCGCTGACGCTCGCCAACGACACCATGCGCCTGGCCGGGATCGAGCGCCCGCGGATCGCGGTCGCCGCGCTCAATCCGCACAATGGCGAGGGCGGGCTGTTCGGCATGGAGGAGATCGAGATCATCCGCCCGGCGGTGGAGGCGATGCACCAGCGCGGCATCGACTGCCAGGGACCGTTCCCGTCCGACACGGTCTATCTGAAGGCGTTCCGCGGCGAATATGACAGCGTGCTGGCGATGTATCACGACCAGGGGCAGATCGCGACCAAGCTCAAGGGCTTCAACAAGGGCGTGACCATCACCGCCGGGCTCGACATCGTGTTCACGACGCCGGCCCACGGCACCGCCTATGACATTGTGGGCCAAGGCATCGCCGATGTCGGTGCGTTCGAGGCGGCCATCCGCCTCGCCGCCCGCATGGCCTCGCGCAAGATCGAGGCGGGCGCGAAGGCGGCGTGAGAAGACGGGCCCCAAGCCGCCGGAAGGCCTGGAGGACTCCCTCTCCCGAGGGGAGGGGTTGGGGTGAGGGGCCTTCGTGGCTCCCGGGCCGTGTCACCCCTCACCGACCCGCTTCGCGGGCCACCTCTCCCCAACGGGGAGAGGGATTGCCGGTCACATCCGCCAATGCGCCGGCGAAGACCTCAATCGATCTTCGTCGCGCCGTTCACCGCGGCGATGAGGCGGCGCTTGGCGAGGGCGACGTGGCGCCAGTGCGTGATCTGCGCCCGGTCACCGTCGCCGGAAGCGAGGGCCTCCAGCATGGCGCGGTGCTCGCGATTGGAGACCGAGAGGCCGCCGCCCTGCACCAGGGCGCGGGCGCGGAACAGATGCAGCTTGTTGACGAAGCGCTGATACTCCGCGGTGAGCGTGCGGTTGCCGGCCGACGTCACGATGAGATTATGGAAGGCGATGTTCAGCGGATAATAGTCGTCGAAATTGCCGCGCTCGGCGACGACATCCATCTCGTCCACCAGCCTGGTGAGCTGCACCAGCAATTCGTCGGTCATGCGTTCGGCGAGCAGCCGGCCGGCCTGGCCGAAGAGGGCGGCGCGCACATCATAGATCTCGATGGCGTCCTCCACCGAGAGCCGCCGCACGAACACGCCCCGGTTGCGAACGACCTCGACGAGGCCCTTCGCTTCCAGGCTGCGGGTGGCTTCGCGGATCGGGCCGCGGCTGGTGCCGAAGCGGTTCGACAAATGAATCTCGTTGATCCGCTCGCCCGGCTCCAGCTCCCCGGTCAGGATGAGCCGCTCCATTTCCTTCTCGAGCACGCTGGTCAGCGATGCGTTCTTGACCACCGACAGGTCGTTCAGGAAGCTGGAATCGCTGCTCATGGCCCGAACCGTTAATTGTTGACAGTAATAATCAGACTAGCCTCATAGTTCATTCCGCAACTCAGCGTGTAGCTTACGCGGCTGCGTCATTTTGTCTTTGAATGATCCGGATGACGGCGCTGGTAACATCATGCGTTGTCGCGCTGCCGCCGAGATCCGGGGTGCGCGTCGCCTCATCAGCCGTCACCCGCTCTATCGCATCCATCAGCACCGCGGCGGCACGCGATTCGTGCAGATGCTCCAGCATTAGCACGGCGCTCCAGAACGCGCCGACCGGATTGGCGATGCCCTTGCCGATCAGGTCGAAGCCGGAACCGTGGATCGGCTCGAACATGGACGGCGTCTTGCGGTCCGGCGCGAGATTGGCGGTGGCGCCGATGCCGAGGCTGCCGCTCACCGCCGAGGCGAGGTCGGAGAGCACGTCGGCGTGCAGATTGGTCGCCAGCACGGTGTCGATGGTGCCGGGGCGCAGCACCATGCGCATGGTCATGGCGTCGACCAGCATCCAGTCGACGGTGAGGTCGGGGAAGTCGGCGATGACCTCGCGGCAGACCTCGTCCCACAGCACCATGCCGTGACGCTGGGCGTTCGACTTGGTGACGATGGTGAGCTGCTTGCGCGGCCGCGAGCGGGCGAGCTCGCAGGCGAAACGTGCCACCCGCTCGATGCCGGAGCGGGTGAACACCGAGACGTCGAGCCCGACCTCGATCGGCAGGCCGCGATGCGCCCGCCCGCCGGCGCCGGCATATTCGCCCTCGCTGTTCTCGCGCACGATCACCCAATCGATGTCGCGGCCGAGATCCGGCCGCAGCGGGCCGACGATGTTCGGCAGCAGCCGGGAGGGTCGCACATTGGCGTATTGGTCGAGGCCCTGGCAGATGGCGAGCCGCAATTCCCACAGCGTGATGTGGTCCGGGATCTTGGGATCGCCGACGGCGCCGAAATAGATGGCGTCGAAGCCGCGCAGCGTATCGACGCCGTCGTCCGGCATCATCTTGCCGACGCGGCGGTAGCGGTCCGAACCCCAGTCGAACTCCTCGAAGGCGAAGCTGAAGCCGCCGTCGGAGCCGGCGAGCGCGTCGAGCACGCGGCGGCCGGCATGGATGACGTCGGAGCCGATGCCGTCGCCGGGAATCAGCGCAATCTTATGCCGCCGCATGGGTCGTGTTCTCCATTGCTTTCAGTATGCCTGCGACCATGTCGGCCTGGCTGCCGGTGCCGCGAATGTCGGGCGTGCGGGTGGCGGGATCGGCGAGGGCCGCATCGAGACCCGCCTTCATCAGCGCGCTGGCATGGCCGGCGGCGGCATTGCCGCGCCGGCGCCCGAGCCATTCGATCAGCATCCGGGTCGATTCGATCATGGCGTAGGGATTGGCGATGCCCTTGCCGGCGATATCAGGGGCGGAGCCGTGGGTGGCCTGCGCCATCGCGATCTCACCACGGCCGATGCACAGGCCCGGCGCCATGCCGAGCCCGCCCACCAGGCCCGCGGCCTCGTCGGTCAATATGTCGCCGAACATGTTGGTGGTGACGACGACGTCGAAGCGCTGCGGCTCGCGCACCAGCTTCATGGCGAAGGTGTCGACGATGACCTCGTCCACCGTGACGTCGGGATAATCCTGCGCCGCCTTGTGGCACTCCTCGACGAACATGCCACAGCCGAGCTTGAACACCGTGTCCTTGTGCACGACCGTGAGCCGCTTACGGCGCGCGCGGGCGAGTTCCAGCGCGGCGGTCGCCACCTTGCGGCTACCCAAGCGGGTGATGACGCGCACGGAGATGGTCATGTCCTCGGTCGGGCGGAACTCTCCGGAGCCGGCAACGACGTTGCGGTCCGGCTGGAAGCCCTCATTGTTCTCGCGCACGATGACGAGGTCGATGTCGTCATAGAGGCAGCCAATGCCGGGATAGGACCGGGTCGGCCGCACATTGGCGAACAGATCGAAGGTCTTGCGCAGGATCGGGTGCGGATTGATGGCGGCCGGCACCTTCGGATAGGCCTGATGGCCGATCGGCCCGAGGACGAAGCCATCGAGCGTTCCCAGCGTCTCCAGCGTGCCCGGAGGCATGGTGTGGCCGACCTCATCGAGCGCCTTGCGCCCGATGGGCAGCGGGCGCCAGTCGATCGCGAGCCCGCTCGCGCGGGCAGCGGCGTCCGCTATCCGGCATGCCGCCGGCACGATCTCGTGGCCGATATCGTCACCTTCGAGGACACCGATGGTGAGGGCAGGCGAACCGCTCATCCGCGCCTCCAGCGCCGTGGTGCGCGGATCTCCGGGGTGAGCTCTCGATGGTGCATCTGTTACTCCAGTTTCAAACGAGGCCGCGCGCAATGCCGCCGTCGACATTGATGGCCTGACCGGTGACGTAGCTGGCGAGCGGGCTGGCGAGCCAGGCCACCATCACCGCGATCTCCATCGGGTCGGCGAACCGCCCGAGCGGGATTTCCTTCGAGAATTCCTCGTAGATCGCATCGACCGTGACGCCGCGCTCGGATGCCATCTTGCTGGCGCGATTGATCCAGAGCGGGGTCTTGGTGCGGCCGGGGCCGACGCAGTTGATGCGGATGCCCTTCTCGCCGAGTTCGAGCGCCAAGGTCTTCACGAGGCCGAGCAGGCCGGCCTTGTGGACGTTGCTCATCACCTGATGGGCATAGGGCATCTTCGCAGCCGCGGCTCCGAGCACGACGATGGAAGGATCGCGCCCGTCGGCCAGCAGCGGCGTGGCGGCGCGGACCGCGCGCACCGCGGACAGGATGTTGAAGCTGTAGTTGCCGAGCCAGTCCGCGTCGGAGAGATCGCCGAAGTCGGCGCGCACGCTGCCGCCGACGGCGCTGACGAGGATATCGAGCGCACCCCAGCGTTCCCGCACCTCCTCGGCGAGCACTGTCGCGGCCTGCTCGTCCTTCATCATATCGGCGACGAAGAGGTGGGGCGCGCGCCCGGTCGTCTCCGACAGGCGCGCGGCGGCGGCTTCGAGATTGTCCCGGCTGCGGGAGGCGATGAGCACCTCGGCGCCCTCGCGCAGCAGGATCTCGGCGCTCGCTTCGCCGATGCCGTAGCTGCCGCCGACGATGACGGCGCGGCGGCCCTCAAACCCGAGGTTCATAATGGCTCCTCAGCACGAAGCGGTAGACGCGGAACACCACCAGGATGGTGGAAGCGATCAGCCCGATGCGCACGATGTGGAAGGCGGTGACCATCTCGGCATCGGCATGCATGGCGCGCGCAGTCAGGACCATCTCGGTCACCGCGGCCGGTGCCAGCGACAGGAAGCTGGTGGTGAGGGGCAGCCCGGTGGCCCACGAGAGCGTCTCCGCCCCCGCCGCCGCGGCCACGATCAGCATGAGCGAGACGAGGAAGCCGGCGGCGGCGACCCGGGGCAGACGGGCGAACAGTTCGCGGCGGAACCGCAGGCCGAGCCAGACGCCGATCATGATCTGCGCGGCGATCAGGTAGTAGCCGGGCACGTCGACCACGAGCAGCCCCGAGGCACCCAGCGCGGCGCTCGGCAGCAGGGAGCCGAGCAGCCAGGGATTGGGGATGGTCGTCGGGCGCATCAGTTGGGCGCACAGATAGGCGATGGCGAAGGCCAGCAGGAGCATGGGAAGGCTGTGGTCGGCAGCGAATTCGATCGCCGGCGCCGTGCCGTGCTCGCCGAAGGCGAACACCATGAACGGCACGATGCTGACCACCGAGGTTACCCGCAGCGCGTGGACGATCGACACCGCATTGGTGTCGCCGCCGCGGGCCGCCGCGACGACCGCCATGTCGGCCATGCCGCCGGCCGCGGTGGCGAAGAAGGCCGTGGTGGCGTCGACGCGTGCCAGGGGACGCAGGATCAGCGCGCCGATGAAGGTGACGGCGATGATGTAGAGCGTTGCCACCAGCATGGCCGGCAGCAGGTTCAGCGCCGCGGCGAGAACGTGGGGGGTGAAGCGCATGCCGACGGCGAGGCCGACCAGGACCTGCCCGATCTCGCGCATGTGCGGTCCCGCCTGCAGGCGGGCGCCGCACACCGTCGCCGCACCGCAGGCGAAGAGGGGGCCGAGCATCCAGGGCAGAGGCAGATGCGCGCGCATGGCGAGATAGCCGGCGAGCGCCGCCAGCGCATAGGTCGCGACCAGTCGCAGCCACCAGGCCGGGCCGTAGCTGCGCCACGCCGGGCGGGCCTGGTCCGGGTCAATCTGCGTGGTGGTCATGGCGCGGACCCCTGAACTTGCCCGCCGGCCTTGCTCGAAGGCTTGGCCGGCAAGACGTCGGGCGGGCGCGGCAGCCGGGCCGCGATCGGTCCTGCGCTCATGACGTGCCGCCCTCCCTGACTGTTTCGCGCCTCGTCGCACGCGAGGCTTGTTCGCGGGATTGAGGCAGCAATCATGTAAACTGTCAACACCGCTGCGCACGGTATCATGGTGTTAGCTTGGGCCCGGAGCGGCTCAAATCCGCATGGATCGCTTGTGATAAGCACGGTCGCAGCCCGTCGCGCATGTTTTGTGCGCGAACATTCCGCTCCGGAACATGCGATCTCCGCGTATTCTCGTCAAATGTGTTGACAGTTGACGTTCAACGCGAGAGGCTCGCGGAGCCAAATCCACAGGCTGGCGACGCTGGTCGTCCTCAGCCGGCCAAACCGAGATGGATCGGCAGGAGGAAATCAATGACACATTTCACGCGACGCGACGCATTCAAAGTGACGGCCGGCGGGCTGGCCGCGGCAGCAGGCATCGTCGCCATGCCGTCGATCCTGCGGGCCGCAGCCTTCCCGACCCGGCCCATCAACGTCATCGTTCCGTTCGCCACCGGCGGCTACAACGACCGGCTGTCGCGGGCGTTCGCGCCCTATCTCGAAAAGGAATTCGGGCAGCCGACGGTCATCGTCAACAAGCCGGGCGCGGGCACCCAGCTCGGCAATTCCTATGCGCTGAACCAGCCCGCCGACGGCTACAGTATACTGTGCACCTCCGCCGCGCCCTATATTCCGCTGACCGTGCTGCTGCAGAACGCGCCGTACAAGATCGAAGACTTCGCGATGATCAATTTGCCGTCGCGGGACTATACGCTCGCGGCGACGTCGTCCGACAGCGCGCTGAAGAGCTTCAAGGAAGTGATCGACAAGCTCAAGGCGGACCCGAGCAGTGTCAGCATCGGCGTGCAGCCGGCCTCCGCCGACTACGCCAACATGGTGCTGGCGATGCAGGCCGCGGGTATCGAGGTCAGCAAGCTGCGCGTCGTCACCTATGATGGCGGCGGCCCGGCCCGTAATGCGACCGCCGGCGCGCAGGTCGATGTCGGCTTCGTCGGGGCTGAGGGCTTCCTCCCGCTCAAGAACAAGATCCGCCCGCTGGCGATGTTCGCGGCGGAGAAGGTCGAGTGGTATCCGGACGCTCCGCTGGTCAGCGAGAGCGGCCTCAAGACGGATTTCGTCGAAGGTTCGCAGCGCGGCTGGGCGGTGACCACCAAGCTGAAGACCGAGCAGCCGGAGATCTACAAGTTCCTGGTCGCCGCGATCGAGCGCGCCAGCAAGAACCCAAAGGCGATCGAGGCGTTGAAGCTGCAGGAGCTCGCGACCACCTGGTATGGTCCCGAGGCGTCCGAAAAGGCCTATCGCGACAATGCGGCGAAGATGGCCCGCTACGTCGATCTGCTGAAATAGGCGTGTCCGGCGCGGGCCGCCGGCTTCGGCGAGCTCGCGCCGCTACTCCCTTCACTCTCAAGGAGGCGGCGATGCGTATCGGTGGCCATTCCTACAAGGTCGATTACGGCCATCTCGTTCTGGTCACCGGCATCGCCGGGGCCGTCGTCTGGTATCTCATCGATGCGCGCGGCGTATCCACCAGCGTGAACAATCTGCTCCTGGTGCAGCCGACGGCGATCTTCGCCCTGCTCATGTATGCGCTGATCGTGCCGCAATGCTTCCAGCGGGAAACGGCGGAACCGCTGGTGCGCGAGCCTGCGGAGTACGATCCGCTGGCCCCCCAGCTGCCGTCGGAGCGCTCCGACATCATCCGCATGGGGCTGCTCGGCGGCGCGCTGGGGCTGATGGTGTTCCTGCTCGACACGATCGGCTTCGATGTCGCGATCTTCCTGTTCACCGCCGCCGCCATGGCGATCTGCGGGGAACGCCGGCCGGTCCGGCTGCTGCTCTACACGCTCGCCGTCACGGTGGTGGCGATCTACGGCTTCCGCGCGCTGATCCCGTTCCCGATGTTCACCGCCATTCTCTGAGGGCACGACAATGCTCGATGTTTCCGCCTTCCAGGATGCGCTCGGCATCATGTTCACCTCGGCCGGGTCCTGGGGATGGATCGTGCCCGGCCTCATCGTCGGCCTGATCTTCAGCGCCATTCCCGGTATCTCGATCACCATGGCGATGGCGATCGTGCTGCCGATGTCGCTCTACATGGACTTCTTCTCGGCGATCGTCTTTTTGACCTCGGTCTATACCGGTGCCGGCTTCGGCGGATCGGTGCCGGCGATCCTGATGAACATCCCTGGCTCGCCATCCTCCTTCGCCACGACATTCGACGGCTATGCCATGTCGAAGAAGGGCCAGCACAACGAAGCGCTCGGCTATGCGCTGTTCGCCTCCACCATCTGCGGCATCCTCGGCTATGTGCTGCTGCTGCTGGTGGTGGAGCCGATGGCCAACATCGTGCTGCGCATCGGGCCGGTGGAGATGTTCGCTGTGGCGATCTGGGGCATGCTGCTGCTCGGCTCGCTGGGCTCGAAATACCTCACCCGCGGCCTGCTCGCCGCGTCCTTCGGCATATTGCTCGGCACGGTCGGGATGAACACCGCCGGCTTCGTGCGCGGCACGATGGGGCTCCCGGTGCTGCTCGACGGCATCGCGCCGATCCCCGCCATGATCGGATTGCTCGCGGCCGGCCAACTGCTCACCCTTGCCGGCAAGGACTATATCCTCGACGCCGAGAGCTCCCGCGAGGTGAGCGTGCGCAAGATCCTCATCGGCTGCTGGGGTACGCTAAAATATCCGGGCGTGCTGATCCGCGGCTCGATCATCGGCATCATCATCGGCGCGGTGCCGGGGGTGGGCTCCTCGATCGGCAACCTCATCGCCTATGCCGAGACCAAGCGCACCGCCAAGGACAGCGCCACCTTCGGCAAGGGTAATCCCAAGGGCGTCATCGCGGCGGAATCCGCCGTCGCCAGCGCCGAGGGCGGCTCGATGGCGACGATGCTGGCGCTCGGCATTCCCGGGGGCGGCGCCACGGCGATCCTGATCGCCGCCTTCATGATGCACAACATCGTGCCAGGCCCGAACTTCATCGAAACCCAAAAGCCGATGGTCTACGCCATCATCCTCAACAACATCGTCCAGGCCATCGTACTGCTGGTGGTCGGCATCGGCTTCATCTATGTCGCCAGCAACATCGTGCGGGTGCGCACGCGCTATATTTTGCCGGCTATCTTGGTCATCGCCACGCTCGGCACCTATGCGGTGACCGGCGAGACGGCAGGCCCCATCACGCTGTTCGTCTTCGCTCTGCTCGGCTTCGCTCTGGTGCGCTATGAGTATCCCATCTCCGCCGTGGTCGTCGGCATCCTGCTCGGCCGCATGCTGGAGACCGAGTTCCTCCGCTCCTACCAGCTGAGCGGCGGCAACCCGCTCTTTATCCTGCAGCGTCCTGCCGCGATGGCGATCGTCGCGGTGATGCTGCTGTCGCTGCTGATGACCGCCTGGGGCAAGCGCAAGCAGGCCAGGGCCGAAGCAGCAGAGGAAGCCGCTATCGCACGCCTGCACCAGGAAGAGATGGCAGGCGGCCATAAGGTCTGAGCTCCGAAACGCCGGCGCGCACCTCATTTAGTACGACCATAATGCCCGGGCTTGTCCCGGGCATCCACGTTCGTGCGCAGCGGATGTGACGAAAGGTCAGCGCCAGCGGCTGAAGTCGGGTTTGCGTTTTTCCAGGAATGCGGCGGCGCCCTCGGCCTGCTCGCCGGTCTCGTAATAGTCCGGCTTCAGCTGGCGGACGAAGTCGTTCATGTCGAGCGCCAGAATCGGTTCCATCTGCTGCCGGAACGACGCCTTTATCAGCTGCAGGCAGGTCGGGCTTAGCGCCAGCATGTCATCGGCGAAGCGTCGCACCTCGGCATCGAGCTCGGCATACGGCACGACGGCATTGATCAGACCCCAGTCGAGCATCTGACGCGCCGAATAGCGGCGACAGGTCAGCCACATCTCGCGTGCCCGCTTGTGACCGATGATGTTCGCTGCATGGCTGACGATATGGCCGCTGGCGGGAGAGCCGACCCTCGGCCCGTTCTGGCCGAAGACGGCGTGCTCGGCGGCAGCCGTGATGTCGCAGAAATACTGGAGATGATTCCCGCCTCCGATCGCGTAGCCGTTCACCCTGGCGATCACCGGTTTGGAGCAGTTGACGATCCGGCGCCCGAGTTCGTAGCGCACCCCATTGAGGCCGCCTTTCGCCTCCCAGTTCACGTCGCCGCCGGCGCAGAAGGCGCGCTCGCCCGCGCCGGTCAGAACCAGCACGCCGATCCGCCGGTCGGCCTCCGCCGTATCGATGGCGTCTTCGATTTCGTCCAGCGTGTCCTGGGTGAAGGCATTCAGCACCTGAGGCCGGTTGATGGTGACCCGCGCCACACCGTCCTCGATGTCGTAGAGAATGTCCTTGTAGCGGCTGGTCATCGCGTTCGGCCTCCTGTCTCGGCGCCGTTGCGAAGCCGCTGCGTTGCAGGGCGACGGCGGCGCCTCGCCCATTATATCCGACAGTGGCGCGGGCACCGGGCGGCGATTTCGGTTTTCACGAACGCCCTCATCCCATCCGGGACGATCAAGCAGTGACCAGATCGATCTCGCCGAACGCTGCGCGCTCATCCGCATCGAGTTGGGCGATTAGGCCCATCTCCCAGGCGAGATACTGCAACGAGGCTTCGCGGTTGCCGTCATGGCGATCATGGACGAACCATACACGGTCGATTGCCTCATCCCGCGTCAGCGTGCGCGGCGCGGCGTCGATATTCCATCCCGCCGGCGCACATGCCTCCAGGCTCGCGGCCAGCCAGTGCGTCGTAATGCCCACCTCGGCCAGGTCGATTGCTGCTGCGGCGACGATATCGGCATCCTCGCTGTGCAGCACCACCTCGCGCGTGCCCGCGGCAAGCGCCAGCGGCAAGGCCGGACGGCTGATCCAGCGCGCGTCTTGAAGTCGGCTCGCCTCGAAGGCTTGCGACGGGCGCAGGTCGAGCAGAAGGGCTCCCGTCTGGACGCGGCGCAGTGCCTCGCCAAGGGTGATTTCGGCCGGCGTGGCCGGCGGCCGCAGCGCGCTCACGCGGGTCTGCGGCAGCGCTACTTGTGGCTCATCGTCAAGGGCGAGGATGTGCGGTTCGAAGCCGAGCGCACGCAGGAACAGCGCCGCCAGTGCGGCGCGCAGGCCGGTGTCGTCGACGAGGATCACCCTCGCATGGCGCACGCCGACATATTGATCGGTGGCCTGCACCAATTGCCCCGCCAGCACCGGCACCGCGGCACCGAATGGACGCTCAGTGCGCTCGCGGGCGCTCCGCAGGTCGAACAGGTAGCTGGTCCGCTCGCCATCCTCGAGCATGGTGGCCGCAGCGCGCGTCGAGGTGCGTGCCAAACGGTTGCGCGCGACCACGTTCTCGGCGCGGGTGCGGCTCACCTGCCGCGCCGGCGCATCGAGCGTGGGGAACTCGTCGGGACTGGCACCGCGGTCGAGCGGGAAGCCGGCGAGCGCCCAGCCCTGCGTGCCGTTCTCCAGCGCCAGCACCGGGTTGCGGATGCCCGCGGCCCTGAGGCCGAGCGCGCCGATGATGCCGCGGGTGCGGCCGGCGCAGGTGACGACGACCGGCACCTCGTCGTCCGGCACGACGGCGGCGAAGCGATGGGCAAGCTCGCCATTGGGCAGGCACCGCGCGCCCTCGATCCGCATCTTGGCGAACTCCGCCGGCGGGCGGGCATCGAAGAAGAGATGATCGCGGCCTTCCTGCTGCCACTGATGCAGGGTTGCGGCGTCGATGGTGCGTGGATGATGGGCATGCTCCAGCAATTCGCCGAGCGTCTTGCTGGGCACGTTCACGCCGGCGAACACGCCATAGCCCGCGGCGGCCCAGGCCGGCATGCCGCCCTCAACGAGGCTGACGTCGGCATAGCCGCACGCCGCGAGCCGCGCCGCCGCGCGTTCGGCAATGCCGTCACCGCCATCGATGAGCAGGAGCGGCGTTTGGGCGCGCGGAACGAGCGCAATTGTCAACACCTCGAGCCGGCTATAGGGGCAGGGAACGGCGAAGAGCGGATGCCCTTCGCCGAAGGGGGCCGCCTCGCGCACATCGAGAAAGGCGATTTCCCGGCCGGCATGCAGAAGCTGTTTCGCCGCCGCCGCGCCGAGGCTGCGCGCATTCATCGGACCGGTTCGCCGCGGAAGAAGCGATAGAAGGCGGCGTAGACGAGATCGGGCCGGTGCTCGGCCGGATAATGGCCGGTCGGGACGGCAAAGCCGACGAGGTCGTCGGCCCATTCCGACCATGCCTCGACCGGCTTGAAGTGACGCCCGCAATGGCTGTTGTCGCCCCAGAGGACGAGGGTCGGACAGGCGATCTTGCGCTTGCCGTATTCGGCGGTGTCCATGTCGAGATCGACGGTCACCGTGGCGCGGTAATCCTCACACACGGCGTGGATCTGCTCGGGTGTGGCGCAGCGTATATATTCGGCCATCGCCTCCGGCGTGAAGATTTCGAGGCCGACGCCTTTCTTGTTGAGCTTGTACTTCATGTAATAATCAAGATCGGCGCATATCAGCTTTTCCGGGAACGGCGCCTTCTGCGCCATGAAGAACCAGTGATAGCTTTCGCGCGCCCAGCCAAGCGTGATGTTGTTCAGCACATGGTGGGTCGGAACTATGTCGAGCGCGGCAAGTCGGGTCACGCGGTCGGGCTGGTCGAGCGCCATGCGGAAGCCGACGCGGGCGCCGCGATCATGGCCTGCCACGGCGAAGGTCTGGTGGCCGAGGGCGTCCATCACATCGAACGCATCCTCGCCGATGGTACGGAACGAATAGCCGGAATGATCCTCGCCACCATCGGGCTTGGAGCTGTCGCCATAGCCGCGCATGTCGATGGCAACGACGGAGAAGTCACGTGCGAGCGAAGGCGCGATCTTGTGCCAGCTCACCAGAGAGAGCGGGTTTCCGTGGATCAGCAGCAAAGGCGGCCCTTCGCCGGCGGTCGCGACATTGATCTCGGCGCCGCGGGTCTTGATGCGTTGCCAGGTGAAGCCTTCCATCAGGCTCTTCGATTCAATGAGGTCCGGGATTCCGCCGTCCGCGAGCATCGTCTTCCTCCTTTATGCAGGCCTGATCATCTGTATCGCATTTTTTTGCCAACTGTCGACACTTCATTTCCCAGTGCTCGGGTTGTGAGCGCTCATAACCTCCTAGGTGCGAGTTCTAAGGCTGCAGCACCGTCGCGCCGGTCGTCTGCCGGGCCTCGAGCCGGCGGTGGGCCTCCGCGGCGTCGGCGAGCGGCAGGAGGGTATGGACCGGGATCTTCACCGCGCCGCTCGCCACGACCTGGAACAGTTCGTCGCTCATTGCGAGCACATCCTCGCGCTTCGACAGATGGTCGAACAACAACGGCCATGTGGCGAAGAGCGAGCCCTTCTTCATCAGCAGCATGATGTCGAATGGCGGGATCGGTCCCGACGCCGACCCGTAGCTGACGAAGGTGCCGAAGCGCCGGAGGCAATCGAGCGAGGCCGGGAAGGTCGCCTTGCCGACGCCATCATAGACGACGTCGCAGCCAGCGCCGCTGGTGATCTCCCTCACGCGCGCGGCGAAGTCCTCCTTGCCGTAGTCGATGACATGGTCGCACCCACTGGCCCGCGCGATGCCGACCTTGTTCGGCGAGCCGACGGTGCCGATCACGGTGGCGCCCAGATGCTTCGCCCATTGCGTCAGGATGAGGCCGACGCCGCCCGCCGCCGCGTGCACAAGGATGGTATGGCCCGGCTCGACGCGGAAGGTGCGGCGCAGCAGATAGTGCGCTGTCAGGCCCTTCAGCATCATCGCCGCGCCGGTGTCGAAATCGATCGTCTCCGGCAGGCGGACGAGGAACTGCGCCGGCACGATACGCTCCTCGGCATAGGCGCCGAGCACGCCGACATAGGCGACGCGGTCGCCCGGTGCGAACTCGGCCGCGCCATCACCGACCGCGACCACCTCGCCCGCGCCTTCATTGCCGGGCGTGAAGGGCAGGGCAGGCGGCGCGTATTCGCCGGTGCGGAAATAGACATCGACGAAGTTGACGCCGATCGCCCGGTTGCGCACCCGCACCTCGCCGGGTCCCGGCTGGCCGATGTCGATATCCTCCAAGCCAAGCACCTCTGGCCCGCCATGGCGGTGAACACGGATCGCTTTCACGGCTCGTCTCCTTAGTTGCAGAGGATCGGGAGATAGCGTGCCGCGAGATATGATTGTAGACTGATATCAGTGAGATCAGAGTTCAACTATCGTGATATCCGACGAGATCGGCATCGACCTGCTGCGCACCTATGTGGCGGTCTGCCGGCAGGGCAGCCTGAGCCGGGTGGCGGCGCAGACCGGCCGCGCGCAATCGGCCTTGAGCATGCAGATGCGGCGGCTCGAACGCCTGGTCGATCGGCAATTGTTCCAGCGCACCGGCCGCGGCGTCGTGCCGACCGCCGAGGGTGAGCTCTTCCTCGGATACGCAGCCCGCATCCTCGCTCTCAGCGACGAAGCCGTGGCTCGCCTGGGGCAGAGGGAGATCAGCGGCGGCGTCACCATCGGCCTCGCCGAGGAGGTGGCGACCTCGGCACTCCCGGCTGCGCTTGGACGGCTTCATCGCGCCTATCCCGATATCCGCCTCGACGTGGTTGTCGAGCACAGTGTCGCGCTGGGCCGGCTCTGGAGTGAGGACGGGCTGGATATCCTGATCGGCCCGACGTCCACGATGGCGGCCGATGCCCTGGTCACATGGAACGTCCAGCTCCACTGGGTAACCGCCCAGGACCAAATGCCGGACGAGGGCCGGCCGCTCGATCTCGTCGCCTTCACCGCGCCCTGCCTGTGGCGCCGACGCATGATCGACGCGCTGGCTGCGATCGGCCGGGAGCATAGGGTGACGTTCACCAGCCAGAGCGTCACCGCGCTGCAGTCGGCGATCGAAAACGGGCTGGGCATCGGCCTGCTGCCGCCTGACGCCATTCGCGTAGGGGCGATGCGGGTGCTGAAGACCTCAGCGGGCGTGCCGGGCCCGCTCACCGTTCAATATGGTCTCTACGCTCGGGATCGTCGGACGCCGGTGATCGACGCCGCGGTCGAGGTGCTGCTGGAGACCCTGCCGACAACACCCGGAACCTGATGCGGGATGGTCCGTCCCGCACCGGGCTCCCTACGCTTTTGCAGAGCGACCCCGCATGCGGGCGTGGACCCATTGCGAAAGGTCATCGACGACGCAGAAGGCCGCCGGGACATAGAGAAGGCTCAGAAGCGTCGAGCTGACAAGGCCGCCGATCACCGCAATCGCCATCGGTGCCCGGGTCTCGGCGTCCGCACCATAGCCGAGCGCGATGGGCAGCATGCCGAGCACCATGGCGATGGTGGTCATGACGATCGGCCGCGCGCGCTTGCGCGCAGCATCCATCAGGGCGTCCATGCGTGGCAGCGCGATGTCCGCGCGGGCGGCGATGGCGTACTCGACCAACAGGATCGAATTCTTCGCCGCAATGCCCATCAGCATGAGGACGCCGATCAGCGCCGGCATGGAGAAGGAATGCCCGGTGAGCAGCAGGAAACCCAGCGCGCCACCAATCGAGAGCGGCAGCGCGGTGAGGATGGTCAGCGGTTGCAGGAAGTCGCCGAACAGCAGCACCAGCACGAGATACATCAGCACGATGCCTGAGCCGATGGCGAGGCCGAAGCTCGCGAACAATTCCTCCATCCGCTCGATATCGCCGGCGGCGCGGCGGCTTACGCCCTTCGGCAGGTTCTTTATCGTCGGCAGTTCGCCGACCATGGCGTCGGCTTGGCCGACGGTGATGCCGACGAGTTCTGCTTCGATCGAAGCGGTCCGGCTGCGGTCGAGCCGCGTGATCTGGCTCGGTCCGGAGCCGAAGCCGATATCGGCGACGGCGGAGAGCGGCACGGTGATGGTGCCGTTCGTCACCGGCAGGCTGGCGAGTCGCGCGAGGTGGCTGCGGGCACTCTCCTCCAACATGACGCGAATGGAGATCTGCCGGTCGGCAAGGTCGAATTTCGGCAGCCTGCTGTCCACGTCGCCGAGCGTGGCGATGTCCGCCGTCTCGGCGATGGTCGCCGTGGTGATGCCGAGCGCGGCGGCCTTGTCGGGCTTCGGGGCGATATGCAGCTCGGGCTGGGTGAGGCTCGACGTGGAGGCGGGATTGGCCAGCCCGACTACGCCGCGCATGTCGCGCAGCAGGCTGTCCACGGTACGCGACAGCGCGGCCGGGTCATCGCTCACCAGCGCCACCTCGACCTTGGCGCCGGATTGTCCATCGGCTCCGAACTGCACCCGGGCGCCTGGGATGGAACGCAGCTCCGGCCCGGCCTTCGCCTCGAATTGCTGCTGCGAGAGCCCGCGCTCGGCTGGCGGCGTGAGCGTGACCGTCACCGTGGCGGAGCGCACTTCGCCGCTCGACGATGCCGACATCCGCCCCGACGTGGTCTCGGTGCCGATGGCGGCATAGACGCTCGCGACCTCGGGGTGGGTGCGCAGGATGGCGGTGGCGCGCAGCACGGCCCGGTCGGTGTCGTCGAGCGTGGCGCCCGGCGGCAATTCGATCGACAGCGACGAGCGGCCGCGATCGGCCGCCGGCATGAAGTCGGTCGGGATCAGCGGGATCAGGCTGACCGAGGCGGCGAAGAAGGCGAGGCCGAGCGCCAGCGTCGTCCAGCGGTGCCGCAGCGCGGCGCCGAGCAGGCGCAGATAGGTCGGCACCCAGAACGGCTCGTCCTCCTCGTGCCCGGCGGCCTTCATGAGATAGGCGGCCATCAGCGGGGTGAGCATGCGCGCGACCAGCAGCGAGAACAGCACCGAGCCGCACACCGCGATGGCGAAGGCGCGGAAGAACTGCCCGGGGATGCCGGCCATGAAGGCGACCGGGCCGAACACCGCAACGATGGTGAAGGTGGTGGCGACGACCGCGAGCCCGATCTCGTCGGCGGCCTCGATCGCCGCCTCATAGGCGGTCTTGCCCGCCTGGCGCATGTGCCGGACGATGTTCTCGATCTCGACGATGGCGTCGTCGACCAGGATGCCGACCACCAAGGCGATGGCGAGCAGCGTGATGTTGTTCAGCGACTGGTCGAGCCACTGCATGAGCGCGAAGGTCGGGATCAGCGACAGCGGCAAGGCGGCCGAGGAGATCAGCGTCGCCCGCCAGTCGCGCAGGAACAGCCAGACCACGAACACCGCCAGCAGCGCGCCGAGCCACAAGGCTTCGATGGCGGCGTCGAAGCCTTCCTCGACCCAGTCGGTCGAGGAGGTCACCTCGGTGATGGTGACGCCGGGATGGCTTGCGGCGAGCGCCGCCACCTTGGCGCGGGCGGCGTGGGCGACATCGACCTCGCTCGAGCCGACGCTGCGATAGACGCTGAAGCCGATCACCTCGCGCCCATCGAGGCGTGCGCGCTGGCGCGGTTCGGCCCAGCTGCTCTCGACCCGGCCGAGCTCGGAGAGACGCACCACGCGTCCATCGGCGAGCGGGATGGCGGTCGCGGCCAGTTCGTCGAGGCTCGCCATGCTGCCGAGCGTGCGCACCGTCTGCTCGCCGGCTCCGAGCGTCGCTCGTCCGCCGGGTTGGTCTAGATTGAGCGTCTTGAGCTTCTGCGACACCTCGGTTGCGGTGGCGCCGAGCGCGAGCAGGCGATCCGGGTCGAGGCGAACCCGGATTTCCTTGTCGACCCCGCCGGCGCGCGAGATCTTCGACACGCCCTTGACCGACAGCACCGCCTTGGCGACATCGTTGTCGACGAACCAGCTCACCTCGTCCGGCGTCATCTCTGGCGCATCGACGACGAAGGTGAGGATGGCATTGTCGGTTGCGTCCAACCGCTGCACGATCGGCTCGTCGGCATCCGCCGGCAGGTCGCCGGTGATCGCGGAGACGGCGTTGCGCACATCGTTGGTGGCGCGGTCGACATCGATGCCGAGCGCGAATTCGATCGTGATCGTGGCGGCGCCTTCGACCAGCGTGCTGCGGATGTGCTCGACATTACCGAGACCGGCGACGGCATCCTCGACGATGCGCGCGACCTGCGTCTCCAGCTCGCTCGGCGCCGCCCCGGGCTGCGTCACGGTGACGATGATGGTCGGAATGTCCATGTCCGGCGTGTTGTTCTGGCGCAATTTGCCGTAGCCGACGAGGCCGGCCAGCGTCAGCACGATGAACAAGACGAGGGTCGGCACCGGATTGCGGATCGACCAGGAGGAGATGCCATTCACTGCGAGACGATCTCCCGCGACGCGGCGCTCGCCTGCGCCGCCGAGGTCCCGACCTGCACCCGGTCGCCATCATTGAGGAAGGCCGCGCCTTCGCTCACGATCCTCTGGTTCTCGGCGAGGCCCGAGGTGATCTCGACGAGGTCGTCCATCTGCCGGCCGGTGACGACGGGGTTGAGCGCGACGCTCGCATCCGAATTCACGACGAACACGCCCGCGCCATTGGTGCGCCAGACCAGCGCCTGCCGCGGCACTGCGAGCGCGACCCGTGGCTCGGTCTCGATCTCGACGCGCACGAACATGCCAGGCTTGAGGCCGCTGTCGGCGGGCAGGTCGATGCGTGCAATGCCGAGCCGCGACGTCGCGTCGACGCTTGGCGCGAGCTCGCGCACCGTCGCGGAGAGACTGCGTCCCGCCGGATCGATGACGCGCACGCCATCGCCCGCCTGGACCGCCAGCAATTCGGCCTCCGCCACGGAGGCGTCGACCTGCAGGCGCGAGCGCTGGACCATCCGCACCAGCTCAGTGCCGGTCGACACCACCTGGCCGAGGCTGACGGAGCGCTTGAGCACGAGCCCGTCGTCTGGCGCGAGGATCCGGGTGCGCGCGAGCTGGACCTTGAGCTGCTCCAGCACCGCTTTGGCGGCGATGAGCTTCGCCTCGTTGGTCTTCACCGTGGTGGCGCGCTCGTCGGCGGTCTGCTGGCTGATGGCCCTGGTGGTCACCAACTGCTCGGCGCGGCCAAGCTCGCGCTGCGAGGAGGCGAGATTGGCGGCGGCCTCGTCGATCAGCGCGTTCTGTTCGGCGATCTCGGCATTGAGCGCGGCATCGTTCAGGCGCACCAGCAGATCACCCTCGCCGACACGCTGGCCCTCCTCGACCGCGATCTCGGCGACGGCGAGGCCGCTCGCCTCGGAGCCGATCACGAGTTCGCGCCAGGGCGCGACGCTGCCGCTGGCGAGGATCCGGTTCCGCACCGTCTGCCGTGCGGCCGTGGCGACGGCGACGGTGAGAGCGGCGCGTTTGTCGGGCGTCGTCCGATCGGCGGTCTCCGCCGGCGTGCATGCGGCGAGCAGCAAGGCGGCGAGCAGGAGCAGCAGCCGGCGTTCCGGCCGGCACGTTCGTGCGTGAGGTGTCATGGTCATGCTTTGCAATGAGGGGACAGGCAAAGGGCAAGCGGGCGCGCCGAGGAGCGCATGCGCGCCCCGCTCCCGGGAGCGGCCGGTCACGGGGGCGTGATATGACCGCCGGCTCCCGGCCCCCCCGGTCCCGAAGGACCGAAGGAAGCAGGGGAAGGGAAGGGAGGCGGGCCGAAGCCGGGCGCTCCGAAGCCCGGGTGCGGCGGCAGGAGCGAGCCCGCCTGTTTCAGGCGCTCCAGCTGCTCGGGCGCGAGCTTGCCGCGCAGCTCTTCGACGGCACCGGCCAGCCTGAGGGCGTATTGGCCGCGCTCGGCGGCGTGGCGCGCCAGCATCGCGGACTGGGTGAGCGCATCCGGCGCCTCACCCTTGAAGTCTTCCGGCGGTGCTGGCGGGCGGATTATTGCCTGCAGCGCATCGGTATAGCCACGCCAGCTATCGAGCTGATCGGCATTGATGCCGATGAAAGTCTCGATCGCGCCGAGCCGCGAGGCGAGCATCAGCGGGTCGGGGCCGGAGCCGCGGCCGAATAGCGGGAAGGGGCGATCCGATCCCGGCGCCGCGCCTTTGGGCGGACCTCGACGGTCGTCCGGCATGCCGCCTGGGCCACGCACGCAAACGAACGTTTCGGGCGCCGGCGCGCAGGGCGAGACTTCGGCCAGCCGCACCGGCTCGGCCCGCTCCGCCATCCGCTCGCGGTCCTGGTTCTTGGCGACGTTGTTCCCGGTCAGGTCTTGCCTGGCGAAGTCCTGGCTATCCGCCGCATTGCTCGCGGTGACGAGCACGGCACCCAGCAGTGACGCCGCCACGGTGATGAGGGCAAGTTTCAACTCCAACTCCTGTGTCCGTTGTCGAACACCGGCACTGTGAGGCGTCTCGGTTTCCCTCGAAGGTCTGGATATTTCCGCGGATTGCCGGTGCGGGCCTTTTTGTTTCCCAACATTGCCAAGGGCGGTTCGGCAACACTGAGTTGCCATTCTTTTCGGCAAGAGCAGGCCGCGTCCGTTAGGAGAGAGCGACGCCAGACACGATCTCGTTGCAGGAAAGCTCAATTGGAGAACAGTCCGCATATCCTCGTGGTCGACGACGACCAGGAGATCCGCAAGCTGCTCGGCCGCTATCTCCAGGGGCAGGGCTTCCGGGTGTCGCTGGCCGAGGACGGCCGCAGCGCGGAAGGCTGCCTCGCTGCCAGCCGCATCGATTTCGTCGTGCTCGATCTGATGCTGCCCGACATCTCGGGCCTCGATCTCTGCCGCTCGCTCAGGGCGCGCTCGCGCGTGCCGATCATCCTGCTCACGGCGCTGAAGGAGGATGTCGACCGCATCATCGGACTTGAGGTCGGCGCCGACGACTATCTCGGCAAGCCGTTCAATCCGCGCGAGCTGGTGGCGCGCATCCGCGCCGTGCTGCGCCGGACCTCGACGGTCGAGACTGCAAGTCCCCAGCCGCAGCAGAGCTTCCGGTTCGGCGATTTCACGGCGACGCCCGGCACGCGCCGCGTGACCGGCGCCAACGGCGCCGAGGTGCCGCTCACCGCAGCCGAGTTCGACCTGCTCATAGCGTTCCTGGAGCGGCCGGGCCGGATGCTCTCGCGCGACCAGTTGCTCGATATCACCCAGGGCCGGAACGCGGCGGCGTTCGACCGCTCGATCGACGTCCTGATGAGCCGGCTCAGGCGCAAGCTCGGCGACGCCGGCAGCTTCCAGATGTTCAAGACGCTTCGCAATGGCGGCTATCAGCTCGCCGTCGACGTCGAGGCCGGCGAAGGCCGCGGGAGCGGTGCGCCATGAACACGCTGCACGCCATGAAGACGCTGCGTGCCAAGCTCACCGCGCTGCTGGTGGGAGCCATTCTGCTGGTCGTGCTGCTGGCGACGGGTCTTACGTTTCTGCTGGTGTCACCGCCGCGCTTCGAAGCCGCCGAGGATGCCACCGCGAGCCAGTTCGCCTTGATCGCGGACCTTGTCGCCAACCGGCCGGACACGACGGCGATCGCCAGTGGCGACTTCATCGGCGTCAAGCCGGCAGCCGCCGATGGGCCGGTCGCGGCGAAGCCGACACGCGGCATGAACGCTGCCCTCAAGCGCAGCGGACGCCCGGAACAGGTGATCGTCACCGATCCGCCCGGCGCACCCTGGCCGGTGATCTCCGCCCGGCTCGGCGACGGCCGATGGCTGCTCATGCCCATGTCGATGACGCCGCCTCCGGACAATCGCGGATGGGCGCTGGCGGGATGGATGCTGATCTTTGCCATGGGCACGACGGCCGTCATGGTGTTTGCCGTCCGGCGGCTGACAGAACCGCTCGCTCTTCTGGAGCGCACCGTCGCGGCGATCGGCCCGGATGGCGAGCTGGCGCCGCTGCCGGAGGAGGGGCCGACCGAGGTGCGTGCCGCGGCGCGCGCGGTCAACCTGCTCTCCTCCCGGCTCAAAAGCGCGATGGAGAGCCGCATCCGCCTCGTCGCCGCCGCCGGCCACGATTTGCGCACGCCGATGACCCGGATGCGGCTGCGCGCCGAATTCCTAGACGAGAATGAGCGCGAGACCTGGATCGCCGATCTCGACGAGCTCGACCGCATCGCCGACAGCGCGATCCGGCTGGTGCGCGAGGAGGTCGAGGGATCTTCCCGCACACCGCTCCGCCTGGATGGCCTGGTGGAGGACGTCACCGACGAACTCGGCGAGATCGGGATGACCGCTGCCCTCGCATCGTGCGTGCCGGTCACGGTGCTGGGCCGTCCGCTCTCCCTGAAACGCGCGATCCGCAATCTCGTCATCAACGCCGCGACCCACGGCCGTGAGGCGACCGTCCGCGTGACGACCATAGGCGACGATGCGATCGTGCTGATCGAGGATCGCGGCCCGGGGATTCCCGAGGAATTGATGGCCCGGGTGTTCGAGCCGTTCTTCCGCATCGATCCCGCACGCAACGCGCCGATCCCCGGCGCCGGGCTCGGGCTTGCCATCGCCCACGAGATCATCGTGAACAATGGCGGCATGCTCGCCTTGCGAAACCTGCCGGCCGGCGGGCTGGAGCAGCGCCTGTCGTTCCCGCTGGCGGCGAGGCCTCAGCCGGCGTGACCGGCGCCGAAGGCGACGCGCACCGCGTGGTTGATAGCGGCGGGCAGCACCGACATGTGCGTTTCCCCGGCAAGGAATTCGTAGGAGGTGCGCAGGCTCGGCAGCACTGCGAGCCGCTCGGCCATGATGCGGGTGTTGTCGACGATGCAGCTGTCGGCAAAGCTGGCGAGGCGCTTCTCGGCGTCGGCGGCGCCGATCTGGAACGGCGCGAGCTTTTGCTCGTACTCGCCCGCCAGCAGGAGCAGCCGGCCGGTGACATCATCCCGCCGCGCGGCCAGGAAACTCTCCGCGTCCGTCACGATGCCGGCGCCCTCCCACCAGATCGCCGGGCTCGCCGCGATCCACGCCGCGAACGCGTCGGGCCTGCGGAACAGCGCGTGCAGCACGAACAGCCCGCCGAAGGAATGGCCGAAGATCGCCTGGCGCCGTGCGTCGATCGGCGCGCGGCGGGCGATCTCCGGCTTCAGCTCGTCCTCGATGAAGGAGAGGAAATGATCGGCGCCGCCGGTGCGTACATCCGGACCGCCGGGCGTGTGCGGCGGATAGGTCTGGCCGGGCGGCGGCCCCATGTCCCAGGAGCGCCGCACGCTGTCATAGGCGCCTTCGACCGGATAGCCGATGCCGACAATGACGCCGGGATGGACGCCGGTGCCGAGCGGATAGGCCGCCTGCACCCGGAGCGCATCGACCGCGGTGCCGATCACGGCATTGGCGTCGAGCAGATAGAGCGTCGACCAGCCGCCTTCTGGCGGCGCGTCCCGAGGCGTGTAGAGGAAGATCCGGTAGGGATCGCCGCCGGCGCGCGGGGCGAGGTCGAACTGCATCGTGTCCGGAATCAGCGCCGGTGTCGTCATCGGGATTGTCTCCGCGCGAGAAGCCACATGAGTGCGGGGCAGCCGATGAAGGTGGCGGCGAGGCCCGCGGGTATCTGCCAGGGGAAGGCCATGGTGCGCCCGAGCCAGTCGGCCGCGACCATGAGGATGCCGCCGACGAGGGCGGCCCCGGCGAGCTCGGGCAGAGCGCGCCTGAGGCCGAGATGGCGGGCGAGATGCGGCGCCATCAGCCCGACGAAGGTCAGCGGGCCGATCACAAGAGTCGACACCGCGGTGAGCCCAGCGGTCACCGCCAGCAGCACCGTGCGGCTGCGGCGTGGCGGCAGGCCGAGGGCACTTGCGACCGCGGTGCCGAGCGGCACGAGGTCGAGCCAGCGCGCCAGCAGCGGCAGGCCGAGGACGGCGAGGATGGTGGCGAGGAGCGCGACGCCCGCCTCGCTGGTGCCGACGGCGTAGGTCGAGCCGGTCATCCAGTTGAGCAATTGGGCGGCGCGCGGGTCGCCGCTCGCCAGCAGCGCCGTCACCAGCGCATCGAACATGGCGCCGAGCGCGATGCCCGCCAGCAGCATCCGCTCCGGCGTGCCGCGATCGAGCCGGCCGAGCGCAAGGATGGCGAGCAGCGCGGCGAACGCCCCGACGGTTGCGGCCGCCACCTGCCCGCCGCCGCTGGCCTCGGGCAGGGCGAACATGGCGAGGATCAGGCCGAGCGCTGCGCCCGAGCTGACGCCCAGCACCTCCGGGCTCGCCATCGGGTTGCCGGTCATGCGTTGCAGCACCGAGCCGGCGCAGGCCAGCATCATGCCCGCGGCGAGCGCCGCAAGCGCGCGCGGCAGCCGCCAGGGCAGCAGGTTCGCGAGATCGGCACTGAGGCTGATCCGCCAGCCGTCGAGGCCCTGCCCGACGGTGATGGAGAGGGCGAGCACACCGAGGAGCAGCACAGCCAGCGCGCCGAGCAGCAACAACGGGCGGCGGGTGCGGCGCATAACGGACTCGCTGAGGCTCGGCGCCGCCAGCAGGGTGAGCTTCAGGCGCGGCAGCAGCCAGAGCAGCAATGGCGAGCCGAACAGGGCGGTGACCGCTCCGGTGGGCACCATCTCGCCGAGGGCACCGGCAAGGCGCAGCACGCACTGGTCGGTGAGCCACAGCAGGCTCGCGCCCATCAGCGCCGACCAGACGAGGCGCTCGCCGATCCGGCGGGCGCCGGCGACGTTGATGAGGGCGGGCGCGGCCAGCCCGATGAAGCCGATGACGCCGACCGTGCCCACCACGAAGGCGGTGAGGGCGATGGCGAGACCGAGCGTCAGCAGCCGCACCGCCGGAACACCGAGGCCGAGGCTGCGGGCGTGGTCGTCGTCGAGGGCGAGCAATGTCAGGGGCCGCACCAGCAGTGCGGCCGGGATGGCGGCAATGGCCAGCCGCGGCGCCAGGAAGCTCGCGATCGACCAGTCCTGCTGGCTGAGCGAGCCGCCGCCCCAGATGAAAAGCCCGGCGAGATAGTGCGTGTTGAACAGCACCAGCATCGCGGCCAGCGCGCCGCAATAGAGGCTCACCACCATGCCCGCCAGCACCACGGTGAGCGGCGACAGGCGCCGGCGCCAGGACAGCGCGAGCACGACAAGGGCCGCAATGAGGCCGCCCGCCATCGCCGTCCATTCGCGCCCATAGGCGAGCAGGCCGGGTGCCCACAGCATGGCGAGCGCCAACGCCAGATTGGCGCCTCCGGTGATGCCGAGCGTGGTCGGCGAGGCCAACGGATTGCGCAGCGCCATCTGCAGCAAGGCGCCGGCAAGGCCGAGCGCGGCGCCGCACATCAGGCTGGTCGCAAGCCGCGGCGCAAAGCTGTAGCGCGCCAGCATCTGGCGAATGTCGTCGGTATCGGGCGCCGTCAGCACGTCGAACCAGAGCGATGCCGGAAGACGCGCGGCAAGGTTCGACAGGCTCATCGCGAGTGCCATGAGCGCGAACAATGCGACGATCGCAGCCGGCGGAAAGCGGCGCCGTGCCTCAACCATGGGACGAGCCGGGCCTGGTCAGGGTGTCACCCAGCAAGCGGGCGAAGCGCATGGCCGAAGGCAGCATGCCGAACATCAGGGCTGCGGGGATGCGCTGCACCCGGCCGACGCGCACGAAGGGCAGGCTGTTCCAGAGCGGGCTGCGGGCGAGGCTCGCCAGCACGTCCGGCGCGATCGGCTCGAGATAGATGAGCCGCGCGCCCGCGGCGTCGGCGAGCTGCTCGATACCGACGGTGGCGAAGCCCCAGTAATTGGTCTCGCCGCGCCAGGCATTGGCGAGCCCGCAGCGCTCGATCACCTCGTTGAACAGGCTCTTCGCGCCATAGACGCGGACATGGCGCGTATCCATGAAGTTCACCACGAGGAGAGGCGCATCGGCATGAGGCGCGAGCGTCTGGCGGGTCGCCGCTATCAGGGCGGCGCTATCCGCGACCAGCGCTTCGGCTTCGGCCTCCCGCGCCAGCATGCCACCGAGCCGTCGGGTGGCGGCAACGCTGCGCTCATAGGGATTGCCTGGGTCCGGCGTGTTGATGGCGAAGGTCTCGGTGCGGGCGATGCGCTCCAGCATCGGGCGAATGCGGGCGAGATAGGGCGAGGTCAGGATCAGGTCGGGCTTGAGCGCGTGCAGGAGCTCGACATTGGCTTCCAGCGCGGTGCCGAGATTGATCACGCCCGCGGGCAGCGCAGGCTCGACCACCCAGCCCGCCCACTCATCCGCCTCGGCAATCGCGATCGGCGTCACGCCCATCGCCAGCAGGGTTTCGGCGAGGCCGTAATCGAGCGAGACGATGCGGACCGGCAGCCCGGCCGCATGGAGCGGTTGGGCAGCATGGAGCGGTTGCGGCGCCAGGAGGGCGCACGACGCCGCGCCGGCCAGGAAGCCGCGTCTCGTCGTGCCGAAGGATGCCGGCAAGGCAGGCACCTACCAGCGGTATTTCAGGCCGGCGATGACGGTGCGCGGCGCTCCGAGGTAGCAGTAGCCGGCATCGCAGGTGGTGTATTCCTCGTCGAGCAGGTTCTGGGCGTTGACCTGCGCGCTCCAGCCCTTGAACTTCGGATCGAGGTACTGGAAATCGTAGCTCAGCTTGGCGTCGATGAGTGCATATGCGTCGTTCTGGAAGGTATTGAGCGAGTCACCCCAGGTGGAGCCGGTGTAACGCACGCCGGCACCGAGGCCGAGGCCCGCAAGCTTGGATCCGGACTGGAACTGATAGTCCACCCACAGGGCGAAGCTGTTCTCCGGTTGACCGGAGGGCGTCAGGCCGATCGTCTTCGGATCGCCGGCAAGATTGGTGAGATCGAGATAGGTGTAGGCGCCGCGCACCTTGAGGCCCTCGCCGAGGTTGCCGACCGCCTCCAATTCGAAGCCGCGTGCGCGCACCTCGCCGGTCTGCATCTGGAAGAGCGGATCGGTGTCGTCGGTGACGAGACCATTCTCCTGGTTGATCTGGAAGATCGAGACGGCGAAATAGCCGTCGAACCCGACCGGCACGTATTTCACGCCGCCCTCGATCTGCTTGGCGGTGGTCGGCGAGAAGGAGTTGCCGGCAATGTCGTAGCCGAGATTGGGCGCGAAAGACGTGGAGTAGCTGACATACGGCGCGAGGCCGTTGTCGAACACATAGGTCAGGCCGACGCGGCCGGTGAACTCGCTGTCGTCTTTGTTCTGAGTGGTGGGGACGCCCAGCAGTTGCTCATCCTTGCTGTCGACCCAGTCCTGCCGGCCGGTCAGGGTGAGGATCCAGCGGTCGAACTTCGCCTGCTCCTGCACATAGAGGCCAACCTGACTCTGCTTCTGACGATAGCGCGAATAGTTGAAGCCGGGATCGTAGGTCGGGCCGAGCGGTTGCCCGGTGTTCAGGTCGAAATCGGACGCCGCGCCGAAGCCGATGCCGCCATCGAGCGACAGGTAGGAATAGTCGAGGCCGACGAGCAGCTTGTGCTCGACAGAGCCGGTAACGAAGTCGGCCTGCACCTGGTTGTCGACGACAAAGGAATCCAGGATGTCATGGACATAACCGGTGGAGCGCCTGGCGATGTTCGTCACCGGATCGACAGCGTACACGCTGTTATAGCGCACCGTGGTATCGGCGCTGCCGTAGCGCAGGTTCTGTCGCACGGTGAACACGTCGTTGACTTCATGCTCGGCGAGATAGCCGAACCGGTACTGGTCCTGCATCTGGCTGTTGTAGTCACCGCGGGCGCGGCTGAAGACCTCGCCGCCGCTGCCGTTCCAGCCATAGAACGGCAGCGAGGCCGGGGTCTCCGATTCCTGATACTCGCCGAGGAAGGTGATCCTGGTCTGGTCGTTCGGCTTCCAGGTCACCGCCGGGGCGATGAAGGTCATGTCGTTGACGCCGCCGCCGAGCGTGTTCGGCGAGCCGGCATCGCGCAGCACGCCGGTCAGGCGGTAGAGCAGCTCGCCATCCTTGTCGAGCCGGCCGCCGACGTCGAACTGGCCCTGCCAGAGATCGTAATTGCCGGCCTGGAGTTCGATCTCTCCGAACGGCTCGTCGACCGGGCGCTTGGAGGTGATGTCGACGAGGCCGCCCGGCGAACCGAGTCCATAGAGCGCCGAGCTCGGGCCGCGCAGCACGGTGACGCTCTCGACGCCATAGGGCTCGACCTTGAACACCGACATGTTGGCCCCCGGCAGGCGCAGGCCGTCGCGATAGATGCCGGTATAGGTGGTATCGAAGCCGCGGATGGTGAAAACATCGAAGCGCGGGTCGAAACCGCTCTGGCCGGTGCGCACGCCCGGCGTGTAGGCGACCGCCTCGGTAAGCGTCTGCACGTTACGGTCGTCGAGTTCCTCGCGGGTGACGACCGACACCGATTGGGGCACCTCGATCAGCGGCGTGTCGGTCTTGGTGCCGGCATTGTTGCGGGTGGCGACGTAGCCGACGGTGCCGTCAGACGAGGTGTTCACGTCGACGGTGTCGAGCTCGATGCCGATCACCGCATTACCGCCGTCGCCTCCCGCGCCTGCGGGATCGATGATGGTGACGCGGTTCGGCGCGGTGAAGCGATAGGTCAGGCCGGTGCCGGCGAGAATGCGGGCGAGCGCCTCGGGAGCGCTCATGGTGCCGGAGATCGCCGAGGAACGCCGTCCGCGCAGCTTGGCGGCGTCCGAGAAGATCCGCACGCCGGCCGTCTGGCCAAAGGCCAGCACTGCTTCGTCGAGTTCCTGGGCAGGAATATTGAAGGCGATGCGGGGCGCGGCCGCGCTCTGCTGGGCGAGCGCCGCATGCGAGAGGGCGACGACACCGATGAGGCCCGACAGCAGAGCGAACGACAAAGCGTTCGCGGCGACGCCGCTCATCAGCCAAAGCCGCCGTCCGCGCCGCGCGGTCCCGTCCATCCGTGTCATCGTCTCTTCGTCCTTGCTGCCGATCGACCGACCGCCGCGATGCGCCACGCCGGCCTGCAGGAAGGAAGACAACTCACGACGCCGTTACCGTAAATTTTTCTGCGGATTTTTCGTGCCGATCAGTAAAGCACTGTTATCAAAGCCGGAACTGAACGCGCCCGGATGCCGAGCTCGCTGGTGATGGTGTCGATGGCGTCGCCGAGATCACGGGTCGGGAAGACGCCGGTGACACGGCGCTGGGCGAGCGCCGGGTCCCATATGACGATGCGGCCGCGGCGGTAGCGGTTGAGCCGCGCGACCACCTCGCCGAGCGGCGCCGCATTGAACACCAGCATGTCCTGGCGCCAGGCGGTGGCTCGCGCGACATCGACGCGCTCCACTCCGCCTAGCCCGCGCCGGCTGTCATAGCGAACCGCATCCCCGGGCGAGAGCGTGACGCTGCGTGTGGCGCCCGCCATTTCGAGCGCGACGTCGAGCGCGACTTGGACCTGGTGTTCGACGGCGACGACATTTGCCCCGCTGTCATTGATCTCGACGGCGAATTCGGTGCCGAGCGCCGTGGTGGTGCCGCCCGCCGCATCGACGATGAAGGCGCGGCGCTCCGCTCCCTGCCGCGGCGCCGCATGGAAGAAGGCCTCGCCCACCAGCAGCGAGACCCGGCGCTCCTCGGCGGTGAAGTGCAGGGCGACGGCACTGGCTGGGCCGAGCTCGAGCATCGTGCCGTCGGACAGGCGGACCTGGCGCCTCTCGCCGGGATCGGTGCGGTGGTCGGCCGACAGCGCAATCCATGGATCACCGATGTGGTAGCGCAGGCCGGCAAGCGCGAGCAGGGCCACCACGACGAGCGCCCCGATGTTCCGGCGGCCCGTCCCCTTCCGGCGCGCGGGGCGCGGCGCGCCCTGCCAGGGGGCAGGGTTGGCGCGCAACGTATCGAGGCTTCGCCAGGCGCTGTGTGCCTCCTCGAAGGCGGGGCGATGGTCGGGATGAGCGTCGAGCCATTGCCGGAACGCCTCGCGCTCTTTCCCGTCGAGCGGGCGACCGTCGATCCGGGCGACCCATTCCGCTGCGCGGCGCTCGATCTCCCCGCTGTCGTCTTTCACGCCGTCATCCATGGATCAACGCCATTGGCTGCCTTCCCGAGGTGAAGACAACCGAGAGGGCAAAACACCGTACTATCAGCGCAAGACTATCGAGGGCATTGCTATCGGGGACATTGCTACCGGGACATGCCCGGGTGCGTCCTGAGGCAGCGCGTGACGTGCTGGATCGCCATGGCGAGGTGCTTCTGCACCGCGCTCTCCGAGATGCGCAAGGTGCAGGCGACTTCGGCGTGGGTGAGGCCGTCGATGCGGTTCAGCACGAAGATCTGTTGGGTGCGTAGCGGCAGCTGGCCGATCATGTGCTGGAGCCGCTCCAGTTGGAGGCGGGAATCCACCGCGTCCTCGGGCGAGGGGGTGTCCGCGGCGATCTCGCCCAGCCATTCGTGTGGCACGCAGTGGGTGCGGCGCCTCGCCTCCTGCTTCCTGTGATTGAGCATGAGGTTGCGCGCGATTGTGTAGAGGTAGGCGCGAAGGTCCTGCACGCGGGTATCGGGCCGCTCGATGACCCGCACGAACGTGTCCTGGACGAGGTCGGACGCGGTGTGCGCGTCGCCGAGCCGGCGCCTGAGATAGCGGTTCAACTCGGGTCCATGCGCGTTGAACGCAATTTTCAGGTCGCCCACCACCGTATCAGCATCCCCAGGATTGCAGTTCCAGCGTCGCCGGACCGGCCGTATACGCTGAGGAACTCTTAGCGTTGACCAAATATATCTTCAATCTCAATAATTTATATTAAGTCTAAGGTGGCGGCATCTGACGCCTGACCACGAAGCCGCGCCCGAGACCTGATGCGAGAGATCAATCCGGCGAGGCTCTATGGCGTCTCGCGCTCTTTATTCCCCGAACCGGAACTGCACCTTCATGGCGCGACGCCGGTCGGACGCCAGGGCGAAGGCGGCCGGCGCGTCCTCCATGGGGAAGCTGCCGGTGAGCAGCGGACGCAGATCTACCTCGCCGTCCGAGATCAGCGCGGCGGCACGGGCGAACTCGGCATCGAAACGGAAGCTGCCCTTCAGCTCAAGTTCCTTGGCGACGATGACGTTCATCGGCAGAGGCTGGTCGCCGCCGAGGCCGACAAGCACGATCGTGCCCCTCGGGCGTACCAGCGCGAGCGCGCTCGCGAGCGCGCTCGGATTGCCGGAGCACTCGATGGCGGCGTCCACCCGGCCCTTGTCGGCCGCGAGGTCGGCGAGACCGTCGGTTCCATTGGAGACATCGACGCAGCGTGTCGCGCCGAGGCGGGCCGCGATCGCCAGCGCCTCGGGGGCGATGTCCGTCGCCACGATCTCGGCGGCGCCGGCGACACGGGCGGCAGCGATGACGAGGCATCCGATCGGTCCGCAGCCCGAGACCAGCACCGTCCGCCCGGTGAGCGCTCCGGCCTGTTCGACGGCATGAAGCGCCACCGCGAACGGCTCGCACAGTGCGGCGAGCGCGAGATCGACGTGCGGGCCGACCCGCACGGCCTGCTCCTCCGGGATGGTCATCTCCTCCCGGAAGGCGCCCTGCACATGGGGGAAGCGCATGGCACTGCCGTAGAAGCGCATGTCGAGGCACTGGTTGCGCAGGCCCTGGCGGCAATACTCACACCTGCCGCACGGGCCGCTCGGATTGACGGCGACGCGATCGCCGACGGAAACCTTTGTCACCCCGGCGCCGACGGCGGCGACTGTCCCCGCGACCTCATGGCCGAGCACCATGGGCTCGCGCAGGCGCACCGTGCCGAAGCCGCCATGGTGGAAATAATGCAGGTCCGATCCGCAAATGCCGCCGGCCCCCATCCGGACGAGGACGTCGTGCGGGCCTGGTGGTGACGCCGGCATGGGCTCGATGCGCAGATCGTGCGGAGCGTGAAGGACGATGGCGCGCATGACGCTGCTCCCGGTTTTCGAAAACGGAAAAACGCCTCAGCGCGTCATCATGTGCAGCGGCCACAGCACGATCTGCGGGAACAGCACCAGCAGGAACATGACGATGGTCTGGGCGATGAGGAACGGCAGCACGCCGCGGATGACGCCGCTCATCGGCACCTTGGCGACGCCGCACACGACGTTCAGCACGGTGCCGACCGGCGGGGTGACGAGGCCGAGGGCGTTGTTCATGATGAACAGGACGCCGAAATAGACCGGATCGATGCCGGCCTGCTTGACCACCGGCATCAGCACCGGGGTCATGATCAGCACCGTCGGGGTGAAGTCGAGCGCGGTGCCGATGACGAGGACAAGCAGCATCAGCACCGCCGTCATCAGCATCGGGCTGTCCATCAGGGGCTGGACCAGTTCCGCCAGCTCCTGGGGAATGTTCGCCGTGGTGATCAGCCAGGCCGAGACGCCCGCGGCGGCGACCAGGAACATGATGACCGCGGTGGTCTCCGCCGCGCGGTAGATCAGGTGGAACAGGTCCCGCACCTTGATCTCGCGATAGATCACCAGCCCGACGAACAGTGAATAGACCGCGGCGATCACCGCCGCCTCGGTCGGCGTGAAGGCGCCGAACTTCAGTCCGCCGATGATGACCACCGGAAGCAGCAGCGCCCAGAACGCGCTGCGGGTCTCGGCGAGGCGCTCGGACAGGGTGCGCTTCGGCTCCACTCTCGGCTTGTCGCGCTGGATGCTCCAGCGCCAGGCGATCATGATCGCGAGACCCATCATGATGCCGGGCACGATGCCGGCGATGAAGAGCTTGGTGATGGACACGCCGCCGGTGACGCCGAACAGGATCATGCCGATGGAGGGCGGGATGACCGGGGCGATGATGCCGCCGCAGGCGATGAGGCCGCAGGAGCGGTTGATGTCGTAGCCGGCATTGCGCATCAGCGGCACCAGCACCGAGGCCAGCGCCGCGGTGTCCGCGACCGCGGATCCCGACAGCGAGGCCATGATGACCGCGGCCGCCACCGCGACATAGCCGAGGCCGCCGCGTATGTGCCCGACCCAGGCCATCGCCATGGTGATGATGCGCCGGGTCATGCCGCCGGCATTCATGAACTCGCCGGCGAGCATGAAGAACGGCACCGCGAGCAGGGGAAAGCTGTTGGCGCCATCCCACATGTTCTGGATCACGATCTGCGGATCGGTGATCCCCATGTAGAACATCATGGCCAGCCCGCAGCCGATCAGCGCGAACGCCACCGGCATGCCGAGCGCCATCAGCCCGAGGAGCGAGGTGATAAAGACGAAGACGGTCACGACAGCGCTCCCTTGCTGCGGGCCGCCTGCTCGGCGAGCTCGCGTTCGACCTCGCCGACCTCGCCCATGCCTTCCTCGTGGACCTCGATCAATTCATCCTCCTCGACCATGCCGAGGAACAGCCGCACCAGATTGGCGGTGCAGATGATGGCGATCGCCGCGCCGGTGACGTAGCTCACGCCATAGACCCACAGGGTGCTGATCTGGGCGACCGGCGAGGAGTTGCCGGCAATGATCTCGTGCTGCAGCCAGGTGCCGTAGAAGATGTAGAGGCTGCACACCAGCATGATGACCTGGCTGATGCCCCAGCAGATCTTGCGGCCGAGCACGGGGAGAGCCTGCACCACCAGATCGACGCCGAGATGCGCGCGCTTGTGGAGCCCGACGATGCCACCGAGGAAGGTCATCCACACGAAGGCGAAGCGCGGCATCTCCTCCGACAGGTCAATGCCGGTATTGAAGAAGATCCGTAGCATCACATTGCCGAAGACCATGACCAGCATCACGATCATGCAGAGGACCATGATGATTTCGAGCGCCCGGTAGAACGCGGCAATGGTCGTTCGGAGGAGTTGGTTCATCGAGACACCTCAGTCGAGTGGCGAGGCCGGTGCCGGGGAGCGATCACCAGTCGGCAGCAGTCCGGTCGATGCGAGGGGCGGCGGCACCGTGCTTCGGTGCCGCCTGAGGGGTTCAGTTCGCGGCGGCGCGTGCCTTTTCGATCTCGGCATAGAAGCCGTTCACAAACTCGTCGCCGATCTGCGGGGTGAACTTCGTCACCACGGACTTCACCTTCGCCTGGATCTTGGCGAGTTCTTCCGGCGGCACCGGCTCGACGGAGACGCCGGCTTCCTTGAACTTGGCGATCACGTCACGGTCACCCTCCTCGAGCAGCTTGCGCTGCAGGAGACCGGCCTCGATCGCCGCCTTGCGCACGCCTTCCTGGTCGGCTGGGGAGAGCGTATCCCAGAACTTCTTCGAGGCGACGAGGGCGACCGGCGTATAGACGTGGTTGGTCAGCGAGATATACTTCTGAACTTCCTGCATCTTGTTGGCGTACATGTGCAGGAGCGGGTTTTCCTGGCCGTCGATCGCCTTGACCTCGAGCGCCGCGAACACTTCCGAGAACGCCATCGGAACGGCGTTGGCGCCGATCGTCTTCCAGGTGTCGAGCGCCACCGGGTTCGCCATCACCCGCAACTTCAGCCCGCTGACGTCATCGAGCTTGGTGACGGCATGCTTGCTGTTGGAAAGATTGCGGAAGCCCATGCCCGACCAGGTCAGCCCCACAAGGCCGGTCGGCGCGAGTTTCTCGAAGATCTTCTTCGACGAGGGGCCATCGAGCACCGCGTAGACTTCCTTCTGGTTCTGGAACATGAAGGGAAGGTCCCAGACCTGCACTTCCTTCACCCGGGTCGACAGCGGTGCCAGCGTGCCGATGTAGAATTCCTGCGTTCCGGCCTGGACCGCCTGCAGCTGCTTCTCGTCGCTGCCGAGTACGGCGCTGTGATAGGGCTGGATCTTCACATTGCCGTTCGTGTAGGTCGCGGCAAGCTCGGCGAACTTGGTCATTGCGGCAGCCTGCGGATGGGTATCCGGCATGGCGTGGCCGATCTTGGCCTTGACTTCGGCCATTGCCGCACCGGCGCCGAACATCGTGGCTGCGGCCATGACGGCGGCACAAGCAAGACGCATTACTGAAGTGTTCGTCATCTTACTTCCTCCTTGGCAGTCGTTTTCTTTGTTGCGAATTACGACTTTGAATTTCTGACGGGTCTGATGACTTCAGAGGACCGCGAGCATTCCTCCATCGACATAGATCACCTGGCCATTGACGTAGTTCGACGCCGGCGAGGCCAGGAAGACCGCGGCGCCGACCAGTTCTTCCGGCAGTCCCCAGCGCCGCGCCGGGGTGCGGCCCTTGACCCAGGCGTCGAACTTCGGATCGCTCATCAGCGCCTGGTTCATGTCGGTCGCCATATAGCCCGGGCCGATCGCATTGGCCTGGATCCCGTATTCGGCCCACTCGGCCGCCATGGAGCGGGTCAGAAGCTTGATCCCGCCCTTGGCCGCCGTATAGGGCGCAACGGTCGCCCGCGCGACTTCGCTCGTCAACGAAGCAATATTGATGATCTTGCCGCCGCTCCCGCGCGCGATCATCCGCCTGGCGGCTTCGCGGCCGATCAGGAAGGCGCTGGTGAGATTGGTCTCGACCACGCGGCGCCAGTCGGCCGGATCGAGGTCGACCATCGGCTTGCGAAACTGGATGCCGGCATTGTTGATCAGGATGTCGACCTGAATGCCGTCGGTGTCGAGGCTGCCGAAGGCGGCGAGAACCGCAGCGTCATCGGTGACGTCGAAGGCCAGGGCGTGGACCTTGTGGCCCTCCTCGGCCAGCTTCTCGCACGCGGCGTTCGTGCCGTCGACGCTGGTGCCGTTGAGGATGACCGCCGCGCCGGCCTCGGCAAGGCCGCGGGCCATGGCTAAGCCGAGGCCGCGGGCCGAACCGGTGATGAGGGCGGTGCGGCCGGCAAGGGAGAACAGGGCGAGGGACATGGCTGGCCCCCCTCAAAGCGCGCTGCGGCGGCGGGTCAGGTCGTCGCGCGCCATGACCTCCGGCCTCAGTTCGAGCCCGAGGCCCGGCCCCTGCATCGGATAGACATGGCCATCCGCGATGTGGGGCACTGCGGTGACCAGCTCATTGTACCAGCCGCGATAGAAGGATCGCACCGATTCCTGGATCAGTGTGTTGGGCTGGCTGAACGAGGTGTGCACCGCGGCGGCGAAGGCCACGGGTCCGGTGCAGTCGTGCGGCGCGAAGGGGCGATGGTAGGTCTCGGCCATCGCCGCGATCTTGCGTCCCTCGGTCAGCCCGCCGGTCCAGCACAGATCGACCATCACCACATGCGCGGCGTCGCGATCGAGATAATCCTTGTAGGCCCAGCGCGAGCCTAGCGTCTCGCTGGCGCACACCCAGACATTGGTGGAGCGCGCATATTCCGCCAAGGCTTGCGGCGAGTTCATCCGAATTGGATCCTCGTACCAGGTCGGGGCATAGGGCTCGAGCGCACGGGCGATCTTGATGGCGGCGGGCAGGTTCCACAGCGAGTGGAACTCCACCATGATGTCCATCCTGTCGCCCACCGCCTTGCGGATCTTCTCGAACGGAAGGAGGGCGCTCCTCAGCTGCGCGGCGCTGATGTCGAGGCCGCCGGTCTCTAGGGCGACCGGATCGAACGGCCAGATCTTCATGGCGGTGATGCCCTCGTCGAGCAGGCTCTCGGCGAGTTCGTCCGCCCGGTTCATGAAGGCGTCGAGATCCTCGTAGGGCCCCTCTGCCTTGCCGAGGCTCCAGGTCGAGACCGGCTTTATGTTGGTCGACCGGACATATTTGTAGCCGGCACATGTGTTGTAGACGCGAAGCTTGTCGTGGCACAGCCCCCCGAGCATCTGGTGGACCGGCTGGTTGCAGACCTTGCCGAACAGGTCCCACAGCGCGATGTCGATCGCCGACGCCGCCCGGTACTCGACGCCGGTCGAGGCCTGCGCCAGTGGCAGGTTCACCATCTCCTTGTTCAGCGCCTCGATCCGCAGCGGATCGCGGCCGAGCAGGCGCCCCGCCAGCGTGTCGTGGATATGAGCTTCCACGGCGGCGGCTCCGTAGAAGGTCTCGCCGAGGCCGACCGTCCCCTCGTCCGTGTGGATGTGCACCCACAGGAGATTGGCGAACTCGTCGACACGCATGGTTTCGATGGCGGTGATTTTCATCTTCGGCTGCGGCTTGATGGGTGGATGTCGGAAGGCGTGAAAAGTCCCGCCGCGGCGCCCGTCAGTTGGCGGCGCGGTATTTCCTGATCTCGTCATAGAAATTGCCGACGAACCCGGCGCCGATCGTGTCGGTGTTCTTCTCGATCACCGGCCGGATGGCGGCGCGGACATTCTCCAGTTCGGCGGGCGGCATGACGGTCATGGCCATGCCCTTGGCCTTCAACTGGTCGACCACTTCCGCCGCCTGGCGAAGCTCCTCGGCGCGCTGGAAGGTGCGCGTCTCTTCCGCGGCCTTCTGGACGGCGGCCTGCTGCTCGGGCGTGAGCGAGGCCCAGAATTTCTTCGAGATGACGAGCGCAACCGGGGTATAGACGTGATTGGTGATCGTCAGATACTTCTGAACTTCGTACATCTTGTTGGCGAACATATCGACGACCGGGTGCTCGTAGCCGTCGAGCGCGTGCGTCTCCAGCGCCGTATAGACCTCGGTGAAGGCCATCGGCACGGCATTCATCCCCATGGCGTTGAAGCTCGCCAGCGCCATCGGGCTCTGCATCACCCGCACCTTCAGTCCCTTCATGTCGGCGAGCGCGTTGAGCGGGCGCTTGCTGTTCGACATGTTGCGGAAGGCGCCGCCCGACCAGACCAGGCCGTGGACGTTCATATCCTCCAGGCTGGCGAGGAGCTTGCTGCCGGCCGGGCCGTCCAGCACCGAGGCCGCCTCGGCATCGGTCGCGAACAGGAAGGGAAAATCGAAGATCTGCAGTTCCTTCTTGCGGCCCGCTATGGGCGAGAGCGCGCCCATGTAGAAATCGACGGTGCCGGCCTGGGTGGCGATGAGCATCTTTTCTTCCGAGCCCAGCACCGCATTGCCGAACACCTCGACCTTCACGCTGCCGCCGGTGGCCTTGTTCACCTCGGCGGCAAAGCGGTTCATCGCCGCGGCGCGGGGATGGCTGTCGGCAAAGGAATGGCCGAGCCGCGCGGTCCTCACCTCCGCCGCCATGGCGAGCGAGGCAGATGCAGGTATTGCGGCGGTGGCGAGCGCGGCGGCGAACAGCTTCAAAGAGCTACGGCGAGTTGGTGCCCTCATGCGTCTTCTCCCGGGATTTGCTTGTTGTTTTTGTGTTGGACTTCGTTGAAGCGCGGCCGGCATGCGCCGGTTGCGCGCGTTCTGTAGCCGGCAGTGCAATCGGCTGCGGCGCGTTGAGCCAGCGCCGCGCGCGCAGCAGCTCGCGCAGATCGCTTTCGGCCTGGTCGATCAGGGCCAGCACCGCGCGTTCGGCCTTCAGGCCGTTGCGTTTCTCGATGGCTTCGCAGACCTCGCGGTGCAGGGGCAGCGAACGCTCGGGTCCGCCGGGCGTCTCCGCCACGCGCTCGAAGCCGATGCGCAGCACGGTGGAGATCACACCCTGCAGCTGCGTCACCAGCGGATTGGCGCAGGCGCGGATGATGATGTCGTGGAAGGCGAGGTCGGCGGCGACATAGTCGCCGTTCCCGGTCACGGCATTGGCCATCGCCTCATAGGCCGCCCGCAATGCCTTGCGCTCGGCATCGCTCGCCCTGTCGGCGGCGAGGCGGGCCGCCGCCGGCTCGACGATGCGGCGCAATTCCATGATATCGTTGGCGAGCGGCAGGTCGACGCCCGTGGCTTCGGCGCGCCAAGTCATGATCTGCGGGTCGAGCAGGCTCCAGCGGGCGTGGTCCAGCACCACCGTGCCGGTGCGCCGACGGGTCTCGACCATGCCCTTGGAGACGAGGCCCTTGATGGCCTCGCGTATCACGATGCGGCTGACCCCGAGCTGCGCGCCCAGCACCGGCTCGGGCGGGATCACCTGGCCTGGGGCATAGCGCCCGGCGCAGATGTCGATGCCGATCCGGGTCAGGATATCGAGATACAGCGTCATATTAATCATCATACGTATGATGATTGGCCTGTCAATTCGGCCTCAGTGACTGATCATACCAATCGTCATGGCCGGGCGAAGGCGACCTGGTCGCGCCTGTTTGGAGACGCCGAGGCAGCTGCCTCGGCTTCCGCAGGCCATCTTGATCCCTGATGCAGAGTCGGGAATCGAGATCCCCGGCACAGGGCCGGGGATGACGATCAGCCTGGTGGTTTTCGCTCAGCTGCGCAGGCGCGCGAGCTCGGCTTCCAGCGCCGTGATGCGCTCGTCGCGCTTCGTGAGCGCGGCGGCGACGTCGGCGGCCTCGAAACGCTGCGGGATGTGCTGCGGGCAGTTCATGTCCCAGGCGGCCACCGTGAAGATGAGCGCCTGTTCCGGCCGCGCCTTGTACTCCGCCGGCATCAGGCGGGCGATGAGGGTCTCGTCCTCCACCATCTTGGCCTCGCCCCAGATCTTCACCCGCTGGCGGTTGGCATAGTCGATGAGGAACAGGAACGCCTTCGGATTGTCAGTGAGATTACCCTGCGTGATGTATTGCCGGTTGCCGGTGAAATCGGCGAGGCCGATCGTCGTCTCGTCCAGCACGCGCAGGAAGCCGGGCGGGCCGCCGCGGTGCTGGATATAGGGCTGGCCCTCGGCATTCGCGGTGCCGAGAAACACACTGACCTGCGCCTCGATGAAGGCAGCGAGATCGGGGTTGATGCGGGTCTGCCAGGAGCCGCGCTCCTCCATCCCGGCGTAACCCTTGCGCGAGCCCTTGCGGGCCTGGATCGCCTTCACCGTCGGGGTGAAGGCGACGTCGCTGGAATAGTGCCGCCGGGCGTCCATCTCGAGTACCCCAGGTCTCAGAGGCCAAGATCGCTCAGGGAAGGGTGGTCGTCCGGCCTGCGGCCGAGCGGCCAGTGGAACTTGCGATCCTCCTCGCGGATCGGCAGGTCGTTGATGCTGGCGTGGCGCGCCCGCATCAGGCCCTCCTCGTCGAACTCCCAATTCTCGTTGCCGTAGCTGCGGAACCAGTGGCCGCTGTCATCGCGCCATTCATAGGCGAAGCGCACCGCGATGCGGTTGCCCTGCCAGGCCCACACTTCCTTGATCAGGCGATAGTCCAGCTCGCGCGCCCATTTGCGGGTGAGGAACGCTTCGATCGCCTCGCGGCCCCGGAGGAACTCGGCGCGGTTGCGCCAGCGGCTGTCGGTCGTATAGGCGAGCGCGACACGCGCCGGCTCGCGGGTGTTCCAGGCGTCCTCGGCGGCACGCGCCTTCTGCGCGGCGGTCTCGGCGTTGAAGGGCGGAAGCGGCGGACGGCTCATGGCAAGTTCCTCTCTTGTGGGCGAGCGCTCGGAGGGGTCTCGGCAGTAGGATCTGAACATATCCCTTCCGGAAAACGTGACCATACGCCATGATCTGAAGGTATGTTTCCATAAACCGAGAGGATCATGGATCGGCTCGATGCCATGTCGGTGCTGCTGGCGGTGGTCGACGAGGGCAGCCTGTCGGCGGCGGCGCGAAAGCTGCGGGCGCCGCTTGCCACGGTGAGCCGCAAGGTCTCGGAGCTGGAGGCGCATCTGCGCACCAGGCTGCTGGTGCGCTCCAGCCGGCGGGTCTCGCTCACCGAGGCGGGGCGCGGCTATGTCGAGGCGAGCCGGCGCATCCTCGAACAGGTGTCGGAGGCCGAGCGCACCGCGGCGGGCGAATACGCGGCGCCGAAGGGCGAGCTCACCGTCACCGCGCCGGTGGTGTTCGGCCGGCAGCACGTGCTGCCCGTGGTGGTCGATTTCCTGAAAGCCTATCCCGAGATCGATCTGCGCCTGGTGCTTGCCGATCGGGTGGTGAACCTTGTCGATGACCATATCGACCTCGCCGTCCGTATCGGCGAACTGCCGGACAGCGGCCTTCATGCCAGCCGGCTCGGCGCCATCCGCCGGGTGACGTGCGCGAGCCCGGCCTATCTCGCTGACCGCGGCCGGCCGCTGCGGCCGGAGGATCTCGAAGCTCACGACTGCATCACGTTCGAAGGGCTGTCCGCGGTGCGCGCCTATCGGTTTCGCACCGCCAAGGGCGAGGTCAGCGTGCCGATCCACGCGCGATTGACGGTCAATACAGCGGAGGCTGCCATTGACGCCGCCATTGCCGGGCTCGGGCTGACGCGCGTGTTGTCCTACCAGATCGTCGCCGCCGAGCGGGCCGGGCTGATCGAGGTGGTGCTGAGGGAATATGAGCCGGAGCCGTGGCCGGTCCACCTCGTCTATCTCGGCCAGGGCCTGCTACCCTTGAAGCTGCGTGCCTTCCTCGACTTCGCAGCGCCGCGGCTGAAGGCGCGACTGGCGCCGGCGTGACGACCGGGTTTGTCGATGATCTATGACGGCGCTGGCCTCCTGGCCTATATAGGGCTTGGCACTTGGTGCCGGAGTTCCTGACGGAAGAGGATTGGAAGCGATGTCTGGCGGAAATGGCGACACCATCAGCATCGCATTCGGACGCGGCCAGCTTCCGCTGAACCTCGCCCCCGGCACCGAAGTGACCGTGATCCGCAAGGCGGTGCTGGCGAAGCTGCCGGACCAGGCCGGCGCGATCCGCCACGCCTTCGACAACCCGGTCGGATCCTTGCCGCTCGCCGAGCTGGCACGCGGCAAGGCGAGCGCCTGCATCCTGATCTGCGACATCACGAGGCCGGTGCCGAACCGCCTGTTCCTGCGGCCGATGATCGAGATCATGGTGGCCTCCGGCATCCCGCTGGAACGCATTTCGGTGCTCGTCGCCACTGGCCTGCACCGCCCGAACGAGGGCCAGGAGCTGGCCGAGCTCGTCGGCGATCCGTGGGTGCTGGCCAATGTGCGGGTGGAGAACCATTTCGCCCGCGATGAGGCCGACCATGTCGATCTCGGCCGCACCAGGACCCGCAACACGCCGGTGACGATCGACCGGCGGTTCGTCGAGGCCGAACTGCGCATCGCCACCGGCCTCGTCGAGCCGCATTTCATGGCCGGCTGGTCGGGCGGGCGCAAGGTGGTGGCGCCGGGCGTTGCCGGCCACGAGACCATCCGCACCTTCCACTCCGCCCGCTTCATGGAAGATCCGCTGGCGGTCCAGTGCAACCTCGTCGGCAATCCGCTGCACGAGGAGCAGCTGGAGATCGTCCGCGCCATTGGCGACATCTACGCCCTTAACACGGTGATCGACGAGGAGCGCGACCTCGTCCACGTCACCTTCGGCGAGATCATCGAGAGCCATCTGAAGGCAGTGGATTTCATCAGCGGCGCGACGCGCATCCCGGTGCCGCGCAAGTTCAAGACGGTCGTCACCTCGTCCGCCGGCTATCCGCTCGACAAGACCTATTACCAGACGGTCAAGGGCATGGTGACGCCGCTCGATATCCTCGAGCCCGGCGGCACGCTCATCATCGCCTCGGAATGCTCGGAGGGCTTCGGCTCGGAGGAGTTCCGCGATGCCCAGACCCGTCTCGTCGAGCTCGGCCCGGAGCGCTTCCTCGCCACCATCAGTGCCAAGACGCTGGCCGACGTCGATGAATGGCAGACCGAGATGCAGCTGAAGTCGATGCGCGTCGGCAAGGTGGTGCTCTACACCACCGGCCTCACCGACCATGAGCGCGCCATCACCGGCGTTGAGATATCGACCGCACTCGATGCCGCCATCGCCGAAAGCCTCGCCCGGCACGGCGACGGCGCCATCGCGGTGATCCCGGAGGGGCCCTATGTCGTGCCGGTGCATGAGCCGCGCTAGAGCCCTATCCGCTCGGATGAAATCATCCGAGCGACAAGATAGTGCTCTAGATTCAATAAGCTGGAGCATGTTCTTTTCGCAAAAGTCTTTCAACTTTTGCGGAACATGCTCCAGAGCAATGCTGAAGCTGGGCTAGAGCATTGCCATGACAGGGTCCTACCACATCCATCTCGACGCAGTCGGCGGCATTGCCGGCGACATGTTCGTCGCCGCCATGCTCGATGCCTTCCCGCAGCTCGGCGAACGGGTCTTCTCCGATCTCGCCAAGGTGCTGCCCGGGGAGGCCGGCCGGCCGCTGCTGGCCGAGGGCTCCAGCGGCGCGGTGCGCTGCCTGCGCTTCGGCCTGGAGGCGCACGACCATGGACATGAGCAAGGGCACGAACACGCGGGCGAGCACGAGTTGCCCGACCACGAGCCGCACGCGCATCACCGGCATGGGCGCTATCGCGATCTCGTGGCGCGGATCGAAGGCGCCGGGCTGAGCGAGGGCGCGGCCGCGCACGCCGGCGCAATTCTCCGCCACATCGCCGAGGCCGAAGCGCGCATCCACGGCGTGGCGCTGGACGAGGTGCATTTCCACGAGCTCGCCGACTGGGATTCGCTGATGGATGTGGTGGCGGCCGGCTCGATCGCCGCCGCCCTCGCTGGTGCGCGCTGGAGCGTGTCCGACCTGCCGCGCGGCGGCGGCATGGTGCGCACCCAGCATGGCCTGCTCCCGGTGCCGGCGCCGGCCACCGTCGAGATCCTCCGCGGCTTCGCCTGGCGCGACGACGGCGTGAGCGGCGAGCGGGTGACGCCGACCGGGGCGGCGATCCTGCGTCACCTGGTGGCCGGTTCCGCCAAGGTGGAGGGCGTGCTGGACGCCTCCGGCACCGGCGCCGGCACGCGCGACCTGCCGGGCATGCCGAACATCCTGCGGGTGCTCGCCTTCGCGCCCGTGGCGGCAAGCGTCAGCCATGACCGTGTCGCCGTGCTGTCCTTCGACATAGACGACATGACTGGCGAGGAGATCGCCGTCGCCGCCGACCGGCTGCGGACGCTGGACGGCGTGCGCGACCTCGCGGTCGCCACGCTGATCGGCAAGAAGGGCAGGGCGCTCAACGGCTTCCGCCTGCTGGTCGTGCCCGATGCGCTCGATGCGGTGAAGCAGCACTGCCTCGCCGAGACGTCGACCATCGGACTGCGCTGGCATTATGAGGAGCGCGACCTTCTGGAGCGGCGCGGCGAGACCCTGCGCGACGGCGAGGCCACGGTACGCGTGAAGCAGGTTCACCGCGCGGGCGGCGTGACTACGAAGGTCGAGAGCGACGATCTTGCCTCGCTCGGCAGCCTCAAGGAGCGGCGCGCGGTGAAGGAGCGGCTGGAAGGGAGGAAGGATTGAGCACCCCCGAAGCCCGGCTGCGCAGCGTGCTCGCCTCCTATCCCGAGCTGACCATCGCGGTCTCCGGCGGCGTCGACAGCATGACGCTCGCTCATCTCGCGCATCGCTGGAATCCGGATCGCGTTGCCATGTTCCACGCGGTCTCGCCTGCCGTGCCCGGCTCGGCGACGGAGCGCGTCAGGCGCCATGCCGAGACGCACGGCTGGACGCTGGATATCGGCGGATCGGGCGAATTCGAGGATGGCCGCTATCTCATCAATCCGGTCGACCGCTGCTATTTCTGCAAGACCAATCTCTATGACCGCATCCGCTCGATGACCGAGGGGGTCATTGCCTCGGGCGCCAATACCGACGATCTCGGCGACTATCGGCCCGGGCTCATCGCCGCGGCGGAGCGCGACATCGTGCATCCGTTCGTCGAAGCCGGGATCTCCAAGGCCGACGTGCGGGCGCTGGCCCGGCACCATGGGCTCATTGACCTCGCCGAGCTGCCGGCGCAGCCTTGCCTTGCCAGCCGCATCGAGACCGGCATCGTGATTTCCGCCGACGACCTCGCCTTCGTCCATCAGGTCGAGACCGCGCTCGCACCGCTGCTGCCGCGCCAGGCGGCGCTGCGCTGCCGGGTGACGCACGAAGGCATCGTCATCGAGGCCGATGCCGATCACGCGACCTCTGCCATGCTGAAGCTCCAGGCCATGGTGCTGTGCGCGGAGGCCGGACGCCTGTTCGCCGGGGTCAGGCCCTATGAGCGCGGCTCGGCCTTCATCGGCAAGCCGGTACTCCACCATGGCTGACGCCGTGCTCGACTTCGCCCGGCTCAAGCGCACCGGCACGGCGGAGGCGGTGCTGTGCGCGAGCAAGACCCCGGCGCAGATCGACCACATCCTCGCGCTTGCCGCCGCCGCCGGGAAAGCGATGTTGCTGACCCGGCTCGATGCCGCCGCCTTCGACCAGCTCTCCGCCGGGCATCGAGCGCAGCTCGTCTATGATCAGCTCTCGCGCACCGCGGTGTTCGGCACGCCGCTTGAGGGTGCGTTGAAGCCCGGCATCGGCATCGTCACCGCCGGCACCTCCGACCTCGCGGTCGCCGGCGAAGCGGCGCGCACGCTTCTGTTTCACGGATTCGAGGCGCCGGTCATCGCCGATGTCGGCGTCGCAGGGCTGTGGCGGCTGATGGAGCGGCTGGAGGAGATCCGGGATTTTCGCGTCGTCATCGCGGTGGCGGGCATGGAAGGCGCGCTGTTCAGCGTGCTCGCCGGGCTCATCGCCGCCCCGGTGATCGCAGTGCCGAGCTCGGTCGGCTATGGCGTCGCCACCGGCGGCCATGTCGCCCTGAACACCGCGCTCGCCAGCTGCGCGCCCGGGCTGGTGACGGTGAACATCGACAACGGGTTCGGCGCGGCGTGCGCGGCGATCGCGATGATGGGTGCTAGCGAAGCTTGAGCATTGCTCCAGTCTTGCTTGAGCTATGCTCAAGCATTGTCATGGCGGGGCTTGCGACGCCGCGCTGCCTCAGAAATCGGAAGCGATGCCCTTCACTTCCCAGTCGCCATACCGCACCGGCTCCAGGCCGCCGCGGCCATTGACCTCCTTCGGCGTGGCGTCCGCCTCTGCGGCGCGCCGGGCGGCGCGGCGTTCCTCGGCTTCGGCGAGGGCGCGGCGGGCGGCGGGCGAAAGCGGGCGCGTCACGGCCGGGGTTTCGGTGACAGCCTCAAGGCTGGTCTGGTCATTTGCCATGGCCGATTGGAACCATTGTCCGGGCTTGTCCGTCAAGGCTAGATAAGGTGCGGCGCGAGGAGGCGGTAGCCGGGTCGGCGCCGGCTACCTTGCGGAAGGTCATTGCGCTTCCCATCCTAATTCGCGGGTCGCGCCGATCGCAGTTCGGTGCACTAGAGGATGGCGCGGCCGGAGGGACCGATGAACTATTTTCGCACGGCGATCCTGCTGGCGGGCATGACGGCGCTGTTCATGGCCGTCGGCTTCCTGCTCGGCGGGCGCGGCGGCATGATGATCGCGCTGGTCGTCGCCGCCGGCATGAACATCTTCAGCTATTGGAACTCCGACAAGATGGTGCTGTCGATGTACGGCGCCCGCGAGGTGGACCGTACCTCCGCGCCGGAATTCGTCAGCATGATCGAGGAGCTTGCGGCGCGCGCGCAATTGCCGATGCCGCGCGTCTTCATCATGGACAATCCGCAGCCCAACGCCTTCGCCACGGGGCGCAACCCGCAGAATGCCGCGGTGGCGGCGACCACCGGCCTGCTCAACTCGCTGTCGCGCGAGGAAGTGGCCGGGGTGATGGCCCACGAACTGGCGCACATCAAGAACCACGACACGCTGACCATGACCATCACCGCGACGCTGGCGGGCGCGATCTCGATGCTGGCGAATTTCGGCATGTTCTTCGGCGGCAACCGCGAGAACAATAACGGGTTCGGCTTCATCGGCACGATCTTGATGATGATCCTCGCCCCGCTCGCGGCGATGGTGGTGCAGATGGCGATCTCGCGCTCGCGCGAATACGAGGCCGACAAGCTTGGTGCGCAGATCTGCGGCCAGCCGATGTGGCTCGCTTCCGCGCTCGGGAGGATCTCCAACGCCGCGCACCAGATTCCGAATATGGAGGCCGAGCACAATCCGGCCACCGCGCACATGTTCATCATCAATCCGCTGTCCGGCGAGCGGATGGATAATCTCTTCTCCACGCACCCGGCCACCGAGAACCGCATCGCCGCGCTGCGCGCCCTGGCGCAGCAGATGGGCGCGGGGGGCGGAAACTGGGGCGGCAGCGCCCAGACCAGCGCACCGCGAAGCGGTGCGTGGCAAAATACCGGCGGCGATACGGCCGGTCGGCGTGGTCCGTGGGGCTGAGCGAGAGGCGTGGCGCCGAGCTGAGCGCACGGTCCGCCCGCCACGCTTGAAAAATCGGGCCTCCGCGTTTATCAGGTGGCCCGGGCGCCGCGGTAGCTCAGCTGGTAGAGCAACGCATTCGTAATGCGTGGGTCGGGGGTTCGAATCCCTTCCGCGGCACCATTGGCCCTTCCCGGCACCCCTCCGCCAGCTTGCAGCGTCTGCCGGGGCGATCAGATCGCCATCAACGCCGCCGCCTTTTGCTGCAGGGCATAAAAGCTGAAGGCTTCGATCGGCAGGTCGGATTGACCGGTCTCGGCCAGGTCGGCGAGAATCTCGCCCACGACGCTCGCGAATTTGTAGCCGTGGCCGGAGCAGGGAGAGGCGACCACGACGTTGGGCTCGCCCGGCAGTGTATCCAGTAGGAAGTCCTCGCCCGGCAGCATGGTGTAGCGGCAGGTCGTGGTGGCAAGGCGCACCCCGGCGGCCAGCGGCAGGCGCTGGGCGATGAAGTCGTCCAGCAGTGCCGCGTCGGCCTCGTTCACCGGCGCGTTCGGAACGTTCGGGTCACTGATCGGCTCGCGGAAATGCGCGTGCTTGCCGACCTTCACCCCCATCCCGTCAAGCGCCGGGAAACCGAAGAACGAGCCGACGGGGCCCGCATCGCGCAGGAACACCGGCAGCGCGCCGAGCGCCGTCGCCGCGCGATCCTTCGGATCGTACCAGGCGACGACCTGGCGGATCGGCGTGGCAAGCCTTGCCAGGGCCGGAACGAGCTCGCCGATCCAGGGGCCGGTCGCGACCACCACGCGCCGGGCCCGCACGCGTTCGCCGGCGACAGCCAGCGTCACCACCGCATCATCCGGCTCGATCGCCGTCACCCGGCTCGCCATCCGCATCTGCGCGCCGTGGCGCCGGGCCAAGTCGAGATGCGCCGCCACCGCGGCTTCCGGGCGAAGGAAGCCGCCTTGCGACTCGAACACCGCGATCTCGTCGCGGTCGAGGGCGAAGGCGGGATAGCGCCGCGCCATCCCGGCGGGATCAAGCACCTCATGGTCGAGATCATAGGCACGGCACGAGGCCAGCGTGCCGGAGACGATAGGACTGTCCGGCCGGCCGATCTGCAAGACACCGGTGATGGTGAGGATGTCCCGACCCGTCTCCCGCTCGAGCGCCCGCCAGTTCTCATAAGCCCGGCGCAGCAGCGGCACATAGCTCGGATCCTCGAAATAACCGAGGCGGATGATGCGGCTGTCGCCATGCGAGGAGCTGAGGCCGTGTGCCGGCGAAAACGCCTCGAAGCCGATCACCTTTTGCCCACGTGCCGACAAATGCGCCAGCGCCGAGCTTCCCATCGCTCCGAGACCGATCACGGCGACATCGAAGTCGAAACGGGCCATGCTTGCCTCGCCTGTTAAGGACGCTTCGGCTTCGCGCCGCGTCTGCGTGGAATCCCCTGCCGGAGGGGTTGCGTATGGGATCGAACGCGGATGTAGAATGGGTCTATCCTGCCATGGCTGGCATGTGATTTGTATAGACCTAAACGAACAATATTTCTTCGAGGGACGTTCAACAGGAGCCGCGCGATGCCGAGTTTCGTCAGTCCCCTGAATCGCTGGAGACAGGGCAGGACCGAGCTTGAGAACGAGGTCATCGACCAGCTTCTCCTGGGGCAGCTCGATCGTCGTGCCTTCCTCCGCCACGGCAGCCGTATCGGCCTGTCGGCCGCGGTGATGGCCGGGGTGCTCCAGGGTGCCGGCCTCGCCCCGATCGGACGCGCTTTGGCGCAAGGCAAGCCAGGCGGCACCATCCGCGTCGCGCAGATCACGCCCTCCGGGGCCATCGAGCCTGTCTCCGTCGCCGATCAGGGCGGGCTGCTGCCACTGCAGATGGCCGGGGATTTCCTGGTCATGGACGGCCCCGACCTGATGCTTCGCCCGATGCTCGCGACCTCATGGAAGCCGAACGAGGACGGCAGCGTCTGGACCTTTACCCTCCGCGACGGCGTCAAATTCCACGACGGCCGTACCATGACGGCGGATGACGTCGTGGCGTCCATCGATCGTCTGGCCGATCCGGCCAACGGCTCCAATGCGCTCTCCGCCTTCAAGGGCGTGCTTTCCAAGGGTGGAACGACCAAGGTCGACAATCGGACGGTGCGCTTCACCCTCGACGCGCCGAACGGCAATTTTCCCTATTACGTCTCGACCGACAATTACAATGCAATCATTTTGCCGGCTGACTACAAGGGTGACTTCGAGCAGAACTTCAATGCGACCGGCCCGTTCAAGCTGGAGAAGTACACGCCGAAGGTCTCCGCGAGCTTCGTCCGCAATCCGGACTATTGGGGCGGATCGGTGCTTCCGGAGCGCGTCGAGCTGAACTTCTACAACGAGCTGCAGCCGCAGGTCCTGGCGCTGCTCGGCGGGCAGATCGACCTCATTCAGCAAGTCTCCGTGCAGGGTGGGCAGAGCCTCCTGGACAATCCGGCCGTGAAAATCATACGGCTGAAGTCGAACGCCCACCGCCAAGTTCACATGAAGAACAAGGGCTCCTTCGCCGACAAGCGGGTGCGCCAGGCCATGGCGCTGACGCTCGACCGGCCGGCGATCATCAAGGGTCTCTTCCGCGGCCTGGCCGATCTCGGAAATGACAGCCCGTTCGCACCTGTCTTCCCCTCGACGGACACCTCGGTGCCGCAGCGCGTCAAGGACATCGCCAAGGCCAAGCAGCTCATGGCCGAGGCGGGAATGGCGGGTGGCTTCGACGTGACATTCACGACGATGCAGATGCAGGAACTGCCGACGCTCGCGACGCTCATCCGCAACGCGGGCGCCGAAATCGGCATCAAGATCAATCTGAAGATCGAGGATGTCGGCGCCTATTACGGTGACGCCGTGCCCGGCAAGTCGGATTGGCTGGATTCGGAGTTCGGCATGACCGACTATGGTCATCGCGGCACGCCGAACATCTTCCTCGCCGCGCCGCTGCTGAGCACCGGCACCTGGAACTCCGCCGAGTTCAAGAACCCCAACTACGACAAGCTGGTCGCCGGCTATATCGCGGCGCTCGATCCCGCCGCACAGAAGAAGCAGGCCGGCGCGATCCAGACATTGCTGGTCGATGAGACGCCGATCATCTTCCCGTACTTCTACGACTATCTGACGGCCACCTCGGCCAAGCTGACAGGAGCGGAGCCCACAGCCATGGGGCAGATATTCCTCAACAAGGCCGGGTTCGCCTGATCGGCGATGACGGGCGCGCTGGGCCCCTTCGTTCTGAAAAGGCTGGCACTGAGCCTCCTCACCTTGTGGCTGCTCAGCGTCGTGGTCTTCTTCGGCTGCCAGGTTCTCCCGGGGGATCCCGCCCGGGCGATCCTCGGACCGCTGGCCGACCCGCGTGCGGTGGCGGCGCTGAACGAGAAGCTTGGCGCCGACAGGCCGGCGATCGAGATCTATCTCTCCTGGATCGGCGGCCTTCTGACCGGCGATATGGGGCAGTCTTATGCCTATCGCGCGCCAGTTGCCCCCTTCATCGGGACTGCGCTGGTCAATTCGCTGAAGCTCGCGGCCACGGTGTTCGCCATCGTCGTCCCGCTCGGCATCGGCGCCGGCACCCTCGCGGCCTTGCGCGCCGGGCGCCCGCTCGACCGCGTGATCAGCGTTGCCGGGCTGTCGCTGACGGTCATTCCCGAATTTGTATCCTCGATCGCGCTGATCCTCGTCTTCGCGGTGCTGCTGCACTGGCTGCCGCTCTCGGCGAGCTGGCCGCCCGGCAGCGGGCCGCTGGTGCAGCTGCAGCACCTCATCCTGCCCGCCCTGCCGCTCGTGATCGTGCTGTTCGGCTACATCGCCCGCATGACGCGGGCCGGCATGGTGGAGGCGCTGTCGGCCGATTACACGCGCACGGCCGTGCTCAAGGGCCTGCCGTGGCGCACCGTGCTGTCGCGCCATGTGCTGCGCAACGCCTTGCTGCCAACCATCACCGTGATTGCCGCGCAGATGGGCTATGCGCTCGGCGGGCTCGTGGTGGTGGAATCGCTGTTCCGCTATCAGGGGATCGGCAGCCTGGTGCTCGGCGCCGCCCGGGCCAAGGATTTCGCCATGCTGCAGGCCGGCATTCTGACGGTTGGCGCCTGCTTCGTCGTGACGACGCTCGCGGCCGACATGCTGACGACGATGCTCGATCCCCGGCTGCGAACCGGTGGTCGCCGATGACCGACATCGTTCCCCTCGTAAAACCGTCCCCCTCGGTCGAACTCGCACCTGCACCCGCCCGTATCGACGGTCCGGGGCGCGGGGGCATCGGCTCGCTCCTGCGCACCCCGAGCTTCCTGGTGGGGCTCGCGATCCTGATGTTCTGGGCGATCTGCGCCCTGTTCGCGCCGTCCTTCGTGCCCTATGACCCCTATGCCGACGACCTGTTGAACATCCTGCAGCCGCCCTCCGCCGAGCATTGGTTCGGCACCGACCAGATCGGACGAGATGTATTCTCGCGGGTTCTGGTCGGCGCGCGCGGGATCCTGACCATAGCGCCGCTCGCGACCATCGTCGGCACGCTCGCCGGCACCGCCATAGGTCTCATCACCGGCTATTTCGGCGGATGGGTGGACGCGATCGTCGGGCGTCTCCTGGAAGTCATGCTCTCGCTGCCGCTCATCATCGTCGCGCTGCTGGTGCTCGTCGCGCTGGGGCCCTCTACCCCAACCGTGGTCGTTGTGGTCGGCCTTGTCTTCGCGCCCCTCGTGGCCCGCACCGTGCGCGCCGCGGTTCTCACCGAGCGTCATCTCGACTATGTGGCGGCGGCGGCGGTGCGCGGCGAGAGCGCGCCCTACATCATGGCCACCGAGATACTTCCGAACATCCTGCCGCCGATCATCGTCGAGGCCACGGTGCGGCTCGGCTATGCCATCTTCACCATCGCGTCGCTGAGCTTCCTCGGCTTCGGCGTGCAACCACCCTCGCCCGACTGGGGCCTGTCGATCGCCGAGAACTATGGCGTCCTGATCGGCGGCTTTTGGTGGACCGTGGTGTTCGACACCGCTGCGACGGCCTCGCTGATCGTCGGGGTGAATCTCTTTGCTGACTCCCTGCAGAGGGCGCTGGCAGAATGATGGATGCAGCCGTTCCGCTCGGCGTTCTCAAGCTCGACGATCTGAGCGTCTCCTATCGCGTGCGCGGCCGCGACATACCCGTGCTGAGTGAGGTGAACCTGTCCATCGCCAAAGGCGAAGTCTATGGGCTGGTCGGCGAATCCGGCTCGGGAAAATCCACCGTGGCGCTCGCCGTGCAGCGTGTACTGCCGCCGAGTGGACGCATCTCGGGCGGACGCGCGCTGATCAACGGGCGGGATGTCTCCTCGCTCGACCGCACGGCCTTGCGCCAGATGCGCAGCCGCGAGGTCGCCATGGTGTTCCAGGATCCCGGGCGTGCGCTGAACCCGTCACTGACCATCGGCCGCCAGATGGCCGAGGTCTTCGAGCTTCTGGGGGCCACGCGCGGCGAGGCGCTCCGGCGCGCCGAGGATATGCTCGGGCACGTGCGCATATCCGCCCCCGCCCGCGTCATGGAGCGCTACCCGCACCAATTGTCCGGAGGCATGCAGCAGCGGGTGGTGATCGCCATGGCGCTCGCCAAGGACCCCTCGCTGCTCATCCTCGACGAGCCGACGACCGGCCTCGACGCCACCATAGAAGCCGAGATACTCGATCTCGTCGACACGCTCCGGCGCGAGTTCGGCGCCTCCATCCTGTTCATCAGCCACAATCTCGGTGCCATCGCCGGGCTGTGCGACCGGGTCGGCGTGCTCTATGCCGGCCGCCTCGTGGAAGAAGGGCCGGTCGGAACCTTGTTTCGCGATCCGCACCATCCCTATACGGCCGGCCTGCTGCGCTGCCTGCCGCGGCCCGGCCTGCGCAAGAGCGCCGCTCCGCTCGACACCATCCCCGGATTCCCGCCGGCCCCCGGCTCCATCACCACCGGCTGCGTCTTCGCACCGCGCTGCGGCCTGGCAGATGAGCCCTGCCGCTCCCTCGATCCGCCGCTGGTACCGACTGGCGAAGGACGTGTGAGCCGATGTCACCACCATGAGCGGGTCGACGCCCTTCCCCACACCGAGCTCCGCCCGGTTCCACCGGCGCGGGGCGCGGCCGAACGCGCGGCCGAGACCCCGGTTCTCGAACTCGCGGCGCTCTCCAAGACCTATGGCCTCGCGCCCTATGCGGTCCATGCGCTCCGTGACGTCACGCTGCGGCTGATGCCGGGCGAGACGCTGGGCCTCGTCGGGGAATCCGGCAGCGGCAAGACCACACTCGCCCATGCCCTGCTCGGGCTCACGGCTCCCGATGCGGGCGGACGCATGGCGCTGGACGGCGCCGTACTGGCTCCGGAGGTGCGCCAGCGTTCGCCGGACCAGATCAAGACGCTGCAGATCGTCTTCCAGAACCCGGACTCCGCGCTCAACCGCTCCCACACCGTCAGTCGTCTCGTCGGCCGGGCGGTGACGCGGCTGGGCGGGTTGAAGGGCGCCCTGCGCCAGGCGCAGGTGACCCGCCTGCTGGAGGCGGTGCGCCTCACCGCCCGCCAACTCGCCGCCCGCCCCCGCCAGCTGTCCGGCGGCATGAAGCAGCGCGTCGCCGTCGCCCGCGCCTTCGCCGGCAATCCCCGGCTGGTGGTCTGCGACGAGCCGACCTCCGCGCTCGACGTTTCCGTGCAGGCGGCAATCCTCAACCTGCTGGCCGAGTTGCAGGCGGAGCGGCAGGTTGCCTATCTGCTGATCTCGCATGACCTCGGCGTCGTGCGCTACCTGTCGGACTGGATCGCGGTGCTCTACCTCGGGCGGCTTCTCGAGGTCGGCCCGGCTTTGAGGGTGCTCGACGGCCCACATCATCCTTATACCGAAGCGCTGCTGTCGGCTGCGCCGTCGGTCACCGGCCAGCGCAGCGGCCGGATCCGGCTCACCGGCGCGATCCCGAGCGGCGTCAATCCGCCGGCGGGCTGTCTGTTCCACACCCGCTGCCCGCGGCGCTTCGGCCCCATCTGCGAAACGCAGGAGCCGCCGCTCGTGGCCGATGCGGACGGCCACGCGATCCGTTGTCATCTCCCGCGCGAGAAACTCGGGCGCAGCCCGACGGAACCTATCTGAGGCCGCTCAGGCGAGCGTCGGATAACCCGCGGCCACCCCTTCCGCTTCGTAGCGGAGAAGGACGGCGTAGTCCGCACGGCCGGCCGGCTCGACGCGCCGTAGTGCCAGATCGCCGATGAGCGGCTCCTGTTCGGCCTCTGCGATGGCCTCGTTGAGCGCCTGCCTCAGCACGTCCACCTCTTCCGCCGAGGCGCCGCCGTGGGTGACGAAGGGCAGCGCCGGGCCCGACGCCGTACGGGCGAGGATGCGCAGGCCGGAGGTCAGGTCCGGTCGATGCCGCGCGGCAAGGCCGAAGGTGACGCAATCGACGGCGGCGACCGCCGTCTCGCCGCGCCGGACGCTTTCCATGCTGTGGAGATGCCCGCCGGTCTCAACCACAGCTCCGAAGAAACGCCCGTCCCGCGCCAGAGGGGCAACAGCGTGCCGCAACAGGTTCATGCCGGTATTGCTGTGATCATCATTCAGCGCCAAACGGCAGCCCCGGAGATCATCGAGATCCTTGAAGCGCGCGCCTTCCGGGACGATGACGAAGCTGCAATGGCTCGTCCCGTCACAGCCGGGCAGGTCATAGACCGGCGTGCCGATGAGCGTCACCGCCTCGCCCAAATGGGTCATCAGCGGATAGCCGCAGGTCTGGCCGACGAGGAGACGCGGATCGTGCCAGATCTCAGCGAGCGGACGCGCGCGGTCGAGGGCGTCCGACATACCGGAATATCCGTGTACGGCGAGACGGGTGCGCATGGCGGTCCACAACGCGTCGTTCGCAGACTGGAGCCAAAGCGGGTCGTACATGCCGAGATTGGCGATCCACGGACCGGCGCTGGTCATGATGCCTCCACCTGCCGGCCGTCGGCGGGCAGTTCCTCACTGCCGCGCCGCGCGCCGAGGACGACGAGCACCGCCGATGCGCCGATGAGCACGGCGCCGATGAGCGCCGGCGGCGCCGGCCACTCGGCATACATCGCCGCGCCGAACATCAGCGCCCAGACGAGGCGGGAAACATCGAGCGGGATCACCACCGCGGCGCTGGCGCGCCGCATCGCCTCGAGAAAGAAGACCTGGCCGAGCACGTTGCACACCGCGAAGAGGCCGAGCCAGCCGAAATCCTGCGGGCTCGGCCACGCCCAGACCGGCACCGCCAGGAGACCGGCGAGCGCGCCCATGCCGATCGCCAGCAGAAGCGCGCTCACCGCGCTGCCGTCGCCGCGGGACTGGAGCTTGGCAACCAGCATGGAGCCGGCGAACAGCACCGCCGAGCCAAGGGCGGCGGCGGCCCCGAAGGCCTCGCCCGCTCCTGCAAGCCCGGAACCAGAGTCTGTGCCGGATCCTGCGCCAGATCCCATGCCTGGCCCCACGATAAGAGCGGCGCCGCCGAGACCTGCGGCGATGGCGATCCATTGCAGCGGGAACACGCGCTCGCCCAGCACCGCCCGGCTCCCCATCGCCGCGAAGAGTATGGCGGTGAAACCGAGGGCGGTAGCCTCCGCGAGCGGCAGGCTGCGCAAAGCAAGATACCAGACGAGGATCGCGCCGCCGTTCAGGATGGAGCGCAGGGCATGCAGCGGCAATCTTCGCCGCTCGACGCGCGGGCGGCCGGCGATCACCCAGAGCGGCAGCAGCAGCAGGACGCTGAAGAACTCGCGCCAGAACACGAGCACGAAGGGGTGCAGGGTCTGGCTGACCCCGCGCACCGCCGCTTCCATGAAGGCGACGACGAGGCCCGAGGCGAGCATGAAGGCGGCGCCGGCAAGAGTGCTGCGCGAGACCGTGCTGCGCGATACGGTGCTGCGTAGAATTCCGCCCAGCCTCATGGATCGAGGGGGGCGCGGCCGAGGGGATGCTCCGGCTGGTCGTGCGGGCGCATCAGGTAACGGCGGAATACCTCGCCATAGCCCCTGTAGACCAGGCCGCCATTGCCTTCCAGGAACGCGGCGCGGTGGGCGTGATAGAAATCCGGCAGCCGGTACCAGGGAAGCGTCGGATGCGCGTGATGCACGGCGTGGAGATTGTTGTTGAGAAACAAAAGGCCGAGCACCGGCGAATTCTCCACGATGGCGCTGCGCTTGGATACGGCGCTCTCCGCCTTGTGCTCGACGAAGGAGCGGACCATCTGCAACGCCGTCCCAGGATAGAGGAACAGCACGGCATAGGCGAGCGGATCGAAGTCGCAGATGAAGACGAGCCAGGCGAGGATGCCGGCGCAGCCGGCGAGGTGATACGCCCAGATCCGGATGAGCAGGCGATCGCCGGCCAGCATCGCCTTTGCCTCCGAAAGCAGGAAGCGGCTCACCGACCAGAACGGTCCGATCACCAGCCGCCCGATGAGGCGCGTCTGCGCCTTCACCAGAAAGCGCCCCACCGAGCCGAGCCGCGCCCAGTCCTCTTCGGTCCAGTAAAAAGACTCCGGATCGTCGAGCGGATCGGTCAGCCGTTCGTCGCGATGGTGGCACAGATGCAGCATCCGGTAGCGCGCGAAGGGCAGCCAGAGCGACAGCGGGGTTGAGCCGAGGACCCTGTTGAAGGCGCGCCAGCGCGTCGGGTGGCCGTGGATGATCTCGTGCTGGAGAGAGCCCTGCCAGGCGATGACCCAGGCGCCGAGAGGCAAGAGCAGCAGCGTCGGCAGGCTGGCGTGGAAAAATGTCAACAGCGCCCACCCGCCATTGATCGCGATGGCGAGAAAGAGCGTCGGCCATTCGACGGCGGCGCGGCGGTTTGGAATGGCGCGAATCGCGCCCTGAGCTTCGATGATCGACATGGTACGATCATCCCGCTCGCATCGATCTTGGACAACGCGGGATTACCATCCAAAGCGAGGGAATTGTCGCGCAAAGTGCCCATATGTTGATAATATACAGCACATGATGTGATTTGAGAGCACTCTCATGCGACGGCAAGTGGTCCACATCTTCCGCGAACGCCTAGCTTTGGTGATCCAGCGATCGCGACTCGCACCCGCCGCGTTCGCCCGCTCGCTCGGAATCGACCGCTCGACCCTGTCGCAGGTGCTCTCCCCCACCCATGACCGGCTGCTGCGCGCCGAGACACTGGCGGTCCTCTCCACGCGCTACGGCGTCTCGGTCGACTGGCTGCTCGGCCTCACCAGCCAGGAGCGGCCAGGTGCCGACGTCGTCGAGCAGGTGCGCGTGGAAGGACAGGCGGGCTCGCCGACCGACGACCGCTTCCTACGCTGGTATGCCGAGGCCGAGAATGCCGGCTATCCGATCCGCACCGTGCCGCGCAGTTTCCCCGACTTCCTCAAGGTCGCGGATGTGATCGCGTATGAGTATTCCGGCTGGCCGGAGATCGATACCGACGCAAGCGTGCGCTGGGCCGAGGAGCGGCTCGCCAGCATGCGCAGTTCCGACCTGTCGCAGGAGGCCTGTCTGCCGCTCCAGGGGCTGCAGGCTTTCGCGCGCGGCGAGGCGCAGTGGGAGAGATTGCCGGCGGCGCTGCGGCGAGAGCAGCTTCGTGTCATGGGCGAAACCTGCCGCGCGCTCTATCCGAGCCTTCGCGTGCATCTTTATGATCTGCGGAACACCTATTCGGCGCCGTTCACCGTGTTCGGGCCGCAGCGCGCCATTCTCTACATCGGCGGTCTGTTCTTCGTCTTCTCGGCGAGCAAGCACGTGCGGCTGTTGAACCAGCGCTTTGACGTCCTCGTCCGCGCCGCCGTGGTGCAGCCGGCCGGCGTGCCGGAGGTTCTCGCCGCACTCGCGCGCGAGGCGGCCTGACGGCGGCCCGGCTCAGGCTGCCGGTTCGGATGCCGTGGGGGCGGCATGGCCCGTCAGGTCGAAGAGCCCCGCCGCCCAGCGCGTCGTCTCCTCCGCCGAGCGCTCGCCGGCAATCGCCGCCGCAACGCCGTCGCCGATCAGCGGCCCGAGCTTGAAACCGTGGCCCGAGCAGGCGCTGACGATCCAGGCCCGCTTCCCCCACGGCCGCACCACGAAGCGCTCGGAATCGTCGCGGGTGACGGTGTAGAAGCAGATCTTGCGTTCCAGCACCTGATAGCGATCGAAGTCGCGATAGGCGAGGCGCGCCGCGCTCTCCAGGCGGGCAAGATCCGCCTCGGTGGCGATGCGGTCGCCATCGGCGTCGCCGGCGCGGGTGAACACATGGTCGCCGATCTTGAGCCGGGTGCCGCGCCGCGGCGGCAGCGTGTAGGTGCCGCTGTCGAGGCCCATGTCGATGAGCACCGGCGCCTGCGCCCAGCGCTGCGCCAGCTCCGGCGGCGGCGCCAGATACATCACCGCCTGGCGCGAGGGCACCACGGTCTGCGCGAGCAACGGCGTCAGCTTGTTGACCCAGGCGCCGGCGGCGATCACCACATGGTCGGCACGGAATTCGCGCCCGCCGGCGACCACCAGCCCGGCATCGGGATCGACCTCGGCAACCCGGCTGTCGACGTGGAAGCGCACGCCGCGATTGCCGAGCGTGACGGTGAGGTCGGTGAGGATGCGGATCGGGAACAGCATGCCGCCCTCGTCCGTCTCGACGGCGCGGGTCAGCCCGCGCGTCTCCACCATCGGAAAGCGCTCGCGCACCTCAGTGAGCGGAATGTCGCGAAAGCCCGAGCCCATGCGGGTGAGCGCCCGCGCGCTCGGCTCGTACCAGCCGACCTCCTCCCGGAGGAAATAGATCACCTTCGAGCGGTCGAAATGGTCGGCGCCGATGTCGTCGAACATCCGGTCGTACATGGCGAAGGCGTCCGGCATCAGATAGGCGTAGCCCTCCTGCGCCCCGTAGGCGTGGCGGGTGATCCGGTGCTCGTCATAAGAGGTGGCGCGCGGGTTGGGGATCGGCCCCTGCTCGAACACCGCGACCTCGAAGCCGCGCCGCTGCAGGGCCCAGGCGGCGGAGAGGCCGGCGATGCCGGCACCGACGACGATGACGGTTCCGCGCGGTCCGGCCATCAGAGGGGCGCTCGCATATTCGAGGCGGCCGGCTCAGGCGGCAGCCAGTTGAGCTGTCGGCGCCAGTCTGCCGGCAGCCCGGCGAAACGGGCGCTGCCGAGCTTGCCGAGATCGGCGAAGGAGCACACGCCGTCGAGCACGAGGTCGCGGATGGCGTGCCCGCTCGCCGGGGACAGGCCGAAGCCGACGCTCGACATGGTGGCGGCCGTCACATTGTCGGGCGCGGACAGGCGCTCGATCACCGGGCGGCCGTCCGGCGTGTTCTCGATCACTCCCGCCCAGCTGCGGATCACGCGCGCATGGGCGGCGCGCGGCAGGAGCTCGGCAACCCGCCGGGCAAGGCTGCGGAGCACGCTCCCCGAGGGGCGCGGCGGCGCGGTGTCGAGCGCGACGTCGTCGTACCATTCGTGCGGTCCGCCGCCATAGGCGAGATTGCCGCGCAGGGTCTGCCGGCCGTAGAGGCCATGGCCGTCGACGCCGCCGATCGGCATCAGCGGCAGCGGTTCGGTGACGATCATCTCCGCCCGCGCCGGCGCCATCGGCAAATCGTGCCCCAGCATCCCCATGAGCGCGCCGGTCTGCGGGCCGGCGGCGATCACCAGCGCGTCGCAGCCGAACCGACCTGCGGAGGTCTCCACCGCCACGACGCGCCCGCCGGCGGTCTCGAAGCCGCGCACCGCGACATGCTGGCGGATGCGCGCGCCCTGATCCTGCGCCGCCCAGGCATAGGCCTGCGAGGCTCGCTGGGGATTGGCATGGCCGCCGAAATGCAGATGCACGCCCGAGATGGCGCTGTCGCCGGCGAGCGGCACCAACTCGCGCACCTGCTTTCCGTCCAGCACCTCCCAGCGGTAGCCGGCCGGGATGCGCATGGCGAGACCCTCGTGGAAATCGGCCTTGCGTTCGTCGACCTGGAAGACGATACGCTCGCGCCGGTATTCCGTCGGATAGCCGAGCAACTCGTCCATCTGCGGCCACAGCCTCTGCTCCTCATGGAACAGCGGGCTCTGGTAATGCGTGCAGCCGCCGCCGTTGCGGCCGGATGCCTCGAAGCCGACGATCCCCTTTTCGAGGATGGTGACGTCGACGCCGGAGCGCGCCAGCCACCACGCTGCAGACAGGCCGGTGACGCCGCCGCCGACCACCACAACCGATGCACCCGTATTTGCCATGGCCGGCATCCTCAGTACGGCATTCCGGCGCGAATCTGCTCGTCTTCGCGCTCGGTGCCGATGTCGTCGTAGGAGATCCACTGGGTGACGATGCCGAACCAGACGTTCCAGTTCTCCGTCATCTCCGCCGGCTCCCGCATGTCGGCGAGGACGGCGAGCGGCAGCGGCCGCACCGGGGCGCGATAGCCGGCGAGAGGGATGGAATCCGCCGGCACGCCGGCGCCGAGCGCCATCATCATCGCCACCTGCTCGCGGCAGCGCCGCGCCTGGCAGGCGCCCATGCAGGCGCGCGTGAGGCGCTTGATCTGGTCCAGGTTGAGCGGGCCGTCGTCGGCCAGGGTGCCGAGGTCGCGCCGCGCCATCGCGTTGGAGCGCCAGTCGAGATAGCGCGGCGGCTGCACCGCGAGAAGCTCGCCGCGGGTGACCTCCTCGCAGAGGCAGGCCAGCACGTCCGCTCCGCCGGTGGCGAGCAGTGCACGCGCCCAGTCGAGCTGGTAGGCGAGCGCGTCGGGGCAAGAGGGCGTTGAAGCGGGCGCCGAAGCAGCGCCCGTTCCGGCCTCGATGGCCGGCCGGCCGAGCGAGGCGAGCGCCGCCCGCGACGCGACCCGGCCGGCCTCGATGGCATCGCCGCCGAGCCCGGCGCAGTCGCCGGCAGCGAACACCTCGGCCAGCGAGGTCGCTCCGTCGGCGCCGACCACCGGTACATGGCCGCCGCGCGTGGGCACCATCGCGCATCGGACGCCGAGGACGTCGAACAGTTCGATCACCGGCACCGCCCCGACCGCGAGGCACACGGTATCGCAGGCGAGAGTGCGCCGCCGCTCGGGCGCGAGCGTCTCGGCGAAGACGAGGCCGGTGACCCCGTCGGGGCCGCCCTCGGCGGCGAGCGGCACATGCCCGGTGAGGATGTCGATGCCCCGGCCCTCGAGGGCGGCGAGCCGGCCGGCATCGCCTTGCGCTTCGTCGCGCACCTCGACCAGGGCCGCGATGTCGAGACCTCGCGCCAGCGCCAGCTCGGCGGTGGCGAGGGCGAGGTCGCCGCTGCCGAGGATCACCAGCCGCCGCCCGGCGAAGGCGTCGTAGCGGGTGAGCAGCGCATGCAGCGCCTGCGCCCCCATCACCCCCGGCTGGTCGGACCCGGCAAAGGAGAGATTGAGGTCGCGGGCGCCGGTGGCGAGGATCAGCCGGTCGAAGCCGAGCGTCCAGCTGCGCGTCTCGTCGGCGAGGCCGAGGACCCCCGTGGACAGTGCGCGCAGGCCGGGACCGTTGACCCAGGCCCCCCAGGCATAGGTCGACAGGCGCACATCGACCCCGAGCTCCCAGGCCTCGCCGAGAGCCGGATTGGATTCGAGCAGGCGCTCGACGAGGCGCTCGGGCGTCTGCACGGCATTGCTCGCCCGTCCGCCGAAATGGAGCGGCACGTCCATGCCGATCAGCCCGGCCCCGACCGGATTCTCGTCGATCAGCACCACCTGCGCCCCGGCCCTGGCCGCCTCGCTCGCCGCGGCGCAACCGGCTGGCCCGGCGCCAACGATGACAAGTTCCGCGTGCTCGTCCGGTGCTCCGACCTTGCCGGCGATGGAGAAGCGGTCGGGAGCCGGCAGGATCAGGCGGGTCATGGAATGGCTTCCAGGGCTGAGGCGAGATCAGCAATGAGATCGTCGGGATGTTCGATGCCGATCGAGATTCGCAAGGTGGCGTCGTCGACCCCCACCTCGCGGCGAATCTCCGGCGGCACCGAATAGTGCGTCGTGCTCGCCGAATGGCAGATCAGGCTCTCCGTGCCGCCGAGACTGACCGCCATGCGGAACACCCGCAGGTGGTCAAGAAGGGCGAAGGCTTCTGCCTCGCCACCGCGGATACGGAAGGAAAATGTCGAGCCGGCGCCGGTGCATTGACGGTCGAACACCGCGCGGGCGGGTGTGCCGGGTTCGAGAAAGCCGAGGAAGCTGACGTCCGCCACATTCGGATGGTCGCGCAGAAAGGCGGCGACCACCGCCGCGTTGGCATTGGCGCGCGCATTGCGCAGCGGGAACGTCTCCAGCGAGCGCAGCGCCAGCCAGCTGGTGAAGGGATCGAGATGGGTGCCGAGCAAGGTGCGAAGCCGCCTGAGCGGGCCGACCATCGCCTTGTCGCCACTGACCGCGCCGCCGATGAGGTCGCTGTGGCCGCCGGCATATTTGGTCAGCGACGTCATCGAGAGATCGGCACCGTGCTTGAGCGGCGCTTGGAGCAGCGAGCCCAGGAAGGTGTTGTCGACGACGACGACCGGACGCCGCCCACTTTGCCGGCCGGCGAGCGCGTCGGCGGCGCGGGCGATCATTGCGATGTTGGAGATGCCGTTGGTGGGGTTGGCCGGCGTCTCGACGAAGATGAGGCCGACCGGCCCATGCCGGGACGCCGTATCAGTGGCCTCGTCGACACTCGCGGCGTCCAGCGCGTCGCCGATGGCGACCGGCGTCACGCCGATGCCGGCGATAGGACCGTGCAGCAGGCCGTGCGTGCCGCCATAGAGCGGCCTTGTGTGCAACACGCTGTCGCCCGGCTTCAGATGCGCCAGCAGCACCGCCGAGATCGCCGCCATGCCGGAGGCGAAGCCGGCCGCGTCCTCGGCGCCCTCCAGCGCCGCGAAGCGCTTCTCCAGAAGCGCGAGGCCCGGATGGTCGAGCCGCGCATAGATGAAGTCCGCGTCGCGGCCGGGCCCTGCTCCGTCGAAATAGTCGCGGTGCGCCTGCTTCGCCGCCGCCGCCGAGGGGTAGGCGAAGGTCGAGGTGAGAATGACGGGCGGCTTCACCGCCCCGAACGCGTCTTGCGGATCATAGCCAAAGCCGACCGCGAGCGTGTCGGGATGGAGGGCGTCCGGCCGATCGTCGCTTCTGTCGGTGCTCAAAGGCGCTCTGCCTCGTGCTCGCTCGCCTCAAGACCCGGCTTCGCCGCGCGGGCCGGCGGCGTGTCGGTTGCGCGGCTGGCGACCTCCCGCAACGCAATCGGACGGCCATCGACCCCGGTGCGCGCCGCGATGAAGTCCATCGCCTTGTCGCAATACCAGTCGATGAAGCGCAGCACGTAGGATTCGTCGCTCTCGTTGTAAGGGCCGGGCGTGTAGCCGACCGAGTATACGCCGCGCTGATTATTCTCCACCAGGTCGCGATCCTGGAGGTTGGTGACGTTCCACAATTCGGTCAGCCGTCCGACGTCGTAGTCGACGCCTTCCACCGCGTCCTTGTGGACCAGCCACTTGCAGGTGACGAGCGTCTCGCCCGTCGCCGTCGGCATGGCGCTGAAATAGACGGTCGTATCGGCCGTCGAGTGGCAGAAGCTGTGCGGTTCGATCGCCCAGCGCAGCGACCCGATATCGGTCTCGTCGCCGGCCACCATCGGCTTCTTCGAGGCGAGCCCGCCGTCGATGGTGAGCGAGAGCTGCCCTTCATTCAGGGGGAAGCGCTCGACCTGCCACCAAGGACCGAGGAACGGCCCCTTGCCCAGGCCGGCTGCCTCCAGCCGCGCGGTGAAGGCGGCGTGGCGCGGATCGTCGTCACTGGCGAAATGATCGCCCACCGCATCGGCAACCGGAAAGGTGAGGCACAGCTCCGGATGGCCGGTCGCGCAATGGTAGCATTCGCGTGCATTTTCCATCACCAGCTTCCAATTGCCCTTCTCGACCAGCGTGTTCTGGTGCGCGAGCTTGGCCTCCTCGAGCCGGTGCGGGGCGAGCAGCGGCCCGAGCTGTTCGCGGAAGCGGGTGAAGGGCGGCGGCGTCTCGGCCATGCAGACGAACAGCGCGCCGGCGACGTTCTCCACATGCACCGGCTTCAGGCCGTGCTCGGCCGGATCGAAGCTCGCCTGCATGTGGCGGGCATGCACGAGCGTGCCGTCGAGATCGTAGACCCACTGGTGATAGGGACAGGTGAGCCGCCCGCGGGTGCCGGAACCCTCGGGGCAGATCTGCGCGCCGCGGTGGCGGCAGGAATTGTGGAAGGCGCGGTAGGTGCCCTCGCGGTCGCGCGTCACCACCACCGGCGAACGGCCCACCGTGACGGCGAGATAGCCGCGGGGCTGCGGGATCTCGCAGGTGAAGCCGACGAGGATCCAGGAGTACCCGAAGATCGCGTCGAAGTCGAACTCCAGCGCCTCCGGGCTGTTGTAGAGCGCCTGAGGCAGCGAATATCCCAGCCTGCGCCCGGCGACGAACGCGCGGATTCTCTCTAGATCAATCATGGCTGTTCCCGTTTGGACAATCTTGGCAGAGCGTCTGGAACGGTTCAAATTACGTTTCTCGATAGCCCCATCGCATGGAGTCAAAGGCTTGGCGTCTTCCCGCCCCGACGTCGCCGAGGTTGCGCGGACCGCGGAGGCCGCGCCGCCGGATGGCGGTCGGGTCTGGTTGCCGCTGAACGCGTTGCGGGCCTTCGAGGCGGTGGGTCAGCGCCTCAGTTTCACCGGCGCGGCGTCGGCGCTGCATATTTCGCAGAGCGCGCTGAGCCGCCATGTCGGACGCCTGGAGGAATATCTCGGGTGCCGGCTGCTGGAGCGGCGGCCGCAGGGCATGTCGCTGACCGCCGCCGGCGCGGCGCTGCTGCCGGTCGTCGCCGAATCCTTCGACCGCATCGAGGAGATGCTGAAGGCGCTGCGGCGCGAGCCCGGCCAAAGTGGTCGCATGCTCAAGATCCACATGCCGCCGACCTTTCTCCACGTCGTGGGCCTGTCGCTCCTCGCCGAGTTCCGCCGCGCCTTTCCAGGCGTGCCGATCGACGTTTCGAGCAGCAATGGCGTCGGCCTGCCGGTCGGGCGCAGTGTCGATCTCGCCGTGGTGTTCGACCGCCCCCATCTTGGCGACGCGATTCGCGACCCGCTCTGGATGGTCAGCCAGACGCCGGCCTGTGCGCCCGCAATGGCGGAGCGCGCGGCGAGCCTCGGCCTTGCCGCCTTCCTGCGCGCCAATGAGCTTCTGCATGTCAAGCTGGAGGGCGAACCCTTCGGCACGCTCTGGTCGATCTATGCGCGCCATCACGGCATCGACATCGGGGTGCAGCGCGGCCTCGCCTTCGAAACCGAAGCTCTGGCCGTGCAATGCGCCGTGGCCGGTGGCGGCGTCACGCTGGTCGATGTCGACATGTTCGCGGCCGAACTTGCCGACGGGCGTCTCGTGACGCCCTTCGCGCAGGCGTCCTGCCCGAGCGGCTTCGGCTACTATCTGACCGTCCATCCGGACGACATGACCGACCCCGCAGTCGCGCTGTTCCGTTCCTGGGTCGTCCAGCACTACAGGCAATCCTCGTCCGATCCCGGATGATCACGCCAGAAACCGCGAGGGTCCGGCACTCAGGCGTGTCGCATCCTGGCGGTTGCGCTCCTGGCGGCGGCGATGACTTCGGAGAGGCCCGGAGAGCGAACGCGCTATCGTGGCGTTGGAGAGATAGACGCTGCCGCGCGTCATCACGCGCCGGAGGATCGCGTCGCCGTCCCTGGTGCGGTGCCGGAAGGGCTCGCGTGCCAGGTACCGTGGCATTCGGCCTGTGCAGTTCTGGTGGGAGCAGTTTGCTCCGTGCCGCTCACCGGCTTCTTATCGGGCGATCTCGCTGGCTGAGGGAACTCCACGCGCAGGAGAGACTCGGCTCGTTGCGGTCTGACCTCATTGCGATGCGACGGCACGGAATTCCGCCTTAGCGCGCGGGCGCGGCTCGCCCCCAATTGCCCAAGCCCGTCGTGACCGACCGATGAATGGTCCCTAATGAGATTCGAACAATCCATTCTTTTGAATGTCTTGGCATACGAGCGACGGCACGGGCGGGGCGGCTCGGCCTGCGCAGGTGCCTATTGTTTGGCCGCCATTCGATGAAAATTTGGGATTGCGCGTTTCGCAGGCGAGCGTAACGTTAGACAGAGGTCAGACCAGTTGCTCCCGTCTCCTCGGTTCAGGTAGGACGCCCACATGCTTCGCAATCTGAGTGCTGGAATATCCGCCGTCGCGCGAGCGAACCCTCTCTTTCCTGGCGCGCCACGCGTCCCTCCGCGCGGCACGATTGCAGCCTCCGCTGCGGCGACTTTCCTCACGGCGACGCTCCTCGGCGCGACGCTGGTCGCCGGCTTCGCACCGTCCGCCCATGCGCAGGGCGCCAAGACCACGCTGGTGGTCGCCGCCCCGCGCACCCCGGAATCGCTCGACCAGGAATATCCGCCGACTGAGGCCGGCCACGAGGTGCGCCGCAACGTCAATGAGCGCCTGCTCGCCTACGCCCAGAAGAAAGGCGAGGAAGGCACGCTCTATGAAGACTTCACCACCATCGCCGGCGCGCTGGCCGAGAGTTATGACCTCTCGCCCGACAAGAAGTCGATCACCTTCCATCTGCGTAAGGGCGTGAAGTCCTATCGCGGCAACGAGCTCAACGCCGACACGGTGATGTGGTCGTTCGAGCGCGGCTGGAACATGAAGTCGAACTTCCACTGGTACATGACGCAGATCTTCAAGATCGAGGATCCGAAGGCAGCCTTCACCAAGATCGACGACTACACGGTGAAGGTGTCGATCCCCAATCCCTCGCCGCTGCTCGACCGCATCTGGATCAACAGCGACCTCGGCATCCTCGACTCTGCCGAAGTGAAGAAGCACCTCACCACCGACGATCCGTGGGCGGCGCGCTGGCTCTCCACCAACACCGCGTCCTTCGGCCCGTATCAGATCACCAAATACACGCCCGGCCAGGAAGTGGTCTATGAGGCCAATCCGAACTACTGGCGCGGCCCGGCCAAGCTCACCCGCGTGATCCTGCGCGAGATGCCGACCTCGGCGAACCGCGTCGCCGCGCTGCAAGCAGGCTCGGTCGATGTGGCGGAGTATCTGCTGCCACGCGAGCTCGCCTTGCTGCAGAAGGCGCCGGGCGTCACCGTCTACAAGGTGTTCGGCAACTTCATTCACCGCGTCGAGATGAACAACGCCAAGCCGCCCTTCGACAATGTGAAGGTGCGCCAGGCGCTGAACTATCTGGTGCCGCGCGAGGAGATACTGAAGAGCGTCTATTTCAACACCGCGCGCTTCACCAAGAGCCCGATCTCGGAGATCTATCCGGCCTTCACCGACGAGTATTTCTTCTTCAAGAACGATCCGGCCAAAGCCAAGGAACTGCTGGCCGAGGCCGGCTTCCCCAACGGCTTCAAGACCCAGCTTGCCTATCGCACCGGCGACCAGATCGAGGAGGAGATCGCGGTCATCCTAAAGAGCGCCTTCGCCAAGGCAGGGGTCGATGTCGAGCTCTTGAAGCTGCCGGCCTCGACCCTGGTGGAGCGCTACACCAAGGGCGAAGTGCCGATGTACTTCTTCCGCGATATGGCGATCGTGCCCGACGCCGCCTACGTCGCGAACCTCTGGCTCAATAGCGCCTCGGCGATTAACTACTCCAAGTTCAAGAGCCCCGAGGTCGACCAGCTGATCAATGCCGGCCTGACCAGCACCGATGACGCCAAGCGCCTCACCGACATGAAGCGGGTGCAGCAGATCACCATGGAGTCCGCTCCCTGGGTGTTCCTGATGAATCCCGGCTACCAGCTCGCCACGCGCAGCAACGTCAAGGGCTATTCCTGGTACACGCCGAACGGCAACGCCTTCTACGACATGTACAAGGACTGAGACCCCCGAGGGACGGCCCCCTTGCGGCTCCGGCGCCAGCGCCGGGGCCGCGCTTTTCCCCCCGATTATGTAGAGGAATGGACCGGCCAAGCATGAGTGCAGCAACCGCCGCCGTCGCCAGTATCTGGGGCGCCATCCCGCGTCCGCTGCGGATCGTCATCAGCCGGCTGGCGATGCTGGTGCCGCAGATGTTCGGCGTGATGATGGTGACCTTCCTGCTGGTGCGCATGCTGCCGGGCGACCCGGCGCTGCTGCTGCTCGGCAACATGGCGACGCCCGAGACCATCGCCGCCTTCCGCGAACGGCTCGGCCTCAATTTGCCGATCTGGGACCAGTTCATCCGCTATGTGTGGAACGCGCTGCACGGCGATCTCGGCATCTCCATCTTCACCTCCAATCCCGTGGTCACCGACCTGATGGAGCGCGCCCCGGCGACGCTCGAGCTCATCACCTATGCGATGATCCTCACCATCCTCGTGGGCGTCACGCTGGCGGTGATCTCGGTGGTGCGGCCGGGCGGTGCGATCGATATCGGCAGCCGGGTCTATGGCCTTGCCGCCGGCGCCATTCCCGATTTCTGGATCGGCCTCTTACTGATCTATTTCTTCTTCTACATGCTGGGCTGGGCCGCGGCGCCGTTCGGGCGTATCGACACCTTCGTCTCGCCGCCGCCGACCGTCACCGGCTTTTACACAATAGACAGCCTGATCGCCGGCGATCCCGCCGCCTTCTTCTCCTCCGCGGGGCGGCTGGTGCTCCCCGTCGCGACGCTCGCCATCGTCAATGCCGGCGCGCTGATGAAGATGACCAAGACCGTGTTCACCGACGTCTATCGCAGCGACTTCATCCGCCACGCCCGCGCTTCCGGCCTGCCGGAAAGCGTCATCCGCCGTGCCGCCCTGCGCAATTCGCTGCCGCCCATCATCACGCTGGTGGGTTTCCTCGTCGGCTTCCTGCTAGGTGCCGCGGTGCTGGTCGAGACCATCTTCGCCTGGGGCGGGCTCGGCCAATATGCGGTGCAGTCGGTGGTGAACAGCGACTATCCGGCGCTGCAGGGCTTCGTGCTGGTGGCCGCCGCCTTCATCCTGGTCGTCTACACCGTGGTCGACATCCTCTACGAACTCGCCGATCCGAGGATCAGGGTCTGATGGCGCGGCTCATCAAATATGTGAAGCGCCACCCCGCCGCTCTGGTCGGGCTGCTGCTGCTCGCGCTCCAAGTGCTGGCGATCATCTTCGCGCCCTTCATCACCTTCTATTCGCCGACCGAGGCCGACCCCATCGCCTCGCTCCAGCCGCCATCGATCGAGCACTGGTTCGGCACCGATGTGTCGGGCATGGATATCTACGCCCGCGTCGTCTACGCCACCCGCATCAATCTGCTGATCTCGATCAGCGCGGTGGCCTTCGCCTTCGCGGTCGGCGTGCCTATCGGGCTGCTGATCGGCTTCTATCGCGGCTGGCTGTCGTCGCTGGTGATGCGGCTGTTCGACTTCATCCAGTCCTTTCCGGTGTTCGTGCTCGGCATGGCGCTGGTTTCCGTCATGGGCCAGGAGATCTGGAACGTCGCCATCGTGCTCGCCGTGTTGTTCATTCCGATGTTCGCCCGCGTCATCCGCGCCGAGGTGCTCTCGCTGCGCGAGCGGCCCTTCGTCGGCGCGGCGCGGTGCAGCGGCGCCACGGATTTCTCCATCATGTTCCGCCACATCCTGCCCAACGCACTCACCCCGGCCATCGTCCAGATCTCGATCAGTGTCGGCCTCGCCATATTGCTCACCGCGGGCCTCTCCTTCGTCGGCGCCGGCGTGCGCATGCCGACGCCGGAATGGGGGCTGATGGTCTCCACCGGCGCGCAGCAGATGATCCTCGGCGTGTGGTGGGTCGCCCTGTTCCCGGGCCTCGCCATCGTCGTTGCCGTGCTGAGCTTCGCGCTGATCGGCGACATGGCGAAGGACCTCTCCGACCCCACTACGAGGGACCGCTGATGCGCGCGCCGACCACGACGCCGCTGCTCGCGGTCGACAATCTCACCGTCGATTTCGGCGCGGGCACGCCAAAGGCGCTCGACGGCGTCTCGTTCGAGCTGCGCCGCGACGAGGTGCTCGGCATTGTCGGCGAGACCGGCGCCGGCAAGTCGGTGCTGGCGCGCAGCCTCCTGAACCTGCTGCCCGAGGGCGGGCGGGTGGTCGAGGGGGATGTGCGGCTCGACGGCGCCTCAATCCTGGAGATGGACGAGGCCGAGCAGCGCCGGATCCGCGGCGCCCGCATCGCCCTGATCGGCACCAATGCCAAGGCGCTGCTGGACCCGGTCGAGACCGTCGGCGCGCAGATCGCCCGGGTGCTGCGCGCCCATAAGCCGTGCAGCCGCAGGCAAGCCTGGGCGGCGGCGGTCGACTTGCTATCGCAGGTCGGCATCGTCAATCCGGAGCGGCGGGCGAGTGCCTATCCGCACCAGCTCTCCGGCGGCATGGCGCAGCGCGTCGTCATCGCCATGGCCATGGTGGCCAATCCCGACATCGTGCTGGCTGACGACGCCACGCTGGGGCTCGACGCCACCATCCAGGTGCAGGTGCTGGATCTCCTGGTGAAGCGCTGCCGCGAGCTCGGCGCCGGCGTCGTGCTCATCACCCACGACCTCGGCATCATCGCGCATTATTGCGACCGCGTGGCCATCATGCGCGATGGCCGCATCATCGAGCTCGAACAGGTCGGCGGTTTCCTCGATGCGCCGCGCGAGGATTATAGCCGCACGCTGCTGGAGGCCGCCAAGGTTCGCCCGACCCCGATGGTCGGCGGCGAGCTCGGCGAAAGCGAAAATGCGGAGCGGCTGCTCGATGTCACCCGGCTGGAGAAGTTCTTCCCCATTGCCGGCACCACCGAGGTGGTGCGCGCCATCGACGACGTCTCCTTCACCGTGCGCAAGGGCGAGACGCTGGCCCTCGTCGGCGAGAGCGGCTCCGGCAAGACCACGGTCGGCCAGTGCCTGGTGCGCCTCCTGGAGAGCGACAGCGGCGGCATCATTTTCGACGGCGTCGACATCACCAATATGCCGGTGAAGGAATTCCGCGCGCTACGCCGGCGCATCCAGATGGTGTTCCAGGAACCCTATGTGGCGCTGAACCCGCGCTGGCCGGTGCGGGCACTGATCGCCGAACCCTTGCAACTCGACCCGTCCATGGACCGCCGCGACCGCGAGCGCCGGGTGAGGGAACTGCTCGATCTCGTGCATCTGCCGATGAGCCTCGCGGATGCTTACCCGCACCAGCTCACCGCCGGCGAGCAGAAGCGCATCGGCATTGCCCGCGCCCTCGCCACCGGGCCGGATTTCGTGGTGTTCGACGAACCGACCACGGCGCTCGACATCCGCGTACGCGCGCAGATCATCGACTTGGTGCGTGACCTCCAGGCCGAGATCGGCATGTCGGCGCTGTTCATCACCCACGACCTCAACTCGGTGCGCTCGCTCGCCCACAATGTCGCGGTGATGCGCTACGGCAAGATCGTCGAGTACGGCGAGACCGAGACCATCTTCGCCCGCCCGGTGGAGGACTACACCCGGATGCTGCTCGCGGCCGAGCTCCCGATCGAACAGGGCACCATCCAGCGCGAGCGCGCCGAGACCCGCCGCCTGTCGGCAACCGCTTAGAGAGACGCCTGGAATGGAAAAGTGCATCCTCGTCACCGGCGGCGCCGGGCTGGTCGGCAACGCGGTGCGCCGCCGGCTGGAGAGCCAGGGCCGCAAGGTGGTTGCCATCGACCTTGCAGAGCGCACCCGCGACGGCGCGCCGCTCACCTTCTGCGACCTCGGCGACATCCATCGCCTGCACGCCATCGCCACCGACAATGCCATCGACGGCATCGTGCATTGCGGCGCCCATTCCGGGCCGATGGTTGCGCGCGACAATCCTTATTCGATGGTGCAGGTGAATGTTGTCGGCACCGCCAACATGCTGGAGTTGGCGCGCGTGCATAAAGTGCGGCGCATGGTGTTCTGCTCTTCCACCAGCGCCTATGGCGACACGCCGGAAGGCTTGGTCCCGGAGGACGTGCCGCTGCGCCCGACCTCGGTCTATGGCGGCAGCAAGGCGGCGAGCGAGGCGCTGCTCTGGACCTATTGGCGCCAGTTCGGGGTCGATGCGCTGGCGATCCGCCTCTCCTGGGTCTACGGGCCCGGCCGCACCACCGACTGCATCATTCGCACCATGATCGAGGATGCGCTGGCCGGGCGGCCGACCCGCATGCCGTTCGGCCAGGATTTCCACCGCCAGTTCATCCATGTGGAAGACGCGGTGAGCGCGCTGCTGCTCGCGCTCGATGCCGGCGAAATGCCCCGCCGCATCTACACCGTCACCGGCGAGACCTATGCGACGCTTGGTGAGATCAGCGAGGTGGTGAAGCGCGTGCTGCCGCAAGCCGACATCGCGCTGCAGCCCGGGCCGGACCCGGTCGACGATGTGCATCGGCGCTTCGACATCACCGCGGCGAAGCGCGATCTCGGCTACGCGCCACAATTCGATCTGGAGACGGGCATCCGGTCCTACGCCGGCTGGCTCGCCGCCCGTACCGCCTGAGAGGCCGAGCCCATAATTCCCTCTCCCCCGTCGGGGAGAGGTGGCCCGCGAAGCGGGTCGGTGACGGGGACACACCGTTGCGGAGCGGCGAAGACCCCTCACCCTAACCCTCTCCCCAATGGGGAGAGGGGGAGCCGACCAACGATGCGCGTTCGCAAAGATGCGCCAGTGGAGGAGTGCCGATGAAGGAGTTTTCGCTCGAAGGCCGCAAGGCGCTGGTGACCGGCGGCAGCCGCGGCATCGGCGGCGAAGTGGTCGAGCTGTTCGCCCGCTATGGCGCCGAGGTGGCCTTCTGCCATTATGGCGATGCCGCCAATGCCGAGGCGCTGGCGGCACGCCTCACCGCCGCTGGCAGCAAGGTCTACGGCACGGAGTGCGATGTTTCCGACGAGGCGGTGGTCGACGCCATGGCGGCCTGGGCCAAGGACAAGCTCGGCCAGGTCGATATCCTCGTGAACATGGCCGGCATCGGCGGCGACAAGGCCTTCGTCGATCTGACCGTCGCCGATTGGGACCGCATGCTCGGCGTGCATCTGCGCGGCCATTTCCTGGTGACGCGGCATTTCTTCGGCGACATGGTCGTGCGCGGCTATGGCCGCATCGTCAATTGCGCCTCGCAGCTCGCCTATCGCGGCGCGCCGGGCCTTGCGCATTATTGCGCGGCCAAGGCCGGCATTGTCGGCTTCACCCGCGCGCTCGCCTATGAGGGCGCACCGCACGGCGTGACGGTGAACGCCATCGCCCCGGGGGCCACCGAGACCGTGCTGCTGAACGGCCTCACCGATGAATGGCGGGCGATGAAGCTCAAGGAGATCCCGCTCGGCCGCTTCGGCGAGGTCTCCGACATCGCGCCGACCATCCTGCTCCTCGCCTCCGATGCCGGTGCCTTCTATGTCGGCCAGACGCTGTCGCCGAACGGCGGCGACATCATGCTGTGAGCATGGTGCCGAAAAGTGTGAAGCGGTTCTCGGAGGACACCATGCTCCAGCGTACTGAAATCGGGGAACGCAGCAATGAGCGACTATGATCTCGTCATTCGGGGCGGCACCGTCGTCACCGCTGCCGACACCATGCGCGCCGATGTCGGCATACGCGACGGCCGCATCGTCGCGGTGGCTTCGAGCCTCACGGGCGGGGCGAAGACCATCGACGCCTCGAGCCTTCTGGTGATGCCGGGCGGCATCGACAGCCATGTGCATCTCGCCCAGCCGGCTTTCGGCGGTCCGGCCATGGCGGACGGCTTCGAGAGCGGCACGCGCTCGGCAATCGCCGGTGGCAACACCACCGTGCTGCCCTTCGCGCTGCAGCCGCGCGGCGCCAGCCTGCGCGAGAGCGTGATGGATTATCACAAGGAGGCGGAGGGCAAGTCCTATTGCGACTACGGCTTCCACCTCATCATTTCCGACCCGACGGCAAGCGTGCTCGGCCAGGAACTGCCGGCGCTGGTCGGCGACGGCTACACCTCGTTCAAGGTGTTCATGACCTATGACGACCTCGTGCTGAACGACCGGCAATTGCTGGAGGTGTTCGACTGCGCGCGCGGCTGCGGCGCGCTCGTCATGGTGCATTGCGAGGGCTATGACGCCATCCGCTTCATGACCGAGCGCCTGGAGCGCGCCGGCAAGACCGCGCCCTATTATCACGGCGTCTCCCGCCCGCAGTCGGTGGAGCGCGAGGCGACGCACCGCGCCATCAGCCATGCCGAGCTGACCGACGTGCCGATCATGGTGGTGCATGTCTCCGGCCGCGAGCCGATGGAGCAGATCCGCTGGGCCCAGCAGCGCGGCCTCAAGGTCTATGGCGAGACCTGCCCGCAATATGTCGCGCTCACCGCCGACGACATGAAAGGCCTCAACATGGACGAGAGCGGCGGCAAATATGTCTGCTCGCCGCCGCCGCGCGACCATGCGAGCTGGGAGGCCATCTGGGAAGGCATCCGCACCGGCGTGTTCCAGACCTTCTCTTCCGACCATTGCCCGTTCTTCTACGAAGGCGAGATGGGCAAGCTGCACGCCAAGGCACGCACCTCGTTCCGCTGGGTGCCGAACGGCATTCCCGGTATCGAGACGCGGCTGCAGATCCTGTTCTCGAAGGGGGTCAACGAGGGGCGCATCACGCTCAACGAGTTCGTGGCGCTGACCTCGACCAACCACGCCAAATTGTACGGCCTCTATCCGAAGAAGGGCTCGATCGCCCCTGGATTCGACGCCGACATCGTGCTGTGGGACCCCAAGCGCCGCGAGACCATCAGCCAGTCGCTGATGCACCACGGCTCCGACTACACGCCCTATGAGGGGCTCAGCGTCACCGGCTGGCCGGTGATGACCATCCTGCGCGGCAAGCCGGTCGCGGAGGAGGGCAGGATTCTCGGTGCGCCAGGTGATGGCGGCTTCCTCAAGCGGGAGCTGTCGCCCTATGCCGTGCCGGCCGGGAGGGCCTGAGCGATGGACACGAAGGTTGTCATCATCACCGGCGCCGGCATCGGCATCGGCCGCGCCACCGCCTTCGCCTTCGGCCGTGCCGGCTATCATGTCGTCGTCACCGACGTGCTGGAGGCCGAGGGGCGCGCCGTGTCGCAATCCATCGTGGGGGAGGGTGGCAGCGCCGAATTCGCGCTGCTCGACGTCACCTCGACCGCAATGACCGATGCCGTGGTGGCGGATGTCGAACAGCGTCATGGCCGCATCGACGCCATCATCGCCAATGCCGGCATCGCCAAGAAGGTGCCGCTGGCTGAGATGTCCGACACCGAGTGGGACAAGACCTTCGAGGTCGATCTCAAGGGCATCATGCGCATCGTGCGGGCAGCCGCCCCCGGCATGCGGGCGCGAAAGGCGGGGAGCATCGTCGCGCTGTCCTCCATCATGGGCGTCGCCTATGGCTGGGACGAGCATGTGCATTATTCGGCGGCGAAGTCCGGCGTGGTCGGGCTGGTGCGCGGGCTTGCGGTGGAGCTGGCGGCCGACGGCATCCGGGTGAACGGCGTCGCGCCCGGCTATATCCGCACCGCGCAGGCGCTCTCCATCGAGCATTCGCTTGGGCCGGAAGGGTTGGAACAGGCGGCGTCTTTCATCCCGATGGGTAGGGTCGGCGAGCCGGACGACATTGCCGACGTCATCGTGTTCCTGGCCTCGGACGCGGCGCGCTACATGACCGGCCAGGTGGTCACGGTCGATGGCGGGCTGCTGGTGGGACGGTATTGAGGCTCGCCCACCCGGTTGAACGCCGCGAACGAGCGCTGCACCAGCGCCGGATCGAGCCCCTTGGCGATGATCACGATGCGTGTGCCGCGCTGACCTTCCGGCCATCCCTTCAGATGCAGCGGGGCGTGGATCAGATGCTGCACGCCCTGCACCACCACCGGGCCGTCGACGCCTTCGAGTTCAAGCAAGCCCTTGAGCCGAAGCACAGCATTGCCATGGCAATTGAGCAGCATCGACAGCCACAAGGCGAAGCGTGGCCATGACAATGCTTGGCCGGCCTCGAGGACGAAGGCGCGGATGTCGCCGTGTCGGTTGCGGTCGTGGCGATGTCTCAGGCCATGCGGATGGTCATGGTCATGATCGCCGTCCACCTCGGCGGCGCCGGCGAGCCAGCGTGCGACCTCCACCGAGCGTGTGTCGTCGTCATGGATATCGCTCAGCAGCAGCGCGGCGTCGGGCGTCATCGCCTCGGTGAGCGTCATCAGTTCGGCGGTCGGATTGAGCGTGCCGAGCCGCGCCCGTAGCCGCGCTGCCTCCTCGTCCGAGGCAAGATCGGTCTTGGTGATGACCAGCCGGTCGGCCGCCGCCACCTGCCGCAGCGATTCCGGGTAAGCGTCTAGGTTGGAAAGCCCGTTCGGCACATCGACCACGGTGATGAGATTGCCCATGCGGAAATGGTGCCGCAGCATCGGGTCGGCGGCGAGCGTCGCCACGATCGGGGCCGGATCGGCAATGCCGGTGGTCTCGATGGCGATGCGGGCGAAGGCCGGGATGGTGCCGAGCCGCCGGCGCTCCATCAGCGCGACGAGTGCGCTCTTGAGATCGCCGCGAACCGTGCAGCAGATGCAGCCGCTCTTCAGCAGCACCACATCCTCGTCGACCGCCTCTTCGACCAGCAGATGGTCGAGCCCGATCTCGCCGAATTCATTGATGATGACCGCGGTGTCGCCGAGTTCGGGCAGCGCCAGCAGGCGGCGCAGCAGCGAGGTCTTGCCGGCGCCGAGGAAGCCGGTGAGCACATGGGTGGTGACGCGCGCCGCGTTCATCGCCGCGCCGCTTCCATCTGCTCGATCACGGCGGGGTCGAGCGGGTCGCAGGGCTTGCCCGTCAGCTTTTCCGCCTCCGGCCAGATGGCGCCGAAATGCTCGACCATTGCCATCTTGCCGGTGCGCGAGCGCAGGGTGAAGCGGCCCGCCCATTCGTCGAGGGTGAGGCCGTAGTGCCGCAGCACCTCGTTGGCGAGCGCGGCCCGCGCCCGCCGCTCCAACGTCGGCGTGCCGCCGGCGCCGGTTGCGCCCGTGCCGGCGCTCCAGTGATCGCTCCCGCCAAAGGCGCCGCATAGCCCGCACATGGCTTGCTCCTTTTCTGCCCCAATAGCCCTCGAAGGATGCTCGCCTCCGATGGCCGTCTTCTGCTTCAGCATCCTTCGAGGCTTGCTTTGCTCGCACCTCAGGATGAGGTCGCTTTAGGGCTTCGGTCGCGCGGTGCCGCTGCGCGGATAGCGCCTGGCGAAGTCGTCGGCGATCGCCTCCATGGTGACGAACTTCACGCCCTCATGGCCCCTCATGTGGTCGTACAGCCGCTCGTGCATCTTCAGCACGTGTGGGCGGCCCGACACGTCCGGGTGGATGGTGATCGGGAACACCGCGTAATCGTAATTCTCGTAGATCCAGTCGAACTGGTCGCGCCAGGTGTCTTCGATGTCGCGCGGCGAGACGAAGCCGTGGCTGTTCGGCGCCGCCTTGATGAACATCATCGGCGGCAAATCGTCGAGGTGCCAGGAGGCGGGAATCTCGATGAGATCGGTCTCCTCGCCCTGCGTATAGGGCGTCATCCAGGCGGAGGGATGCTTGGAATAATCGATCTTGGTCCATTTATCGCCGACCGTCACATAATAGGGGTGATGGTCATTGTGCATCAGCGAGTGGTCGTACTTCACGCCCTTCTGCTTCAGCAACTCATTGGTCTTGGAGCCGAACTCCCACCACGGCGCCACATAGCCGCGCGGCGGCTTGCCGGAGAGCTTGGTGATCAGCTCGACGCACTTGTCGAAGATCGCCTCTTCCTGCTCCGGCGTCATGGCGATCGGATTTTCGTGGCTGTAACCGTGCATGCCGATCTCGTGGCCGGCATCCGCCACCGCTTTCATCTCGTCCCAGAAGCTTTCGATCGAGTGGCCGGGGATGAACCAGGTGGTCTTGATGCCCCATTTCTCGAACAACTTGAGCAGGCGAACGCTGCCGACCCGGCCGGCGAAGGCGCCGCGGGAGATATCGCACGGGCTGTCCTCGCCGCCATAGGAGCCGAGCCAGCCGGCAACCGCGTCGACATCGATGCCGTAGGAGACGAAGATTTCCTTGGCCATGGGCTCTCCTTTTCAAGAATGATCGCGCCGATGCCTACGGCGGGGGGTGGGGATCAGACGAACTCGGTGATCGTGATGCCAGCGCGATCTGCGGTGTGGCTGAGGTGGCGACGCATATAATAACCCGCTCCCTCGGGGTCGCCCATCTTGAGCGCCTCGACCACGCGCTCATGCTCCATCACGGGGTCCCACAACTTGTCGCGCCGGACCGGCAAGCGGCTGCTTTCGAGCAGTACGCGCGCGAAGCTGTGATGCATGTCGGCGAGCAGGCGGTTGCGCGAGAAGCGCATGATCAGCCGGTGGAACTCGAAATCGATCTGCGCGAACTCGGCGAAGTCGAGCGCATGCGCCGCCTTGCGGAAGCATTGGAGGTTCTCCTCCAACTCCTCGATCTCGGCGTCGGTATGGTTCATGGCCGCGAGCTGGGCGGCATGGCTCTCGGCGATGTAGCGGAACTGGTAGACCTCGGCAGGCGTGTAACGTGCGGCGAAGCGCCAGGAGGGCGTCGCGGTCGCGTCCGCGGTGTCACTCGCGGTGCGCAGGAAGGTGCCGCGCCCCGGCTCGATTGAGATCAGGCCGATCGTCGCAAGGATGGAGAGCGCCTCGCGCAGCGTCGCCCGACTGACATCGAGCTCCTTGGCCAGTTCGCGCTGCGGCGGCAGCGGCGAATTCGGCGCGAGCCGCTCGTCCTCGATCATCTTCTGCAGGGTGGCAACCGCCATTTGGGCGGCCGACGGAGCCGGCTCGCGCCTGGGCTTTCGAGACACTGCGGTCTGACCAATTTCCTTGGATCTCACTTGCACGGTTTTGCGCATGTCATTACTGTCCAGCGATCATGGAACAATTACACCAACCGCCCGGTCTGACCAGCTCGAAATTTCATCGCGCCATGGTATCGATGGTTCGGCCTCTCCTGTTGCCGCGCAGTCGCCGGCGGTCGTGATCAGAGGTATAATTGAGCGAGATTTCCAAGCGCGGCGGAACCTTCACGCGTGACCGGGCGGCCAGGGGTGATGAGACGTTGAGATTTGGCGAAGCCTTGGAGCTTGAGCTCCAGCTCGTCAATGCAGAACTCTTCAGCCCCTATGGCGACCTCGTGCAGGCTTCAGACCCGCATCCCTTGTCCGTGAACGCCGGTACGGCCCTGCGCCATGATATAGCGGTGTTCGGCCGGGACGAGCGGCCCGGCAGCCGGCTCGTCACGTCGGTATTCGAGACACTTCCGCAGGCGCTGCCGCTCGTCATCGGGATGCTGGAGCAGCATCCCTTTTCGCGGCAGGCGATTGTCGAGATGCGGGGGCTCGATTTCATCCTCGCCGTGTGCGTGCCGAAGGCGAACGGCCAGCCGGATCTCGCCTCCTTGCGGGCTTTCCTCTTCCCGCATGGGTTCGGCGTGATCTATCGCAAGGGTGTCTGGCATACGCCCATCATCGGGATCGCCAAGGTCGGCCAGTTCTTCGTGCAGTCCTGGCAGGATGGCACCGCTGCTGATTGCGAGGAGGCGTCCATACCGCCGCACATTATTCGCCCGTCGCCCCTCGCCAAGACCACCGCGTGAGGGCGAAGCTGTTCGCCGTCTCCACATCGCGTGCGGCGACGCTTAGGCGCACCAGTGGGTGCAAAGCGATGCGCGCGATATCCGCGGCCGTGGTGGTGTGCCGTTCGGGTGTGAGCACGGCGGCCCTGCAACAGCTGAGCCGTTGAGCCCTTCGCCCATAGAGCAGTTATGCTCCGCCCTCGATGTTGGACGTCGCCATTGCACTCAGTGGCCCATGCTGCCGAAAGACCATCGCCCGCCGTTGTCGATCAGTTGCACAAGTCGGCAGGGATTTTTCAGTCAGAAATGGTTGCTCGGCCGAGGACGCCGAATCGCACTCTGGGCCTCTGATTTCGAGGCGAGCACGGCTTCCCTCGCGCGGGCGGCAAGGGACCAGAGGAAACAGAACGCCGGAACTTTACCGAACGCACGCAGTAAAATGAAATACGGACGGGGCTGCTACCCGTGAGGCTGCCATGCTCGTCATCTTGTCTGGTGCGGTATTGGTTCTTGCTGGCGTCGTCTATCTGGGCGCCGCGGCAATCTGGCTGGGCCCTCTGAGCCGTTCGCGGCGGTCCGCGGCGGCAACGGATACGCTCGAACCATCAGGTCGAGGTATCGCCGTCTTCGGGCTGGCACGAAACTGGCCTGGCTTGGCGCTCGTAGTGGTTGGCGGCCTTTTAATGCTGGCGGGGACGGCAATCTAAAGATCGATGCGATATCGGGGGCCTCGATTGTGATGGATCAACGCCAGCTTACTTCGAAGGCTTCAACTGGATGCACAAAGCCTTTCAGAGCCTTGTGCCCCAGGGATACAAGGCGGCGCCGGTCTGAGAGCAATTCTGATATTACCCCCGATACAACAATGGTGCACGGCTCCGCTTCTTGGCAAAGGCGAGCTGCCGTCTGAACTGTCGTCCCAAACAGGTCGTTGCTGTCCGCAACAGGCTCACCGGCATCCAACCCGATCCGCACCCGTAGCTTCTCTTTACTATTAACATTAAAGGCATCGAATGCCTGCTGGATGGCGCAGGCACAATCGACCGCTGCTGCGACGTCATCGAAAGAGGCCATGATTCCATCCCCGGTGTGCTTGACCTCGCGTCCTCCCTTGTTCTCCAAGGCACGGCGTACCAGAGCATCGTGGGCTCGCGTCATCTCAACCGCTCTTAGATCACCTAACCTTGCGGTCATACCGGTCGAATCGACGATATCCGTGAACATGATGGTACGCAGGGCGGGATCAATCGTCGCTTGGGAGGTGTTCCCTCTCGGGGCCGGATCCGAGAGTCGGCCTAAGAATGCTTCGACTGCGGAAAGATCGACCTCGATCACGTCCTTAGCTACACACCCATGGGCCTCGTCATGCACCCGCATCGCCGTCTGGATGTCTGGGGCGTCGATGAGGCAGAAGGTTGTTCCCCGCGTCTCGTCGAACCAGTATGTGAGGAACCGGACGCCATAACCCTCTTGTACCTCCAAGTCCTTGCGATGGGCCTCCGCAATATCGGCGGCGGTGAGACCTCTCAAATCATGCCGGTCCAGGAAAATAGGCATCGTTCTCTCCACATCGCCTAGGCTAGGAGCTTCTCCACGCGAGTCCGCGCCGCAGACAGGAGCCGACACTCATACAGGACCACTTCGCACCAAGAGCTGACTGCATACCTCATGATACGGCGGCTCGTGTTTCATAGGGCTGCATATCCTATGTCCAGGCGGGTCTCGCGTCGCTCGGAAACCTGCAGGCTTCACCACTCGACGGACGTCCGGTTTCCCTTCTACCCGGCGGTGCCGCATGTCGCCGCTTTGGTGGCTGAGTTCAGGCGCTACTCCCGTTCCAGCCTCTACTCGGGAGTGGCGCCCTGCTCCGCGACAAGAATTCCGTTGCCCTTCTTATCAGCCGGCAGCCCCACCGCCGGGTGACTCGAACTTGAACCAGCTCATATCGAGCGGTCTCACATGCCCGGGACGGCGGCGATGTCGCGCACGCGGCCGGAACCCCCATGACCTTGCCGACCGGCGTCGCCTTGCCGGTGGCAAGATCGACCTTGTCGGCTAGTCCTTATTTGTTCAGCGCGCATTCAGCGCACGCGGCGTGTAAGAGGGCGCAAGTAGCATCATTGAGGTTGCCGTATGTCTTCTATACCCCATCTGGAGGGAAGCCGCGTGAGCTTGTCGCCGTTTTGCGACAATGACACGGTAGCGCTCGCGCACATTCCTTCTTTCCCTGAAGTTTCCAAGAATATCACCGTAGATGCGTCTAGCTGGGAAAAGTGCATGCTGGCGGCTCAGCGACGTATTAGCTGGCACAACTCATCATGGTCTGAGCGAGGATACGGAGTTTGGGCTATCCGCGCCGGGGCCGGACATCTGATCGGTTGGTGCGGATTTGCTGCCCCGGATATCGGGGATGATCCGGAAATACTGTACGGCCTCCACCCCTCTTTCTGGGGCAGGGGCTACGCGACGGAAGCGGCACTAAGTGCGTTGAACTGGCTATTCAAAAGCACTCCGTCTCAGGGAGCTTCAGCGGTTTTTTTTGGAGCGATAGCCCCGCGGTCGTTATCGTTGCTCGGCACGCTCGGCTTCCAGAGACGAGGGAGTATGTCGATGGCCGATTTCCTGCCCGACCACGAACTAGCCCTTGGCGTAATTCGATACGAACTGTGGCGGTTGGAAGGGGGTGACCGCACCGATGCACACGAATTGTCGTTTCAGGCGGCCTATAAGCTCGGGATGTTGTCTACGTTGCATCCCGCCTCGGCAACAATGTCATCGTTGAACAGTACGTTAGAGGCGGCGCGCGTTAATCCCCTGGTCTCTTTGAATATCGTGACTGATGCTTTTAATAGAGGTCGGGCAAATCCTTCATTAGACTGGTTTTACCGACCGAAACAGTAAACGGGGCGCCTCCTTGCCACGTGCAAACGGGCGCCCCCGTGCTCTCGTTTCACCGCTGCGGATCGAACATGGGTGTCGTGGGCTTGTGCAAAGGAGCATCTTGTTGCTCTTCAGCTGAATGCTCTGGCACCAAGGTGGCAGCGTCATCAGGGAGGGGTTCTTGTCGTTCCTCGAAAAACCCCTGTTTGGCTGCCTCCTCAGTCGCAGCATCCATGGCCCTGCCGGCGACGGCCGCGGCCCTTTCATAGGTGTCCGTCGCAGTCTCTCGCACCTCTTCCTTGATGTCGTCCGACGCTGCTCCCATCACGCGGTCTTCTACATCCGTGCTGGGTAACAGCGCGCCCAATGCCGCACCGATGGCGATGCCTAGGCCCGCCACCACCAGCGGCTGCTCGCGGCAGAAGTCGGCGACGACGCGACCTGTCGTCTTGGCGTTCTCACCAAGGTTGCGCGCGGCATCGGCCGCCGCAGTTGCACTCGCTGACGCACGCCCGGCCAAGCCTTCGTATGCTTCGCCAGCCGCGCCAACTGTCGACGAGGCCGCATCCTTGATGCTGGCCACCGCAGACCTCGCCTGGTCCATCGTTCCTTGCCCTGCCGCGGCCGTGGCATCTGCGGCATCGGCCACTCCGTCGCGGAAGCGGCTGGCCGCACGCGAGGAATCGCTACGCGCCGGTTTCGTCTTGCCTGCGAGCATCAACCAGGCCAAGCCAGCGCTCATCAGCGTCGTCGGAAGGGGATTGGCGACAACCTGTGCCTTGAAGTTGCGAGCGAACTCGGCCCCATCGCCGTCGCTGACATAGTCGATGGCACGATCCATCATCTGCCGCGGTGTCAGACGCGACCGCAGTTCACTCATCGTGCCGAGCAGTTGTTGCCGGCACAATTCGGCTTCGCGTTCAAGCTGCTCGGTGGAGGTCATGGTCGTCCCTCATCTTGCTTGTGGCCGCCGCTGCGTCCCGTTGAAGTTGATTGATGGTCCGTTCTGGCACCATGTTCGACGGCTTCAGGCGGCTCGTCCCGATGAAGAACAGGAAAAGGCCGAGCAGAAGCGCGCCCCCGCCGACGATGACCGCCGGCCAAGGCCCCGCGCTCCCCTGTGCAGCCAACGCCGTCACCAGGGCCTGCAGCAAGATGACGAGTGCCGGAATCAAGAGAACGGCGCCGCCGACGATGAGCGTGAGCCCCGTTGTTGCACTGCTCACTTTCTCCGAAACCTCGGTGCGGGCCAATTGGCCCTCCTTGCGCAGCAGCGTGGCGAACTGAGTAACTGCGTCTGTGCAGATCTCCGGAATGGATCGTGTATCGGTTGGCATCACCATCTTTGCCTCCTCAAACCTGTCTGTCGGGCTCTGATGTGCCGGAGCTCTTCAGGAAGCGAGAGATCGCGAAGCCCGCGAGTACCGCACCGCCAAAGAAAGTCCCCGGCTGGCTACGCGCCAGCTTTCCAAGGCCGCTCATCAATTCGTCGGCGTTTTGGGTGCGCAATTTCTCTGCCGCTGCTTCCAGCTTCTCGGCAGCGCCGTGCACATACTTGGCACCTCGCGGCATTTCTTTTTCAAGCTCGAGAGCCGCGCCGTGCACTGCACTGGCGATGTCATTCAAACGCGCAGCCCCGGCCTCCTTGCGACCCTCGGCGACGCGTCCGATCTCTTCTCGCAGATCTGCACGATGCGAATTACCGTTGTCCGACTGCATCTTACCCTCCTGGGGCATGTACCGCAGTTTGAACGGGTGCCGGGGCACGGAGTTCCAGCCACGCAATCAGACGAGACTAAATATTCTTAAGGGCGCTGCGAGCTGCGGGGTTGAAGACGTGCGGCCGGGAACCGGAGCTCGGCCCGAGTTGTTCCGTCCGCATGAACCGACGGAGAGAACATGGTCCGCGATCCGCGCCGTCTCGATCAGAATCCAGTGGTCATTGATCCGGCAAACGTCGATGCTGTTTTGGACGACCGCCCGACCCCGGTGTCGAATCCTTCACAGCCTGCCTTGGACGAGATCAAGATCGACAATAATCCGCGCAGTAAGAAGCTCGGGCCGAAGAGCGCGAACTCGCGCGGCGGTACGCCGGTGAAATCGAGCGAGCCCCGCCGGAGGTGAAGTAGTTTAGCATCATGTTCTTGATCAGGAACAAAAATGGCGCCAAGATTGGTCAGGCAGTGCTCAGGAGGTAGCGGCACCATATCCCGATTGAGATTGCTGGATTACCCAAGCTTAGGCCGAACGGCCTCACGCCTGATTTTTCGGCTGGATCTCTTCGACTTGGGGCCTCCCCGTACGCCGCACGGAGCGGGCGCGGCGAGATTTCATGAAGCCAACGGCTTCCTTCACGACGTCGCCAAGGGTCTCGAGTGCCTGCTCTACAGCATCGGAAGACCGCACCACGGCCAGCTTTCCAAAGCGAAGCATCTCGGCACCATCCGCGCCCAATTGCGCCGTAGATGGCCGATGCTTCAGCATCGCCGTCGCCGCGGCGGCCGCCGCTGCCACTACCGCTTCGGCGACGATTTCTCGACCAATCGGGGTATCCATGAAGAACCTGGTTGTTGAAGATCGCCGTAAGACCCGCGGAACCTTGTAGCCCACGATTCGCTTCGGCAGCCTGGTCTTCCGCTTGGCCATACAGGACCGCCCAATCGTACCGAAAAACAGCCGTGCCTATCGCGGTTAATAGTCGGCCGGTCCATCGGTTCCGGTACGTTGTGCCCGTCGAAACTGACTTCTGTCCGGCGCCAATGAACCCTCCCCTGCGTTACGCGTTTGTCATCAATCCGAAACGACGACAGTGGGTGAGAGGATGGCCAAGAAGCTGAAAATCCCGAAGCGGGTCGCGGGAGTGAAAGTCCCACGCGGAATCAGAAAATCGACTGTGCTGCATGCGCTGCTTGCCAACAGCGCCGGCCGACAAATTCTTGGAGAGGCGCTCGTCGCTGGCGCCACTGCCGCGGCGACGATTCTCGCGACCAGCAACAAGGACGAGATCGGCGAGGCGGCTGGCGGATTGCGCAAGGGCGCAAGCAAGGCCGGGAATATTGCCATGGAGGCGGTCAGTAGCGCGACCGGGGCCATGGCGGACGTCATCGGCGACGCCGCCCGTGCGGCGCTGCCAGGCTCGAAGAAAAACGACACGAAACATAAAGGCGAGAGGGCCGTCACCCACTAGGTGGCCGCAATGGATAAAGTCCCTGAGACAGAAAACGATCATCAGCGACCGCTCGTCAGGCGAGCCGGCTGGCGGGCGGTGTCACATCTGGTGCGGCACCATCCCATTGCGGCGCTGGGCGCGGCTGCCGCCGGCGTCAAATATGCAGCACGCGAGGTCGGCAAGGATGCCGCCGCAGGCGTACGCCACCTGGCCGACAGAGTGAGAAATCCGGCCCGGAAGAGGGCGCGAGCAAAGCAACTTGCCGAAGCGCTTGATGAAGACGAATTGAACGCGCTTGCCCAACTGGGCGAGGATAGAAGGCGGGATAAGAAACAAGACCGCACGCCTTCGTGAGCGCTCGGCGATGACCGTCCAACCAGCGCCTCGTCGAGAGTCTTTCGTTCGATCAACGCGAACTCGTGCAGTCGGCGTGTCCGCACCATGGAGCCGACCACGCAGTCATTTGCTCGTGGGTTTGTAAAAGGCCGGGGTGAAGGTCAACGGTTTTCCGTGGGTGTCATACCAGCCGGCAGTCGGCGGCAATTCGTCATCACAGCTCTTGGCCCGCGAGCCCAGGTCACAGAATAGTCCGAGCGCAACCTGGTCACCGTTCCTGAGCAGAAAGGTATCGCTGAGGCCTTCATCGTCGAGATGAAGCGTCAGCCTTGATATGGGACGCCATTCATCAGCTTCGTGCATCGCGTACCTCATCAGCGACGGCGAATAATCGAACAGCGGTCCTGTGGAGACGCCGCCCTGATTGTGATCAGGGCAGCGTCTTCGACTACCCCTTAGGTCCTATTGCGGGTTCGTGGGTGCCTGCGGGTTCGTCTGCGGCCGGTTGGTGCAGTCCGCCGCGCCACTGGGACAACTTCCCGGCTGGCGAGA
>JAQSWY010000047.1 GCA_029266425.1 Xanthobacteraceae bacterium
CGCCAAGAAGATGGTCGAGGAAATCGTCAAAAACCTCTGAGCGAGCACGCGATCAGCTCCACAAAACCAAAGGCCGGGTGCCTGAGCATCCGGCCTTTTACTTTTTTCGCTGTGCGCCGTGTTGATTTGCCTGTTCCGGAATATGTTCCGGTTGACCGCGCCACGTATTGCATACCAGACTAGACGAAAGTCTAATGTCTCGGGCGCACCGCCAAATCTTTCTCCGGAACCATCCCTGATGCGCCGCGTTTCGTCTCCGCGCAGGGGTGCGTGCCGACGCCCGAGCCGCAAGCGAGGACAACGCCATGGGGTTCTTTTCGAAAGATATCAAGACGCTCGATGATCTCTGCATTCGCGTGCTCGGCGAGCTTTATTATGCCGAGAAGCGAATGACGAAAGTGCTCCCCGACATGATTGCCAAGGCCAGCGATCCGGGGCTCAAGCGCGCCCTCGACGCACATCTTGCCGCCAGCAAGCAGCAATTGGTGAAGATCGAGGAGATCTTCCGGCTGAACGGTGCGTCCGCCTGCGCCGTCGAGTGCCCGGGCATTGACGGCATACTGATCGAGGCGGAAGAGCTTCACGGCGAGATCGCCGACGCGAAGGTGCTGGACACCGCGCTCGCCGCCGCCGCTCAGACCGCCCTCGGCTTCACTGCGGGCCGCTATGCCACCGTGTCATCCTGGCTGCTCGAGACCGCGCGTGGCGATTGCGCACGCAAGCTGATGCGCAGCGCCGACGAGCAGAAGCGGGCGGGGGCGGACCTCGCCCGGCTCGAAGCGCATCTCAATGCCCGGGCCGGCGGCCGGGCAGCGATGGATCTCGCGAGCTGACGTGTCAGAGCCTCGTCAGATAATCCCGCGCCGAGGTCGAGGGACTGCCGGCGAGGCGTTCGACGTCGTGTGAGGTCGAAGCATATTCGCCGGCACCCATGGCCGCGAAGAAGCCGGCGACGCCTTCCACGACGAAATCCGGCCAGCCCATGGCGCGGAAATTCTCTTCGAATGCGGAAAGCGGCACCTCCACCGCCGTCACCTCGCGCCCGGCAACCTCGCTGAGCAGCGCGGCGAGATCGGTGATGGAATACGCGCCGGCGCCGGAAATCTCATAGGTCTCGTTCGCGTGGCCTTGATCGAGGAGGACGCCGGCAAGTGCGCCGGCAACGTCGGCATGGTCGACATAGGCGACCTTCGCCGCGATGCCCGGGAAGGGCAGAGTGCCGCTCGCCTTTGCCTGTGCCAGCAGGGCCGAGATGTTCGAGTAATAGGAATTGTCGCGCAGGATCGTATAGGGCACGCCGAGCGACTTCAGCGTGGCCTCGCTCGCCTCGTGCGCCTTGGCCCAGCCGAACCGGCTCGCCGACGTCGGATTCGCGGCGCTGGTATAGACGATGCGCCGGGCGCCGGCGGCCTTCGCCGCCTCGAAGGCGTTGCGATGCTGGGCGATACGCACCTCGTTCGGACCTTCGCCGGAGATCACCAGCACGATGTCCGCACCGGCATAGGCGGCGCTCAGGCTCGCCGGATCCCCGTAATCGGCCCGGACGACCTCGAAGCCCTGCTCGGCGCGGTGGGCGAGCTTCTCGGGCGCGCGGGTGGCGAGGCGCACGCCCGTCGCCTTGCCGCGATTCACCAGTTCGTCGGCGAGCGCGGTGCCAAGTTTGCCGCCGGCGGCGGAAATAACAATCATGCCTCAAGTCCTCGATGCGCCATCATGCTCTCGCGACAGCGCCTAGGTTACGATATGAGAGCAAGTCGCAATTCGAGAGACTTTGGACAAGAAGGGTTTTTGAAGTGCGTCGGTGACCGCAAAGTAACCATTGGATGTAACCGCTGGAGGCAGCGATGCGGGTGACGAAGTCGGAGTTCTCGGCCTCTTGCCCGGTGCGCGACGTGCTCGACCGCATCGGGGACCGCTGGACCGTGCTAGTCCTGGGCGAATTGGCCAACGGCACGCGGCGCTTCAGCGAATTGCGCCGGGCCATTCCCGACATCTCGCAGCGCATGCTGTCGCAGACGGTCCGGCACCTCGAGGCGGACGGGCTGATCTCGCGCACCGTGTATCCGACCGTGCCGCCGCGGGTTGATTATGCGCTGACCGACCTCGGCCGTTCGCTGATGGTGCCGCTCGGGGCGCTGGTCGATTGGACGTGGGAGAACCATCCGCGCATCAAGCAAGCGCGCGAGGCCATGGCCGCGCGGGCCGAGGCGGCTTGAAGGCGGCTGACTTACCTCTCCCCAATGGGGAGAGGTCGCCGCGTAGCGGCGGGTGAGGGGCATAGGCGCTTGGGATTGGGCATCGTAGTCCCCCTCACCCCAACCCTCTCCCCGACGGGGAGAGGGAGAAGGGCAATCTGCTAGGGCTCACTTCCGCTTCATCGCTTCCGCCAGCGCGGCGCCGAACGCGCCTTGCGGCGCGGGTTCCGGTTTGCGCGGCGGCATCGAGTTGGTGCGACGATCGCCCTGCGCTTCGGGCGCCGGACGGCCGGAGGCGCCGCCGCCATCCTTGCGCATCGAGAGCGAGATGCGCTTGCGGGGCACATCGACCTCCAGCACCCGCACCTTCACGACATCGCCGGCTTTCACCACCTCATGGGCGTCCTTGATGAAGCGGTCGGCGAGCTGGGATACGTGCACCAGCCCGTCCTGGTGCACGCCGATATCGACGAAGGCGCCGAACGCAGCGACATTGGTCACCGTCCCCTCCAGCAGCATGCCGGGACGCAACTGCTTGATGTCGTCGACGCCGTCGGCAAACGACGCGGTCTTGAATTCCGGGCGCGGGTCGCGACCGGGTTTCTCCAGCTCGGCGATGATGTCGCGCACCGTGGGCAGGCCGAAGCGCTCGTCGACGAAGGTGCGCGGGTCAAGCGTGCGCAGCTTGGCGCTATCGCCCATCAACGCACGTACATCGCGCCCGCAGGCGGCGACGATCTTCGCCGCGACGCCGTAGGCTTCCGGATGCACCGAAGAGGCGTCGAGCGGTTCCTTGCCGTCGGGGATGCGCAGGAAGCCGGCGCATTGCTCGAAGGTGCGCGGCCCGAGGCGGGCGACCTTCAGGAGATCGCGCCGCGCCGCGAACGGGCCGTTGGCGTCGCGATGGGCGACGATGGCTTCCGCCAGCGAGGCGCCGAGGCCGGAGACGCGGGCGAGCAGCGAGGCGGAAGCGGTGTTGAGGTCGACACCGACCGCGTTCACCGCATCCTCCACCACGGCATCGAGCGCCCGGGCGAGGCGGGACTGGTCGACATCGTGCTGGTACTGGCCGACGCCGATGGACTTCGGCTCGATCTTCACCAATTCCGCCAGCGGGTCCTGCAGGCGGCGGGCGATGGAGACGGCGCCGCGCAGCGAGACGTCTAGGCCGGGGAATTCGGCGGCGGCGGCGGCGGAGGCCGAATAGACCGAGGCTCCCGCCTCGCTCACCACCACCTTGATCGGCCGCTTCTCGGTCGGCAGCTGGGCGATGAGGTCGGCGGCGAGCTTGTCGGTCTCGCGGCTCGCCGTGCCGTTGCCGATGGCGACCAGCTCGACCTTGTGCTTGGCGATCAGCACGGCGAGCGCCGCCTGCGCACCCTGCACGTCGTTGCGCGGCTGGAACGGATAGACCGTCGCGGTGTCGAGCAGCTTGCCGGTGCGATCGACGACCGCAACCTTGACGCCGGTACGGATGCCCGGATCGAGCCCCATGGTGGCGCGCGAGCCCGCAGGCGCAGCCAGCAGCAGGTCCTTGAGGTTGCGGGCGAAGACGCGAATCGCCTCTTCCTCGGCCCGCTCGCGCAATTCGGTCATCAGGTCGACCGAGAGGTTGAGCGACAGGCGCACCCGCCAGGCCCAGCGCGTCACCTCCATCAACCACGCATTGCCCGGCGCACCATCGGCGGCGACGCTGAGCGCGGTGGCGATAATCCGCTCCACCGGCTTCACCGGGGTGGTGTCGTCGGCATCGACCTCGATATCGACGGTGAGGATGTCCTCGTTGCGTCCGCGCAGCATGGCGAGCGCCCGATGGCTGGGCGCGGTCGACCAGCGCTCGGAATGGTCGAAATAGTCGGAGAATTTGGCGCCTGCCTCCTGCTTGCCGTCATTGACGCGCGCGCGGAGCATGGCGCGCTCCTTCATGTGGGCGCGCAGCCGGCCGAGCAGTTCGGCATTCTCGGCGAGACCCTCGACCACGATGTCTCGGGCACCTTCCAGTGCCGCCTTGGTGTCCGGCACCTGGTCGGTGATGTAGGCGGCCGCGAGTTCCAAAGGCACCTTGCGGCGGTCGGCGAGGATGGCCTCGGCCAGCGGGGCGAGGCCGCGCTCGCGGGCGATCTCGGCGCGGGTGCGGCGCTTCGGCTTGAAGGGCAGATAGATGTCCTCGAGCTCGGCCTTGGTCGCGACCGCCGTGATCTTCGCCTCGAGTTCCGGGGTTAGCTTCTCCTGGCTGCGGATCGATTCCAGCACCGCGCCGCGCCGCGCCTCAAGCTCGCGGAGATAGGCGAGCCGCTCCTCCAGCGTGCGCAGCTGGGTGTCGTCGAGCCCGCCGGTCGCCTCCTTGCGGTAGCGCGCCACGAACGGAACGCTGGCGCCTTCGTCGAGCAAGGCGACGGCTGCGGACACCTGGTCGGGGCGAGCCGAGATTTCGCCGGCGATGATGCGGGCGATGGAAGCGGCGGTGCGGGCGTCGGCGGCCATTCGGATCTCGTGAATCGTGGCGGGGCGCGGAGACTAGGCTCCGCCACTGCTCCTGCCAACTTTGCCCTGTGGAACGGGCGATGGCAGGATGCTGCCATTCTGGTACCGAGCCGAAGTCATGAAGGTCTTTTGGTTGCCTATGCCTCTGGTCGTGCTTCTGCTTTTCGGCCTCATCGCCGGCGCCGCACCGTTGCACGCGCAGGAGCCGGCGCCTCTATCCGGACGACAACTGGTCGTCGGCACCAAGGAGGCGCCGCCTTTCGCGATGAAGGAGGCCGACGGCAAATGGTCGGGCATCAGCATCGACCTGTGGAAGCGCATTGCCGAGCAATTGAAGCTCGACTACCGCCTCGTCGAGGAGCCCACCGTGCAGGGCCTGATCGACGGCGCCAGTGCGGGCAAATTCGACGCCTCGGTCGCGGCGCTGACCATCACCGGGCAACGGGCGCGCATCCTCGATTTCAGCCAGCCCTTCTATGTCACCGGGCTTGGCATCGCGGTGCCGTCGACCTCGCCGTCATTCTGGGCGCTGATCGTCAACACCCTCGCTTCGTTCGGCTTCCTTCAGGCGGTCGCGGCGCTGATCGGCCTCGCCTTGCTGGTCGGCGTGCTGATCTGGTTCTTCGAACGGCGGCACAATGACGATTTCAGCGGGCCGGCGACCAAGGGCATCGGCACCAGCATCTGGTGGTCGGCGGAGGCGATGACGCAGGCGAGCACCGGGCTCATCGGCCCGAAGACCTTGCCGGGAAGGACCGTGGCGGTGCTGTGGATGGTGGTGTCGATCATCGCGCTCGCGGTGTTCACCGCGGGCGTCACCTCGGCACTGACCACGCGCCAGCTCCAGGGGCTGGTGCACAGTGCCAGCGACCTTGGCAAGGTGCGCGTCGGCGCGGTCCAGGGGTCGGCAACCGTCGACTATCTGGTCGGCCAGCGCATCCGCTTCCGCAGCTTTGCGAGCCCGCAGGACGGGCTTAAGGCGATGGCTGACAAGCGCATCGACGCCTTCGTCTATGACAAGCCGCTGCTCGCCTGGATCGTGCTGCAGGACTTCTCTTCGTCGACGGAGATGCTGGAGGCAGTGTTCGATCCGCAGAATTACGGTATCGCGCTGCCGCTGGGCAGCCCGCTGCGCCGCGAGCTCGACATCGCGCTGCTGGAGATCATCCGCTCCGACTGGTGGAGGCAGACGCTGTTCCGCTATCTCGGCGAGAAGTGAGGCTCAGCCATTGCCGATGGTGATGCCGGACCCGTCCGCGGCGCGGCCGATGATGGCGGCGTGCGGATAGCCGGCGGCCCTGATCTCCCCGAGAAGCCGTTCGGCCGCTTCGGGCGCACAGGCGACGAGCAGGCCGCCGGAGGTCTGCGGATCGGTGAGCAGATGCCGGCGCCACTCCGGGAAGCCGTCGGGCAGGGTGACTTCCCCGCCATAACTCGCCCAATTGCGGTGCGAGGCGCCAGTGACGAAGCCCTTCTGCGACAGTTCGGCGGCATCGTTCAGGAACGGCAGGCGGCCAGCATCGATCTTCAGCGCGAGGCCGGCGCCACGCGCCATCTCCAGCCCGTGGCCGAGTATGCCGAAGCCGGTGACGTCGGTGACGGCATGCACCGCCTCATCCTTGCCGAGTGCGGTGCCGATCTTGTTCAGCAGGGTCATGGAGCCGACCATCTCGGCATAGGCGGGGGCGGGCAGCGCCTCCTTCTTGAAGGCGGCGGAATAGATGCCGACGCCGAGCGCCTTGGTCAGGATCAGCACATCGCCGGGGCGGGCGTCGGAGTTGCGGCGGATGTCCGCCTTCTTTGCTGTCCCGATCACGGCGAGGCCATAGACCGGCTCGGGGCAATCGATCGAGTGGCCTCCGGCGATGGGGATGCCGGCCTCTGCGGCGATCGCCGCGCCGCCCTTCAGGATTTCGCGGACCATCGAGGTTTCGATCTTGCCGAGCGGCATGCCGAGGATCGCCAGCGCCATCACCGGCCGCGCGCCCATGGCATAGACGTCGGAAATCGCGTTGGTAGCGGCGATGCGGCCGAATTCGAAGGGATCGTCCACCATCGGCATGAAGAAGTCGGTGGTGGCGATGAGGCAGTTCTCGCCATCGAGGTCCCACACCGCCGCGTCGTCGCCGGTCTCGTTGCCGACCAGGAGCTGGGCGAACGGGCCGGCAGCCGGCTGTTCGGCGAGGAGCTCGCGCAGCACCGAGGGCGCCAGCTTGCACCCGCACCCGCCGCCATGGGCGAGCGACGTGAGGCGGAACGGGGCGGGTTCTGTTGGCTTGTCGAGCATGGGGTGACGCTCTCTGTATCTCTTAATCCGCTGTGATCGGTGTCATCCCCGGGCTTGTCCCGGGGATCCACGTTCTTGCGGCCGTGGATGGCCGGGACAAGCCCGGCCATGACGTGGTTCTTTCGGCACGCGATCGCGGCTCCACGCTGCGCTCCGGCGGGGATGAATACTCAGGCCGTCACTTCCGACGACCTGATCACATATCTGAACGCGTCCGGGTCGAGGCAATCCAGGCGCGCGCCGGCGACCTCGGCCTGCGGGTACATCAGGAAGCCGAGCTTCACGCCGTTCGAGCCGGGCAGGGCGATGTCGTGGCCGTCATTATAGGCGAGCCAATTGCCCTCCCAGGAGCCGAACAGCGCCCTGCGCGCGGCGGCGACCTTGGGATCGTCGATCCCAAGCTTGCCCGGCGGCTCTTCCAGCACGACCTTGCGCACATCCGCCGGATCGGTGGCGACCCAGCCGAAGCCCTCCAGATAGACTTCGGAGCGGCAGTGCTGCGCCTTGCTGACGACCTCGCTATTGGCGCCCAGGCTCTTGTAGCCGAACTTCGAGGGCGCGACGCGCAGCCCATAGATATCGCGTGCCGGAATGCCTTGGGCGCGGACCAGGCCGACGAACAATGCGTTGAGATCGGCGCACTTGCCGCCGAGATTGCCGCTCGCGAGCAGCGAGGCGACGTCGCCGGTGCCGCAGCCGCGGGTGGCGGCATTGCGATAGGTGTTGTCGACCACCCATTCATAGATGGCGCGCACCTTCTCCAACTCGCCGCTCTTGCCGGCGACGATCCTGTCGGAGGTCGCCTTCACGATGCCGTCGATCGGGATCAACTCGGTCGGGGCGGTGAAGAGCGTGCGCTGGGCGGTGCTCAGCGATGCGCTCGTGCCGGGCTTCGAGAGATCGGTAGCGCGGTCGCGTGTCGCGAACTTCGAGGTGATGGCGGCGCCGGGTGCGCTCTCGCCGTCCTTCCAGGTGAGGTGGAGCATCTGCGCGCCATAATGTGGATCCTTGACCACCTCAGCGCTGGCGGCGTTGGTGGTCCAGGTGCTGCCGGCGGGCCGGAACCAGTCGTCGGCGGCGAAGGCCGGCAGAGGCATCCAGGCCTGCACCGGACCGGATTTGCCCTCCGGCGCCTTGACCTCCAGCGTCGTGACCACGGCGAAGGTGCGCCACGTGCCGGGTGTGGGTGCGAACGCAACGGGAGCGGCCGCGGCGGCGGCCTGCGCATGGGCGAATTCGGGAAGCGCGAGCGCCGCACCGAGAGCGGCGCCGGCTTTCAGGACATCGCGACGAGTTGTCATTGGCTATCTCCCGAGGGCTGATCTTTCGTTTCAGGAAGCGCGTCGCCGGCACCGAGCGCCTCGCCGGCGACGAGGCGCTCGAGAATGCGACTGGCGGCAGGATCGTCCCAGTCGACGGGAATGGCGGCGGTGAGCCGGATGGTCCGGACGCCGCCGGTGCCGTCGACCAGGAAGCTGGTGGGGAAGGCATTCACCCCCCAGCGCTTCATGGCGGCGCGGTCCTCGTCGAGAAGGATGGGGAAGTTCGGCTCGCGCGTGTCGAAGAAGCGACGCACGCGCACCTCCGGCTCGCCGACATCGACGGCGAGGATGACGAGGCGGTCTTTCATGTGGGCGGAAAGCCGATCGAGCGCCGCCATCTCGTACCGGCAGGGCTCGCACCATGTCGCAAAGAAGTGAACCAAAATGAGCCGATCTGGCGCCGATTCGAGGCCTCGCGTCGTCCCGTCGAGCGTCCTGAGCGCGAGTTGCGGAGCCGGGCGCGCCGAATCCGGAGGGGCGCCGGCCGCAGATGTTGCCAGCGCGAGCATGGCCGCAAGCATAGAACCCGCGGCGGCATTGTGGAATTTCACTTCGGAGCCCCGCCACGCGGGAGCCGAAAAGAGCTGCACCGGGTAATTCTGTAATGGCGCGACCGGGTTAGTCAATCGGGCCGGGATTACCCAGCGGCAGTTCGCGCCGTATCCCGCATGGCGGGCGGGGCGCTATGTGCACTGCAGCAATCGAAGCATTTGGAAAATCAACGGAATTTGTCTTTCTCATACCTAGGTTTGTTTGACATTGGAGAAGCTAAAAAATAGCCTCCTCCCATCGGCCCCCCGTGCGGGGCAGTTCTTGACCACGCGTCGACGGCGGTATTGGGAGGAACTGGAATGAATATGGAGCTCTCGCGGCGCGCATTCCTGCGCACGGCGGGCGCGGGTCTCGCGGGTACGTCGCTTGGAGCCATGGGCTTCGATGCGGTTGAGGCGGCGCAAATCGCGCACGTAAAGCCCTTCCGGCTCGCCAATACGACAGAGACACGCAACACCTGCACCTATTGCTCGGTGGCCTGCGGCATCATCATGTATTCGAAGGGCGACCTTCGAAAGGGTGAGAAGGCCGAGATCACCCACATCGAGGGTGACAGCGATCATCCGACCAATCGCGGCACGCTCTGCCCGAAGGGCGCAGCGCTGCTCGATATCGTGAAGTCGCCGAGCCGGCTGACCCAGCCGATGGTGCGCAAGCCCGGATCCGACAAGTTCGAGCCGATCGCCTGGGGCGAGGCGCTCGACCGGATCGCTCGCGCGATGAAGGACGATCGCGACAAGAATTTTGTCGCGACCAACAAGGACGGCGTGACGGTGAACCGGTGGACCACCACCGGATTCCTCGCCGCGTCCGCCACCACGAACGAGACCGCGTGGTGCACCTACAAGGTGGTGCGCTCCGCCGGCATGCTGGTGTTCGACAACCAAGCGCGTGTCTGACACGGCCCTACGGTGTCCAGTTTGGGCCCAACATTCGGCCGTGGCGCAATGACCAATTCGTGGACCGATATTCGGAACACGGATCTCGTCATCATCATGGGTGGTAACGCCGCCGAGGCGCACCCTTGCGGATTCAAATGGGTCACGGAGGCGAAGGCCAATCGTGGCGCCAAGCTCGTCGTCGTCGATCCGCGCTTCACGCGGTCAGCGGCGGTGGCGGATTATTACGCGCCGGTCCGGCAGGGCACCGACATCGCCTTCCTGCTCGGCGTCATCAATTACTGCATCCAGAACAACAAGATCCAATGGGACTATGTGAAGGCGTTCACCAACGCCTCCTACATCGTCAAGGACGGCTTCGCCTACAAGGACGGCCTGTTCACCGGCTATGACGAGACCAAGCGCGACTACGACAAGTCGACCTGGGACTACGTCATCGGTGAGGACGGCTTCGCCCAGGTGGACGACACGCTGCAGAATCCGCGCTGCGTGTGGAACCTCTTGAAGGAGCATGTCTCGGTCTATACGCCCGAGATGGTCTCAAGCATCACCGGCACGCCCAAGGACAAGTTCCTCAAGGTGTGCGAGATGATCGGCGAATGTTCGACGCCGACCAAGACCATGACGTCCATGTATGCGCTCGGCTGGACCCAGCATTCCAAGGGGTCGCAGAACATCCGCACCATGGCGATGCTGCAGCTCCTGCTCGGCAATATCGGAGTGCGTGGCGGTGGCATGAATGCTTTGCGCGGCCACTCCAACATCCAGGGCCTCACCGACATCGGCCTGATGTCCAACCTGATCCCGGGCTACCTCAATATCCCGACCGAGAAGGAGAAGGACTTCACCACCTATATGTCGACGCGCGGCTTCAAGCCGCTGCGACCGAACCAGATGAGCTACTGGCAGAACTACCGGAAGTTCTTCGTCAGCTTCCAGAAATCCATGTGGGGCTCGGCCGCGACCGTGGAGAACGACTGGGCGTTCAACTATCTGCCCAAGCTCGACGTGCCGTCCTACGACGTCTTGCGCGCCTTCGACCTGATGAAGAACGGCAAGATGAACGTGTATTTCTGCCAGGGTTTCAATGCCCTGCAGGCGTTCCCCAACAAGGCGAAGTGTGCCGAGGCGCTGTCCAAGCTGAAGCTGCTGGTCATCATGGACCCGCTGCAGACCGAGACCGCGCGCTTCTGGGAAAATCACGGCATCTACAACCAGGCGGATCCGGCCAAGATCCAGACCGAGGTCATCCAGCTTCCCTCCACCTGCTTTGCGGAGGATGAAGGCTCGCTGGTGAATTCCGGCCGCTGGCTGCAATGGCACTGGCCCGGCGGCTCGCCTCCGGGCGACGCCAAGAGCGACGTCTGGATCATGGCGCAGATCTACAAGCGCCTCAAAGCCCTATACCAGAAGGAAGGCGGGCCGTTCCCCGACGCTATCGTCAACCTGACCTGGAACTACAAGGATCCGGACGAACCGACCCCGGCGGAACTCGCCAAGGAGATGAACGGCTACGTCCTCGCCGACGTGCCCGATCCGAACGATCCGACCAAGAAGCTACTGGAAGCCGGCAAGCAGCTCGCTGGCTTCGGAGCCTATCGCGACGACGGCACGACCGCCGGCGGGTGCTGGATTTATTCCGGCTCCTTCACCGAGGCAGGCAACATGATGGCGCGCCGGGACAATTCCGATCCCGACGACACCGGCGCCTATTCGAAGTGGTCGTTCTCGTGGCCGGCCAACCGGCGCATCCTCTACAACCGTGCCTCCTGCGACATCAATGGCAAGCCGTGGGATCCCTCACGCAAGCTGATCGAGTGGGATGGCTCGAAATGGAGCGGCTATGACGTGCCGGACATCGCGCCGACCGCCAAGCCGCAGGATGTCGGGCCGTTCATCATGAACCCTGAAGGGGTCTCGCGCCTGTTCGCGCGCGGCTTGATGAAGGAGGGGCCATTCCCGGCGCATTACGAGCCGTTCGAATCGCCCGTGGTGAACCTGATCTCGCCGAAGGTGCAGTCGAACCCGGTCGCACGCATCTTCAAGGACGACCTGCCGACCTTCGCCGCTGTGGCCTCGCCCGAGTTCCCCTATGCGGCGACCTCATACCGTCTCACCGAGCATTTCCACTACTGGACCAAGAACAACCATGTGAACTCGGTCCTGCAGCCGGAATTCTTCGTCGAGATCTCGGAGGAACTGGCTGCCGAGAAGGGCATCACCAAAGGCGGCTGGGTCCGCGTTTGGTCGAAGCGGGGCTCGGTGTTCGCCAAAGCCGTGGTGACGAAGCGCATCCGGCCGATGATCTGCGACGGCAAGCCGCTGCACATCGTCGGCATCCCGATCCATTGGGGCTTCGTCGGTTCGGCGCGCAAGGGCTTCGGCGCGAACGTGCTCACGCCCTATGTCGGTGACGCCAATATCGAAACGCCGGAGTACAAGGCGTTTTGCGTGAATATCGAAGCGTCCACCGGTCCGGCAACGGCATAAAGGGAGGCGGAAGAGATGTTTCCAGCAATTCCGAATCCCTCAGTTGCCCCGTCCCAGCCGCCGAAATTCGGCGAGCAGGACCTGATCCGGCGTTCGGCGTCCGACGTGACGCCGCCCGCCACCCGCCAGACCGAGGTGGCGAAGCTCATCGACGTGTCAAAGTGCATCGGCTGCAAGGCGTGCCAGGCGGCGTGCCTCGAATGGAACCAGCTCCATGAGGAGATTGGGTACAATCTCGGGGACTACACCAACCCGCACGACCTGACCGAGAACACCTTCACGCTGATGCGCTTCACCGAGTGGGTGAACCCCGAGACCGACAATCTCGAATGGCTCATCCGCAAGGATGGCTGCATGCATTGCGAGGACCCGGGCTGCCTGAAGGCGTGCCCGTCGCCCGGCGCCATCGTGCAGTACTCCAACGGCATCGTGGATTTCATCCACGAGAACTGCATCGGCTGCGGCTATTGCATCAAGGGCTGCCCGTTCGACATCCCGCGTCTCTCCAAGGTCGATCACACTGTCTACAAGTGCACGCTCTGTTCGGACCGGGTGGCCGTCGGCCAGGGCCCGGCCTGCCAGAAGGCGTGCCCGACACAGGCGATAGTGTTCGGCACCAAGGAGGAGATGAAGGGCTGGGCCGACGGACGCATCAAGGATCTGAAGTCGCGCGGCTATGCCAATGCCGGCCTCTATGATCCGCCGGGCGTCGGCGGCACCCATGTGATGTACGTGCTGCAGCACGCCGACAAGCCGTCCCTCTATGCCGGCCTGCCGGAGAATCCGCGGATCTCGCCTCTCGTCGAAACCTGGAAGGGCGTGACCAAATATGCCGGTCTTGCTGTCATGAGCTTCGCGGTGGCGGCCGGCTTCTTCCACCACCTCATCGCCGGGCCGAACAAGGTCTCGGAAGCCGATGAGGAGAATGCGGAGAAGCTCACCGAAGGAGGGCGGACGTGAGCATGGACGACCCGAGGATTCCGGCGAGCGTGCCGGATGACATCGAGCCCGGCGACAGCGTGCATCCCGGCCCTCCGGTGACGGTGGACCGCTACACGGCGGGTGCTCGCGTCAATCACTGGATCACGGCGATCAGCCTGGTGCTGCTCGCTCTGTCCGGCATGGCGCTGTTCACTCCGAAGCTGTTCTTCCTCACCGGCCTGTTCGGCGGCGGGCAAACCACTCGCATCCTCCATCCGTGGATCGGCGTGGTGCTGTTCTTTTCCTTCTCCGGCCTGTTCTTCCGCTTCTGGCGGGCGAACCTGCCGAAGCGCGAGGACGGCACCTGGCTCGCCCGCATCTCCGATGTGCTGAGCGGTCATGAGGAGCGGCTGCCCGAGATCGGCAAGTACAATGCCGGCCAGAAATTCGTGTTCTGGTCGATGTCGGCCCTCATCATCGTGCTGATCACCAGCGGCATCGTGATGTGGGACACGTATTTCTACCAGTTCACCACGATCGAGCAGAAGCGCGTCGCCATTCTGATCCACTCGATCGCGGCGGTATTCGCAATCTGCGTCTGGATCATCCATGTCTATGCGGCGATCTGGGTGCGCGGCACCATCAGCGCCATGACCCGCGGCCATGTGACCGGCGGCTGGGCCTGGCGCCACCACCGCAAATGGCTGCGCGAACTGGTCCACAGGCCCGGTGGACGTCCCCCGGGAACGCCGGCGGAGTGATGTGGCTTGTACTTCAAGCCCTCTCCCCGTCGGGGACAGGGGTAGGTGAGGGTCGAGCAGCGATCAACCCCTCACCCGAGAGGGGATAGGTGGCTCTCAGCCGCGGGATGACACCTGAGTATGATGGCGCCGTGAAGTCGTCTGTATGTACACGTGGCCCGTGCGGTTCGTGAGGTTTCGATGTCCAGCGTAATCCAGCCTGACCCCACCGCCATCGGCGACATCTCGACGCCGCCCTTTGCCGTCCTCCCCGATCCCGCAACCCTCTTCGCCACCCGCGCCAGAAGGCTACGGCAGCTCAGTACTGTCAGCGAAATGGCGCCTTATCTCGATTTCGTCGCCGGCATTGTCGAGGCGCAGGTCGCGATCCTGCCGGGTCTTCCGGAACCGGAGCTCCCCGACGCGGAGGCGCTCGCCCGCGCCCGCGAATTCGGGATGCCGCCGCTCGATCGCACCCGCTTCGCGCTCGACGAAACTGTGGAGACGACGCTCGACCGGCTCTTCAATGCGGCACGCGCGGTGCCGAAGCCCGAGACCGCGGCCGCCGCGCTCGGCCGCCTCACCCGGGCCGATGCGATCGCCCGCACCGAGATGGTGTCGAACGTGCTCGGCCATTCCATTCCGGTCGAGGCGCTCGCCGAGCACGTCTATGTAGCAGCGGCTCTCCAGGTGCATTTCGCCCGGCTGGCATCCCGGCTCGAACTCGGCAGGCTGGTTACGGTCGGCGACGGCATCTGCCCATGCTGCGGCGGGCCGCCGGTTGCCTCGCTCATCGTCGAATGGCCGACTGCGCACGGTTCGCGCTTCTGCGCCTGCGCGCTGTGCGGCACGCTGTGGAACTATGTCCGCATCCGCTGCACCTCCTGCGGCACCACCAAGGGCATCGGCTATCAGGAGATCGAAGGCGGGTCCGGCACCATCAAGGCCGAGACCTGCGAGGAATGCCGCACCTATGTGAAGGTGCTGTACCAGCACAAGGATGTCGGCATCGAGCCGGTGGCCGACGATGTCGCGAGCCTCGCGCTCGACCTCCTGATGCGCGAGGGGCCCTATCGCCGCGCCGCCTTCAATCCGTTCCTGCTCGGCTATTGAGGGAACGGGGATGAACGAGGACGCCGCCCATTCGCTGCGCGCGTTGCCGGCGGTCGATGCCGTGCTGAAGGCGCCCACGGCGCTCGCCGCCATCGAGCGCTTCGGCCGGCAGGAGACCACTCGCGCGGTCCGCGCCGCACTCGCCGAGGTGCGCCGGCACGCGGCGCACCTCGCGGCCCTGCCGGATGCCGATCACATCGCAGATGCCGCGCTCTCAGCGCTGCTGGCGAGTGCGCAGCCCTCGCTGCGCCCGGTATTCAATCTCACCGGCACGGTGCTGCACACCAATCTCGGCCGGGCGCTGCTGGCGGAGGAGGCCATTGCGGCAGCGGTCGCCGCCATGCGCTCGGCCGTGGCCCTGGAGTTCGACCTCACGAGCGGCCGGCGCGGCGAGCGCGACGGCCATGTGCGAACGCTGCTCTGCGAGTTGACCGGCGCCGAGGATGCGACCGTCGTCAACAACAATGCCGCCGCGGTGCTGATCGTGCTCAACACATTCGGCAATGGCCGCGAAGCCATCGTCTCGCGCGGCGAGTTGATCGAGATCGGCGGCGCCTTCCGCATGCCGGACATCATGGCCCGTGCGGGGGCGCGGCTGATCGAGGTCGGCACCACCAACCGCACCCATGCGCGCGATTATGAAAGCGCCATCAATCCGGCCACCGGGCTGGTGCTGAAGGTGCATACCTCGAACTACCGGATCGAGGGCTTCACCAAGGAGGTGCCGGCGCGCGAGCTCGCGGAGATCACGCGCGAGCGTGGCGTGCCGCTGGTGAACGATCTCGGCTCCGGCACGCTCGCCGATCTCGCCCGCTACGGCCTCGCCCATGAGCCGACGGTACGCGAGGCAGTGGCGGACGGCGCCGACCTCGTCACCTTCTCCGGCGACAAGCTGCTCGGCGGGCCGCAGACCGGCTTCATCGTCGGCCGGCGCGACCTGATCGCCGCCATCAACAGGAACCCGATGAAGCGCGCCTTGCGCCTCGACAAGGTTCGGCTCGCCGCGCTGGAGGCGACGCTCCGGCTCTATCGCGATCCGGACCGGCTGGCCGACCGGCTGCCGACGCTGCGCCTGCTCGCCCGCCCGGCGGAGGAAATCGCCGCACGGGCGAGAGCGCTCGTCCCGGCGGTGTCGACCGTGCTGGGGTCGGACTTCACCGTCGAGGTCGCGGAGTGCAGCAGCCAGATCGGCTCCGGCGCGTTGCCGCTGGAGACGCTGCCAAGCGCCGGGCTCGCCATTCGCGCGCTGAACGGCGAGGGACGGGCGCTTGACGCGCTTTCCGCCGCGCTGCGCGCGCTCGCGGTGCCGGTGATCGGCCGCGTCACCGACGGCGCGCTGCTGCTCGACCTGCGCTGCCTCGAGGACGAGGCCGGTTTCCTCGACGCGCTGCGCGGGCTGGAGGCGCAGCACGGTGCGGGGGCGAAGCCATGATCGTCGGCACGGCCGGACATATCGACCATGGCAAGACCGCCCTCGTCGGCCGGCTGACCGGCGTCGATACCGACCGGCTGAAGGAAGAGAAGGCCCGCGGCATCTCCATCGATCTCGGCTTTGCCTATCTTCCGACCGACGCCGGCATCATCGGCTTCATCGATGTGCCCGGCCATGAGCGCTTCATCCACACCATGCTGGCGGGCGCCGGGGGCATCGATTTCGCACTTCTGGCGGTCGCAGCAGACGATGGGGTGATGCCGCAGACCCGCGAGCATCTCGCCATCCTCGACCTGCTCGGCATCACCCGCGGCATCGTCGTGCTGACCAAGGCCGATCTCGCAGATGCCGGCCGGCGCCTTGCCGTCGAGGCGGAGATCCGCGCCACCCTTGAGGGCACCAGTCTCGACGGTGCCGATATCCTGCCGGTGTCATCGGTGAGCGGCGAAGGCATCGAGGAATTGCGCGATCGTCTTGTCGCGGCGGCCGAGACGCTCGCCACCCGCGGCGCGGACGATCGTTTCCGGCTTGCGGTCGATCGCAGCTTCTCGCTCTCCGGCGCCGGCACCGTGGTCACCGGCACCGTGCTCTCGGGGCGAGTCGCGGTCGGTGACCGCGTCATGGTGAGCCCGTCGGGCCTCGGCGCCCGGGTGCGCTCGATCCACGCGCAGAACCGGCCGGCCGAGAACGGACAGGCGGGCGACCGCTGCGCGCTGAACCTGGCCGGTGACGGCGTCACCCATGAGGCGATCAAGCGCGGCGACATGGTGCTCAACCCGAGCCTCCATGCGCCGACCGAGCGCATCGACGCCACCCTGCGGGTGCTGTCGAGCGAGCCCAAATCGATTGGCCAGTGGTTTCCCGTTCGATTTCATCACGCCAGCGCAGAGGTCGGCGCGCGCATCGTGCCGCTCGATGCGGAGAGTTTGAAGCCGGGCGGGCGGGCCCTGGTCCAACTGGTGCTGGAGCGGCCGATCGCGGCAGCCGCCGGCGACCGCTTCGTCATTCGTGACACCTCGGCGCAGCGCACCATCGGCGGCGGGCGGCTTGTCGATCCGCGCGCTCCCGCCCGCAAGCGCCGCACACCGGAGCGGCTTGCGCTGCTGGCGGCGCATGCCATCGCCGATCCGGCGGAGGCGGTGGCGGCATTGCTCGCCATTGCGCCCTTTCATCTCGACCTCACCAGCTTCGCCCGGGACCGGGCGCTTTCCGAGGCGGCCGCGAACGCGCTGGTCGCGCGGCTCGGCCTCGTCGCGGTGACGGTCGGCGGCGTGACGACGGTGTTCTCCGCGGCGCGCTGGAAGCAGGTCACCACGACGCTCGTCGAGACGCTCGGCACGTTCCATGCCGAGAACCCGGATTTGCCGGGCATCGGCGCCGAGCGGATGCGCCTCATGCTCGACCGCACGCTGCCCAAGCCGGTATTCGCAGCCATCCTGCAGATGCTGGCCAAGCGCGACATCCTCGCGCTCGAAGGCGCCTGGGTGCGGCTTGCCAGCCATGAGGTGCGCCTGACCCCGAAGGATGAGGTGCTGTGGGAAGACGTCGCCCCGCGGCTCGCCGGCGCGGACCGCTTCCGCCCGCCGCGGGTGCGCGACATTGCCGGCATGGTCGACGAGCCGGAGGCCGAGGTGCGCCGCCTGTTGCGGCTGCTCGGCCGCATTGGGCGGGTCGACGAGGTGGCGCACGATCACTTCTTCCTGCGTTCGACCGTCGCCGAACTGGTGGGCATTGTCCGCGAACTCGCCGCGGAGGGGCCCAAGCGCGAATTCACCGCCGCCCGCTTCCGCGACCGGATCGAGGGCGCAGGCGATGGGAAGATCCATGGGGTCGGCCGCAAGGTGGCCATTCAAATCCTGGAGTTCCTGGACCGCCACGGCGTCACGCTGCGCCGGGGCGATCTGCGCCGCATCAATCCGCACCGGCTGGACCTGTTCGGCCCGCCCGGCATAGATGAGCCGGCGCAAGAGCGAGATGGAAGAGAGTCGTCCCTGGTGGGGCGTCCGGACTTCAAATCCGGGAGGGGCCGCGAGACGGTCCTTGGTGGGTTCGACTCCCACTCTCTTCCGCCATCCGCCCGCGCGGGCCGAGGGTGACTGATACTCCCTCTCACTGACGGGGAGAGAGTTGGGGTGAGGGGGCATTGCCGCTCCGCAGCCGTGTCACCCCTCACCGACCCGCTGCGCGGGCCACCTCTCCCCAACGGGGAGAGGGGAGACAGGTGCCCGGAATCTCACCCGTCCCGCATCTTCCTCGTGATCGCGAGTATCGCGGCGATTCCCGCCTCGGTGGCACCAGCGCCATTGGCCTGGGCACGCTGGCCGAAGGCGAAGGCATCCTCGCCCTGCGCCGCCGCATCGGCACCGATGCCGGTCGTGTAATCGAGATTGACGTTGGCGCTCTGGCCGATGGCGGTCGAGGAGACCCCGTTCGCCAGCGCGAGCTGGCGAAAGGCCGAGGAGTTCGCGCTGGAGGCGGTCGCCTGCTGGCCGGCCGCCGTCGTGTTGGGCTGCGTCGCCTGCGTCGGCCGCGCCTTCAGGAAGGCGCGCCATCACGCTCACCGAATTGTCGGCTGCGAGCTGCTGGAAAATGTGGATCCGGCAGGTTCGGCCGAAGCGGGCACATTCTCGTATCTACACGAAGGTACGACCCCGGATCGAGGAAGAATGTATTGCCTGTGCAATCCCGGCGAGCGCATTCTCGGCGGGCTTCACGGGAAGGTCAGGCCGATGAGCGACACGCGCACCCGGACTACGGATTTCGCCATTCTCGCCGCGCTGGAGCGCAAGGTGTCCTGGCTCTCGGCCTGGACCATCCACCATGCCAATCACGTGCGTTCGAATGGCGACGGGCTGAAGGTCGGTGGGCACCAGGCGTCGTCCGCCTCGCTCTCCACCATCCTCACCGCGCTCTATTTCAAGGTGCTGCAGCCGCAGGACCGCGTCGCGGTGAAGCCGCATGCGAGCCCGATCTTCCACGCTATCCAGTATCTGCTCGGCCACCAGACCCGCGAGAAGCTGGAGGCCTATCGCGGCTATAAGGGCGCGCAGTCCTATCCCTCGCGCACCAAGGATATAGACGACGTCGATTTCTCCACCGGCTCGGTCGGCCTCGGCGTCGCCCAGACGCTGTTCGCCAGCCTGGTGCAGGACTATGTCCGCGCTCACAAGTTCAGCCGCGACATGCCGGAAGGCCGGATGATCGCGCTGGTCGGCGACGCCGAGATGGACGAAGGCAACATCTATGAGGCGCTGCTGGAAGGCTGGAAGCAGGGCCTGCGCAATTGCTGGTGGATCCTCGATTATAACCGCCAGAGCCTCGACGCGGTCATCCGCGAGGGGTTGCCGGCGCGGCTGGAAGCCTTGTTCCGCGCCTTCGGCTGGGATGTGGTCACGCTGAAATACGGCGGCAAGCTGATCGAGGCCTTCAACGAGCCCGGCGGCGAGCGGCTGCGCGAGTGGATCGACCGCGCGCCCAACCAGCTCTATTCGGCACTGACCTTCCAGGGCGGCGCGGCGTGGCGCAAGCGGCTGCTCGACGATCTCGGCGACCAGGGGCCGGTCACGGCGCTGATCGAGCGCCGCTCCGACGCCGAGCTCTCGGCGCTGATGACCAATCTCGGCGGCCATGACCTGCCGACGCTGACCGAGGCCTTCGATCGCATCGACCATGACCGGCCCGTGCTGTTCATCACCTACACCATCAAGGGCTACGGCCTGCCGCTCGCCGGGCACAAGGACAATCACGCCGGGCTGATGACGCCAGCGCAGATGGAGGGATTCCGAGCGGCGATGAAAGTCCGGCCCGGCCACGAATGGGATCCCCATGAGGGGCTCGACGTCGCGCCGGCCGCGTTCGACGCCTTCCTCGCCAAGGTGCCGTTCAACGCGCAAGGCAAGCGGCGCTATGAGGCACCGAGCATCGAGGTGCCGGCCGAGCTGCCGATCCTGAAGCAAAGCGAGCTTTCCACCCAGCAGGGGTTTGGCCTGCTGATGGCGGAGATTGCGCGGATCGGCGGGCCGCTCGCGGACCGCATCGTCACCACCTCGCCGGACGTCACCGTCTCCACCAATCTTGGCGGCTGGGTGAACCGGCGCGGGCTGTTCGCCCAGCGCGAGATGGCGGACCTGTTCCGGCAGGAGCGCATCCCCTCGACCTTCGACTGGACCTTCTCGCCCAAGGGCCAGCACATGGAGCTCGGCATTGCCGAGATGAACCTGTTCACCCTGCTGGGCGCGCTCGGCCTGTCGCACTCATTGTTCGGAGCGCGGCTGATTCCGGTCGGCACGCTCTATGATCCGTTTATTCAGCGCGGGCTCGATGCGCTGAACTATGCCTGCTACCAGGATGCGCGCTTCATCCTGGTCGCGACGCCCTCAGGGCTGACGCTGGCGCCGGAGGGCGGGGCGCACCAGTCGATCGGCACGCCCTTGATCGGCATGGCGCAGGATGGGCTCGCGGCCTTCGAGCCCGCCTTTGTCGACGAGCTTTCCGTGATCATGCACTGGGCGTTCGACTATCTGCAGCGCGAGGACGGGCCCGCCTCCGAGCTCGAGGAGCAGAGCTGGCTGCGCGACGAGACCGGTGGCTCGGTCTATCTCAGGCTGTCGACCCGCACGCTCACGCAACCCTCGCGCACCGTCACTCCGGAGCTGGCGCGCGACATGATCGACGGCGCCTATTGGGTACGCCGGCCGGGACCGAATGCGCAGGTCGTCGTGGTCTATACCGGTGTCGTCGCGCCGGAGGCGATGGAGGCGGTGGGGCTGATGGCCGAGGACCGCAAGGATGTCGGCCTGCTGGCGGTGACCTCCGCCGACCGGCTCAATGCCGGCTGGACGGCGTCGGCGCGGGCGCGCGAGCGTGGCCTCGTCAAGGCGCGCAGCCATATCGAGCGGCTTCTGACCGAGGTGCCGCGCGATTGCGCTCTGGTGACGGTGCTGGACGGACACCCGGCGACGCTCGGCTGGCTCGGCGCGGTGGCCGGGCATCGGACGCGGACGCTCGGCGTCGAGCATTTCGGCCAGACCGGGACGATCGCCGATCTCTACAAGCACTATGGCATCGACGCGAACACTATCGTCGCCGCGGCGCAATCGATCTCGCCCGGCCGTCCGATCCGCCATCTGCGGGCGCTGGAGGGGTAGTCTTCCTAGCCACTCAAAGGAACGTCATGGCCGGCCTTGTGCCGGCCATCTCGGCCTCTGATGTGCTGTCAGGAATCGAGATCCCCGGCACAAGGCCGGGGATGACGTTGTTCAATACGTCAAACCGGCGCCAAAGACCTCTCCTGAGAGAGGGGTGTTGGCGCCTCACCCCCGCCGGGTGCCCGCGGTGCGGCGGGCGGCGGTCTTGCGGGCGGGCGACTTCTTCACCGCGCCCGAGGCGTCCGCCTTCTTGGCAGCGGCTGCGCGCTTGTGGCTGGCAGCGGCGTCCGGCTTCGACTTCTCCGCCTTCTTCTCGATGGTGACGAGACGCAGCACGTTGGTCGTGCCGGGCTGGGCGAACGGCACACCGGCGGTGATGGCGAGGCGATCGCCGGGGCCGGCGAAGCCCTGCTCGGTGGCGATGTGCGACGCCTTGCTGGCGATCTCGGCGAAGGTGTGGATCTCCTCCGGCGCATGCACGACATGCACGCCATAGGACATGACCAGCTTGCGCGCCGTGGCGAGCTGGCTGGCAATGCCGATGATCGGAATCCGCGGGCGCTCGCGCGCGGCGTGCAGCGTGGTGGTGCCGGACAGCGTGTAGGTCACGATGGCGGCGGCATCGATTGCGTTGGCGGCGTGATAGGCGGCCTGCGTCACCGCGTCGGCGATCGAGTGGCCGGCTTCGGGCCGCTGCGAATCGATGATGGCGCGGTAGCCGGGGTCGCGTTCCACCTGCTTGATGATCTGGTCCATCATCGCCACCGCCTCGACCGGGTACTGGCCGGCAGCGCTCTCGGCGGAGAGCATCACCGCGTCGGCGCCCTCATAGACGGCGTTGGCGACGTCGGAGACCTCGGCGCGGGTCGGCACCGGGGCGGTGATCATCGATTCCAGCATCTGGGTGGCGACGATGATCGGCTTGCCGAGACGGCGGGATTCACGGATCACCCGCTTCTGCAGCGCGGGCAGCTCGGGGAGCGAGAGCTCGACGCCGAGATCGCCGCGGGCGAACATGACGCTGTCGGACAGCTCGAGGATCTCGGTGAGGTGCTCAACCGCCGCCGGCTTCTCCAGCTTCAGATTGACGTCGGCGCGGTCCTGGATGAGCTCCTTGGCCTCGATGATATCCTCGGGGCGCTGGACGAAGGACAGCGCGATCCACTCGACGCCGAGGTCGAGCGCGAAGGCGAGGTCGGCCTTGTCCTTGGTGGTGAGGGAGGAGACCGGGAGCACCACGTCCGGGACGTTGAAGCCCTTGTTATTGGACAGCCGGGTGCCCGCGATCACTTCGGCCTCGATATAGCCGCGGCCCTTCTTCGCAACGCGTACGCGGACCTTGCCGTCGTCGAGCAGCACGGTCGAGCCTTCGTGAAGCGCTTCGAGAATCTCCGGGTGCGGAATGGGAATGCGCTTGGCGTCGCCCGGCGTCGAATCGCTGTCGAAGCGCACGGTCGTGCCCGGTGTAAGCGTGATGAAACCGTCGATGAACTTGCCGAGGCGCAGCTTCGGGCCCTGCATGTCGGCGAGCACGCCGATCGGACGGTGGGTTTCCTTCTCCAGCGCACGGACGATGCCATAGATGCGACCATGGTCGGCCTGCGTGCCATGGCTGAAATTCATCCGGAAGACGTCCACGCCCGCCTCGAAGAGAGCCTTGATCTTCTCCGGGCTCGAAGAAGCGGGGCCGAGGGTCGCCACGATCTTGGTCGCGCGTTCCCGCCTGCTGTGCATAGGTTCCTCCGTCTGGTGACCGGCCTCTCGCCGGGTGTCGCGTCTCGCCGCCGAGGTGCTGATATGAACCAAAACCGGCACGCTGTCTCTCGGCAGTTATCTTGCACCGCAGCGTGTCGATTTGGCGACGATGCCGGCAAAGGGTACGACTTTCGACCAATGACCGGAGCCTCTTGCTGGCATTCGTAATTCTGTATACCAATACGGTCTTCCTCGCGGGAAGTCTCGCGGGATGCGCTCGCATGCCGCGGCATGGCTGATGCATCGCACGAGGCGTCCTGCATCCTGGCACCGTGCGGCGCTTGCCGCGGCGGGGTCATGACGGGGGCTCGCATCTCCGCAGGAGACGGGCCGATCGGCATGGGTGAAGGTCTACGCAGGTATCGATTGCTCAAGGCATCATCACAGGCTGGCCGCACCCATGACCCGGAAAATCACGAAGCTCCTCGTCGCCAACCGATCCGAGATCGCGATCCGCGTGTTCCGCGCTGCGACCGAGCTCGGCATCGGCACCGTCGCCATCTACGCCGAAGAGGACAAGCTCTCGCTCCACCGCTTCAAGGCGGACGAAGCCTATCTAATCGGCCGCGGCCCATGGCTCGCCAAGCCGCTCGGCCCGATCGACGCCTATCTCTCGATCGATGAGGTGATCCGCGTCGCCAGGGAGGCGAAGGTCGACGCCATCCATCCGGGCTACGGCTTCCTCTCCGAAAGCCCGGAATTCGCCGAGGCGTGCGCCGAGGCCGGCATCGTCTTCATCGGGCCGAAGCCGCAGACCATGCGCGACCTCGGCAACAAAGTGGCGGCGCGCAATCTCGCCATCTCGGTCGGCGTGCCGGTGATGCCGGCGACCGACCCGCTGCCGGACGATCCAGCCGAGGTGCTGCGCCAGGCGGCCGCGGTCGGCTATCCGGTGATGCTGAAAGCGAGTTGGGGCGGCGGCGGGCGCGGCATGCGCCCGATCGAGAACGAGGACAAGCTGCTCGATGCGGTGATGACCGCCAAGCGCGAGGCAAAGGCCGCCTTCGGCAAGGACGAGGTCTATCTCGAAAAGCTGGTGCGCCGCGCCCGGCACGTCGAGGTGCAGATTCTCGGCGATAGCCACGGCAATCTGGTGCACGTGTTCGAGCGCGACTGCTCGATCCAGCGGCGCAACCAGAAGGTCATTGAGCGCGCGCCGGCGCCTTATGTCGACGAGACGGTCCGCAAGGGCTTGACCGACGCCGCGCTCGCGATCGGCAAGGCGACCGACTATATCGGCGCCGGCACCGTCGAGTTCCTGATGGATGCCGACACCGGCGCCTATTATTTCATCGAGGTCAATCCGCGCATCCAGGTCGAGCATACGGTGACCGAAGTCGTCACCGGCCTCGATCTCATCAAGGCGCAGATCAAGATCCTCGAAGGCGGCCATATAGGCGAGCTGGCCGAGACCGGCATCCCGCCGCAGGACGAGATCCGCCTCAACGGCCATGCCATGCAATGCCGGATCACCACCGAGGATCCGGAGAACAACTTCATCCCGGACTATGGCCGCATCACCGCCTATCGCGGCGCCATGGGCTTCGGCATCCGCGTCGACGGCGGCACCGCCTATTCGGGCGCTGTGGTCACGCGCTTCTACGACCCGATGCTGGAAAAGGTCACCGCCTGGGCGCCGAGCGGCGAGGAGGTGATCGCCCGCATGTACCGGGCACTGCGCGAATACCGCATCCGCGGCGTCGCCACCAATCTGCCCTTCCTCGAGAATGTGCTGACGCACGACGACTTCACCGCGTGCCGCTACACCACTCGCTTCATCGATACCACGCCCGCGCTGTTCGATTTCGGCGCCCGGCGCGACCGCGCCACCAAGCTGCTGGCCTGGATCGCCGACGTCACGGTGAACGGCCATCCGGAAACCAGGGGCCGTGCCCAGCCTTCCGCCAGCGCGCGGGTGCCGGAACCGCCCTCCTTCCTCAACGAGCCGCCGCCGGGCACGCGGCAATTGCTCGACCGGCTCGGCCCGAAGGGCTTCGCCGACTGGATGCTTGAGCAGAAGCGGGTGCTCATCACCGACACCACGATGCGCGACGCCCACCAGTCGCTGCTCGCCACCCGCATGCGCACCTATGACATTGCGCGCGTCGCAGATTCCTATGCGCGCGGCGTGCCGGAGCTGCTGTCGCTGGAGTGCTGGGGCGGCGCGGCGTTCGACGTCGCCATGCGGTTCCTGTCGGAAGATCCGTGGGAACTGCTCGCCAAGGTGCGCGCGAGCGTGCCGAACATCCTGACCCAGACGCTGGTGCGCGGCGCCAATGGCGTCGGCTACGCCAATTATCCCGACAATGTGGTGCGCTTCTTCATCCGCCAGGCGGCAGATGCCGGCATGGACATCTTCCGCGTCTTCGACTGCCTCAACTGGATCGAGAACATGCGGGTCTCGATCGACGAGGCGCTGAAGACCGGCAAGCTGGTGGAAGGCGCCATCTGCTACGCCGGGGACATGCTCGACCCGGCGCGGTCGAAGTACGATCTCAAATACTACGTCTCCATGGCCAGAGAGCTGGAGAAGACCGGCATCCACATCCTCGGCCTCAAGGACATGGGCGGTCTGGTCAAGCCGGCGGCGGCCAAGGTGCTGTTCAAGGCGCTGAAGGAAGAGATCGGCATCCCCGTCCACTTCCACACCCATGACACCTCGGGCGTCGCCGGCGCTTCGGTGCTGGCGGCGGTGGAGGCGGGGGCCGACGCCGTCGACCTCGCCATGGACGCCATGTCCGGCATGACCTCGCAGCCCTGCCTCGGCTCCATCGTCGAAGCGCTGCGCGGCTCGGAGCGCGACACCGGGCTCGATCCGGAGGCGATCCGCCGCATCAGCTTCTATTGGGAGGGCGTGCGCGCCCAGTATGCCGCCTTCGAGAGCGACCTGAAGGGGCCTGCGTCGGAGGTCTATCTGCACGAAATGCCTGGCGGGCAGTTCACCAATCTCAAGGAGCAGGCCCGTTCCATGGGGCTGGAGAGCCGCTGGCACGAGGTGGCGAAGGCCTATCGCGACGCCAACGACCTGTTCGGCGACATCATCAAGGTGACGCCGTCCTCCAAGGTCGTCGGCGACCTCGCTTTGATGATGGTGAGCCAGGGGCTGTCCGCCGCCGACGTGCTCGATCCGAAGCGCGACGTTGCCTTCCCGGCCTCGGCGGTGGCGATGCTTCACGGCGAATACGGCCAGCCTCTCGGCGGCTGGCCCGAGGCCCTGCAGAAGAAGGCGCTGAAGGGCGAGCCGCCGATCACGGTACGCTACGGCTCGCTGCTTCCGGATGCCGACCTCGAGGCCGAGCGCGCCGAAGTGTCGAAGCTCCTCGGCCGCATCGCGAGCGACAAGGAGCTCGCCTCCTATCTGATGTATCCGAAGGTGTTCTCGGATTTCGCGCCGGTGGTGGCGAAGTTCGGGCCGGTCTCGACCCTGCCGACCCCAGTCTTCTTCTACGGGATGAAGCCCGGTGATGAGATCACTATCGAGATTGAGCGCGGCAAGACCCTGCTGGTGCGGCTCACCGCGCTCGGCGAGACCCGCGACGACGGCCTGGTCGAAGTGTTCTTCGAATTGAACGGCCAGCCGCGGATGATCGTCACCGCCGACCGTGCGGCCGTGCCCAAGGTTGTCGGCCGACCGAAGGCGGAGGAGGGCAATGACCTCCATGTCGCCGCCCCGATGCCGGGCACGGTCTCCTCGCTCGGCGTCCACACCGGGCAGGAGGTGAAGGCCGGCGACGTGCTGCTCACCATCGAGGCGATGAAGATGGAGACAGCGCTGCACGCGCCGCGCTCCGGAACGATTGCGGAGGTATTGGTATCGCCGGGCAATTCGATCGATGCGAAAGATCTTCTTGTTGTATTGGAAGCATAGATCTGGACGAGACATGACAAGAACAATGTCGGAGGAAGCATGCGCATAAGCGTATTGTCGGAGAGCCCTGATCTGGAGCCACGGGTTGCCTTGTCTGCTGACACGGCGAAGCGGTTTATCGGGCTGGGCGCGGATGTGGTCGTGGCCTCGGGCGCGGGGCTGCGCTCCGGAGTGCTCGACGCGGACTACGCGGCGG
>JAQSWY010000222.1 GCA_029266425.1 Xanthobacteraceae bacterium
CGAGAGGTCGGCGGCGAGGATTTCCGGCGTCGCATAGGCCGGCAGGCTCGCGGTCTCCGGCTCGTTCCAGAGGCGCAGGCACATGCCCGGCTCGGTGCGGCCCGCGCGTCCGCGCCGCTGGTCGGCGGCGGCCCGCGAGACGCGCACGGTCTCCAGCCGGGTCAGCCCGACGCCGGGCTCGAAGCGCGGCACGCGGGCGAGGCCGCTGTCGACCACGATGCGCACGCCCTCGATGGTCAGGCTGGTCTCGGCGATGGAGGTGGCGAGCACGACCTTGCGCCGACCCGCCTGTGCGGGGGCGATGGCGCGGTCCTGCTCTCGCGAGTCCAGCGCGCCATAGAGCGGGTCGATGTCGATGGCGGGATCGCGGATCGCCTCGCGCAAAACGCGCTCGGTACGGCGGATCTCGGCGGCGCCGGGCAGGAAGGCGAGCACCGAACCGGTCTCGGAATTCAGCGCACGCAGCACCGCATCCGCCATCTGCCGGTCGATGGGCGCGCGCGGGTCGCGGCCGAGATAGCGGGTCTCGATGAGGAAGGCGCGCCCTAAGCTCTCGATCACCGGTGCCTCGCCGAGCAGCTTTGCCACGCGGGCGCCGTCGAGCGTGGCGGACATCACCAGGATGCGCAGGTCCTCGCGCAGCGCGCCTTGCGCATCCAAGGCGAGGGCGAGGCCAAGATCGGCGTCGAGGCTGCGCTCGTGGAACTCGTCGAACAGCACGGCGGCGACGTCCGACAATTCCGGGTCGTCGAGCATCATGCGGGTGAAGATGCCCTCGGTGATCACCTCGATGCGCGTGCTGCGCCCGATCTTCGAGCCGAAGCGGGCGCGGTAGCCGACCGTCTGGCCGGCGCTCTCGCCGAGCGAAGACGCCATCCGCTCGGCGGCGGCGCGAGCGGCGATGCGGCGCGGCTCCAGCACGAGAAGCTTGCGGCCGGCGACCCAGGGCTCGTCCAGCAGTGCGAGCGGCACGCGCGTGGTCTTGCCCGCACCGGGCGGCGCCACCAGCACGGCGGATGAGCTCTCGCGCAGCGCCGCGGTCAGCGCCGGCAGGGCGTCGTCGATGGGGAGGGGCGTGGAGAAGGAGACCGGCATCGGGCGATGGCTATACAGCCGGTTGCCCGATCCCGGAACTATTGAACGTCATCCCGGAACGGCCGTCAGGCCGTATCCGGGATCGTCTGCGGAGGGGGCTGACGGCGAAGGTGTCGCCGGCGGTGCGCACCATCATGCCTTCGTCGTGGAACAGCCGCTCCATGCCTTCATAAGCGCGGCGGCCCACGCCGTCGGCGCGCGATTCGAAGTCGATGGCGCCGACGAGGCCGACGGTGCGGATGTCGAGCACGCCCGGCTTCGAACGCAGCGAGTGGAAGGCGTCGGCCCAGACCGGCTCCAGCGCGCGCGCCCGCTCGAACAGGCCCTCGTCGCGATAGAGGTCGAGCGTGGCGAGCGAGGCGGCGCAGGCGAGGGGATGCGCCGAGTAGGTGTAGCCGTGGAACAGGTCGATGACCGGATCGTCGCTCTTCACGAAGGTGTCGTAGATGTGCTTGCGCACCAGCACGCCGCCCATCGGCACCGCGTCACGCCCTTGGCGAAGGTGATCATGTCCGGCACCACGCCGTAGCGCTCGGCGGCGAAGGCGTAGCCGAGGCGGCCGAAGCCGGTGATGACCTCGTCGAAGATGAGCAGGATGCCGTACTTGTCGCAGATCTCGCGCAGCTTCTTGAGATAGCCCTGCGGCGCCGGGATGGCGCCGGTGGAGCCGGCCATCGGCTCGACGATCACCGCGGCGATGGTCGAGGCGTCGTGCAGGGCGACGAGGTTCTCCAGCGCGTCGGCGCGCTCGGCGCCCCACTCGGGCTCGCCCTTGGAGAAGGCCTGCTTTTCGCGGTTATAGGTGTGCGGCAGGTGGTCGACGCCGGGCAGCAGCGAGCCGAACATCTTGCGGTTAGGCGAGATGCCGCCGACCGAGATGCCGCCGAAGCCGACGCCGTGATAGCCGCGCTCGCGGCCGATGAGGCGAGTGCGCGTCGCATTGCCCTTGGTGGCGTGATAGGCGAGGGCGATCTTCAGCGCGGTGTCGCCGGCCTCGGAGCCGGAATTGCACAGGAAGACGTGGTCGAGGTCGCCCGGCGCCAGCGCGGCGATGCGGGCCGAGACCGCGAAGGCCTTGGGATGGCCGTACTGGAAGGGCGGGGCGAAGTCCATTTCCGCCGCCTGGCTCTGGATCGCCTCAACGATGGGATCGCGGTTGTGGCCGGCATTGGCGCACCACAGGCCGGCGGTCGCGTCGAGCACCGCCCGGCCCTCCGGCGTGTAGTAGTGCATGTCCTTCGAGCGCGACAGCGTGCATGTCCTTCGAGCGCGACAGCAGGCGGGGCCGCGCCTTGAACGCCCGGTTGGGCGTGAAGGGCATGAAGAACGCCTCGAGGTCGTTCGGGCTGGCATTGGCATTCGCGCCGAAATCGTAAGCGACAGACATGATGAGCTCCGGTCGGGGCGGTGGGTAGGGACAGCCGCGCTTTTTTAGTCATGTATAATGCGTGGGCAGCGGGCGCTCACGAGAAATAATGATGATGTGATCACTTTCCTTTCTGTCTAGCCCGCTGGCTTGACCGCGGGACCCCTTCGCGGCCATCAACTCGCCGCAAGGCGTGCTAGAGTCACCTTGCGTCATGCATTCCCTTTCCCGTGGAGGCTCAAGAGCCTCCGGTCGGGGCCGGCATTACGATTGGATTGCGAGTGCCCGAGAGCACGATAGCTGAGACGCCTGCCGCCGGCTCGCCGGCGGACGGGCCGGCCGTCG
>JAQSWY010000019.1 GCA_029266425.1 Xanthobacteraceae bacterium
CACGTCGTTGGCGATCGAGAAGGTGGTCAGCGCGCCGCGCGTCATCAGCAACTGCTTGCCGATGCCGACGATCTCGATGAGCTTGGTCGGGTCGCTGTCCAGATCCACCATGTTGCCGGCTTCGCGGGCGGCCTGGGTGCCAGTCTGCATGGCGACGCCGACATCGGCCTGGGCGAGCGCCGGCGCGTCGTTGGTGCCGTCTCCGCACATGGCGACGAGACGGCCCTGACGCTGCTCGTTGCGGATATAGGCGAGCTTGTCCTGCGGGGTGGCCTCGGCGATGAAGTCGTCGACGCCGGCCTCGGAGGCGATGGCCGCCGCGGTGATCGGATTGTCGCCGGTCACCATCACGGTGCGGATGCCCATGCGGCGCAGCTCGGCGAAGCGGTCCTTGATGTCCGGCTTCACCACGTCCTTCAGGTGGATGACGCCGAGCAGCCGGTCGTTCTCGACGAGGCCGAGCGGCGTGCCGCCGGAACGCGAGATGCGCTCCACCGCGGCGCTGAAGGCCGGGATATCGGGGACTGGACGATCGGTGATGCCCGAGGCGAAACGCTTCACCGCGTCGATCGCCCCCTTGCGGATGTGCCGGTCGCCGATATCGACGCCGGAGAGCCGGGTCGAAGCGGAGAAGGGAATGACGTTCGCGCCGTCCGGTGCGTCCTCGGGGATGGCGATGCCGAACTTCTCGCGGGCGAGCGCCAGGATCGAACGGCCTTCCGCGGTCTCGTCGGCAAGGCTCGCCTGCACCGCGATCTCGGCCGCTTCCTGCTCGGAGACGCCCGGCACCGGGATGATCTCGGTGGCCATGCGGTTGCCGAAGGTGATGGTGCCGGTCTTGTCGAGCAGCAGCGTGTCGACGTCACCGGACGCCTCCACCGCACGGCCCGACATGGCGAGCACATTGTGGCGGATGAGACGGTCCATGCCGGCGATGCCGATGGCGGAAAGCAGGCCGCCGATCGTGGTGGGGATCAGCGTGACGAGCAGCGCAACCAGGATCGGCACCGGCACTTCGGCGGCCGAGTAGCGGCCGAGGCCGGCGAGCGAGACCACGGTGATCAGGAAGATCAGCGTCATGCCGACCAGCAGGATCGAGAGCGCGATCTCGTTCGGCGTCTTCTGCCGCTCGGCGCCTTCGACAAGGGCGATCATGCGGTCGAGGAAGGAGGAGCCGGGCGCCGCGGTGATGCGAACCACGAGCCAGTCGGAGATGACGGTGGTGCCACCGGTCACGGCCGAGCGGTCGCCACCGCTCTCGCGGATGACGGGCGCGGATTCGCCGGTGATGGCAGCCTCATTGACCGAGGCGATGCCTTCCACGATCTCGCCGTCGCCGGGGATCAGTTCGCCGGCCTGGACGAAGACCAGGTCACCGACCTTCAGGTCCAGCGCCGAGACCTTTTCGAGACGCATGCGATCCTTGGGATCGCGCATGCGCCGGGCCACCGTGTCGGTGCGCGCCTTGCGCAGCGTATCGGCCTGCGCCCGGCCGCGGCCTTCGGCGATGGCCTCGGCGAAGTTGGCGAACAACACGGTGAACCACAGCCAGGCCATGATCTGGCCGGTGAAGGCGAGCCGGTTTCCGGCGAGGAAGTCGCGCACGAACAGAACGGTGACGAGCGCAGCCACCACTTCGGTGACGAAGATCACCGGGTTGCGCATCAGGATGGCGGGGTTGAGCTTGACGAAGGCGTCGCGCACCGCCCGCACGATAAGTTCGGGCGAAGCGAAGGCGGAGCCTGATTTCGCCGCCAGGGATTTGGTGGACATTGGTTTTCTCCGATACGGCGATGATCAGAATGTCTTGCCGGCCAGCATCTGCACCTGCTCGGCGATCGGGCCGAGGGCGAGCGCGGGGAAGAACTGGAGACCGCCGAGGATGAGGATGACGCCGACCAGGAGGCCGACGAACAGCAGCCCATGGGTCGGGAAGGTGCCGGACGAGGCGGTGAGCCGCGTCTTCGCGGACAGCGAGCCGGCGACTGCCATCATCGGGACGATGTAGGTGAAGCGGCCGAGCAGCATGGCGATGCCCAGCGTGGTGTTCCACCACGGGCTGTTAGCGGAGAGGCCGCCAAAGGCCGAGCCGTTATTGCCGGTAGCCGAGGTGTAGGCATAGAGGATCTCGGAGAGCCCGTGCGGTCCGGCATTGCCGAGACCGGCGAGCGCGACCGGCAGCACCGCGGCGACCGCCGAGAAGCCGAGGATGGCGATCGGCAGGATCAGCACGGCGAGCACCGCCATCTTCACCTCCTTGGCCTCGATCTTCTTGCCGAGATATTCCGGCGTGCGCCCGACCATGAGACCGGCGACGAACACGGCGATGATGGCCATGACCAGCAGGCCGTAGAGGCCCGAGCCCGTGCCGCCCGGCAGGATCTCGCCGAGATGGATCAGGAACATCGGCACCATGCCGCCGATCGGCGTGAAGGAGCCGTGCATCGCGTTGACGCCGCCATCCGACAGGCTGGTGGTCACGACGGCGAACAGCGAAGACGCGGCGAGGCCGAAGCGGACCTCCTTGCCTTCCATATTGCCGCCGGTGGGATCAATGCCCGCGGCATGCAGCATCGGCGTGCCCGCAGCCTCGGCCCAATAGGCGATGCCGATGCCGGCGATGAGGATGATGGCGATGGCGCCGAGCAGCGCGCGCGCCTGGCGCCGGTCGCCGATCAGGCGGCCGAAGGCGAAGATGAGGGCGGTCGAGACCACCAGCATCTGCCAGATCTCGAGCGCATTCGACAGCGCGGTCGGGTTCTCGAAGGGGTGCGCGGCATTGACGTTGAAGAAGCCGCCGCCATTGGTGCCGAGCTGCTTGATGGCGATCTGCGAAGCGACCGGACCGAGCGCGATGGTCTGCTGCGCGCCTTCCACCGTGGTGACGGCGGCACTGGCGTCGAGGGTCTGCGGCACGCCCATCCACACCTGGATCAACGCGGTGACGATCGCCAGCGGCAGCAGCACATAGAGCACCGAGCGGGTCAGATCGACGAAGAAATTGCCCACCGTCGCCGAGTTCGAGCGCGAGAACGCCCGCACCAGCGCCACGGCCAAGGCAAGGCCGGTGGCGGCGGAGACGAAATTCTGCACCGTGAGCCCGGCCATCTGGCTGAAGAGGCTCATGGTGGTCTCCCCACCATAGGACTGCCAGTTGGTGTTGGTGACGAAGCTGACCGCGGTGTTGAAGGCGAGGTCCGGCGTGAGGCCGGCAAAGCCGAGCGGGTTCAGCGGCAGCACGCCCTGCAGGCGCAGCAGCGCATAGAGCAGGGCGAAGCCGGCGGCGCTGAAGGCGAGCATGCCGAGCGTATAGCCCAGTGCGCTCTGCTCCCTGCTCTCGTCGACCCCGCAGATGCGGTAGAGCAGACGTTCGACCGGGCCGAGGACCGGGGTGAGGAATGTGCGCTCGCCCGCATAGACGCGGGCCATGAACGTGCCGAGCGGCACCGCGGCAAGGAGCACGAGCGCGAGGATGATGGCTATCTGCAGCCAGCCGATTGCGGTCATGGCGGGGCTTCTTCTCTGGGAATGGTTGGGGCGGCGTGCGTCAGAACTTCTCGGGCCGCAGCAGCGCGGTCACGAGATAGCCGGCGAGGCCGAGCGAGACGACGGCGCCGAGGACAAGGTCAAACATCCCCTCACCCCCTCGCTGTAAAGCGTGCATAGGAGGCCATCAGCACGAAGAAGCCGACGCCGACGACAATGTAGATGATGTCCATCATGGAACAGGCCCTCCTTCGGGGTCGCAGCACCAGTTAGGCGCGGCCCGATAAGGGTTCGATCCGGAATGCCACGGGTCGGCATAAGAGATGCATAAAGAGAGGCCGGCGCCTTACGATTACGCGCGGGCAGGCGCTACTATTGCGGGAACACCTTGTGATCACGGCGCGTGCGATCCAAATTAGGAGTCCAAGTTCCGCACGGTCAGTGTTCCATGTCCAAAAGCCAGGCGCTCAAGAGCAAGGCGCTCGAGAGCGAACCGTCCGAGACCGGCGATCCGGGCCATATCGAGGGCCTGAAACTCAGCAATCTGCTCTGTTTCGCGGTGTATTCGGCAAATCACGCGTTCAACCGGCTGTACAAGCCGATCCTCGATGAGCTTGGCCTCACCTATCCGCAATACGTCGCCATGGTGACGCTGTGGCGCGAGGACGGGCTGACCGTCGGCCAGATCGGCGAGCGGGTCCTGCTCGAGACCAATACGGTGACGCCGCTGCTGAAGCGGATGGAGGTAGCGGGGCTGGTGCGCCGCACCCGTGCCAAGGCGGACGAGCGCCAGGTGCTGGTGCATCTCACCGAGAAGGGCAAGGCGCTACGCGAGAAGGCGCGCTCGCTTCCGAACGAGGTCGGCATCTGCTTCGAGCACGACCGCGCGCGGATCGAGAAGCTGACCGACGACATCACCAATCTGCGCGACGCGCTACTGGCCAAGGCGAAGGGGTAGCTTTTCTTGCTCCCTCTCCCGCTTGCGCGGGAGGGTTGGGGTGGGGGCCGTTCCGGCAGCACCCGGCCGTGCCCTCCCGACCGGCTCCGCCGGCCACCCTACCCCGCAAGCGGGAGAGGGAAGCACCTCACGCCTGCGCCGCGACGCTCTCCACCACCGGCCCCGGATTGCCCTCGATGAAGCGGCGCAGCTTGCCGAACTCCACCGCGAGATAATCGAGGAAGGCGCGCACGCGGGGGGCGTGGCGCAGGTCCGGATGGGTGAGCAGCCAGAGATCTGCGGCATAGGCGGGGTCGGGCGGGGCGAGCCGCACCAAGGTCGGGCGCGCGTCGCCGATCAGGCAGGGCACATGGCCGATGCCGAGCCCGACCTCTACCGCCTCGGCAAGGCCGAGCACGGTGTTGATCTTGTAGACGACGCGCTCCGGCGCGACATTCTCCTGCACGAACTTCACGGCTTTCAGCTGGGCGAGATTGTCGCCCAGCGACACCCAGTTGCGCGTCTTCAACTCCTCCTGGTCGATCGCCCCGGGCTCGGGGAAATCGATGGCGCGGCCATAGAGTGCCCAGGCGATGCGGGCCGCGCGCCGCCCCACCAGATTCTCCGGCGGCTGGTCGGTGGCGCGGATGGCGACATCGGCGTCGCGCTTCGACAGATTCAGCGCCTGGTTGGTCAAAACGACATCGAGCCGCACTTCGGGATAGCGCTCGCGGAAGCCGGCGAGCAGAGGCATCAAGAGATGGATCAGCAATGAATCATTAGTGGTGACGCGCAATTCGCCGGCGGGCGAGGGCTCGCGCCCGGCGAGCTTGCGCCCGACCGCGGTGATCTCCTCGTCGAGCCGGTTGGCCAGCGTCACCATCTCCTCGCCGGCCGGGGTGAGCGCGTAACCGGTGCGGTGGCGCTCGAACAGCGCGTTGCCGAGCGTGTCCTCGATCTGCTTCAGCCGGCGGAACACGGTGGAATGATTGACCCCGATCTGCGCCGCCGCGGCGGGCAGGCCGCGGGCATCGGCGACTGCCTTGATCAGCCGGAAATCGTCCCAGGCGAGATTCTTGAAAGGCTCGGCCATCATCCGCTCCGCTGCACGAGATCAGTCTGAGGTCGTCGGTTTCCTGGTCCCGATATAAGGGCACTCACGCGATTGCGTCAATGCAATCGGACTTTGATGGAATGCGCGATGAGTTGGCTTATTTGAAAGGCCATACAGGGCGATCAAGCCGTCCCAACCGAGGGCACACACATGAACCACCATGGCATCCATCATGTCACCGCGATTGCCGGCAACGCGCGCCGCAATGTCGAGTTCTACACCCGCACGCTCGGCCTGCGGCTGGTGAAGAAGACTGTCAATTTCGACGATCCCGGCACTTATCACCTTTATTATGGCGACGAGACCGGATCGCCCGGTACCATCCTCACCTTCTTCCCGTGGGACCATGTGGCGCCGGGCCGGCTCGGCATCGGCGAGACCCAGGAGACCGTGTTCCGGGTGCCGGAAGGCGCCATCGGCTACTGGACGCATCGCTTCGTCGAGAACGGCGTCGCCCATCAGGCGCCGGTGAAGCGCTTCGGCGAGACCGTGCTGTCCTTCAAGGACCCGCACGGCATGCGCCTCGCTCTGGTCGCCCGGCCCGGCATCACCGGGGAGCCGGCCTGGACGAACGGCGACATCCCCGCCGAGGTCGCCATTCGCGGCTTCCACAGCGTGAACCTGCTGCTGGCGGACGCCGCGCCCACGGGCGCCATCCTCACCGACGTGCTCGGCTTCACCGAGATCGGGCGCGAGGGCTCGCTGGTGCGGTTCAAGGCCGAGGGAACGGAGATCGGCGGCATCGTCGACATCCATGGTGCCGGCGGTTTCCTGCCGGCCCGCATGGGCGGCGGCTCGGTGCATCACATCGCCTTCCGCGCCGCCGACGACGCGGCGGAGGCCGAGATGGTGCGCAAGCTCGCCGAGAACCACGGCATCCGGACCACAGAGCAGAAGGACCGGAACTACTTCCGCTCGGTCTATTTCCGTGAGCCCGGCCATGTGCTGTTCGAGATCGCGACCGATGTCCCCGGCTTTGCCGCGGACGAGCCGGTGGCGCGCCTCGGCGAGGCACTGAAGCTGCCGCCCTTCCTCGAAGGCCGCCGCGCGCAGATCGAGGCGGTGCTGCCCGAAGTCGCGTGACGCTGCGCCCCTTCCCCCGCGGGGAGGGGCATCCCCTCATGTCTGGAGTACGGACCATCGCGGTCCGGAGGAGGCCAGATGGCCACGAACAAAGCGCTTTCCTTCATCCACCATTTCGAGCCGGCCACGCTCGCCGGCCGCCCGCCACTGCTGCTGCTGCACGGCACCGGTGGCGATGAGAACGACCTCGTCACCCTCGGGCAGATGATCGCGCCGGGCTCGGCGCTGCTGTCCCCGCGCGGCAAGGTGCTGGAAGGCGGCATGCCGCGCTTCTTCCGCCGGCTGCGCGAGGGCGTGTTCGACGAGGAGGATGTTCGACGGCGTGCGGATGAGCTCGCCGGCTTCATCACCGAGGCCCGCGCCGCCTACGGGCTCGACGCGCCGGTCGCGGTCGGGTTCTCGAACGGCGCCAACATCGCCGCGGCGATGATGCTGCGGCGGCCGGAGGCGCTCGCCGGCGCGGTGCTGTTGCGCGCCATGGTGCCGCTCACCGAGCTTCCCGCGGTGAGCATCCCCGGAACGCCGGTGCTGCTGCTGTCCGGCATCGCCGACCCGATCGTACGGGAAGACAATGCCCGCCGGCTGGCGGCGCAGCTCACCAATGCCGGCGCGGTGGTGGATCACCGCATGCTGCCATCGGCACACGGCCTGTCGCAGGCCGATGTGAACCTGGCGCGGCAGTTCCTTGCCGGAGCGACGGAAGCGGCGGCTTGATGTGTCTACCCAAAGGACGTCGTCATTCCCGGGCTTGTCCCGGGGATCTCGATTCCTGACGGTGCACGAAGAATCGAGATGGCCGGCACGCGGCCGGCCATGACGGCGCACGGGGATGACGTCGACGGAAATAACGTCAATCCTTCGTCAGCGCCTCCAGCGCCTTCGGCTTCTCGACGCAGTAGTAGCCGGAGATCCGGCTGACCAGCCCGTCGCGCAGCCAGCCGTTCAGGATGCGGCTGACATTCTCGCGGGCGATGCCGGCCATGGCGGCGAGATCGGACTGCGTCACCTTCTGCCGTATCAGCACGCGGCCAGCGCCGGGCGGGTGCGGCAGCTTCTCGCCGAACGCATCGGAAAGAGCGAGCAGCGCCCGCGCGACGCGGCCCTGCAGCGGCAGGAAGCTGGTGGCGACAAGGGCATTGTTGGATTCGCGCAGCCGCAGCGCCAGCATGGCGGCGACCTCGCGCCACAGGCGAGGCTGCTCGTCGAGCACCGCATCGAACGCGCTGCGGCTGATGAAGCCGAGCCGGCTCGGGCGCAGCGCCGTGACATTGGCAGAGCGCGACCTGCCGTCGAGGAGCGACAGCTCGCCCACCAGCACCGGGGGGCCGAGTATGGCGAGGATGCGCTCATGGCCGGAGGCGGAGACCACCGACACCTTCAGGAGTCCGCTCTCGATATGATAGCAGCCGTCGCCGGCATCCCCGGCGACGAAGAGGGTCTGATCGGCCTGCAGATCGATCAAGTGGGCGCGGGCAAAGAGCGCTTCGGACAGCGCCTTCGGCAAAGCGGCGAACAGGTTGTCGGGCTGGGCCGCCGCGCCTGGCATATGCAAGGTCCGCAAACATCAAGGGGCGGTGACCTTAGCAAAAGCCGGCAGAGACGCGAAACCCGTCCGGTGGGCGGAGCCGGACGGGTCCGTGATCGACAAGGGACGGCTCTCAGAAATAGGGCCGGTCGCACACTTTGACGATCCGCTTGTAGCCGCCGCGCCACTTGGTGACGTAGTAGCATTCCGGAGCCGAGTAGGCGAAGTAATCATCATAGTAGAAGTTCTTGAAATGGCTGCCATGGAAGCGATGGCCATGATGGCGCCCGTGATGGCCATGCTTGCCACCCGCGAAAGCTTCACCGGCGGTAGCGATCATGGCACCGCTGACGGCGACGACGGCGACAGCGGCAGTGAGAAGCTTGCGGGTCTTGCTGTACTGGATGTTTGACATCGGGATGATCCTAGTTGGGGTCCGAAACATCTTGCTTCGTGACGATCCAACCTTACGGAACCGCACATCCATCCGATGTGATCGCGGTCACGCTTTTGCGCATCTCTCAAAATGCCCTTAACAAGCGGGCGAGGCGGATAGAGGCAGGGCAGCATGGCACGTCTGCGCGACCTGATGCGGGCGGCGGAGCGACCGGGTTTCGCCATGCCCGGCTGGCTCGAGCGCATCACCTCGTTCGGCATCGTCAGCACGGACCCGCAGATCGTACGGCGCGAACGCTTCACCAATCTCGGCGCCTATGCGGCCGCGGCAAATGCCGGCTCGCACCTCGTGATCAACGCCATGCACGGGCCGGCAAGCCTGATGCCGGTGCAGCTCTACAATTTCGTCTTCGCGGCCGCCGCGCTCCTGGTGCCGCTGCTGCACCGCTTCGGCCCGGACATCGGCGCCTTCTGCCTCGTGCTGCTCATCCTCGCCGGCAACACCTATGTGGTCTGGATGCTCGGCACCGAGAGCGCGCTGCATGTCTATTTCACGCTTGCCGGCGCCATGCTGTTCATGTTCGGCGTCGAGCGGTGGCGCCTGTTCGTCGGCTGGTTCGTGCTGGTCGCCGTGGTGCTCGCCATCACCGTGACCCTCGCACCCGAGCATGGCCTGCTGCTGGGCGAGGACGACCCGCTGCACCGCCTGCTGTCGTCGCACGCCATGCTCAACACCATCGCCATCAATGCGCTGCTGATCTTCTATGCGCTGAGCTCGCTCCGGCAGGCGGAGGCGAACCGCGAGGCCGAACATGCCCGCTCCGAGGCGCTGCTTGCCGCCTTGATGCCACAACATGTCGCGACGCGGCTCAAGCAGGGCGCGAACGGCATCGCCGAGCGGATCGACGATCTGAGCGTGATGTTCGCCGACCTCGCCGGCTTCACCAGCGCGGCCCGAAACCTTCCGCCCGAAGAGGTGGTGGCTTTCCTCGACGCCATGGTGCGGCGGTTCGACGAGCTTGCCGAGGCGTTCGGCGTCGAGAAGATCAAGACCATCGGCGACAGCTACATGGCGGCCGGCGGGCTCGACGGACGCGCCGAAGCGGGCGCAGTGGCCATGGCCCGCTTCGCCCTCGCCCTCGTCGACGAGGCCGGACGGTTGCCGCCGCTCGGCAGCTGCAAGCTCGCCTTGCGCATCGGCATCCATGCCGGGCCGGCCACCGCCGGCGTCATCGGCGAGACGCGTTTCTCCTATGATGTGTGGGGCGACGCCGTGAACACTGCCGCGCGCATGGAGGCCTATGGCGAGCCGGGGCGCATCCAGGTGACGCCGGCGTTCCGCGCGCTGGCGGGCGAGGCATTCGCCTATCAGGCGCGGGGCAGCATCGACATGAAGGGGCTCGGCACCGTCGAGACCGCCTTTCTCACCGGAACGACGGCCCTCTGATCCCCAAGCAGACCCGAAAGACGAGACGTTATCGGTAAATGCGCGTTGTCGGGACAAGCGGCGAGTATCACAATATAAATGGGGTGCAGTGCGGGCGGCACGCGTATCTGGAGGCGGCGATGAAGTGGGAAGACTTCCGGCGGAGCGACAATGTCGAGGATCGCCGGGGCCAGGGCGGCGGCTTTGGCGGCGGCGGCATGCGTCGTGGCGGACTCGGCATTGGCGGCATCATCGTCGTCGGCCTCATCGCATGGGCGACCGGCATCAACCCGGCGCTGCTGATGGGTGGGGCGGAGATCCTGTTCGGCGGCGGCAGCCCGACCCAGCAGACCAGCACCCCCACCGGCCAGCAGGGCGCGCCCTCCGACCAACTCGGCAAGTTCGCCGCCACCGTGCTCGCCCAGACCGAGGATGTGTGGACGCCGATCTTCAAGCAGATGGGCCGCAACTACGACAAGCCCGGCATGGTGCTGTTCTCCGGCTATACGCGCTCGGCCTGCGGCTCGGCGCAGTCGGCCATGGGGCCGTTCTATTGCCCGCTCGACCAGAAGGTCTATCTCGACCTCTCCTTCTTCCAGGAGATGAAGCAGCGCTTCAACGCCCCCGGCGACTTCGCCGCGGCCTATGTGATCGCCCATGAGGTCGGCCACCACGTCGAGAACCAGATGGGCCTGCTGCCCAAGGTGCAGGAGCGCCAGCGCCAGGTTTCCAAGGCCGAGGCGAACGAGCTCTCGGTGCGGGTCGAGCTGATGGCCGACTGCCTCGCCGGGGTGTGGGCCAATCACGCCAATACCCAGTGGAAGATCCTCGAGGCCGGCGACGTCGAGGAGGCGCTGAACGCGGCCTCGGCGATCGGCGATGACCGTCTGCAGAAGCAGTCTCAAGGATATGTGGTGCCGGACAGCTTCACCCACGGCACCTCGGCGCAGCGTACCCAATGGTTCACGCGCGGGCTGAAGAGCGGCGACATGAACCAGTGCAACTCTTTCCAGGGCGCCATCTGACGCCTATCTGGAGCGCATGAGCGAGATCATCGACAAGCCTTTCGTGCCGCTGAACATCGCGGTGCTCACCGTCTCCGACACCCGCACCCTTGCGGACGACCGCTCCGGCACGACGCTGGCGGAGCGGATCGAGGCCGCGGGCCACCGGCTTGGCGACCGCGCCATCGTGCCGGACGACGTGCCGGCGATCCGCGGCAAGGTGGAAGGCTGGATCGCCGACAAGGCGATCGATGTCGTCATCACCACCGGCGGCACCGGCTTCACCGGCCGCGACGTGACGCCGGAAGCGCTGGAGCCGCTGTTCGAGAAGCGCATGGAAGGCTTCTCGACGGTGTTCCACATGGTCTCCTATCGGAAGATCGGCACCTCGACCCTGCAGAGCCGGGCGACGGCGGGCGTCGCCAACGCCACCTATGTGTTCTGCCTGCCGGGCTCGCCCGGCGCCTGCCGCGATGCCTGGGACGAGATCCTCGTCCACCAGCTCGATGTCCGGCACAAGCCGTGCAATTTCGTCGAGATACTGCCGCGCCTCGACGAGCACCTGAAACGCGCCAAGGCGAAGGGCGCGACGGTTTAGCCCTGCCCCACTTGCCGTCATCCCGGACGGCCCGAAGGCCGAGCCGGGATCGTGTGACGCTCTCTGATGTCGCGCGATCCCGGCTCTACGCTGCGCTTCGGCCGGGATGACGCTGGTGGGAGAGGAAGGCCGTCAGGTGCCCTCCTTCGCGAGCAAGCGTAGGGACGGGAAGAGGCGGAGTCAGCCCTGCGACGCGCGGTCCTGGACCTCAGTCTTCCGGCAGCAGCATTTGCGAGCGCAGCAGCACGAGGCGCCCGCGACCGACCCGCGCCAGGAGCCGCTTCGCCGCGTGCGCGCCGGGGCCGTGGCCACCCAGCGCCTCATAGAGACGCCGATGGATCAAGAGCCCCTGCTCCGGCCGAGGGCGGCCGGTGAGGGCGTGGCGCGCGACAGCGGCGGCCTCCTTCAGGCGCGGAGCGACGCCGAAACCATCCAGCGCGAGGCGGAAGGTGGCGGCGCGCCGCTCGGTGGTGCCATTGCGCTCGGCCTGATCGGTAAAATTGCGGACCTCGCGCGCCCAGCCCTCCTGCAGCAGGCCGCACGGCTCGAGGAACAGGAGCCACGGCGCCCGCGCCGCCGCCGCGCCCTGGCGCAGGCGTGCGCCGCTGTCGGCCGGCCCTCGCAGATATTCGCACCCCGCGGCGTCGGCGATATCCTCGATTGTGGACCTCGCACCGCCATCGACCAGCAACACCTCGCGCACCACGCCGGCCGCGGCACCTGGTACCAGCGCGGCGAGCGCCGGAATCAGCAGGCGCTCCGTGTCCTGCGTGGGAATGACAACCGAGATCACGCGCCTTGAATACCCCTTCAACCCCTTGGTCTGCCTATAGCACGCACCAACGCAGCGCATAGCGAAAGCTGCATTCCGCGCGTGATGTTCTTGTTATGTTCCTATTCGTGCGCTATGACTCCGCCATGGAACAGAACCCTTCTGCCGCTGCCGGCTCCGCCTCCAAGGCCGAGGCGCCTCGCGTCGGGCGCCGCACGGAGCGCATTGTCGGCCGGCTCCGCGAGGAGCGCCGCCTGAAGCAGGAACAGGAGCGCACTGCCGCCGCGCGCGATCTTACCGGCATCTCCGATATCGGGGTGCCCGACGCGCCGGTGCCGAGCGTGGATGACGAGCGCCGGCGCGGGCGCGGCGCCGTCTCCAACGCCACCGGCCGCTTCGAGCCGCATGCGCGCGAGGCGTTCGACGATGGCTGGGAAAGCCTCGACGAACTGCAGCCATTCCGCACCAGCGTGACGGTGGAGCGGCCGCGCACTATCATCAACCGCAACAATTCGCCCGATGTCGGCTTCGACCGCTCGATCAACCCCTATCGCGGCTGTGAGCATGGCTGCGTCTATTGCTTCGCGCGGCCGACCCACGCCTATCAGGGCTATTCGGCCGGGCTCGATTTCGAGACCAAGCTCTTCGCCAAGCCCGACGCGCCGGAGCTGCTCGCCAAGGAATTGTCCCGGGCCGGCTATGAGCCGCGCACCATCGCGCTCGGCATCAATACCGACGGCTATCAGCCGATCGAGCGCGAGTGGCGGCTGACGCGGCGCATCCTGGAGGTGCTGCGCGATTTCGGCCATCCGGTCGGCATCGTGACCAAGTCGGCGCTGATCCTGCGCGACCTCGACATTCTCGCGCCCATGGCCGAGCGCGGCCTCGTCAAAGTCGCGCTCTCGGTCACCACGCTCGACCACAAGCTCGCCCGCACCATGGAGCCGCGGGCGGCGACACCGATGCGGCGCATCGAGACCATACGTCGCCTCAGCGAGGCCGGGGTGCCGACCGCGGTGCTCGCAGCGCCGATGATACCGGCGATCAATGACGCGGAGCTCGAGCGCATCCTCGACACCGCCGCGGCCGCCGGGGCCACCGAGGCCGGCTACGTGATGATCCGGCTGCCGCTGGAGATCCTCGATCTGTTCAAGGAATGGCTGCTGGCGCATTTCCCGGACCGCTATCGCCATGTGCTGTCGCTGGTGAAGGAGATGCATGGTGGCAAGGAATATGATTCGACGTTCGGCCAGCGCATGAAGGGCTCCGGCCCCTATGCCTGGACTGTGGCGCGGCGTTTCGAAATCGCGGCGGAGCGGCTTGGCCTGAACAAGCGCCATTTGCGGCTGACCAATCGCCACTTCCGCCGCCCGCCCATGCCCGGCGAGCAATTATCGCTGTTCGGCGAGGAGCGATAATAACGGGACCGGTTGCCGCTGGCCCGCGGTTCGACTATCAAGGCGGTGCTCAAGGGATACCGAGCCACGCACCCGTAGCTCAGCTGGATAGAGCGTTGCCCTCCGAAGGCAAAGGTCGCACGTTCGAATCGTGCCGGGTGCGCCAATAATTTCAATGACTTAGACGATGTCACCCATGCCCTAGAAATTGTCGGGGGAGTATGGGGAGCACAGGGCCGATTTCGCGGCCTCTCCCCGCCTTCCCATGCCGGCAGATGTATCGCGCAAACTCGACGGCAGCGTGCCGTCCCGATAGGCATGCAGCGAGCGCCCCCCGGTCGTGGGGATGACCATCTCCGAATTGCCGTCCGCATCGCGATCGGGCAGTTCGCGCGTAAAGCGCGCCACCGCGTCAGCGGCTGGTGAACGTCCCCAACAAGGTGAAGCCAGACGGGACTTAGGGCCGAACGTCGTCCAAAGCGCCAGTTGATCAGCACCGCTAGTTCATGCCCAGGGGCTTAAGAGCGGCAGTTTTTGCATCTCCGAAGAAGATTGGGTCAACATGTTCCATCACGTCACCGGTGACGTTGAGGAAGCTTCGCTTGTTCTCGAGCGGAATGAGCGCTGCTTGGCGCCGTTGTCCACGCCGATTTGCAGAGGTTCGACCAACGATCTTACGCCCTTGATGTTGCCCTGCACGCTGAGGTCGCCGAGGATCAGCAGGCCGGCGGCGGGAGCGGCTTGAGAGCGTGCAGGCCATCGTCGGTTGCGTTGCCAGTGACAATCAGCGTGCGCGGATCAGGAACCGACGACGCAAAGCCATCGGGAGCGGCTGTGATAGTAAGTACGGCAGGAAAGTGCCTTGGCTGCCAGATTGGGCGACTGGTCAGCGCTGGCGCAGAGGGATCAGCCGGGAAACGCAAGCCCCCAGCGACGGGCGAGTTGCCTATCGCCTCGGTCTTGGTCGAGCGTCCATCGGAAATGGCCGCCAGCCTTGTCCGCATAGGCCTGTTGATATTGGCGGTTGCGCCGAAGAAATTCAAAGCTGATGCCACCCCGATCGAGGCGGCCCAACCGCTCTTCGAACTGCGGAGATCGCCAGTCCTCCAACGGCTCCATTCTGTTTCCTCCTCGCCCGCCGCCGCCCGGGGATGGATTCGAGTACTGGGGCGGTCGAAATGCGGGACGCTAGATAATCGGAATCGAGGTATTACGCCGGCTGAACAATTTGGGTCGCCGTGTGTTGATTGGTGCGGCGGGGACACCTTACTGCATGCGCGGTTTAAGCAGGTGCCTGTAACCCTTCTCAGTCATCCAGCGGGCACGGGCAAGATGGGCATCATGAGCGTGCTTCAAGCGTGGTCTAGCGAATATTTGGCGCGCCCAAGATGATGAAGATGAGAACTGGGTGGTCGTCTTGTAGCGATTGGAAATCCAACGACGGCGGGAGCTTTGTGCCCGTATTCCCGCCGTTCCAGGACATCGCGACCGATCCCAGAAACTACCGTAGACTCATGTTTGTCGCCGACTGCAGGAACGGCTGATGCTGGGACTTTCCTGCCAGTCAGTTCTTGGCGCCGGTTGCCAACAAGCAGACTGAGCAAATGAAAGTCCAATCGGTTTTCGTCTGCTCAACGTTGACTTGCCAGCTTCATCAGCACCAACCCACTGACGATGAGCAAAGCCGCGAAGGCGCGCATGACCGTGAGCGCCTCACCGAGAACGACGATGTCAACAACGAACGCTCCCACCGCGCCGATGCCGGTCCACACGGTATAGGCGGTGCTTTTTCAGAGCGCGCTCAACCTCGCGATCACGAGTTCCAGTTCGGCTCGCGCCTCGGCATTCGCGCGCCGGAGCGGCAGCGGAGGATTGCCGACCACCAGGCCCAACATTTCGGCGATATCGTAGATAAGCCGCAGACTACCGTGCTCTGCGAAGAGCGACCAGAGCGGTGCAAACGCCTCGTCGATCTGCTTCACCAGATCGGCGTCGCCCGCCTGTGCCGCGCGCATCAGTTGGAGCGCGGGTCCGGGAAGTATCCCAGCGATCACGCTGTGCCAGCCGCCGGACCGAAAACGGCCCATACCAGCCGGAGTTCTCTCTTTTGTTCGGGAACGGCCTCAGTTGGGAATGGCGATTTCCGCGCTTCTAATGCTGTGGCGCCCCGCGCAGGACAAACATAACGAATATGTGTCGCCGTTTGTGCTACTCCAGGACCGTCTGAGGCCGCGGTTTTCCGCGCTTCGCCGCCGCATTTGCGCGTGGACGCTACTGCTTACGGCAAGTGGCCGTTTGCAGCCTGGCCGTTTTCTGTTTGCGCGCGGCAAATGCGGCCGCTCATCGGCTATGCCGTTTACGATAAACCCCGCGGGCCCGAGAAGCGCTGGACCATCCAATCGAGAAACAACCGCACGCGTGGGGAAAGCTGCCGGCTGCGCGGGTAGAGTATCGAGACCGGCGCCGATGGCGTTGCATAGTTCGCCAGGATGCGCACGAGACGCCCCTCCGCGAGATCACGGTCGATGTGGAATACCGGCATCTGGGCAAGCCCCAGCCCCAGCAGGACGGCGCTACGGAACGTTTCCGTGCCAGTGGCCGAAAATGGTACGGGTATGTCAACCTGCCTCACACCACCCGCTCGCACGAATTCAATCGGCGTGAGCGCGCCGGTTGAGATCAAACGGATGCCGACCGCGCGATGATCCTTTAGATCATCCGGTGTCTCCGGGCAGCCGTATCGCTCCAGATAGGCCGGCGCCGCACAAGTGATACGCTCAAGCGTCGTGACAGGCCGCGCGACAAGATCGCTATCCGGCAGCGCCCCGTAGCGAAGGACGCAATCAACCCCCTCGCGCACCACATCAACCCAGCGGTCGCTTTCGCTCATCGATATTTCGATTTCGGGATAGCGTTCGAGAAACGTCGGCAGACCGGGCAACAGGAAGTGACGGGCGATCGTGCCTTGCACCTCGACTCGCAACATGCCCTTGGGGGCTGCGCCGCGGAACGCGCCCTCCGCGTCTTCGATGTCGTCGAGAATGGCAAGACATCGCCGGTAATAGGCCTCGCCGTCGAGCGTGGGCCGGACGGTGCGCGTAGTGCGCTGCAGCAGTCTGACGCCAAGTCGGCTTTCGAGCTGCTGAATCACCTGGGTAGCGGTTGAACGGGGGATATCGAGGTCGTGCGCCGCCTCGGTGAAGCTGCGCCGATCGACTACCCGTGTGAACAGCCGCATTGCCTCGATCCGGTCCATGGCGCTTTTATTATTCCATCATTGCGAACAGTGTTGCTGTATTTAGCCTGATTATCTCCACGTCACCAGCGGGCACATTGCCACTCAGCAGCCCGGCAGGGCCGTGACGATGAAGGAGATTCCACAATGAACAGAGATACGGACAAGGTCGCGATCGTTACCGGCGCGTCGCGCGGCATCGGCGCGGCGATCGCGGAGCGACTGGCGGCCGACGGCTTCACGGTCGTCGTCAATTATGCCGGCAGTGCGGCCGGCGCCGAGGCTTTGGTCGCACAGATAGAGGCGGCCGGCGGCACAGCTATAGCGGCGCAGGCCGACGTGAGCGACGCGAACGCCGTTGCGCGCATGTTCGACGCGGCACAGACCGCGTTCGGCGGTGTGGACGTGCTGGTGAACAACGCCGGAATCATGAAGGTGGCGCGGCTCGCCGACAGCGACGACGCGCTGTTTGACAGCCAGGTGGCGGTCAATCTGAAAGGCAGCTTCAACACCCTGCGCGAGGCTTCCCGGCGGCTGCGCGAGGGCGGCCGAATCATCAATCTCTCATCCAGCGTAGTCGGGCTGTATCACCCGAATTACGCCGTCTATGCCGCCACCAAAGCCGGCGTCGAGGCCATGACACACGTCATCGCCAAGGAGATGCGCGGGCGGAACATCACGGTCAACGCCGTGGCCCCTGGGCCGACCGCGACGGCGCTTTTCCTCGATGCCAACACGCCGGAGTCCATCGACCGGCTGACCAAGCTCGCCCCGCTGGAACGGCTCGGCCGGCCCGAAGACATCGCTGCCACCGTCGCCTTCCTCGCCGGCCGCGATGGGGCCTGGATCAACGGTCAGATCCTCCGCGCCAACGGCGGGATCATCTGAAACCCAATCTCACAGGAGGATGAAATAACCGACCGTAGCAGCGTGACCATCGTTGAAACCTTTTGGCGAGAGGTCTGGCAGGGCCTCAATCCCGAAGCGATCGACGAGCTTGTTCACGAGGATTTCGTCATCACCTCGGGCGGCAGCGACATTGTCGGGCGGGCTCAGTTCAAGGCGTGGGTGCGGAACTTTCAGGCGAAGGTCGCTGACTTTCAATTCTACATCGTCGAGACCTTCCAGAACCACGATGGCAGCCGCGTTGCATCCCGCTGGCGCGTCACCGGGCGCAACAACGGTCTCATGAACACCGAGCCCAACGGCGCGCCGTTCGAGATGTTGGGCACCGCCATCCTCGAAGTCGGTCCCGACGGCCGGCTCCACCGCAATTGGGTCGAGCGCAACGCTTTCGAAGTCCACGGCGCGATCACCCGCGAGGGCGGCGCGCCGAACGTCTTCTGACGGCTGCTTACCCATTGCCCGAACCCCAACTCTCCAAAGGAGGATCGTCATGTCCAAGAAGATCATTCTTATCACTGGCGCGTCCAGCGGCTTCGGCCGCATGACCGCCGAAGCGCTCGCCCAGGCGGGCCATACGGTCTACGCCTCGATGCGCGACGTTGCAGGGCGCAACGCGCGGAACGCCGCCGAGCTGGCGGCGATCGAAGGCAGCGACATTCGTCCGATCGAGCTAGACGTTCAGTCGGATTCTTCGGCGAACGAAGCGGTCGCGAAGATCATTGCCGAGAGCGGCCGCATCGACGTGCTGGTCCACAATGCCGGACACATGATGTTCGGCCCGGCGGAAGCCTTCACGCCCGAGCAGTTCGCCCAACAGTACGATGTCAACGTGCTGGGCACGCAGCGCGTGAACCGCGCCGCCTTGCCGTACATGCGCAGACAGCGGCAGGGTCTTCTGGTCTGGGTGTCGAGTTCCAGTTCAGCCGGCGGGACACCTCCCTATCTGTCCCCCTACTTCGCGGCCAAGGCGGCGATGGACTCGCTGGCGGTCCAATATGCCCGCGAGCTGGCCCGCTGGGGCATCGAGACAACGATTGTGGTCCCCGGAGCCTTCACCAGGGGCACCAACCACTTTGCGCATTCCGGCAGCCCCGCCGACGCCGCGCGCCTCGCTGAATACGAGGTCGGTCCCTACAAGGGCTTCATGAACGACCTGCCGCCGGCTCTGGCGGCGACCGTTCCTGACAGCGCCGACCCCGTTGGCGTTGCCGAGCGTATCGTTGCGGCAGTCGACATGCCCTTTGGCGAGCGCCCGTTCCGGATCCATTTCGACCCGGCCGAGGACGGCGCGAACGTTGGTTTCGCAGTGCTCGACCGCCTGCGCGCCGAAATGCTCCGCCGCATCGGCCTCGCGGACCTGCTCAAGCCCGCAAGGCTTGCCTGACGCGAACAATCGGCGGCGTCCGCGATCGGCGGGCGCCGTTCCCATGACCCGCGCGACAGGAGCATCCGATGTGGAACGAAACCGCGTTCATCCTCTCCGGCCTCGCGCCGTTCTACGAGCGGATAAAGCCGCTGACCTACAGCCTTCTCCGAGTGGCCTTCGGCCTGACCATCGCCACCCACGGACTGCCGAAGCTGACAGGCTCCGCGCATGGTTCGATGGGCGAGGCTTGGCTACGGCTCTCTGACAAGTACGGCTCCGGCCAGAACGTCATCGGCATGCTGACCGGCCACCTGAACAAGATGGCCACAGACATCGCTCTCGCCGAGGTCGTCGGACCGAACCACGGCGCGATCGTCCGCGCGGCGCTTAAGCACGTCGGCGAGCAGGAAGCCGGTTTCTCGACGCTGCAGCGGCTGAATCCGGTACGCATGCTGGAGAGCGCCTTAGTCCCCCGGCGGACCTATGACGTCCTCACCGGCCGCGCCAATGCGGTGGAAGGTCCGCTGATGTCCGGCATCTTCGGCGGGCTGCGCAGCATCGGTGATGAACCAGCTCGTACGCGACGGAAAGGTTCACCGCGGCAAGATCGGCATTGCCGTCCAGAACGTTACGCCAGCATTGCAGAGGCGTTGGGGCCGGATTGCGCACCGGAGAAGTGGTGGTGGCTGTCAACGGGCGCAACATCAAAGCGCTGCGGATCTACGCAACCGCGTTGGCCTCACTCCGGCTGGGGACGACGTGACATTGACGCTGCGCCGGAGCGACGGCGCCAGAGACATCCGGGTGAGGATCAGTTCCTGAGGGGCACACACAGCGACACTGGTCAGCCTGCCTTTTTTAGCTGATACGGCGGCAGAGAGCGCCAAGGCCAGCCTGCGCCGACTATCAGCGCAAAATCCGGGTACGCGACCGCGACTGGGAATAAGCGCCACACCCCATTCGTTTTCACGATGAAGGGTTTACAAGCCGCACCTCTCGGCGCGGAGTGGCTGCATGTGCGCATTTTTTGCAGAATAATTACTTAATATCTTTCACGCGGAACAATATATCGTCACCTGAATTGCTAGTTTGCTCGTTAATCGTGGAGGTCTCCAATGAGAACTCTTGTATATGCCACGCTGATTGTCGGTGGTGTGTTTGTGCCATCCGCAGCCTTCTCTCAGGCGACGGTCGTGACGGTTCCGTCCGAGGTGGAAACCTATGTCACGAAGGAGAGCGTCCCTTCAGTGAAAGTAGAGCGTGAGGTGATTGTCGGTTCCGAGTTGCCGGACACCGTCACGCTTCGCCGGGTGCCCAAGCACGACAACTACAGCTTTGCCGTCGTGAACAACCGACGCGTCATCGTGGAAGCGAAGAGCCGCAAGGTCGTCAAGATCATTGATTGACCGTGTCAGATGTAGCGCCCTGCCGTGCAGAGATACCGATGCTGATCCGCATCCGCTGAGAGAAAGAGGGCTACTGTATCGAGTCTCTCGCCCACTTTGACTTCAGCGTATTGGTTGCTCCCGTATGAACCCCCCGGAAGCAGCCAAGAGCCGCCTGGTAACCACCCTGCACATTATCAGGCGGCTCGCCCCTTAAGCCGCCATGACTGGGCTAGATGCCCCAATCTCCAGCCTGTCCGCCTGGCTCTGTGTGGAATGCCGGTGCGGGCGCCGTCGCATCGGCGATCGACGCATGCTGATCGATATCGGCGCAGATCCCGGCGAGCGCATCGCCGACTTCGTCGTGCGGCTGCGCTGTCAGCACTGCGGCCGAACGAACCCGGAAGCGTTTCTCGCCTTCGAGAAGGACGCTAAGGACTGGAGCAAGCGGCCACGAGCCCTGCGGCTATGCAGCGCTTCGGCATCGAGTGGCGCCGCTGGCTGGCCTATTGCGGCGCGGCCTGAAGTAAGTCGAGGAAGTGGTGGCGACGGAGCCCGTTAGTGAATAGGGTTGCCGTCCTTCCGATCTTCGGAGATTGCCATGGCAATGTCGCCTGAGGAATTTGCCGTGGCCGTGTCGCCTGTTTTCGTTACCACTGTCGTAACTGTGGCCGGCGGTGTGGTTGCTGGAAGCTTCTCAGACTCTTATCTGAAGTTCGTGCGCTGGCTTCCTCTGATCGCCATGATCCAGCCGCTACTGCTCGCCGCATTTCACGGCGGACTGCCGTATTATCTGGGATACTTGGTCCCCATTGTACTCCTTAGCCTGGTGGAGGGGCTTGTTTCAGGAACCGCGGCGTTTCTAGTGGCGCTAGCGGTGCGCCGCATGCGCCCAAAACGGCGGCGCGCCGCATAGCGAAGTCGCCCATTGGCGCTAGCAGAATATCCCATCGAGATAGAACTGAGCGTCTAAGCGACGGACATCCAGGGTACAGCCTTTGCCATCCTTCGTGTTTGAGTCCGGTGGCGCGCCGGAGGCGTCGTAAAGCAGCGATACCTCCCATCCCATGCCGCCCGCCCAGTCCCATCGCATTCGCTGCAGTGAATGCTGCTGCACCTCCGAAACGTAGAAGGGACGCGCGAGAGTGAAACGGATAACGGTCGAATGGCGCTCTACCATGTAGAGCGTGCCAACCATCAGCAGCGCTGTCAGGGCGAGGCGGTTGGCGGTTGTCCAGCGCCGCTGGCATACAGCAATGAGAATGGCGGCAAGCATGCCGAACAGCACGACCAGAGCCGCTATTGCTGAGGTCATGATCAACACTGATCGACCGCCGCCGAGCACGAAGGCAAGTGGAAGCAGGCACCATCCCATGAAGATTGCAGCCGCTTGAACCACGCTGATCGGCTTTGGCTTTTTGGTCCGATCGCCCACTGCTTCCCAATCGCTCCAAGAATCTGTCGGTCAACCTTAGCAAATCACTATCGCCGCCTCTCGTCTCCCAACACCGCCGCAACATTCTGACGATCCGCTCCGACGCCGTGCGCAACGTAGCGCGCCGGTCAAATTCACGTATGCGACCCATTGTGAGAAACAGGCTCACCCGCTGTGGGATTATCGCTCCAGGAAGGGTGGCCAACCCTGGCTACCCCGCCGGAGGAGGCTTTCCATGTGCGACTACAGCCTTATGTCTGTCGCCTCTCGACCAGCGAAGGTTGGAGACGAGCTCGTGTCGACCCGCTTTTCGAAAACACCCACCCGCGGCTTCGCTGCCGTCGGTGAGCCGGAAGTTGCGGTGTGCCTACTTCCCGGGACGGAGCTGGTCTTCGAGAAGGAAGTCGAATTTGAATGGCGGCTCGCCTTCCTTTCGACCCGCAAAGTCAAACAGACGGTGGCGCGGTTCCGGCATGTCAACGAGGACAATCCGTACGAGCATCACGATGCGCTGGAGTTTGCCGACGGCAGAATTGTCCTGCTCACGCAGTTGAGCGAAGGGCAGGTCGCCCACGTACTACAGCTGCCTGCGGATCCGCATATGGAGAAGTTGGCGTCTGAGCCCGCTGCTACGAGAGCCCTTGTTGATTGAAGTTTGGCAACCCAACGGGCATCGACGGCACTCACCGTCGATGCCTTCGCGGGTGCTTGGCTCCGCACCGAGGGGTCCTGTATGGCGCCTGAGACGAGGGAAACGAGGGCCTGAATGTCGGCTTCGGATACGGCTTCGCCCGCGCGAATCTTTTTGAGCGTCGGGTTCGTATCGAAGTGCCGCTTCAGTTCAGACTCGACGATCTGCTGGTATGCCTTCATGTCGACGGTCTTCAGACTCGTCGCCCGGGCGCTCCGTGGCGCGACGTGCCGCCCAAATATGGCAGTTGGAACACTATCTATCGGCGGCTCCGGTGGTGGAGCGAAGCCGGGATCTGGGAGACCGTTGCCGTGACGCTGGCCGAGATCATGGCGGACAGCGGCCACTACAGCGACATTCTCGTAGAGGGCCCGTGGCTGGATCGCTTCTGCAACCTCATGCCATCCGCGTCGGCAGTGCTCGACATTGGATGCGGCTCAGGCCTGCCGATCGCGAGCGAGTTGATCCGGCGTGGCTTCGAAGTAACTGGGGTTGACGGCGCCGCGACGATGCTCGCGCCCACGATGCTGTCTTGGGCGAGACAGAGCGGCTTGCGGATCGCAAGGCATATCCTCAGCATCAATGCCGGTCCGCGAGCGACCAAGAAGAGAACTATGTGTTCGCTATAGCCCTGTGACGCACGCAGAGGACGAGAGCCGCACGACATGGGCGGAGGGATTTGATGCTCCAATCTGTCCCCCGCGGGCCAAGGGCATGTCGATTGGCATCAAGGCGCTGGAAGTGAAGATCGCGCTTCCGTCAGCAACCATGTCGCAATCGGTCGCCGGTGGAAATCACGATGAATGAGCCGTCGGCTTCCAACTCAACATTCAGCCCCGTGGCCGTCATATAGCTCAGCGTGCCCATTGCGTGGGACGGGCCGGAGAACATCATGCCGCCCAGCACCTTCTGCCGCTCGATCAGCATGACGGGGCGGCCCTTATCGTCGATGCAGGGAATCCGGCGTTCGACGAAGCCGCTGTCGGGGCCGAGCAGGTGATCGAGCGCCTGCCGCACGCCGCGCCAGAAGGCGATCGCTCGACTTTCATGTGTCGGCATAGGCGACGACCGCATTGAGCAGCGTCTGCGCGCCCGCGCCGCAATCTTCGCGCGTCGCGCTCTCCGCGGGATTGTGACTGAGCCCGTCCTTGCAGGGCACGAAGATCATGGCCGTCGGCATAATGCGGGCGGTGTAGACCGCATCGTGGCCGGCGCCGGACACGATGCGCCGGGCCGGAAAACCTTCCGCTGCGGCGCCGGCGGCCACGGCAGCGACGCACTCATCGTTGAAGGTGACAGGCGGGCTGTTCCAGATCCGCGTCATGCGCGCGGGCATGCTTTCCATCTCGGCGCTGGAGAGATAATCCCCCAGTTCTGCCTCCATCGCATCGAGCACCGTGCTTTCGGGATGGCGCAGGTCGAGCGTGAGGCGCACCTCGCCCGGCACCACGTTGCGCGAGGCCTCGACGACACCGATCTCACCTACGGTGGCCAGCGCGCCATGCTCCAGCGCGACACGCCGCGCCTCCAGGATGACATGCGCCGCCGCGCACAGCGCGTCGCGCCGCAGGGCCATCGGCGTGGTGCCGGCATGGGCGGCGCGTCCACCAATGGAGATGTCATACCAGCGCATGCCCTGCACGCCGCTGACGATGCCGATCGTGTCGCCCGCCGCCTCCAGCACCGGACCCTGCTCGATGTGCAGCTCGAACATGGCACCGAGCTTCACCGCGCCGAGCGGCGTCTCGCCGTGATAACCGATGGCGTCGAGCGCCGCGCCGAAGGTGACGCCCTGCGCGTCGGTGCGGCTGTTGATGAAGTCGGCGGTGAAGACGCCGGCATGAGCGCCCGATGCCATCATCGCCGGGGCGAAGCGCGAGCCTTCCTCATTGGTCCAGTTGACCAGCATGAGAGGCCGACGGGTGACGTAGCCTTCCTCGTCCAGCGTTCGCAGGATTTCGAGTCCCGCGAGCACGCCCAGCACCCCGTCGAACTTGCCGCCGGTCGGCTGGGTGTCGAGGTGGCTGCCCATTGCGACTGGGAGCGCGTCGGGATCGGCTCCGGGGCGCAGGGCGAACATGTTACCGAGTTCATCCACGGTGACCGTGCAGCCGAGCGCCTCGCAGGCATCCCGCAGCCAGTCGCGCACCTGACGATCCTCATTGCTGAGGGCGAGGCGGCGTACGCCACCGTCCGGTGTGCCGCCAAAGCGCGCCGTTTCCATCAGCGTGCTCCAAAGGCGGTCGCGGTCGATCTTCAGGTTCGGCATGGTAGCTATCCACGAGGCAGGGATCGGGTTCGGGGGTGACGCGCCGGGTGCTTACCCGCGGGTGAGCACCGTTTTCAGGAAGTCGCGGGTGCGCGGCTCGACCGGATTGCTCATCAGCGCCTTGGCCTCGCCGGTTTCCACGACCCGGCCCTGATCCATGAACACGACGCGGTCCCCGACATCACGGGCGAAGCCGAGCTCATGGGTCACGACAATCATGGTCATACCTGTGGAGGCGAGGTCACGCATCACGGCGAGCACCTCGCCGACGAGTTCGGGATCCAGCGCCGAGGTGGGCTCGTCGAACAGCATCAGCATCGGCTGCATGGCGAGCGCGCGGGCAATGGCGACACGCTGCTGCTGGCCGCCGGAGAGCTCGGACGGGTAGGCATTCGCCTTGTGGGCAAGCCCGACCTTGTCGAGCAGCAGCATCGCCGCGTCATGCGCCGCGTCGCGGCGGCGGCGGAGGACCTGGGTGGGGCCCTCTGTGACGTTCTCCAGCGCGGTCATGTGCGGGAACAGGTTGAAGCGCTGGAACACCATGCCGGTCTTGCGGCGCTGGCGGGCGATTTCCTTGTCACCGAGCGGACGTAGCGCGTCCCCGACCTGGCGGTAGCCGAGCAACTCGCCATCGAGCCAGAGGCCGCCGCTGTCGAAAGTTTCAAGTTGATTGATGCAGCGCAGGAAGGTCGTCTTGCCCGAGCCGGACGGGCCGATGATGCAGACCACCTCGCCGGGCCAGACATCCATCGTCACGTCGGCGAGCGCCTGGTGGGCGCCGAACTTCTTGCCCACCTTTACGGCGGAGACCACCGGGGTCACGGCGGGAACATGCGCGTTCATCGGGCCCCTCCGGTGCCGAAGCCGCGACCATAGCGCTTCTCCAGCATGCGCTGGAACACGGTGAGGACGGTGACGATGACGAGAAACCAGAAGGTGGGTACCATCAGGAGTTCGATGACCTTGGCGTTCGAGTAGTAGATGTCCTGTGCGCTGCGGACGACATCGCCGAAGCCGATGATCGAGGCAAGCGCGGTCATCTTGACGAGGCCGATGAACTCGTTGCCGAGCGGGGGCACGACGATGCGCATCGCCTGCGGAAGGATGATGCGTCGGAGCGCCATGCCCCCGGTCATTCCCATCGCCTTGGCGGCCTCGTACTGGCCTCGATCCACGCCGAGCATGCCCGAGCGGATAATCTCGGAGACATAGGCGCCCTGATTGAGCCCAAGGCTCAGAATGGTCGCCACGGCGGGAGTGATCAGAACGACGGTCTTGAATTCGAACAGGCCGGGAATGCCGATGGTGGGGAACACCAGAGCGAGGTTGAACCAGATCAGCAATTGCAGGATCACCGGCGCGCCGCGGAAAAACCACGCATAGAAGATCGCGACCCCGCGCAGCACCGGATTGGCGGAATTATGCGCCACCGCGCAGGCGAGCCCGATCACGAGGCCGACCGCCATGCAGACGAACGATATCCAGATCGTGTTGAACAGCCCCCATAGGATGGTGGGCCAGAACAGAAACTCCCAGGTCGTCGCCCATTCGATCTTGCCGTTGGCGAAGGCGCGCACAAGCAGGAAGGCGAGAATGAGGATCGCGATGGTCGCCGCGATCCTCCCATAATGTGGGCGCCTGACATGGCGGAGGCGCGCTATGTCAAGCTCCTCCGCCATGCTTGGGCCCCCGCGCGTCGTATCGGCGTGGGGGCTTGCGCTCACGGCTGCGGCCCGGCGTTGATGGTCACGTCCTTGTAGGTGGAGATGTCGAGCTTCCACTTCTTGATCAGCTCGTCATAGGTGCCGTCGGCGATGACCTTCCTGAGGGCGGCCGCGAAGGCCTCGCGCAGGACGACGCTTTCCGCGTCCTTGTTGAAGGCCATGCCCATCAGCGCCGTGGAGATCGGCTCGCCGAGGATCATGAAGGTGCCCGGCTCGGTCTGAACGATGGTCGGCACAGCTTCCAGCCCCTGCACGCCTGCGACCGCGCGGCCGGTCTTCAGATTGGTGATCTGCTGGCCAAGATTGGTGTCGAGGATGACCGTGATCGGCTCCTTGCCCACGCACGTCTTCTCCGAGAATGCCTTGATCACGTCCGGATAGGAGGTGCCGCGCACGCTGGAAACGGTCTTGCCGCAGAGGTCTTCGAGCTTCGTGACCTCCTTGTTGTCGGCGAGCGAATAGAACTGCGCGCCGGCCTTGAGATAGTCGATGAAGTCGAAGATCGCGCGCCGCTTGGGGGTGTCGTAGAAGCCGCTCATGATCACGTTGACCCGGCCCGACTGGAGCGAGGGCGTCATCTGCTCGAAGGCACCGTCCTGGTGCTCGATCGTGACGCCGAGCACCTTGCCCATGGCGCGGGAGAGGTCGATATCGAAGCCTTCGAGTTCGCCGGCGGTGTTGCGCATCTCGAGCGGGGGATAGGCCGCCTCGATGGCGATGCGAACCACCTTCGACTTCTCGATGTCAGGTGGCAGCGTCTGGGCGGAGGCGAGACCGATCTGGCCGACGAGGCCGAGCGTCGCGATTACCGGGAGAATCGTGGTTCTGAACATCGAAAACCCCTGCTTTCTGGTGGCCTTTCAGGCCTCTGGAAGGTCGTTATGATGGGCTCTGGCGGTTCGGTTTAGTCAGCGGCTCGGCCGTACCAGTTGAGGGACGGACGCGGGCCAGAAGGGCAGACGCTCGACGGGCGGGGTCCATTCGCCCAGCGCCACGAGACCGTCGATGTGGGCGGCCATTTCGGCGAGCGTGGCGAACCACACGTCGCCCTTGTCCTGCATGTGGTCGATGAGTTCGACCATGGCCTGGGCGCGGGCGAGGCGACCCGACACGAAGGGATGCCAGATCGCCGCCCACACGCCGCCATGGTTCCACGCGGCGTCGAACTCCGCACGGAAGACGTCCATCGCCCGCGCCGGCGACTGGATCGTCATGCCCATGTTGAATTCCTTGAGGTTCACATATTGCGGCCAGTCGTCGAGCGTGTGGTCGGATGGCAGCTCGATCAGGCGGCCCTTCTTGCCCTCAAGCAGGTAGGGAATGTCGTCGCCCGGCAGCGAGGCGTCATAGGTGAAGCCAAGCTCGATCAGCAGGTCGAGCGTGTGCTCGGAGAACGCGCCGGACGGGGCGCGATAGCCCACGGGTGGCTTGCCGGTGACCTTCTCGATCGCCGCGATGCCGCGCTCCAGCACAGCGCGTTCGTCGTCGCGCGAAAGCTGGTTGGGCCGCTCATGGAGCCAGCCGTGATGGCCGAGCTCATGGCCGTCTGCAAGCAGCGCCTCGATGGCGGCGGGATAGGTCTCGATGCACCAGCCCGGCACGAACACGGTCTGCCGGATGCCGAAATGCTTCCAGATGCGGGCGATGCGCGGGATGGCGACGCGGGCCCCGTAGCGCAGCGAGGAAGACAGGCTGATCCGACGGGTGGCATCCTCCGGGTAGTAGAGGTGCAGCAGGCTCTCGGCGTCGAAATCAAAGGAGAAGCACACGGCGCAGCGCGCGCCGTTGGGCCATGGGGGCGGATTGTCGATCAGCTTGAGCATGCACCACTCACAAGAGGCCTGACGCAGGCCGTCGCACCCCGTGAGGGATGTACGAGCCGTGCCGCACCGACGGGAAGCTACAAGCAACATCCCGCCATCGACGCCCGCTGCCCAACGTTTCACAGGGCGATCAAGGCAGCGCGCCGATGCCCGATATAATTCGAAGTTAAATTTTTATCGTCAACTCTAATTTTAGAGCAAAATACACGCTCGTATCGGCGCGGCGTTTCCGCTAGAAGTCAGGGAAAACGCGGGGAGCGAGCGGCGCGATGGCGGGTGGCAGGCTAAGAGAGAAGCACAAGCGGCTCAGAGCTGAACAAGTTTTGGACGCGGCCGAGCACCTGTTCAGCCAGAGAGGCTACGAGGCCACCCGCATCGAGACGATCGCGGAGAAGGCATCGGTAGCGCCGGCGACCGTCTACAACTACTTCGCCACCAAGCCGAACCTGCTCATGGAACTGGCGATGCGCCACGTCCATGCCGCGCTTCCCGAACGGCGAAGCTTCATCCGCAACCTGCCGGACGAACCGGTTGCTGGCATGCTGGCCTTCGAGCGACTGCTGGCGGAGCAGGCGATGCGGCACCTGTCCCGCGAATCCTGGCGCGTCATCATGTCGGCGCAGTATCTGGAGCCTGAGGGACGTGCCAGCAGCACGGGGATGCGCCTCACCACCCTGATCAAGCGTCATTACATCCGCCTGATCCGCACCTATCAGCAGCGCGGACGTCTCGACCCGACTGTCGAGCCAGCGGTGCTGGCCGAGCTGATCGTGGGCATCACGACCTTTTTCTTCGGTAATTTCGTCTCCAGTTCCGCCGGAACGGTGGAAGAGATGCTGAGCAAGGGCGCGGTCCATATCGAGCTCATCCTGCGCAGCATGGTGCGGCAGCCGGCAGAGGACACGGCCTCTTCAGGCCGCCCATGAGACCCCGCGCTGAAATTTAGAGCTAACTCCAAATTTCTATTGCAACGCCGCGAACCGGCTCCTAGGCTCCGCTCGACGCATCAGATGCACGAGATCATGCGAAGTCCGGGGGCCTGAGATGGGCGCGATCACCGAGAACGAGTGGCGTTACAACCAGTTGATCAAGCAGTTCCCCTCGGAGGCGGAGCCCGCTTTCGAGGATGAGGAGCAGCAGCTGCGCTGGTGGGGCCGCAAATGGGGCTGCACCAACGATGTGGGCAGGCTGCGCGTGGTGCTGATGCACCGGCCGGGGAACGAGGTGAACATCGTCGACCCTGCGCGCCGGCTCGACAACAACGCCTTCGGCGACACCCAGGAAGGCTGGTACTGGCGCGGCGACGAGCCGCCGGACCTCGCCACCATGCAGGCCCAGCACGACGGCTATGTGGCTGCGCTTCGCAAGGAGGGCGTCGAAGTCGTCTTCATCGATGAGGCGGCGCCCGGCCGCATGAAGACCTGCTACACCCGCGACGCGGTCGTCGGCATCGGTGGCGGGGCGATGGTCATGCGCCTCGGACCGCGCATCCGGCGCGGCGAGGAGCTTCCGGCCACGCGGACGCTGGCGAAGATCGGCTGCCCGATCCTGCGCACCATCTCGGGTACCGGCGTCGCGGAAGGCGGCAGCTTCTGCTGGCTCGCCCCTAACGTCGCGGCCACCGGCATCTCCTCGCGCACCAATGAGGAGGGCGCGCGGCAGATCGAGGAAGTGCTGCGCTCGCAGGGCGTCGAACTCATCAAGGTGCCGCTCACCGGCTACCGCCTGCACATCGACGGGCTGTTCGTGATGATCGGGCCGGACCTCGCGCTGGCGAACTTCACCCTGCTGCCGTTCTGGTTCATCGAGAAGCTGACCGAACTCGGCATCCGGCTGATCGAACTGCATCATGAGGACGACGGGGCGATCATCAACTCGCTCGCCACCGCGCCCTATCGGGTGATGATGCCTGAGGGCATCTCCGGCTACACGCGCGATCGGCTGGATCTTGCCGGCGTCGAGGTCATCACTGTGCCCTACGATAAGGTGATTTCCGGCGGCGGCGGGCTGCACTGCTCGACCTCGCCGCTGATCCGCGACGAGATCTGACCATGTCGGGCGATGCGGACAACCCAGGCGCGGGAGCCTGGAGTGAGGCGCAGGCGCGCGCGCTCGTCTTCCTCGAGGATCGTCATCAGGCGTTCTCCGCCGATCACATGACGATCTGGAACCTCCACGAGCCGTCCTGGCGCGAGTACAAATCCTCCGCCTGGTACATGGACCGGCTGGAGCGCGAAGGCTTCACCGTCGAGCGCGACACGGCGGGCATGCCGACTGCGTTCCGCGCCCGCTGGTCGAACGGGCCGGGGCCGGTGATCGCCGGCTATGCCGAATATGACGCCGTGCCGGGACAGGCTCAGGCTCCCGTGCCCTACCGTTCCGCCCGCGAGGGTGTCAGCCGTCACGCGGCGGGCCATACGGACCCGCATTCGGCGCTGGGCATGGGTTCTTTCGCCGGCTTCCTCGCCGCCAAGCACGCCATGGAGGCTCACGGCATCGGCGGCACGCTGGTGTTCTTCGGCGAGCCGGCGGAGAAGATGTGCGGTGCCAAGCCCGTTCATGCCGCGCACGGTTTTTATGACGGGCTCGATGCCGCCATCAGCTTCCACCCGCATTCCTTCCCGGCGCTGACCAATGGCTGCTTCTGGGAGACCACCAGCGCTCCCTACTGGAGCCGCATCTACACCTTCGAGTGTGGGAGCCCCGAGACCTGGCAGAACGAGGCGGCGGGTGGGACTGTGAGCCATGTCCACGCCATGGCGCGTGCGCCGGGCGCGATCGACGCGGTGTGCCTGATGTACACCAACTCGAAGATGATGAAGGAATCCATGCTGCCGCATTCCGGCTCGTGGACGCTCAACGAGTTCATTCCCATCGCCGGGCAGGCGGCGGCGGACAACATCGCTCCGGGCATCGGGCAGATCCAGTATTCGATGCGCGCGCCGAACCTTGCTATGTGCGAGGCGGCCTTCGCGGTCCTCGACCGCAACGCCGACCACATCGCAGCGATGACGCATTGCGCGGTGACGAAGGCGTGGATCACCAAGACCCGCGCCGGCCTGCCCAACAAGGCGATGGCCGAACTCACCTTCGCCAACTTCGAACGGCTCGGCGCGCCCATATGGTCGGACGAGGCGAAGGCTTTCGCCCGCCAGCTTCAGGAGGGCCTCGGCGTGGAGCCGATGGAGCAGCCGTTCCTTGAGGGCATGCAGAAGCTGACGCCTCCCTGGGAAGCGGAAGAGGCCTTCCGCGCGCAGCTGCCGGCTTGGCAGTTGAACTACGCGGCGGACGATTACGTCGACTACACCTGGCACGCGCCGACCGTCCGGCTCTATGTCGCGCGCCCGACGCTGCAACCGCCGCAGTCCGGGCTGCGCTATCCGGAATGGACGCGCAACGCAATGGGCGGCGTGCCGGCCTGCATCGACCCGATGTGGAGCAAGGCGGCGCAGGTGATCTCCACCACGATCCTTGACCTGATGACGAAGCCCGAGGCGCTGGAGGCCATAAAGGCCGAGTTCCGCGAGCGCACCGGCGGCGGCGTCGGCGGTTCGAAATGGGTCGCCCCGCTGCTTCCGGCGGATTTCGAAGCGCCCATCGGCTATCGCTGGCCGGAATATGTCGACACGCCGCGCGGGCGAGAGTGGAGCGTCCCGTGAGCGGCACGCCTCCGGCATCGTCTTCGCTCCCGACACGCGGTGCGCCGCGCGCCTCTCGTTCCACCCGCTGAAAGCTGCTGGAGTCCGCTATGCCGATCCCTTCGCTTCCTCCCGTGCCGCCGCCGCCCGGCTATCAGCCGACCGAGCAGGAACTGCGCGAGGACCTCGCGGCCGCCTACCGGCTGATTGCGTATTTCGGCATGAGCGATACGGTGTTCACGCATCTTTCCGTTCGGGTGTCGGGCGAGGGCCATCGTTTTCTCGTCAACCCGTATGGCCTGCTGTTCGAGGAGATCACCGCGAGTTCGCTGGTGCTGGTTGACGCCGATGGCGAGCCGGCACAGGAGACCTCCTGGCCGTTCAATCCGGCGGGGTTCGTCATCCATTCGGCGGTTCATTGCGAGCGCGAGGACGCGGCCTGCGTCATGCATACACATACGCTCGCCGGCATGACGGTCGCGGCGCAGGAAGGCGGGCTCCTCCCGCTCAACCAGATGAGCATCGAGTTCTATGACGAGATCGGCATCCACGAATATGAGGGGATCGCCGCCGACGACAATTTGAGCGAGCGCGAACGGCTGGTGCGCGATCTCGGAGCCAGGCATGCGCTGATTCTGCGCAATCACGGCCTGCTCACCGTGGGGGCGACGGTCGCCGAGGCGTTCTACTGGATGTACTATCTCGAACAGTCCTGCCGCCTGCAGGTCGCCGCGCAGTCCACCGGCGTGCCGCTCTCCATGCCCCCCTCGCAGGTGGTGGCGCGCACCGCGAAGCAGTTTGCAGGGGAAGCCAACAAGGGCTGGCTGCCCTGGCAGGCGTTCCGTCGCAAGCTCGACCGCGAGCAGCCGGAGTATCGTTCGTGACCGGCGCGGCATCTGCCATGACGGGCGGCGAAGCGGTCGTGGCCGCGCTGAAGGCCAATGGGATCACCACGCTCTATGGCGTGCCGGGCATCCAGCTCGACCATCTGTTCAACGCGCTGCATGGAGCGCAGGACTGGCTGCGGATCGTCAATGCACGTCATGAGCAGGGTGTCGCCTATATGGCGCTCGGCCACGCGCAGTCCACCGGCGAGCCCGGTGTCTATGTCTGCGTGCCCGGTCCTGGCTTCCTCAACACGACGGCGGCACTCTCCACCGCCTATGCGGTGCGTGCGCCGGTGCTGGCCATCATCGGGCAGATCGCAACCTCCGCCATCGGCGTGGGCGGGGGCGAACTTCACGAGTTGCCGGATCAGACAGCGATCGTGAAGGGCCTCACTCGCTGGAGCGGCATTGCCCGCAGCGTCGAGGACGTGCCGGCGCTGATGGAGACGGCCTTCGCGAAGCTCAAGGCTGGCATCGCGCCCGTCGCTGTGGAACTGCCGGCGGACGTGCTGCAAGGGCTTGCCGAGCTGCGGCCCGCGCGCGCCGCCGAAGCGCCCGCGCCGAAAGCGCCGCGCGAGGAGGACATCGCCCGTGCCGCTGCCTTGCTGGCAGGGGCGAAGGCGCCGCTCATCATCGTCGGCTCGGGCGCCTATGGTGCAGAGGACGCGCTGGCGCGTCTTGCCGAGCACATCGAGGCGCCAGTGATCGCCCATCTTCAGGGGCGCGGCGTGCTGCCGAGCACCCATCCTCTCGCCGTCGGCTTTGCCGAAGGGCAGCGTCTGTGGGAGGAGGCGGACGTCATCCTCGCCGTCGGCACGCGCTTTCATGAAGCGCGGCGTAACTGGGGCGAGCGAGCCCATCACAAGGTCATCCGCATCGACACCGATCCGTCGCGCTTCGCACTCGGGCAGGCGCCAAAGATCGCCATCGAGGCGGATGCGCCGCTCACCCTCGCGCGGCTGTCCGAGAGGGTGGAAGCTGCGGGTCCGGCAAGGCGAACCCGCGCTGGGGAGATCGCGGCGCTCAAAGGGCAAATCGCGGACGCCTTCGCCACCCATCTTGCATTGCAGATGGCGTATGTGCGCGCGTTGCGGGAAGATCTGCCGGCGAGGGCACGCATCGTCGCCGACTATACCCAGATCGGCTATGTCGCGACCGCCGCCTTCGAAGTGGAAGCGCCGCGCCTGATGCTGTCACCGGGCTATCAGGGCACGCTGGGCTTCGCCTATGCGACGGCTCTGGGCGCAAAATCCGCCAATCCGGACGTGCCGGTCGTTGCGTTGTGTGGCGATGGCGGCTTTCTGTTCACCGGCAACGAGATCGCGAGCGCCGTGAAGCATGGCATCGCTGCGATCGGCATCGTTTTCGTCGATGGGGCTCTCGGCAATGTGCGGCGCATGCAGGAAGAGCTTTATGGCGGCAAGGTCGTCGCGACCGATCTCGCCAATCCCGACTTCGTGCGCTTCGCCGAGAGCTTTGGCGCCACGGCGCGCCGTGCCGAAGGAATCGAGGCGTTCCGGGAGGCGCTCATATGGGCAATCGCGCAGACCGGCCCCACTCTGATCGAGGTGCCGGTGCCGAAATTCCCCGATCCGTGGGCGCTGGTCGAGCCCTGAGCCGAGCCGCTTTCCCGAACGAGAAAGGCCGGGCCTTCATCAGGTCCGGCCCTTTCATGTGCCGCGTCTGCCGAAGCAACGAGGCCGGGCCGCAAGCGACCCGGCCCGTGCAGCATCACGCGGCGGCGATGTCGGTGATCTGGTGGTCGTACTGGTCGCCCTTGGTGACGGAGGGGACGACCTTGACCGTGCCGTCGGCGTTCACGGTGAAGCCGCGGACACCGGCATAGGAGATGTCATTGTCCTCAAGCAGCTTCTGCGCGACGGCTTCCTGGCCGGCGGGGACGTAGACGAAGAAGTGCTTCACATGGGTCGGGGTGTCGTTGTCGGTCAGATCCGAGCCGGCCTTGAGATAGGGCAGCGCCTCCGGCCCGATGTTCATCTCGACTTCGCCGAGCTCGCGCACGCGGCCGGTACGGTCGGTGATGACGATGTCCGGATAGTGCTCGCCCGCGGGGGTCTGAATGGCACTCTTGGGCTCGGGCACGTTCGTGGTGGTCACGTAACCGTCCGGCCAGGTGGTCTGACCCGGGAAGGGGAAGCGGTACTTGGCGATGTAGTTGACCACGAGGTCGTGGGTATCCTTCGACATGCTTGTCTCCTGTTGCGAAGGGGGAAGAAAGGGAGCGAGGGGGAGCACCGGCGTCGCCGCGATTTCCGCGGCGGGCATTGGCTGGCTCCGCGAGGACGCATTCTCCAGCAGCACCACCTGCACGCCGGAGGCGATCACCAGCACCGCGCCTAGCGTAACGAGCGCTGTCGGGACGTCGCCGAACATCAGGTAACCCAGAGCGAAGCCGCTGATCAGCGCGCCATATTCCAGCACCGCGAGCACATGAGCCGGCAGATGACGGGCGGCTTCATAAAGCGCGAGCTGGCCGGAACCGCCGACGACCCCGATCAGAGCCATGCTGCCGATCTCGGTCCAGGATGCCTCCCAGCCGAGCCAAGGCAGTTGGATGGCCGACGCCAGCACGAAGACGCCGTTCGCCACGGCTACCTGCACGAGGCTGCCCTCCTCGCTCGCCATGGAGCGAAGCATGAGCAGAGCCGCCGCCCATAACGCAGAGGAGAGAAGTCCCAAGGCGACGGCCGGTGAGAGCTCGAAGCTGACGAGCCCGCTCGCCAGCAGCACGCCAACGAAGCCTACCGCGATGGCCAGCCAGTGCCGTACGCTCGGCCATTCACCGAGTACGGGGCCGGACGCGACCGCGACGAGAATGGGCGAGACGAAATAGAGCGTAATCGCCTGTGCCAGCGGCATGGAGCGCATTGCCAGGTAGAACGCTGTCCACGCCGCGAACATGACGGCCGAGCGCACGATCATGGTGCGCCTGACGGGTGATCGGATCACGCGCGTCACCACACCCATCCGACTGATGACGAGCGCAAGGACCAGCACGGTGAAACTGCGAACCATGAGCACCTGCGCCACGGGCAGGTCAGTGATGAGTTCCTTGGTCAGCGCGTCCTGTAGCGGGAGAAGCACATTGGCGACCATGACGAGCGTCACGGCAAGCAGCAGCGCCCTACCAGGCGAGCCCAGCTTCAGGGCCTCCCGGCCTCGGCGAGTGTGACGAAAGTCCATTCGCAGCAGCCCTAAGCTGTGCTGACAGGTGGAGACGATGGAAAGAGCAGATAAATGATGTCAACTCTATTTTTGGAGTTTGCTTCAATGAAGCCTCGTCGTCAACAAGCGCCCGATCGACGGCGGCGAGGCTTTTTGGGGCTATCGAGGCGGTCCATAATTCGATGATCAGTCGTGCCACCGCCCTCACGGCGTCGCCCGCGCTGTGGGACGTGAGAGCACCGGAGAGACGTGCTCCCCGATCTGGGACGGATCATCGAGGCTTGGCGGATCGACCACAACACCGTCAGGCCCATACGAGCCTAGGTGGCCTGTCCCCGTCGATCTTCGCCAGCCGGTCCCACCAGGACCAAAACCCAGCCGGGCCAATTGTTCGGCGGGTCTTGTCGCGGCGGCCATATTTGGCATCCCAAGGCGGACCTCCCCATCCAGCCCCTGCGATAATGGAGGCGTCGCCACCCTGTATGCCCCGAGAGCAGACCACGCTCATGTTCAATCGGGGATTGTGAGCGGATCATCAGCGGTATCGACCAGGAAATCGCCAGAATCTTCGCCGGCTCGGTTGCGCTGGCATTGGCGCTGACGCCGTGTTGATCGCCCGGCAATTCCGTCCAGTTCTCGCCGACGCTGAAGACACGCTCGGGACCGTCGTTCACCTTGCTGCGGACGCGGTCTTCCAGCATGCCCTCGTAGGACGGGTGCTCGACAAGGGTCTGGCTGGCGATGAGATCCGACGCTGCACCTGTTCCTATTGCCGCATGCGCGGGGCCGTCGTCGCGATGGCCGAAATGGGCGGGATCCGGATACTCGAGGGCGAGGAGATGCTGACGACCTACCGCTTCCACAGCGGAGCCGCCCAGCACTTCTTCTGTTCGCGCTGCGGAATTTACACCAACCATCAACGACGATCCGATCAGAGCCTGTACGCGGTCAACGTCGCCTGCCTGGACGGAACGAGCCCGTTCGATTTCTCCGAGGTGCCTGTCATGGATGGCATCAACCACACCAGCGACACCGGAAAGCCGACGCGCCGAGCCGGTATTCTGCGTTTCATCCCGGCAAGCTGACCGGCACGGACGCGCAGGTCCTACCATCCGTAAAGGTGCCGGCACCGTTATCTCGGTCTGCCATGCGGTCCATCTCCCTTGCCGCGTCGCGCGACGAACTGACTTTCGCACCCTGCGCGAAATCGGACATACGCGGCAATGATACTGAGAGGTGATTAACGACCCATCAGGGGGCGCCGTGAAGTATTGGCGGCGCTGCCGAAGAGTCCATCGCTCTCGGCTACAGAACGTCGTTGAATTTACCACCGCTGACGTTGTGCGGGTGCCTCAGCGAGCGGGGAACGAAGTAACTCCCTTGGCTACCGGCCAGCACGCCCCGTTCTCTCCTTCAACGCCTAGCTCTAGCCGATGCGCGGCCAATGCGTGGCGACGTGATCGACGAAGCCCCGTAGTTTGGGCGAGGCCATCCGCGCATGCTGGAACAACAACTGGACCGGCGTCGGCTCGCGCTGATAGGCGCCGAGCAGCGCCTGCAGACGACCGGCGCGCAGATCGTCCGCGACATACCAGGACGGCGCACGCGTGATGCCGAGGCCGTCGCGCGCGCCCGCCACCGCCACATCCAGACTGTTGACCGACAAGCGGCCGTTGAGGCGGACGGTCCGGCTGCGCCCATCGACATGGAAACGCCAATCGACCGGCCCCGCATTCTCGGAGAATGTCAGGCAATCATGCGCCTTCAGCTCCTCGGGCCGGGACGGCGCATCCCGCCTGGCGAGGTAATCGGGCGAAGCGCAGACAATGAGGTCGATATCGTCGAGCTTGCGCACCACCAGTTCAGAATCCGGCAGGTGCCCGATCCGCACCGAGAGGTCGATATCCTCCTCGATCAGGTTCACCGCGCGATCGAGCAGGATCAGGTCGATCGACATGGAGGGATAGCGGGCCAGAAAACCGGTCACCAGCGGCGCCAGTAACAGGCGCCCGATAAGGGTCGGCGCGCTGACGCGAAGCCGCCCGACAGGCTCGCTTACAGTGGAGGCAAGAGCGAGGTCAAGGTCTCGGACATCGCCCAGGATCGCCTTCGACCGCGAATAGAACAGCCGGCCTTGCTCGGTGAGCGCCAGGCTGCGCGTCGTGCGCCGGAGCAGCTGTACGCCCAGCTCGGCTTCCAGCGCGGCGATGGTCCGGCTGACCGCCGTGGCGGATCTCGACGTTTCACGCGCGGCGGCCGACAGGCTGCCGGCCTCGACGGCTCGTACGAGGAGTGCCATGCCTTCCAGGCGATCCATCCTCACCTTCCCGAAAATCGCAAAAGTGTTTGCTACGGGCTGACGATACTCCCGCACCAAGCAAATACGATAATCGCCTCCATAATGGGAGGCGCCCATGCGCATCGACCGATCCCTACCGACGCAGGCAGTGACACCGAGGGGACGGAGGCGGGCGAATTCGCCTTCGTCTGCTGCGTCAGCGCCTCCGGCCTCGCCGCCACCGGCCTGCTGCTGCTCGGTCCGCCAAACGCCACGGCGCTCTGCCTGATGGCCGCAGCCGCCGGCCTAGGCCTCGCATTATGGGCGACTGCCGGCCCGCCATGACAATGAGCGCAGCGTGATGCATCGAATGCGAACCGACATGATGCCCTCTGCAATGCGCAAGGGCGGTATTGCGCGTGCCTCGTCGCGCCTGTCCGCCGCTGTGCTCGAGCGAGACGTGCTGACGGGCGTGTCGATGGCCTTCGTCGGCGGTTTCGTCGATGCCGCCGGCTTCATGGCGCTGGCCGGCCTGTTCACCTCCCATGTCACCGGCAACTTCGTGCTGATCGGCGAGCAGCTTGCGATCGGCACGGGCGGCGTGGTCGCCAAGCTGGCGGCGCTGCCGATCTTCGTGCTGGCGGTGGGTGGCGCCCGACTCGTCGCACTGGCGATGGAACGACGGAAGATCGCGCCGATGCGGCCGCTGCTGTTGCTGGAGGCGTTACTGCTATTGGTCTTTCTGCTGGCGGGCATCGTGTTGTCGCCGCTGCGCCTGCCGGATTCCATCGAAGCGATCTTCGTCGGCATGTTCGCCGTCGCGGCCATGGGGGTTCAGAATGCGATCGGCCGCCTGACGATCGCCCACCTCGCCACGACAACAGTGATGACGGTGAACGTCGCGCAGGCGACGATCGACGCCCTCGACATCTGGCTCGGCACGGTGGCTGATCAAGGCAACCCGGCCAAGGGGCGGCTGTGGCGCATGGCCCCGGCCATCGGCAGCTTCGCCCTCGGGGCGCTCGCTGGCGCCTTCGGCTTCGCGCTCTTCGCCTTCGCCTGCATCGCGATGCCGATCTTGGTGCTGCTCACTCTGTTCGCGCTGCTCGGAACAGAGACTGCCGGCAAGACGCCGGGCTGAAAGCGCGATCATGAAGCGCGCTTGCCGTTCTCAAATCGGAGCGCTGGAAAGTCGAGTTCGGCTCCGCGGCGAAGCAATACGGACGGAGCCCACCACCCGCTGAGGCACCATTCCTCCGAACTGCTGGCGACGAGTTGCTGCGAAAAAGCTCGAGTCCCGTTGGGGTGAGGTCAGTTGGGCGCCATGAGCTGCCCTTCGTGGAGCTTTTCCAAAGCGGACATTTTGCGCACTGGCCAGTGCCGACCCCTTACCAACCGAGGCAATACCTGCACGAGCTCGTGCCTTGGTGGTGATCCGGATGTGGCAGTATACTGGATTAGTTATCGAGGTGGGACCGAGCGTGCAGTGCCCGCAATGCCAAGCCGCGATCCAGGACGGCAGGATTTTCTGTGACGTGTGCGGCACGCCGCTGCCGCAGCGGTGTCCGGCATGCGGGGCCGAGAGCCCAACGGGCAAGAAGTTCTGCGGCGATTGCGGTACTCCCCTGACCGGCCCGGGGTTACATGGAGTCGGCAGGGCAGCGCCGGCTGAACATCCTTCCGTTCCATCCCCACCCGACACTATCTCTTCCGGCGCGGAGCGCCGCCAGGTCACCGTCATGTTCTGCGATCTGGTGGGCTCGACAACCCTCTCCGAGCGTCTCGATCCTGAGGATTTGCGCGGGGTGATTGGCGCCTATCACGCCCGCGTGGCGGACGTAGTAGGGCGGCACGATGGCTTCGTGGCACATTACATGGGCGATGGTGTACTCGCCTACTTCGGCTATCCCCAGGCGCACGAGGATGACGCCGAGCGAGCCGTAAGCACTGGCCTTGAGCTTGTCGACGCGATCGGGCAGCTCCTGGCTCCAGAACCCCTGCAGGTGCGCATAGGCATCGCCACGGGCGTGGCCGTCGTCGGCAATCTCGTTGGTTCAGGAGGCGCTCCAGAGCGGGACATTGTCGGCGAGACGCCGAATCTGGCCGCACGCCTACAGACACTCGCTGAACCTAACAGCGCTATGATCTGTCCAACAACGCGCCGTCTCCTTGGCGATCTCTTCGAATACAAGGACTTCGGTACGGTTGCTCTCCGGGGCTTTGCTGAGCCGGTAGGAGTAGCGCAGGTCTTGCGATCAAGCGCTCTCGAGAGCCGTTTCGAAGCTTTTCACGCAGCCGCGTTGACGCCACTCGTCGGGCGTGAAGAGGAAATTGCGCTGCTCATGGAGAGCTGGGCGCAAGCGAAGGACGGGCAGGGTCAGGTAGTGTTGCTCTCGGGCGAGCCGGGGATCGGCAAGTCGCGCACAATCACCGCTCTGCTGGAACGGCTCCGCGGTGAACGACAAACGCGGCTGCGGTATTTCTGCTCACCACACCACCAGGACAGCCCACTCTACCCGATTATCCGTCAACTCGAACGGGCAGCAGGGTTTGAGCGCGACGATGCTCCAGCAGCCAAGCTCGACAAGCTGTCGGTGCTGCTTAAGCCTAAGGGAGCGTCTGAGTGGGATGTCGCACTCTGCGCCGAACTGCTGTCCGTGCCCTTGCCGGAAGCGGATGCGGCTGTGCTCGAGCTCACGCCGCAACAGAAGAAGGAGCGGATCTTCGCGGCTCTCAGGCATCAGCTTGAAGTCCTGGCAGGAAATGCGCCCGTGCTGATGGAGTTCGAAGATGTTCATTGGGCCGACCCGACTTCGCATGAGCTCCTCGGCAACATCGTCAGCGGTGCAGCGCGTCTGCCTTTCCTGCTCGTGATAACTTTCCGGCCCGAGTTCCAAGCACCCTGGGCTGGCTCCCCGAACGTCACGCTCGTGTCGCTGAAGCGGCTCAGTCCAGGCAAGGCGGCTGCCCTCGTCAGGCGCATTCTCGACATCAAAGGAGCGTCTCTCGCAAACCATGTGGTCGATGAGATTGTTGATCGTACCGACGGCATTCCTCTTTTCCTGGAGGAACTGACGAAGGCCGTGATTGAAGCCGACGCAGCTGACACGGCCTCAAACAGGAGGCGTCCACTCACGGCCACGCCGGCGATCCCCGCGACCTTGCAAGCATCGCTGATGGCACGCTTGGACCGACTGGGAACCGCGGCCAAAGAGGCTGCGCAGGTCGGCGCAGCGCTCGGTCGGGAGTTCTCCTATGAGCTCATCCGCGCCGTCGCAAACACGAGCGACGAGGCACTGGACGAACAGCTCAGCCGGCTCGTTTCCGCCGAACTCGTATTCGAACGTGGAACGCGGCCGGATACGACCTACACCTTCAAGCATGCCTTGGTTCAGGAAGCGGCCTACGCTACGCTATTGCGTGCTGACCGGCAGCGGTTGCACGCCCGCATTGCCGAGACGGTGGAGCGGCGCTTTCCCGATCGGTGCAAGCACGAGCCGGACCTGTTGGCCCATCACTTTGTCGAGGCCCGTCAAATTGAACGCGCCCTCGACTACATTCTGCAGGCCGGCGCGCGGGCGGTCGAACGCTCAGCCAATGTCGAGGCGATCCGGCATCTCACACGCGGGTTGGAGGCGCTTGGCACACTCCCCCAAAGCAGCGAACGAGATAGGCGGGAGCTGGCGTTCCAAATCGCGATCGGCACCCCCTTGATCGCGGTTCACGGTTATTCCGCTCCACAGACCGGCGCTGCTTACAGCCGAGCCCGGATCCTCTGCGAACGGCTGGGCGAGGCGAAGCCGCTTGTCGCAACGTTTAGCGGCGAGTTCGTCTTTCACTTCGTGCGTGGCAACTATTCTTTGATGCAGCGACTGGCCGAGGAGGCGCGGCACGTCTCTGAACGCATGCCGAACCCGTTGGTTCGGCTTGCCAGTCATCGCCTCGCTGGGATTACGGCCATGTACAGTGGCGCGTTTGCTGACGCTCGCCCAGAGTTTGAAGCAATCCTCGGCCTCTACGACCCTAGTCAGCATCGAGGACAGCCGGTCCACTACGTGCACGACCCTATGGTCTCGGCTCTCACCTATCTTGCACCGGTGCTCTGGATCTTGGGCTTTCCCGACCAGGCCCGCCGCTCCAGCATCGCAGCGTTTGAATGCGCCGCGGAGTTGAATCAGGCGAATCTGACGGCCCATGTGCACAATTTTGCAGGCGCCGGGTTCGATGAACTCCTCGGCAATGTCGCCGGTGTTCGTGCGCACGCTGAGGCCATGATCGAGTTGGCCGAGCGACACAGCCTGCATTATTGGCGGTTGAACGCCCTGATCCTTCGAGGCTGGGCGATGGTGCAGGAAGGTGCCGCTGAAGCCGGGATCGCTCTCATGCGCCAGAGCGTCGCTGACCGGGCAGCGCTTGGGGTGAGCTGGTATCAGGCCCGCTATCTCTGCATGTTGGCGGCGGCCCACGCCCATTTAAGGCAGGCCGAAGAAGGATTGCGGGTCATTGCCCAAGCAAATGACCTAATCGCGCGAAACGGCGAATACATGTGGGCTGCAGAACTTCAGCGTCTTGAGGGGGAGTTGCTTCGGTTGCAAGGTGCCTCGCCGGCCGAGACCGGGGCATGTTTCGAGCGAGCTCTTTCAATCGCACGCGACCAAAGCGCCAGGTCCTTCGAACTCCGAGCGGCAAGCAGTTTGGCCCGTTTGTGGCTGGCGCAGGGTCGCTGCCATGAAGTCCGGCATCTCCTGGCGGCCATCTACCACTGGTTCAGCGAAGGCTTCCAAACGCCGGATCTGATGGAGGCGAAACTGCTTTTGGACGATTTGGAGAAGTCCAGCTCTTCATGTTGAAAAATGGTCCGTGCGCTGCTCATGAAGGCCGGCTCAGGCGCGTCAGTTCAGGTTTTCTGAGATCGGTCTGGGTCAAGGGCTTGCGGCGAAGGTCCGCTTTCGAGCTACCAGATCGGCTTAGGAAAGTCCGCAACGGGTCAGAACTGCGCGCTGGCCGCGATCGAACTGAGCCACGACAAGTCGACATGCTCGACAGCGGAGAATGGTCGGCCAGGCCGATCGAGCTGACACGGCTCGTTCGCCCGGCGGATGCAGAAAGCTGTAGCGTGCGTAACGGCTATTTCGTGAGGCCCGTCAGCCATCCAGACTGGCGGGATGCCCAAATGCCGAATGCTCCGAGGTCGATATTCCCGCCTACGTGCGTCCCCTGGCACATTGCCGGCGGACCTATACGCCTACGCGCGAGAGGCGTCACCGCCTTCTGATAATCCGCGGCCCATCGAATCCGAGCGTGCTAGAATCCTCGTGACCGATGACTGGCCCGAGGCACTACCGATAATGGAAGCCGAGCTGCGGGTCATCGAAGCCCACTTCGCAGAGGTGCTCGACGAGCTGTTCGGCCCTCTTCCGTGAGAGGAGACGCCGGACGTGGCCAGACGAACAGCAGAGCGGAATATAGGAGCTGTGACCGGCGGCGCGGAACGCGCCGCGCTCTATCTCCGCGTCTCAACCGCGCGACAGGCTGATAGTGATCTGTCCATTCCCGACCAGCGCCGCCAGATCGAGAACTACTGCCAGGCGAAGGGCTGGGAGCGGGTCGCGGAGTTCGTCGAGCCAGGCAATACCGCCACGGATGACCGGCGCCCTGCCTTTCAGGCGATGATCGATGCCGCGCTGACCAAGCCCGCCCCCTTCCGCGTCATCGTGGTTCACAGCTTCTCGCGCTTCTTCCGCGATCAGTTCCAGTTCGAGTTCTATGTCCGCAAGCTCGCCAAGAATGGCGTCCGGCTGATCTCCATCACCCAGGACCTCGGCGATGATCCCATGAGCGTCATGATGCGCCAGATCATGACGCTGTTCGACGAGTACCAGTCCAAGGAGAATGCGAAGCACACCCTGCGGGCAATGAAGGAGAATGCCCGCCAGGGCTATTGGAACGGCTCACGCCCACCGATCGGCTACTGCATCGTAATTGCCGGCCAGCCCGGCTCCAAGGTCAAGAAGAAGCTGGAAATCGATCCGATCCATTCCGACACGGTCCGGCTGATCTATCGCCTCGCCTTGACGGGTGATCCTCAGTGCAACGGCAGCCCTATGGGCATCAAATCCATCACCGCCTATCTCAATGGGCGCAACATCCGCACTCGCGATGGCGGACGCTGGGGGATTGCTTCTGTCCATCAGATCCTGACCCGCACCACCTATATTGGTGAGCACCGGTTCAACACGCGGGACCACAAAACCCGAGCCCCTAAACCGGAAGCCGAGCACGCGATCGCGCAGGTTCCTGCGATCATCACGGAATCGGAGTTCCGTGCCGTGCAGGCGAACCTCAAGGCGCGAAGCCCTCAATCACGCGAGGTGAGTGGCCCAACACTCCTGACCGGCATCTGCTTCTGCGCCAACTGCGGTGGGCGCACGCTTGCTGCCGCATCGAGCGTAGGAGCGGCGGCGAACGGCGTTCGCAGTTTTGTACCGAAGTGGCGCGCCATTTCTGCCGCTTCCACCTCGCCAACACCAAGAGTTACCGCCAATCGTCGCCGGAACCACGCCGGCGCCAAGAGCGCGTAACCAGGGGGAGAAGCGTCGTAACGGGTGATCGGCGGTGAAAAGTTCGAATCGCTTAAGATCGAACGATGTATTTTTGTCCGGGGCGGAGCTCACGCATCGGCGTTGGATGGCAGCTTTGCGCGCGAGGCCGCCGTTCAGTTCGCGGCGGCGGCATTCTGAGCACGTTTCGCGTCGACGTCGAGCCTGCGGCGCCGCCCGGAGGACTTACTCCCGCGCCTCCTGCCAGTGAGGATAGGTAACATAGGCGGTGACCGCGCCTTGCTCGTGCGAGCGGATCGTGACCTTCTGGCCTTTGGGCATATGGACGATCTCACCCGGCCCTGCAGTGACGCTGCCTGACTTTCCAGACACCGACAGCCGCCCCTCGAGGACGACCATCACATCATCGACGGCCATTGTCTCCTCGAGGGTCTGGTTCGGCCCATAGCGCCCGTACCCGATGGTGATCGGGGAGGCATGGCGCTGGTCGACCAGATTGCCCACAAACACGTCTCCGTCTTGTCCCGGGGAACGCTTCAGCGCTGCGTCGGTGATCGCGAACTTGCGAACCTTCATGGGAATTGCTCCTTCCAGCTGGTGTGGTTGAGTGGCTAGCTTGAACTCCTGCGTGTCAACGCGAAGTCCTCCGCGCCGCCTTGTTCATGTCCTCCTCGACTGCCGAACCACGTCTGGCGATCACGTATCTGCGCCGGTCAGTCCGGAAGAGGAATGTGCTCATCCCGGTCATCGACCGGGAGATCGAAGCCCCCCTTGCCCCAGTTCTGCGCGCGCCATTCGGCTTTGGCCGCTTCGATGCGCTCCTGCGAAGACGCGACGAAATTCCACCAGATGTAGCGGGGGCCCGGAAGGGTCGCGCCGCCCAGAATCATCAGGCGCGCGCCTCTGTCGCCGGCCGCGACCGTGATCCTGTCGCCGGGGCGGAAGACCATCATCCGACCTGCCTCGAAATCCTGGCCGGCTATCGAGATCGAGCCCTCGACGATGTAGATGCCCCTATCCTCGTGATCGTGCGGCATCGGCAACCGGCTTCCCGCATCTAGCTTCACGTCGGCGTAGAACGTCTGCGAGTACATTGTCGCGGGGGCCTTCTCACCATAGGCGTCCCCGAGGATCAGCCGGACCGAGACGCCGCGATCCTCGATCACCGGGAGCGCCTCTTGGCCATGATGCTCGAATATCGGTGCCATGTCCTCCTGGCGGTCGGGCAGCGCGACCCAAGTCTGTATTCCGAACAGGCTGTTCGGACCGCTTCGGGCGGCCGAGGAGGTGCGCTCCGAATGGGTCACGCCGCGCCCGGCGACCATCCAGTTCAATTCGCCGGGACGGATGATCTGGTCTGCCCCGGTGCTGTCCCGGTGATGGAAGTCGCCGCGAAAGAGGTACGTAACGGTGCCGAGACCGATATGCGGGTGCGGTCGGACATCGACGCCTTGCCCGGTCAGCAGCTCGGCCGGGCCGGCCTGATCGAAGAAGATGAATGGCCCGACCATCTGCCGCTTGGGTGCAGGCAGGGCGCGCCGAACCTCGAAGCCGCCCAGGTCTCGAGCGCGCGGGACGATGAGCGTTTCGATCGCGTCGAGGCCAACCTCATCGGGACAGCCCGGTTCGATTGCCGGGTTCCAACTCATGCGCCTCATCCTCTCTTGGGTTTCCGGGAGGCCTCGCGGTTTCCCGGAGGCCTCGCCCTTGCCGATGCGAATGCCCGATTTCAATTAATCCGGACCGCGCGAGCGGGAAGAGCGCTTTCGGTCCGACGAATGCCTAAACTGGCGAGCGACCGGCCTGTCCAACTAGCCCTGTGATACGTCAAGCTGTGTCGCGGTAAGTGGAACGTGCGGGCAATGTCGTCGAGCTCAGCGGCTCGCAGTCGAGCGGCCGTCGAACGCGATTCCTTAATAAGGTTTCGCCCCTTCGTGTTTTAACGGTCGAGACCCCAAACGTGCGGATTTCGTGCGAAGTACTCGCTCAGCATTTCGATAAGGACCCGGACTTTCCGTGTGGGATGCTGACCCGGCGGTCGAACGACATACGCGCCTGCCGAAGGTGGGGGATGGCGTGTCATCACCGGAACGAGCGCGCCGGAGGCCACATATGCGTGTGTGATGCAATCCGGGAGCCAGGCGATGCCGAGTCCTGCCGCCGCGGCAGCGGCAAGCGCCGTAGCGTTGTCGGCCTTGAACCTGCCCTGCGGCTGAACCGTGACGATCCTGTCGCCATCCATGAACTGCCAGGCTTCCGTTCCCTGCATGAGGGCCTGATGGTCGACGAGTTGCTCCACCGTCTCAGGTGAACCGTGCGCTTTGATGTAGTCCGGGCTTGCGACAAGCTTTCCATAGATCGGCCCGACGCGCTTCGCGATCAGGTTGGAGTCCTGAAGGTAACCAACCCGGATCGCGCAATCGAATCCTTCGGCGATCAGATCGACGAAGCGATCGCTGTAGGAGGCATGGATGTGGAGCTGCGGGTGATGTTGCGCCATTTCCGCAAGCACGGGTGCGAAGTGGGTCGGTCCGAAAGAAAGCGGCATGGCAACCCTGAGGCGGCCGCGCAGCTCACCGGTGGGGAGGATCGCTTCCCTGGCCGTATCGATCTCGGCGCTGGCTCGAGCCGCGTGGTCTCTGAACGTGTTCCCCGCTTCGGTAAGCGCGGCTCCACGGGTCGTCCGTGCAAGAAGCTGAACGCCGAGTTCTGCTTCGATCCGGAAAAGCCGCCGACTGACGATTGACTTGGAGATGCCGAGCCGGCGCGCGGCGGCCGATACGCCCCCGGCATCGGCCACGGCGACGAAGGTCTGTAGATCTTCGATGTCCAATTCAGCGTTCCTCGTTTCGCGACACAGCGTACCTCACTATGGCACTACCTCATCACCCAAAGGAACGGCAGATTGCGTCCGGCAGCGTCGCCCGCTGGCGCGTGTCTCCGCAAAACCAGTGCCGCACAATGCGGCAGCAAAGGACGCAATAATGACCTTTCGCAATGGCCTTGCCTCGCTTCTTCGTCCCGAAGATTCGGTCCTCGTTCTGATCGATCATCAGGCTTTTCAGCTTACGAACGTGAACAGCCATGATCCGCAGGCCGTGGTCAATAATGTAACCGCGCTCGCGAAGCTTGCGAAAGCTTTCAACGTTCCGACTATCCTCACGAGCGTGCTTGCGGCGCGTGGTGGCCTGCTTTTCAAGCAGATCACGGACGTCTTCCCGGGCCTAGAGGTGATCGACCGTACCTGGGTGAACACCTGGGAGGACAAGAAGGTGGTCGAACTCGTCAAGGCAACCGGCCGCAAGCAGTTGATCATCGCGGGCCTGTGGACCGAAGTCTGCGTCGCCATGCCCGTCATCCAGGCCGCCGGCGAAGGCTGGGACGTGACCGTGATCACCGACGCGTCAGGCGGCGTTTCGACCGAGTCGCACGAGGTTGCCATCCAGCGGATGATCGCGGCCGGCGCGAACCCGATGACCTGGATGGCGCTGGCCGGCGAGTGGCAGCGCGACTGGGCACGCACCGAGCATGCCGAAGAACTGACACAGATCCTGATAGATCACCTCGGCGGCAGCGGCATCGCATATTTGTGGGAGCAGCAGTTGCTCAACACGCCGGTGCCGGGCAACGCAGGCTGATGCAAGCGGGGTGGCGAGTACTTCGAGATCGCTCCGCATGTAGAGCCTCGCCACCCTCGCCTCACAGCCCGTCCCTCGGGGTGAACCAACGCTCCGCCGCCGCAACCAGAATCGAAGGGACACTGGCGCCCAGAGGCAGTCCATCGCGGTCGCGCTCCACTTTGCTGGTCGTGGAGCGGAACCATCTCGCATTGTCCCCGCCATCTGCCGGTCGGCGAGGATGCGACGGGTAGATTGCTCCATTACATCGGCAAGCTTGTTCGACGCGCGCCGTCAAACAGGAACAGCCGCAGCTTGGGATGCTGAACCAGCGCGGACATTTCGTCCTTGAGGCCTGCCGGCAGGGGCCGCCCTCAGCCGGCGCTCAGAGCAGAAGCGGCCGGTCGCGCGCCATGGCGCCGGCAATGAAATCGATGACCGCGCGATGAGCCGCAAGCTCCTTCGTGTCGGCATGCACGACCAGCCAATAGGACCGGGTGAGACGGACCTCAGTCGGCAGCACCGGACGTAGGCTCAGGCTGTCGGCAGCCATGAAGTGCGGCAGCACGCAGAGACCCAGCCCTGCCTCGGCCATCGCGCGCTGCGCCAGGAGGCTGGTGGACTGCACCGTCGCCCGCAAGGCGGGCGCTATCTCGCCGAGATAGTTCAGGTCGGGCATGATGATGAGATCGTCTACATAGCCGATGAGCGGATGCTCGCCGAGCTGCGCCACCGAGACGATCGGCGCATGGGCGCGCAGATAGGTTTCGGAGGCGAACAGCCCCAGCGAATAGTCGGTGAGCTTGCGGGTGACCGCGCGGCCCTTGAGGATCTGGCCGACCGTGATGGCGATGTCGAACTCGCGCTTCGACACCGACATCAGATGCGGCATCGGCACGAGCTGGAGATTGAGGCCCGGATTCTTCTCCCGCAGCGGCGCGAGCCGTGGCGCCAGATAGGCGCACAGGAAGCCTTCCGGCCCGGCGATGCGCACTGTGGCGTTGAGCGCCACCTCCGCGTCCGAGAAATAGTCGAGGATCGCGAAGGCATTGCCTTCCATCGTCTCGGCACGGCCGAGCAGAGTCTGGCCGTCCTGCGTCAGCACATGGCCTTGCGGACCGCGCTCCAGCAGCGGTCGGCCGAGCATGGCCTCCAGCCGCCGGATGCGGCGGCTGACGGTCGCCTGGTCGATGTCGAGCCGCCTGCCCGCCTCGGCGGCACTGCCGGCGCGCGCCGCCACCAGGAAGAACTGCAGGTCGTTCCAGGAGAGATCGAAGCCTGGGTATCGTGATTTCTGCATAGCCAGACCTGCAAAGCCGCGCATTCCATCTGCAAATATTCAGACCTACTAAGACCGTCGGCGTGCCGCCGGCAAGTCCCGCGTCGCCGCGCCTGAAGAAGCGCAAACCGAGACGGCCGCAGGGTCGCAGGGGGAGATGTGTCCGAGACGGAGAGCTTCGATTATGTCGTCGTCGGTGCTGGCACCGCCGGGTGCCTGATGGCCAACCGGCTTTCGGCCGAGCCGCAGCGCAGCGTCTGCCTGCTGGAGGCGGGCGGGCGCGACAACTGGATCTGGTTCCACATCCCCGTCGGCTATCTCTACGCCATCGGCAATCCGCGCGCCGACTGGATGCTCACCACACAGGCCGAGCCCGGCCTGAAGGGCCGCACGCTGAACTATCCGCGCGGCAAGGTGATCGGCGGCTGTTCGGCGATCAACGCCATGATCTATATGCGCGGCCAACGTCAGGACTACGACCGCTGGCGCGACCTCGGGCTTGCCGGCTGGGGCTGGGACGATGTCCACGCCTTCTTCCGCCGCCACCTCGACCATTTCCTCGGTCCGGGCGATCACCATGGCGCAGGCGGCGAATGGCGGGTGGAGGAGCCGCGGGTACGCTGGATGCTGCTCGACGCCTTCCTGGAGGCCGCCGTGCAGGCCGGCATTCCGCATACCGGCGATTTCAACACCGGCACGAACGAGGGCGTCGCCTATTTCCACGTGAACCAGAAGCAGGGCCGCCGCTGGTCTTCCGCCCGCGGCTTCCTGAAGCCGGCGCTCGCGCGCGGCAATCTCAAGCTGGAGACGAACGCCCACGCCGCGCGGCTGATCTTCGAAGGCAACAGGGCCGTTGGCGTCGAATATTGGCAGGGCGACGATCGCAAGCGCGTCATGGCCCGCAGGGAGGTGGTGCTGTGCGCGGGCGCCGTCGGCACGCCGCATCTCCTCCAGCTCTCCGGCATCGGCGATGCGGAACGCCTGCGCGGCTTCGGGATCGAGGTCCTCCACCACGCGCCCGGCGTTGGCGAGAACCTCCAGGACCATCTCCAGCTGCGGCCCATCTATCGCGTCGAAGGCATCCGCACGCTTAACGAGGACTACGGCTCGATGCTGCGCAAGGCGCAGATGGCGCTGCAATACGCTCTGTTCCGGCGCGGCCCGCTGACCATGGCGCCATCGCAGCTCGGTGCCTTCACCCGCTCTTCGCCGGAGCAGGCGACGCCCAACCTGCAGTTCCACGTCCAGCCGCTGTCGCTCGACAAGTTCGGCGACATGCCGCACGCCTTCCCTGCCTTCACGGCCAGCGTGTGCAATCTGCGGCCGACCAGCCGCGGCAGCATCCGCCTCACCGCCAACGATGCCCGCAGCAAGCCGGAAATCCGGCTGAACGCGCTGACCACGCATGAGGACGAGCAGGTGGCGGTCGACGCGCTGCGGGTGGTGCGGCGGATCGTGTCGATGCCGGCGCTACGCAAATACCGCCCCCAGGAGTATCGGCCCGGCCCCGGGATCCAGTCGGACGCCGAGCTGCTCGAAGCCGCGCGGCAGATCGGCACGACCATCTTCCATCCGGTCGGCACCGCCCGAATGGGCGTCGCCGAAGATCCGGCGGCGGTGCTGGACGAAAAACTGCGCGTGCGCGGCGTTTCGAGCCTGCGCGTCGCGGACGCCTCCGTGATGCCGTTCATCACCAGCGGCAACACCAACTCGCCGACGCTGATGATCGCCGAGAAGGCCGCCGCGATGATAAAAGAGAATGGCTAGTCGCTCGGCCTCGCCAATCTGCAGAGGGCTTCTCCCGGCGCCTCGCCTTACGTCGGCGCCACCGTCGCGGTAACGGCGAGGCAATCCCCCATGCCGATGAGGCCGGACACGTGCCGGGCCGTGAACAGGCCGTCCAGCTTCGAGCGGTACTCGACCGGCGGGGCGCCGGTGCGGCTGGTGGGGAACACGCGCGCGACGACATCGCCGGCGCGGACATCGTGGCCGAGATCCACCATGAACTCGACCAGCCCCTCGCTCTCGGAGAACACGAAGCAGTCCGACGACGGCATGTCGAGCAGGACGGTCGGCGCATGCTCGATTGCGCCCTCGAGAATGCCCGCATGCTTCAGCACATTGCGCACGCCGCGCTTTGCGATGGCATTGGTGCGCGCCGAGGAGGTCCCGCCGCCGCCGAGCTCGGTGGTGACGAACACCTTGCCCGCCTCCTCCACCGCGGTGTCGAACATGCCCACCGCATCGATCTCCAGCATGCTCATCGCATAGGGTGCGCAGAAGGCGTCCCGGGCCTCGCGGCAGCGGGCTTCCTGCGCCTTGTCGGCGAGAATGTGGGAGGCGGCGAAGGGCAGGAAGTCGAGGGTGCGCCCGCCTGAATGGAAGTCGAGCACGAGATCGGCCATGGGCACCAGCGCGCGCTGGATATAGTCGGCGATCTTCTCCGTGACCGTGCCGTCCGGCCGGCCGGGAAAGATCCGGTTCATGTTGGCGCCGTCGATCGGCGACAGCCGACGGCCGGCGCGGAAGGCCGGATAGTTCATGAAGGGCAGGATGATCACCCGCCCGGTGACGTCTTTCGGATCGAGCGTCGCGGCGAGGTCGACCAGCGCCACCGGTCCCTCATATTCGTCGCCGTGATTGGCGCCGGTCAAAAGCGCGGTCGGCCCATTGCCGTGCTTCACCACCGTCACCGGCGTCATCAGGTTGCCCCAGGCCGACTCGTCCCGGCTATAGGGCAGGCGCAGGTATCCGTGCTGAACGCCGTCGCGGTCGAAATCGACGGTCGGCGCAATCGGAGAGGCTTTCATGGACGGCCGGATCTTTCTCTTGCTTGCCTTGAATGGAGCACCATGCGCGTGAAGCTCATGGAGATGTGCGCCCGCCTGATGTGGCCCACGGCTTCGAGATCGCCGATCTCCATCGCTTTCAGCACATCGAGCATTTCGCTGCGGAAGGAGGCGATCTCCTCGCCGAGATTGAGCACGGGCAACAGCCGGAGCACGATGCGCGAGGTCTGGAAATAAAGCCGTTCGCTGATCTCGCGCAGCGGCTGGTTGCCCGAGATCGCCGTGACCTCGAAGAAGAACGCCATGTTGAGCCGTGCGAACTCCTGCTGATCCGGCGCGAAGGCCAGCGCGTCGCAGCGCTGCACCAGCGCGCGGATGCGATCGAGGTCCGCACCCGTACGGGGCTGCGGCGAGAGCTTGCCGAGCAGCGCGGCGAGCTCGAGGCGCAGCGGATAGACCTGCGCCAGCGTATCGAGGTCGGGGTCGGTGACGATGGTGCCGATGCCGTGGTGGATCTCCACCAGGCCTTCGGTCTCCAGCCGGGTGAGCACGCGGCGCACCGGGGTGCGGCTGACCTTGAACTCGGCGGCGAGTTCCTCCTCCGAAAGCCGCATGCCCGGCGGGTATTCGAGCGTGCAGATGCGATCGCGGATGATCTTGTACAGCCGGTCCGAGCGCTCGCGCGCGGAGGGGCCAGCCCGCTCGCTCGCCTCCGGCTGGCCTTCGATCAATGCCGCATCGAGAAAGCTCATGTCGACTCCAGCACGGCGCGCAGGAATTGCCGTGTCCGCTCGTTCTGCGGATTGGTGAAGATCTGTGCCGGCGGCCCCTGTTCGCAGATCTTGCCTGCATGGAAGAAGCAGATGCGGTCGGCGAACTCACGGGCGAAGCCCATCTGATGGGTGACCATCAGCATCGTCAAATCGAGCTCGGCGCCGAGCCGGCGGATGACGCCCAGCACTTCGCCGCACAGTTCCGGATCGAGCGCCGAGGTGACCTCGTCGAACAGCATGACCTTGGGCCGCATGGCGAGCGCCCGGGCGATCGCCACGCGCTGCTGCTGGCCGCCGGAGAGCTGCGCCGGATAGTGGCCGAGCTTGTCCTTGAGCCCGACCATGTCGAGAAGCTCGGCGGCGCGAGCCCGGGCCTCCTCCTTGCGCATCTTCAGCACGGTGCACGGCGCCTCCATGCAATTGCCCAGCGCGGTCATGTGCGGGAACAGGTTGAAGTGCTGGAACACCATGCCGATCTTGGAGCGCACCCGCCGCAGCTGGGCCTGGTCGACCTTCACCGGCGCGTCGGTGTCGCCGCAGGTCAGCATCTCGCCGTCGACCCAGATCGCGCCGCCGTTTATCCGCTCCAGCGTCATCAGCATGCGCAACACTGTGGTCTTGCCCGAGCCGGACGGGCCGATGATCGCCACCTTCTCGCCGGCGCCGAAATCGAGGTTCAGCCCGTCGAGCACGGTGAGCGCGCCATAGCTCTTGGTGACGTTCTGGAAGCTGACCATCGGCGCGCGCTCGGGCTTGAGCGAGGACGGCGAGGCGGCGGCGAGCTCGTTCATGCGCGCGCTCCAATGCGGGACAGCCGCCGCTCGAGGAGGCGCACCAGCGCTGCGGCGATCAGGCTGAAGAGGAGGAAGAAGCCACCGACCAGGGTGATCGGCTCGACATAGCGGAAGGTCTCGGAACCGATGTCCTTGGCCTGCTGCATCAATTCCAGCACCGCAATGGCCGAGAGCAGCGGCGTCTCCTTGAACAGCGCCACGAAATAATTGCCGAGCGCCGGCACCACGGGCGGGATCGCCTGGGGGATGATGACGTCGCGCAGCGTGTGGAAGGTGTCCATGTTGAGCGCCACCGTCGCCTCCCACTGGCCGCGGGGGACGTTCTCCAGGCCGGCGCGATAGACCTCGGCGCAATAGGTGGCGTAGTGCACGCCGAGCGCGATGACGCCGACCGTGAGCGGGCCGAGGGTGATGCCGAACTCCGGCAGCACGAAATAGAGGAAGAAGATCTGGATCAGCAGCGGGGTCGAGCGCACCACCTCGACGAAGGCGGTCGCCGGATAGGCGGCGAGGCGCAGCCGCGACAGCCGCATCAATGCGAGCGCGAGACCGAGAGTCGCCGCCAGCACGAAGGCGAGCAGCGTCACCTCGATGGTGACGATGGAAGCCCGCGCCAGCAGCGGCAATATCTCCAGGGCATAGTTCCAGTCCCAGAGCTTCATGGCGCGCGCCCCCGTGCGATGGCGCCGGCGAGCTTTTTCTCCAGCGCGTTGGCGCCGAGCGCCATCAATTGCGCGATGGCGAAATAGAACAGCAGCACCAGCGAGAATATCTCCACCGTGCGGAAGGTGGTCTGGTTCATCTGCTGCGCCCGGAAGGCGAGATCGGAAATCGTGATCAGCGACACCAAAGCGGTGCCCTTGAGCAGTTCGATCAACAGGTTGCCCCAAGGCGGGATCATCGCCACGAAGGCCTGCGGCAGGATGATCCGCCGGAGCGCTTCGACACGCGACATGTTGAGCGCCACGGTCGCTTCCCACTGTCCGCGCGGCACCGCGCTGATGGCACCGCGCACCAGTTCCGCGCCATAGGCGCCGTAGCTGAGGCCGATGGTGACGATCGCCACCGTCATCGGCTCCAGCGTCACGCCGAAATGCGGGAGCACGAAGAACATCCAGAACAACTGGACCAGTAGCGAGGTGCCGCGGAACACCTCGATGTAAGCAACGGCGAGCCAGCGCAACGGCGCGTTGCCGTACATCTTGGCAAGCGCCGCGACGAAGGCGCAGACCACCGCGAGGATCGAGCCGGCGACAGTGATCTGGATGGTGATCCAGGCGCCGCTCAAGAGGCCCGGCAGGAACACCCGAAAAGGCGCATAGGTCGCGACCGCGAGCCCGGCGGCGAAGCTCACGATGATACTGCCGAACAACCATCTCGACGTCATGGAGCGCGCCTCACCGCCGGCTTGAGTCTATCGGACCAGAGGCAATCACTTACCGGCGCAGAGCTCAGCGGTGGTCTTCACCGGCATGTAGTCGGCGCCGAAGCCGAGCGGCGTCACCAGTTCCAGGTGCTCCTTGGAGCCGAGAAACTTCTTCAGCTCGGCATTGAACGCGTCGACGAAGTCCTTGTCCGCCTTGCGGAAGGCGACGGCGCCGTGGCCGACCACCGACTTGCCGGCCACCGTGCCGAACGGCTTGGTGGATTCGGTCTCGGGATTCTTCGAGGCCATGTCGGCGATGGAGAGCGCGGTCAGCGCCGCGGCGTCGGCGCGGCCGGCCTTGACGGCGGCAACCAGGCTCGACTGGTCGGGCAGCGCGACGATCTGGGAGCGGTCGACGCCGGCCTCGGTGGCATAGCCGCCTTCGACGGCACCCGACATGACGGCGAGCTTCAGGCTCTTGTCGGCCTTGATGCTCGAATAGTCGACGATCTTCTTCGGGTTGCCTTTGACCACCAGCATGGCCTGGCCGATGCCGTAGGTCGGCTCGGAGAACAACACCTGCTCGCAGCGCTTCGGGTTCACGAACATGCCCGCAGCGACGACGTCGAAGCGGCCCGCCTGCAGGCCCGGGATCAGCGAGCCGAATTCGGTCAGCACGCCGTCGACCTCCTTGATGCCGAGCTTGGCAAGTACCGCCCTCACCACTTCGGGGGACTCGCCGGTGAGCTTGCCGTCCGGCGTGGCGAAGCCGAATGGCGCCTCATTGGCGAAGCCGACGCGGATGTAACCGGCCTTGCGGGCCTTCTCCAGCGTGGTCTCGGCATGAGCGGCGAACGCACTGGCGGCGAGCATGGCAGCGGCGCACAGCCCCGCGGCGACGCGTTGTGACAGGGACATCTTCATGACTGCCCGACCCTCTGTTGCTTGTTGTGGCGTGCCGATCGCAGGAGCGCCCTTTCGCGGGTGCGGCCCCATGTCCTGGCGACAGGAGAAACGCTAACCCAGCGCTGGACAGGTTTCAACAATTGTGTACATCTAGGCGGAAGAAAACGCCATTTATCGTCTTTTATGCCTGTTCAGTGGGCAATATTCTGCCTGCTTGTACACAACTAGGTGCGCCCCGTGAGCATGGATGCCGTCTTCAGGGCTCGTCGCGCGATCGCCGGAACCGCCTGCCGGACGCCGCTCGTGGAAGCGCCGCAGCTCGGCGGTGACGACCGCACGGCGAAGCTCAAGCTGGAGACGGCGCAGCCGGTCGGCTCCTTCAAACTGCGCGGCGCCGCGAATGCGCTGGCGGCGCTTTCCGAAGCGGAGCGGGCGCGCGGCGTGGTCTGCGCCTCCACCGGCAATCACGGACGGGCGCTCGCCTATGCGGCGGCCAAGGCCGGCGCCGCAGCGACGGTGTGCGTCTCGAAACTGGTGCCGGCCAACAAGCTCGAAGCGCTGCGCGCGGCGGGCGCCGCGGTGCGGATCGTCGGTGCCAGCCAGGACGACGCCCAGGCGGAGGTGGACCGGCTCGTCACCGAGACTGGCGCGATCGAGATCCCGCCCTTCGACCATGCCGACATCATCGCGGGCCAGGCGACCATCGGGCTCGAGATCATCGAGGACGACCCGGACATCGATACGGTGATCGTGCCGCTCTCCGGCGGCGGGCTGATCGCCGGCGTCGCCATGGCGGTGAAGGCGCTCTCGCCCGGCATAAGGGTGATCGGCGTCAGTCCGGCCCGCGGCGCGGCGATGCAGGCGAGCCTTGCCGCCGGCCGGCCGGTGGCGGTCACCGAGGAGCCGACCCTCGCCGATTCCCTCGGCGGCGGCATCGGCCTTTCCAACCGCCACACCTTCCACATGGTGCGCGACCTCGTCGACGAGGTGGTGCTGCTCTCCGAAGTCGAGATCGCCGCCGCCATGCGCGCGCTCTTCCTGCGCGAGGGCTGGGTGGCGGAGGGTGCCGGCGCGGTCGGCGTGGCGCTGCTGCTCGATCCCTCGCGTGCGTCCCTCGGGCAGCGAACCGCTGTCGTCGTGTCGGGGCGCAACATCGACATGGCGCTGTTCCAGCAGGTGATCGCCGGGAGTGGCGCAAATCCGGAGGCCGTCGATGGCTGATGTATCCATCCTCACCGAAGCCGAATTACGCGCCTGCGTTACCCTCGACCGCGGCGCCGTCGACATCGTCGAGGAGGCCTTCGCCGCGCTCGGTCGCGGCGGCGTGGTGATGCCGCCGATCCTCTCCATGGCGATCGCCGAGAAGCACGGCGAGGTCGATGTGAAGACCGCCTATGTGCCGGGCCTGCCGGCCTTCGCCATCAAGGTCAGCCCCGGCTTCTTCGACAATCCGAAGAAGGGCCTGCCGAGCCTCAACGGGCTGATGATGCTGCTCGATTCGGAAACCGGCATCGTCCGGGCAGTGCTGCTCGACAATGGCTATCTCACCGATGTGCGCACCGCCGCCGCGGGGGGCGTCGCGGCGCGGCACCTCGCGCCGCGCGGGGTCGAGACGGTCGGCATCATCGGCGCCGGCGTGCAGGCGGAATTGCAGGCGCGCGCCTTGAGGCTGGAGCGCGACTATCGCCGCCTGCTGGTCTGGGCCCGCGACCCCGGCAAGGTGGCCGCGCACGCCGCGGCGATGCGCGAGGCGCTCGGCATCGAGGTGGAGATCGCCGCCAGCCGCGAGGCGCTGGTGCGGGCGTCGCAAGTGGTGGTCACCACCACGCCCTCGACCGAGCCGCTGATCGAGGCGGCATGGCTGCACCCGGGCTTGCACATCACCGCCATGGGCTCGGACGCGCCGAACAAGAACGAACTCGCCCCCGAAATCCTCGCCGCCGGGCGCTTCGTCTGCGACCGGACGAGCCAGTCGGCCACCGTCGGCGAGCTCCGGACCGCGATCGCTGCAGGCATCCTGCCGGCTGACCATGTTCCGGACGAGCTCGGTGCAATCTGCGCCGGCTTGAAGCCCGGCCGACAGTCCGAGGACGAGGTGACGATCTGCGACCTCACCGGCACCGGCGTGCAGGACACCGCCATCGCCACCCACGCCCACCGCGTCGCGCTGGCGCGCGGCTTCGGCCAGATCGTCCGAAGCTGACGCCATGTCGCCCCGGCTGGACCGCTACGACATCGGCATATTGAAGGCGCTGCAGCGCGACGGCCGCATGACCAAGGCGCGGCTGGCCGAATGCGTCCACCTGACGCCGAGCCCGCTCTGGGAGCGGCTGCGGCGGCTGGAGCAGAGCGGGGTAATCGCCGGCTACCACGCTCGCGTGGCGTTGAAGAAGATCGCGCCGGCCACCGTGGTGATGGTCGAGATCGTGCTGCGCCAGCACCGCGCTGCCGACTTCGCCCGCTTCGAGGCGAAGGTGCGCGAGACACCGGAGATCGTCGACTGCCAGGCGACCGGAGGCGGCATCGACTACGTGATGAAGGTGGTGACCCGCGACATCGATTCCTATCAGCGGCTGATGGACCGGCTGCTCGAGGACGAGCTGCAGATCGAGCGCTATTTCAGCTACGTGGTCACCAAGCCGGTGAAGGAAGGCGGCGAGCTGCCGCTCGAAACCCTGCTCGGGGAGGACCGGCCATGAGCCGCGATTCTCGCCGCCGCCTCTCCCCCGGTGTTTCGTCTGCGAAGCGTGCGCAGAAACAACGAAACGTCCAGCACGCCGGCGACTTCCGACGAAATGTCGGACCTGCCCAGCCTAGCCTGACGTCATCGAGAGATCGGAGATCCCCCATGACGTCGTCTCAGTCTGCCGCTGCCAGAAGCGTCGCCGCAACGAGCCTTGCCGACCACAAGCCGCACGGCATGGAGCGCCTGGCGGACACTCGCCTCTACCGGCCCTTCGCCTTCATCGGCGGCCGTTGGCGCTCGGCGGCCTCGGGTGCCCTCGTCGAGGTCACCAATCCCGCGAATGGCGAGGCGATCGGCCATGTGCCGGACATGGGCCGCGAGGAGGCGCGCGAGGCGGTGGAGGCGGCCAAGGCGGCTTTCGGTCCGTGGCGAGCACTGCTGCCGCAGGAGCGCGCCCGGCTGCTGCGCGCATGGCACGAGCAGATCCTGGCCCATGCCGAGGACCTCGCGGTGCTGATGACGCTGGAGCAGGGCAAGCCGCTCAATGAGTCGTGCGGCGAGATCGCCTATGGCGCGAGCTTCGTCGAATGGTTCGCCGAGGAGGCCAGGCGCATCGAGGGCGAGATGCCGATGAGCCATCTTCCCGGCCGGCTGATGACGGTGCGGCGCGAGCCGGTCGGCGTCGTCGCCTGCATCACGCCGTGGAACTTCCCCTCGGCGATGATCACCCGCAAGGCCGCTGCCGCGCTCGCCGCCGGCTGCACCGTGGTGGTGCGCCCGGCCTCGGAGACGCCGTTCTCGGCACTCGCCCTGGCCGAGCTGGCCGAGCGCGCCGGCCTCCCGGCAGGCGTCTTCAACGTGGTGACCGGCGTGCCGGAGCCGATCGTCTCCGAGTTAGTCGAGCATCCGCTGGTGCGCGCGGTCAGCTTCACCGGCTCGACCGAGATCGGCAAGCGGCTGCTGCGCCAGGGTGCCGAGCGCATGAAGCGCATGTCGATGGAACTCGGCGGCCACGCGCCCTTCATCGTGTTCCCGGATGTCGACCTCGACGAGGCGGTGGCAGCGGCGCTCGATGCCAAGTTCCAGACCACCGGGCAGGACTGCCTGGCGGCCAACCGGATCTATGTCCACGCCGATATCGTTGACGCCTTCGTCGCCCGCTTCGCCCGCCGTGTCGCGGCCTTGAAGATCGGCGACGGTTTCGAGGACGGCGTCGAGATCGGGCCGCTGATGCATGAGCGGGCGGTAGCCAAATGCGCCGCCCACGTAGCCGATGCCCGCGCCAAGGGCGGCCGCATCCTCACCGGCGGCACTTCCGACGGCCTGTTCTTCGCGCCGACGGTGATCGCCGGTGCCGACGAGACGATGGACATCTTCCGCGAGGAGACCTTCGGCCCGGTCGCCGCAGTGTTTTCCTTCCGCGACGAGGCCGAGGTGATCGCCTCGGCCAACGACAGCCGCTACGGCCTCGCCGCCTATCTCTTCACCCGCGACCACGACCGCATCTGCCGCATCACCGAGGCGCTGCACACCGGCATGGTCGCCGTCAATTGCGTGAAGATGACCGGTCATCCGATCCCGTTCGGCGGGGTGAGGGAATCCGGCCTCGGCCGCGAGGGCGGCCGGCACGCCATCCACGAATTCACCGACCTCAAATATGTCTGCGCCGCCTACCGGGCTGCGTGAAGAAGGAGCCGCCCGTGGACCAGCTGATCAACGACATCTCGGCGCTCGACCGGGCGCATGTCTTCCACCCTTCCACCCATGCCGCGGCCTTCGCGCGCGGAGAGCTGCCGAACCGGATCATGACCGGTGGCGAGGGCGTCTACGTCGTCGATCGCGACGGCCAGCGCAGCCTCGACGCCTTTGCCGGGCTCTATTGCGTCAATGTAGGCTATGGCCGCACCGAGATTGCCGACGCCATCCATGAGCAGGCGCTGCAACTCGCCTACTATCACACCTATGTCGGCCACTCTAACGAGCAGATCATCCGCCTCTCCGAACGCATCGTCCGCCGCGCCGGCATGGGGATGAGCCGGGTCTATTACGGGCTGTCGGGCTCCGACGCCAACGAGACCAACATCAAGCTGGTCTGGTACTACAACAACGTGCTCGGCCGGCCCGAGAAGAAGAAGATCATCTCGCGCCAGCGCGGCTATCACGGCTCCGGCCTGATGACCGGCAGCCTGACCGGCCTCGCCACCTTCCACAACGCCTTTGACTTGCCGCTCGACCGCGTGCTGCACACCACCTGCCCGCATTATTGGCGCCACGCCGAGCCCGGCGAGAGCGAGCGCGACTTCTCGAAGCGGCTCGCCGCTGATCTCGATGCGCTGATCCGTGCCGAGGGACCGGAGACGGTCGCCGCGTTCATCGGCGAGCCGGTGCTCGGCACCGGCGGCATCATCCCGCCGCCCGAGGGCTATTGGGAAGAAATCCAGAAGGTCCTCAAAGCCCACGACGTGCTGCTGATTGCCGACGAGGTGGTCACGGCGTTCGGGCGCACCGGCGAGTATTTCGGCTCCCACACCTATGGCATCGAGCCGGACATCATCACCATCGCCAAGGGGGTAACCTCGGCCTATCTGCCGCTGTCGGGCTCGATCATCGGCGAGCGGGTCTGGAAAGTGGTGGAAGAGGGCACGGACAAGCTCGGCCCGATCGGCCATGGCTGGACCTATTCGGCCCATCCGCTCTGCGCCGCCGCCGCCAACGCCAATCTCGACATCGTCGAGCGCGAAGCCCTCACCGACAATGCGAAGACCACCGGCGCCTATTTCCAGGCCCGGCTGCACGAGACCTTCGACGACCATCCGATGGTCGGCGAGGTGCGCGGCGTCGGTCTGCTCGCGGCGCTGGAGTTCGTCGCCGACAAAGCAGGCAAGACGCCATTCGACCCGAACTTGAAGATCGGCCCCAAGGTGTCGGCCGCGGCGCTCGAGGGCGGCATGATCGCCCGCGCCATGCCGCATGGCGACATACTCGGCTTCGCGCCGCCGCTGGTGCTCACCCGAGCCGGGGCCGACCGCATCGTCGAGATCGCAAAGGTCGCGGTCGATCGCGTCCATGCGTCGCTGTGAGCTCGAGGATGGGCGAGCCCTATTTCACCGCCGAGGAATATGACGCTCGCATCGCGAGCGCCCGCCGCGAGATGGCGCGGCGCGACATTGAGCTCGCGCTGATCTCTTCGCCCGACAACATCTTCTATCTGACCGGGCTCGACCATTGGGGCTATTTCGCCCCGCACATGCTGATGCTGCGGTCTGAGGGCGAGCCGGTGCTGGTCACCCGCCGGATGGAGCAGGTGACGATCGCCAACCAGGTGAAGAACGCCCGCTTCGCCGGCCACACTGATTCCGAAACGGTAGCCGACATCGTGCTGCGCGAGATCGAAGCCGGTCCGCCGGCGCGGCGGATCGGGCTGGAAATGTGGGTGTCCGGCCTGCCTGCCGGCCTCGCTCAGACGATCCAGGCCGGGGCGGCGAATGCCGGCTTCGTCGACATCACCGGCCTCGTCGACGATCTGCGCCTGCTGAAGAGCCCGGCCGAGCAGGACTATATGCGTGCTGCCGCCGCTGTGACGGATGCGGCGGCGGCTGCCGGCATCGAGAGGGTCGGCGTCGGCGCGAGCGAGGCGGAGGTCGCCGCCGCCTGCCTCGAGGTTATGACCGAGCGCGGCACCTATCCCGGCTTCGGCCCCTTCATCCGCTCCACCGAACGGCTCGGCGAAGAGCACACCAGCTGGTCGGACAAGCGCCTCGCCCATGGCGACGCGGTTTTCTTCGAGCTCTCCGGCTGCGTCGCGCGCTATCACGCCCCGCTCGGCCGGCTGGTGTTCGTCGGCGAGGCACCGGCCGCCGTCCATGACATGGCGGCAATCACCCGCGATGCCTTCGGCGTAGTAACCGAGGCCTTGCGGGACGGCGTGCTCGCCCGCGACGTCTACGCCGCCTGGCAAGGCGTCGTAGACCGTGCCGGCCTTGCTCATTACCGCCGCCACCATTGCGGCTACATGGTCGGCATCGGCGTGCCGCCGGGCTGGACCGGCGGCAACAAGGTGCTGGGACTGCGCCACGACAGCGACGTGGTGATCCGCACCGGCATGAGCTTCCACGTGCTGTCCTGGCTGATGGGCACCGGGCGCGGCGACTTCTTCCTTTCCAACACCGTGCTGCTCGGCCCGGCCGGCTCCGAGGTGCTGACCCGGACCCCGACCGACGTCACCGTCCGGTAGCGACCTCGATCTGAAGCGGAGACTTCCATGGAATTCGGCAGGAACAACACCCCGTTCAGTGAAGCGGAGTTCGCAACCCGCGTCGCAAAGACGAAGGAGCGGATGGTCGCCGCCGGGCTCGACGCGCTGATCTGCAGCGATCCTGCCAACATGAACTATCTGACCGGCTATGACGGCTGGTCGTTCTATGTGCACCAGTGCGTCATCGTCCTGCAGGAGCTCGACCAGCCGCTGTGGTTCGGCCGTGCCCAGGACGTCAATGGCGCGCGGCTCACCACCGTGCTGCCCGACGCGAACATCATCGGCTATGCCGACGACTTCGTGCAGTCGAAGACCAAGCACCCGATGCAGGAGGTGGCGCGCCATCTCAAGGAGCGCGGGCTGGGCGCCGGCCGCGTCGGGGTGGAATCCGACAGCTATTATTTCACCGGCCGCTCGCAGGACGTGCTGCGCACGGAATTGGCCGATGCACGGATTCTGGACGCCGACGGGCTGGTGAACTGGGTCCGCGTGGTGAAGTCCGACGCCGAGATCGCGCTGATGTTGGAAGCGGCCACCATCACCGAGAAGATCATGAACCGCGCCATCGACACCATCGGCGCCGGCGTCCGGCAATGCGATGTCGCGGCCGAGATACTCGCCACCGGCACGCGCGGCACCTCTGCCTATGGCGGCGACTATGCGGCGATCGTGCCGCTGATGCCGACCGGTGTCGGCACCTCCGGCCCACACATTACCTGGCGCGACGAGCCGTTCCTCAACAACACCGGCACCACCATCGAGATCGCCGGCGTGCGCCACCGCTACCATGTGCCGATGACGCGCACCGTCTATCTCGGCACGCCGCCGCAGAAGATGGCCGATGCTGCCAAGGTGGTGATCGAGGGCATCGAGGCGGCGCTCGCTATCGCCAAGCCCGGCGCCGGATCGCGCGACGTCCACGCCGCCTGGACCCAGACCATCGCACGCCACGGCCTCGTGAAGGATTCCCGCTGCGGCTATTCGATCGGCCTCAATTATCCCCCGGACTGGGGCGAGCGCACCGTTTCGCTGCGCTCGATCGACGAGACCATCCTCCAGCCGAACATGACCATCCACTTCATGCCCGGCATCTGGCTGGACGATTGGGGCATCGCGATCTCGGAACCGATCCGCATCACCGAGACCGGCGTCGAGACCTTCTGCAACTTCCCCCGCCAGCTCTTCATGAAGTGAGCGGAACATCACGGCACGCAAAAAGCGCCATGGCCTATTCAGCCCTGTCCCTCATCAAGGGCGCCCTCACCGGGAACCGGTCCTGGCGCGAGACCTGGCGCAAGGCGGAGCCGAAGCGCGCCTATGATGTGGTGATCATCGGCGGCGGCGGGCACGGCCTCGCCACCGCCTTCTACCTCGCCGAGAACCACGGCATCCGCAGCGTCGCGGTGTTGGAAAAGGGTTATGTCGGCGGTGGCAATGTCGGACGCAACACGACGATCGTGCGCTCCAACTACATGCTCGATGGCAACACCCAGTTCTACGAGCACTCGATGAAGCTCTGGGAGGGCCTGTCCGGCGCGCTCGGCTACAATGTGATGTTCTCGCAGCGCGGGCAACTGGTGCTGGCGCACTCGGCCGACCAGCTCGACAGCTTCACCCGCCGCGCCAACATCATGCGGCTGAACGGCATCGATGCCGAGATCCTCGGCCTCGACGATGTCCGCCGCATGGTGCCCTATGTGGACTTCTCGCCCGAGGCGCGCTTCCCGGTCCATGGCGGCATCTTCCAGGGGCGCGCCGGCACCGCGCGGCACGATGCCGTCGCCTGGGGCTATGCCCATGCCGCCGACGCCCGCGGCGTCGACATCATCGAAGGCTGCGAGGTGCTCGGTTTCCTCCGGAAGGGCGGGCGCATCACCGGTGTCGAGACCACGCGCGGCACGATCGGTGCCGGCGGCGTCGGCATGGCGGTGGCGGGCCACACCAGCGAGCTCGGGCGCAAGGCCGGCCTCGAACTGCCGATCGAGAGCCATGTGCTGCAAGCCTTCGTCACCGAGCCGATCAAGCCGCTGGTGAACCAGGTGGTGGCCTACGGCGCCGACCATTTCTATGTCAGCCAGTCCGACAAGGGCGGCCTCGTCTTCGGCGGCAATCTCGACGGCTATAACTCCTATGCCCAGCGCGGCAATCTCGGCGTGGTGCGCGAGGTGGCGGAAGCGGCGATCGCCTTGATGCCGAACATCGCGCGGCTGCGGCTGCTGCGGCACTGGGGCGGCATCATGGACATGACCCCGGACGCCAGCCCGATCATCGCGCCGACCCCGGTGGACGGCCTCTTCCTCAATGGCGGCTGGTGCTATGGTGGCTTCAAGGCGACGCCGGCCTCGGGCTGGTGCTTCGCGCATCTGCTTGCAACCGGCGAAAGCCACGCCCTCGCCCGCGCCTTCGCGCTCGACCGCTTCCGCACCGGTGCCGTGATCGACGAGGCCGGCGTCGGCCCCTTCTTCTGGCGCCAATAGGTCACCATGCTCCGCATCCCCTGCCCCAATTGCGGGCCGCGCAATGCCGACGAGTTCCGCTATGGCGGCGGCGCGTCGGTTATTCGCCCCGCTCATGACGATCCCGATCCGGAAGCCTGGTATCGCTATGTCTATCTCCGCGAGAACCCGAAGGGCGCGCATCGCGAATACTGGCAGCACGTGCTCGGCTGCCGTCGCTGGCTGGTGGTGACCCGCAACACCGCCAACCATGTGATCGCCGAAGTGAGCTTGGCAGGAGCGGGCGCATGAGCGAAGGCCCCTTCCGCCTGCCCGCCGGCGGCCATATCGACCGGGCAGCACGCATCGAATTCCGCTTCGACGGCCACGACTATAGCGGCCATGGTGGCGACACGCTGGCCTCCGCCTTGCTGGCCAACGGTGTGCGGCTGGTCGGGCGCAGCTTCAAGTACCACCGGCCACGCGGCGTGATGTGCGCCGGCGTCGAGGAGCCGAATGCGCTGGTCACCCTCGGAAGCGGTGCACGGCGCGAGCCCAACATCCCGGCGACCATGGTCGAGCTGGCGCCCGGCCTCAAGGCGGCGAGCCAGAACCGCTGGCCCTCGCTTCGATTCGATGTAATGGCGGTGAACCAGCTTTTCGCGCCGCTGCTCTCGGCCGGCTTCTACTACAAGACCTTCAAGGGTCCGACCCGCCGCTCCTGGCTCCTCTATGAGCACGTCATCCGGCGTGCCGCCGGCCTCGGCAAGGCGAGCACCGAGCCGGACCCCGACCGCTACGACACCGAATATGCCTTTGCCAACGTGGCGGTGATCGGCGCCGGGCCGGCCGGGCTCGCCGCGGCGGTAGCTGCCCAGCGCGCCGGCGCGCGGGTGATGCTGATCGAGCAGGATTTCGCGCCCGGCGGCGGCCTGCTGGCCGAGCCGGCCGGCAGCGAAGCCGCGCAATGGATCGATACCATGCAGAGGGAGCTGGGCACGGTGCTGCGGCTGCGCACCACCGCCTTCGGCCTCTATGACGGCAACATGCTCGGCCTCGTCGAGCGGCGAAATGGCGAGACGGCGCGCCAGCGCCTCGTGCTGCTGCGGGCGAACTCGATCGTCTTCGCCACCGGCGCCATGGAGCGGCCGCTGCTCTTTGCCAACAATGACCGGCCGGGCGTCATGCTCGCCTCCGCGGTTCGCAATTATCTCAACCGCTTCGCCGTCGCCTGCGGCCGCCGCGCCGTGATCGCGACCGAGGACGACAGCGCCTATGCGACGGCCCGCGCGCTCGCTGCCGCCGGGGTCGATGTGACGCTGCTCGATGCGCGCCCGGCCGGCATCAAAGCGGAGTTCCCCGTGCTTCCGCAAGCGCGCCTGCTGGGAGTGAAGGGCGGCAGCGCCGTGCACGCGGCCATCGTCGAAGTGCAGGGACGCCGGATGGTCATTCCCTGCGATCTCGTCGCCACCTGCGGCGGCTGGACGCCGACCATCCATCTCACTTCCCATCTCGGGGTGAAGCCGATCTATCGCGAGGATATCGACGCCTTCGTGCCGGGGCGGCTTGGCCCGGGCCAGTTCGTCGCCGGTGCGGTGACCGGCGCCTTCACGACATCCGAAGCGATCCGCGCCGGCGAGGCGGCGGGACGCGAGGCGGCGGGGGTGGCCGGGCGCAAGGCTAGCGCGGAAAGCATCCCGGCACTCAGCTTGGCCGATAAGACGGGTCCTGCGTCGTCGCAGGAGCTTTTCGTGCCCAATGGCAAGGTGTTCATCGATTTCCAGAACGACGTGACGACCGCCGACATAGCGCTCGCCCACCGCGAGGGCTTCCGTTCGGTCGAGCACCTCAAGCGCTACACCACGCTCGGCATGGGCACCGACCAAGGCAAGACCGCCAATGTCGCCGCGCTGAAGCTGATGGCGGCGGCGCGCGGCGTGCCCGTCGCGGAAGCCGGCACCACCACCTTCCGCCCGCCGTTCTCGCCGGTCGCGGTCGGTGCGCTGGCCGGCCGCGCCGTCGGCCAGCATTTCAAGCCGATCCGCCGCACTCCCCTTCACGAATGGCACATCGCGCGAGGAGCCGAGATGATCGAAGTGGGGCTGTGGAAGCGCCCGCTCAACTACCCCCAGGCCGGTGAGGCGGGGGAACCCGCCTATGTGACGGAGATGCGGCTCGTCCGCTCTGCGGCCGGCATGGTCGACGTCTCGACGCTCGGCAAGATCGAGGTGATAGGCCCCGACGCCGTGGCTTTCCTTGAGCGCATCTATGTCAATGCCATAGCAAAGCTGAAGCCCGGCTATAGCCGCCATGTGGCGATGCTGCGCGACGACGGCATCGTCTTCGACGACGGGGTGCTCACCCGTCTCGGGCCGGACCGGTTCTTCCTCACCACCTCGACGGCACGCGCCGCCGATGTGCAGTCCTGGTTCGAGTTCCTGGCGCAGACCGCCTGGCCGGATCTCAAGGTGCACATCGTCTCGGTGACCGACCAATGGGCGGCGATCGCGCTGGCCGGACCGCTGAGCGGCAGCATCCTTGCCGCCGCCTTCCCGGCGCTCGACACCTCGGATGCCGCCCTGCCCAAGATGGGCTCGGTCGAAGGCCGCTTCGCGGGAGCGCCGCTGCGCATCCACCGGATGAGCTATTCCGGCGAGCGGGCCTATGAGCTCTATGTCGGCGCCCGGCAAGGCGAGGCACTGGCGCTGCATCTCGATGCGGCAGGGGCGCCCTTCGGCCTGAAGCCCTATGGCGTCGACGCCATGGGCGCGCTGCGCATCGAGAAGGGCTACGCGGCCGGCGGCGAGATCGACGGCACCACGACGCTGGAGGATATCGGCCTCGGCATGGTGGCCTGGCCAGGCGGCGGTTTCGTCGGCGATGTGCTGCGCAAGCGGCCCGCGCTTGCGGATCCATCCCGCCGCCAGCTGGTCGGCCTCGAATGCCTGGAGCCGGACGACCGGCTGCGCAGCGGCGCGATCCTGTTCGCGGAAGGCGCGCCGCGGGTGGGCCACGGCATTGGCCACATCACGGCCGTCACCTACAGCCCAGATCTCGACCGCCACATCGCGCTCGCGCTGCTGGCCGGCGGCCCATCGATGCTCGACCGGACGGTGATCTCTGCTTCACCCGTCCACGGCGAAGCGACGCCCGCCCGCGTGGTCTCGCCAGCCTTCCTCGATCCGCAGGGGACGCGTCTCGATGCCTGAGTCCGACGCGCCGTTCCGCATCGTGGAGGAGCAGGAGGTGGCACTCCTCGAAGTTGCCGGCTGGACCCCTCTGGGCCTCGCCGCGATTTTCGATCAGGCAGGGCGGCCGCTGCCGGCCGAGCCCGGCGGTGCGGTGAGGCACGGCGAGGCGCTGATCGTGCGCCTCACCCCCTCCATCGCCTGGATTATCGACGACGCCGCAGATATTCCGACGGACGGCCAGGGCTGCGCCTGCGACCTCTCGCACAGCCGCGTTCGCCTCACGCTCATTGGGGCGCAAGCAACAGCACTCCTCACCAGGGTGGTGGCGCTCGATCTCGATCCCACCGCATGGCCCATCGGCAAGGCGAGCGCTACGGGTATCCACGGCGTGCCGGTGGTGATTCATCGAGCGGGGATGGAACGCTTCGAGATCATCACACCGCGTTCCTTCGCGGACAGCATCCGCGAATGGATCGAGGACGCGGCGGCAGAGTTCAAGCATCCGGTCATCCGGTCTCCTTGCTAGTCGCATGGCGCCGCGATCCGGTGTCTTTGCAGCGTTCGCCTTATCGTTGCCAGAAGGGCTTGGCGATCTCGGCCTCGGCCTGCCGTCTCGTCTGACCGATATCGTCGATCAAATGGGGATCGTCCTGCAGCTTTTGCTCGAGTTCCCAGCGATAGCGCATCCGCCAGCGCCAGGTCGCGAGCACGCTTCGCAGGCTCGCCAGACTGTAGTGCCGACGCGACACGTCCGCCCGTCCCTTTGGCGTTCCCGGCTGCGCCGCCAGGTGCCGGACCGATGCAAGGGTGGGAGTAGCGTTCATGGCAACCTCCATCTGGTTTGAGGCTCGCTTGGCCCCGACCTGAAAGAGGTTGAATTCTGCAAGATGCGAACAGCGTCGTAATTAAGCTCTCCCAAATAGTTCTCAAAAGTTCCAAACCGGCTTTAGATACGCGACATGCAGGGATCGCGCTTTGCCTTTGGTCCGTTCGTGCTTGATTCCGATGCGGGAACACTGCTTCGGAACGATGTCCCCGTTGCCGTCGGCTACCGCGGGCTGAAGCTGCTTGCAGCGCTCGTCGGCCGGCCCGGCGAAATCCTCGGCAAGGCCGAGTTGATGGACGCGGCGTGGCCGGGCGCAGCGGTCGAGGAAGGCAACCTCACCGTCCAGATCGCGCAGCTGCGCAAACTGCTCGGTCCGGCCGCCGACGGTGGCGAATGGATCGCCACGGTTCCGCGCGTCGGCTACCGCTTCACAGGGGCCATCGAACGGCTCGGTGGTGCGAAGCGAAAACCCTTGCCGCTCCCTGACAAGCCATCGATCGCCGTGCTGCCCTTCGTGAATGTCAGCAACGATCCCGAGCAGGAAGCCTTCGCGGATGGGTTGACCGAAGACCTGATCACCGACCTGTCCAGGATCTCCGGCCTGTTCGTCATCGCGCGCAACTCGGCCTTTGCCTACAAGGGAAAGGCGACGGACGTGCGCGGCATCGCCGAGGACCTTGGCGTGCGCTACCTGCTGGAGGGCAGCGCACGACGCGCCGCGGGGCGCGTGCGCATCAACGCCCAGCTGGTCGACGCGGTGAGTGGCGATCATCTCTGGGCGGAACGTTTCGATCGCAGCCTGGAAGATATCTTTGCCGTTCAGGACGAGGTGACGGCCAAGATCGTGGAGGCGCTGCTCGGCCGCCTGCGCGTACCGCCCCCGCGCAATCGGCCCAAGAATCTCGAGGCCTACGATCTCTGCGTGCGGGCGCGCAAGCTGATGGATGATCAGCCGCAGACGGCGCGGGAAGCGCATCTGATGCTCACGCGTGCGGTCATCCTCGATCCGGAATACGCCGAGGCCTATCGCTGGCTCGCCATGAACCACTGGATGGGATGGGTGCATTCCGGCGGACCGACCGAATCGTCTCGTAGCGTTGCCTTGGAACTGGCCCGCAAGGCCGTGGCGATCGACCCCGACGACGCCGGTTCTCATTGGGTCCTCGCCTACCTGCTTGCCTTTGAGCGCAGCTTCGCCGAAGCGGATGCGGAATTCGCCAAAGCAATCGAGCTCGACCCCAACGAGGCCGACGCCTGGGCGGCACTGTCCGACATCGAAGTCCTGGCCGGGCGGGTCGAGGAGGGCCTTGAGCACATTCGCAAGGCGTTCCGGCTGAACCCGTTTCCGGCGAGCTGGTACTATCTGACGCTCGGCCAGGCGCAATATGCGGCTGGCGACTACGAAGCCGCTGTCGAGACGCTGCGCAGGGACGAGACCTACCGTACGAGCTCACGCCGTTTCCTGGCGGCAAGCCTTGCCCAGCTGGGCCGGGTGGACGAGGCGCGCGCAGAGGCCGAACTGTTCCTCGTCGGCAACCCGGATTTCACAACCCGCCACTGGGCCGCGACGGAGCCGTTCCGCGACGCTGCGACGCTCGAGCATTTCGTTGATGGCTATCGTAAGGCCGGCCTTCCGGAGTGACGCGCCGGCGTGATCGCCAAGATCAGACATTGGGCTTGGATGGAGAGCGGACTTTGCCACCCTATACGCGGAGTATCTTCTCCATCGATTTACCCTTGGCGAGTTCGTCGATGAGCTTGTCGAGATAGCGGATTTCTCGCATGAGCGGATCGGCGACGTCCTCGACGCGAACGCCGCAGACCACGCCTTTAATTTCCGCTCGCGCGGGGTTCAGTTCGGGCGCCTCGGCGAGGAGCGTTTCGAAGTCGGATCCCTTGGCAAGATGGAAATCAAGCTCCTGCTGGCTGAAGCCAGTCAGCCAGCAGATGATCTCGTCGACCTCAGCCTTGGAGCGTCCCTTCTTCTCCGCCTTGGCAACGTAGTGGGGATAAACGCTCGCGAAGCTTGTCGTGTAGATGCGATGCTTGGTCACGATGGTCTGATCCGCCCTGGTTCGGCCCAACTATAAGCGATTGTCAGACGACAATGGGCCGATTGCTCCGCCAAACCCAGTTCGCACCATACGCGGTCATTGGTTGATCGCCGCGAACCAGACTTCCGCCCGTCTGCCGGGCTGCATGCGCAGAATAGCGACACTGACCAAGCTGCAAGGGAGACAGCGCGTTCAGCGCAGCGCATTGAGGGCTTCGATCCCGGTTACCGAAGCCCTCACGCTCAGACGCTCAAGGCCTCAGACTTGCGCCAGGCCTCCATCGACGAAAACCTCGCCGCCGGTCATGAAGCTGCTGTCCGAGGACGCCAGGAACGCAGCCACGGCCCCCGTCTCTGTCGGGTCGCCCATGCGCCCGAGCGGCGTCGTTGCCCCAAGCGCGTCCAATGCCTCCTCGCCCACGACCTCAACCGCCAGCTCCGTCCTGGTCGGCCCCGGAGACAGCACATTGACGCGGATGCCCGTGCCGCGCAGGTCCAGCGCCCAGCTGCGCGCCAGGTTGCGGATCGCCGCCTTGGTCGCGCTGTAGACGCTGAACTGCGGCGTCCCCATCACCCCGGTGCTCGAACCGGTCAGGATGATCGACGACCCCGCCGTCATCAGCGGCAGGGCTTTCTGCACCGTGAACACCAGCCCTTTCACATTGACGTCGAAGATCTGATCGTAATGCTCGAGCGTGATCTCGCCGAGCGGTGCGAACGACCCGGTCCCGGCGTTGGCGAACAGAATGTCGAGCCCGCCTCGTTCGGCTCTGACGGCCTCGTACAGCCGGTCGAGGTCGGACAGATCCGTTACCGAGCCCCTTACGGCTCGCGCCGAGGAACCCAGCTTCGCCACGGCGGCGTCGAGCACCTCCTGCCGCCGCCCGAAGATGTAGACGAACGCTCCTTCGTCGACGAACCGTTTGGCGGCCCCTAATCCGATGCCGCTTCCGCCGCCCGTCACCACTGCCGTCTTACCCTGCAGTCTGCTCATGATGTGCTCCTTCATTGAGGTTGCACTGAGCTGGCGGCCTACCCACTTATGTACAAGTATGCACCTTTTGGTAAGTACCCAGAAATGTCGTCAGATCGTTCAAACCCGCTCCCGCCGCCGGCGCAGACTCCGCCGCCGGCCCGGAATTGCACCCCGACGTTGCCCGGCTTCACGTGCGGCCTCGACGCGACCTTGCGGGTCATCGCCGGCAAGTGGAAGCCGCTGATCCTGTACTTCCTCGCCCAAGGCGGCCCGACGCGCTACGGCGAGCTCCGGCGAGCCGTGCGCGACGTCAGCGATAAGATGCTGATCCAGCAGCTCAAGGAGCTGGAGGCCGATGATCTCGTGAAGCGGACCGACTACAAGGAGGTCCCGCCGCGGGTGGACTACAGCCTCACCCCTTTGGGCGGCAGCCTGGCCGAGGCCCTCGTGCCGCTCTGCTCTTGGGGCACCGAGCACATGGCGCAGGTCAGCCGGGTCTTCGCCCAGCGGGACGCCTGGAATAACAAAGGACGGTAGACTGACCGTTCCGGTCCGTTCGGCACCTGCCGATCCCATCGTGTCGCCATCGGGCGCTGCAAGCCAGTCTGGAGCCGGAGGATTCTTCCGGATCGCCTTCAATCGGGCTGCGCTGGAAGCCGGCCGCGGCTTAGGCCGCGAACAATAGGAGCGGCGTAACGGCCCCCTCGCACCGTTCCAGCCACCTACTCCTCGAAGCGACTCGTGGCGTCGCGATCGCGGTCGTATCGTCTCGTGAGCGGAAATGGCGGCAACCAGGACTCGCGACGGATGATCCAGCTCTCATAGGTCGGCATCAATTGGTCGGGGGCATCCAGCGATCCGAGGTTCACTTCGATTTCGTCTGCGGTGCGCCCGAAAACGGTCGAGCCGCAACGGGGACAGAAAAACCTCCCGGCATAGTCGCGTGTCTCGCCATCGATCGTCACCGCATCCTGAGGGAACACCGCGGACGCGTGGAAAAGCGCCCCATGATGCTTGCGGCAATCGAGACAGTGACAAATTCCCACCCGGTATGGCGATCCCGACGCCACAATTCGGACGTTGCCGCACAGGCAACCGCCGGTGAATCGGTCCATGCGGCGTCTCCTCTAGGATCAAGCGCTCGGAACGGTGACAACGAACAGCCTGTCATTGCGATTGCCCGCTGCGGGCGGGGATGCGTCTTCCGTAGCGGGCGACAAGCGATCATCGCGCGTAAGCGTGGTTCTCATCATCAACTGAGACGATGCGCCACATATTTCAATGACGCAGCCCGAACGGACGCTATTTTCGACCGTCCCACGAATGCATCCCACACAAGCGGTATCGATAGGAAAATGACGTCACTGGCGCGGGTGTCCCGCTCGGAACGGCTGCAGGCAGCCATCCCCTCCTTGTGCCTAGTGTTGGCGCTGCTGGCGATCGGCGGTCGATCGCAGGCAGAGGATCTCACGGACAGCCAGGATATCACGGGCAGCCAGGATATCACGAGCAGCCAGGAGCTGACCGCACACCTCGCCTCGCTGCGCGAAGCCGCGCTTGTTCACACGCTGAATGCCGAGCTCCTCGGCAATCCGAGCGCGACCTTGACGCTTGATCGCTGGTGCGCCGACCACAGGCTGGCGCCCGAGGGATCGAAGATTGTCGCCGAGCGCATCCGGGGAATGGACAAGCCGGCGGATGGCTCCGTGCGGGCACTGCTACGCATCGGGACGAATGAGCCGGTCGCCTATCGACGCGTCAGGTTGAAATGCGGCGAGCGCGTTCTTTCGGAGGCCGACAATTGGTATGTGCCGGCGCTGTTGACGCCCGAGATGAACAGAACGCTCGAGACCACCGATACGTCGTTCGGCCGGGTCGTCGCTCCACTTCGATTTCAGCGGGAAACGCTTTCCGCGAAGCTGCTGTTGAGCCCATACGGCGCCAAGGAAATGCCGGCGCTTCCGCCGTTCGTGCTCCAGCATCGCGCCGTCCTGCTCCTGTCGGACGGCCGCCCGTTCAGCGCACTGGTCGAGTCCTACACTCGCGACGTCCTGGCAGCGCCCTGAACGGCTCCGGAGCGTGCCGTCGTGGTCAGCTCGACCCAGACGGGGGCATGGTCGCTCGCCTTGGCATAGCCGCGAACTTCGCGGTCGACCTCGGCAGCAACGAGGCGGCGCGCAAGATCTGGGCTGAGCAGGATGTGGTCGATGCGTAGCCCGGCATCCCTGCCCCAGGCGTTACGGAAATAGTCCCAGAAGGTGTAGATGCGCTCGGCAGGATGCATGGTCCGAAGCGCATCGGTCCAGCCCTGAGCGAGCAAGCGTTGATAGCTCGCCCGCACCTCAGGGCGAAAGAGTGCATCATCGACCCAACGCTCGGGCTTGTAGACGTCCAGCTCGGTGGGCATGACATTGAAGTCGCCGATAAGAGCGACGGGCACATCGAGCTCCATCAACTCCGCAGCGTAACTCGCAAATCGCGTAAACCAGCGGAGCTTGTAGTCGAACTTCGGCCCGGGAGCGGGATTGCCGTTCGGCATATAAAGGCAGCCGATCAGGATGCCGTCGACTACCGCCTCGATGTAGCGGCTGTGGAGATCCGCCGGCTCGCCTGGCAGGCCACGCCTCGTCGTAATGGGTTCAACGCCGCGGGCCAGGATCGCGACTCCGTTCCAGCTTTTCTGACCGTGCCAGGCCGCGCCGTAGCCAGCCTTGCCAATCGCGGCGTTCGGAAACTTCTCGTTAGGCGACTTGAGTTCCTGCAGGCACACGACATCCGGCTCGGCCTCGGCAAGCCACCTGAGCAGGACGGGCAAGCGTCCGTTCACGCCATTGACGTTGAAGGTCGCGATCTTCACGGCGGCGCGTTTGCACTCTCAGCTTCGGATAGCTCGCGCGCCCCAGATGAGGATGCACGCGCCGACAATGCCGGCCACGAGATAGCCGATCCATCCACCGAAACCGACACCGAAGAAGCTGAAGATGAAGCTCGCGATCGCTGCGCCGATGATGCCGAGCACGATGTTCATGAAGATGCCGGTGTCACTCTTCATGAGGCCCGAAGCAATCCACCCGGCCAGGCCGCCAATGATGATGGCCGCGATCCATCCGATTTGTGCGTCTTCCATCGCATCCCCCTGCTGACTGCGAGCGTAACTCACGCTCGGGCCGACGGTTCCGTCGCCCCGGATTGACGATACGGCCAAAATATACCGGTCCCTAGGGTAATCGACCACTGGTTGCGCAATCCCAAACCCTGGTCCAGAGTTACCATCTGTTGCCGGGTTCGTCGGCGGCCTCGGCTTCGACTACCATGCAGCGGCACCTTCGCCGCATTCGTGCGGGCGCGATGGCGCTCTCGCACTGCAACCGCTCCGTCGAACGCATGCGACGGATGGACAATTTGCCGTAACTCTTAAGAATTCGCCCTGGCGATCGGACCGCGCCGGGAGCTCGACACTTGACTTATGGTCATGTTTGCTTTTATCATCTTTGGTGGGTCGAACTAATTCCGAAATATTCGGCATGATTTCGGGGATTTGAATGCAAGTATTCGAATCTCTTGTGGCTGGGCTCGAATCGATCGGGGTGGGCGCGGCCTTCGGCGGCGCCGGCGAGACCGCGACGGGCATGATGCTGGCGCTCAAGCATTCGGGCACGCGCGGCATCATAACCCGGCACGAACAGGCGGCCTCGTTCATGGCGTGCGGCTACGCCATGTACACCAACCACCTCGGCGTGTGCTTTGCGACGGCGGGCCCTGGCGCGTTCAATCTGTTCTCGGGCCTCGGCATGGCCATGTCGGATTCCTATCCGGTATTGGCGATCACCGGATATGCCAATCGCGATTGGGCCGGGAAAGGCTCGTTGAACGAGACGTCCGGCCTCAACAACACCCCCGATTCCCAGAAGATGTTCGCCGCCTGCACCAAGGGCAGCTGGATCATCGATCATCCGGATCAAAGCTGCGACATACTGGAAAAGGCGGTCAACCTCGCGTTCGAGGGGCGGCCGGGGCCGGTCCATATCGCGGTCCCGGGCGAGTTCAGCCAGTCCGGCTACGATGTGACCAATCACCGGGACATCCAGCTGACGATCAAGCCCTTGCCTCCCGACCCGAAGCGGGTCGAGGAGATCGCGAAGATGCTCGCCGAGGCCCTCGGCAAGGGCAAGTCGGTCGTCGCCCTGGTCGGCTACGGCGCCGTCCGCAGCCGCGCGGGCCGCGCCATCCGCGAGTTCATCGAGCGGTTCCAGATCCCGCTGCTGACGACGCTCGACGGCAAGGGCATCGTCGAGGAAAGTCATCCGCTGTCGGTGGGCGTGTTCTGCGACAGCGGCCATGCCAGCGCCTGGAAGGCGTTCATGGAGGCCGATGTCGTCGTCGCGATCGGCAATGCGTTCAACCAGCATGCCACCTTCAATTATTGGGACGAGCTGTTCGAGGGCCGCAAGCTCGTCCACATCAACATCTCGGCCGGCGAGATCGACAAGGTCTACAAGGCCGACCATGCCCTGATCGCCGATGCGCAGCTCGCGGTCAGCGCGCTGAACTTCGCGCTGTCGGGCAAGATTGCCACGCGCGCGCCGGTTCAGGTCGACGGACGCGACTACGAGTATCGGTTCGTCCTGCCCTTGCCGGGCGCGATACATCCCGGCCGGATGGCGCAGATCATGGGCCGGATGCTGCCGCCGCGAGCGATCGTGCTGGCCGATGCCGGCGCCCACCTCGCCTGGCTCGGCTACTATCTCGAACTCGAGGCGGGCCAGCATTTCCGCAAGCCGGGCGAGTTCGGCCCGATGGCAGGTCACACCAGCGGCGCGATCGGGGTGAAGGCGGCGCATCCGGAGCGGACCGTCATCGTCGGCTGCGGCGACGGCTGCTATTCGCTGTCGGGCTTCGAGCTGATGACCGCGGTCGAGCACGACCTTCCGGTGATCTGGGTCATCTTCAACGATGGCGAGTTCAAGCTCATCAAGCTCTATCAGCTGAGCGAATACTTCGAGTCCGGCCTGGTCGAGTTCAAGAACCCGGATTTCGCCGCCTATGCGCGGGCGTGCGGCGCCAATGGCTACAGCGTCGACAACGAAGATGATTTCGAGGCGGCGTTCGCCGACGCGCTGGCCTCGGGCAAGCCATCGGTGATCGACGCCAGGATCACCCGCTGGGCAATTCCGCATTACAGCACATCGCCGCGCGGCACGATCGCGGGGATCGTCGAACAACTCGAACAGCGGCTGCGGGAGAACTAGAGCATTTCCGCAAAGTTGAATGACTTTTGCGATGAGAGAATGCTTCAAGCTATTGAATCTAGATCACTTTCTCGTCGTTCGGATGATTCCATCCGAACGGAAGGGGCTCAAGCGAGGGGGCTATGGCGACGGGCTGGGCGGAGACGTATGCCGGCGGCAGCGAAGAGGCGGAGCGGCTGGAGTTCAACAGCCTCGCGATCGACATCATGCGCGCCCAGCTCAAGGCGCGGAGGGCGGCCGGCGTCGCCTCCGTCGATCGTGCCTTCCACGCCAAGGCGGTGCTCGCGGTGGGCGACGCGCAATTGCGCTTCCTCGATACGTTGCCGGCTGATCTCACCACCGGCTTCGCCGCGCCCGGCGCCTCCTACCGCGCGATCGTGCGCGTCTCCAATGCGGCCAATCATGCCGCCCCCGACTACAGCCCGGACCTGCGCGGCATCGCGCTCCGGATCGAGGTCTCGCCGAGCGAGCATCACGACCTGCTCGCCACCAATTATCCGGTCTCGCACGCACGCAACGGGCGCCAGTTCGTGCGCTTTGCGGTCGCGACCGCGGGCGGCCGGCTGTCACGCGTGTTCGGCATCGCCGGCCTGATCTTCTCCGAAGGGCCGTCGGAGACGTTGCGGATGATCCGCAACGTTTCGGACGCGCGCCGGCGGGTCGTGCGCAGCCTCGCTCTGGAAACCTACTGGAGCCGCGGCGCGATGCGCTGGGGCAATGAGGCGGTGCGCTTCCTCATCCGGCCGGCGCAAGGGACGCCTTGGGGCGCGGCGCCGCCACTCAAGGATCCCGAATATCTCAGCAAGGACGCGGCCCTGCGGCTCACCGAGGGCGACATCGTGTTCGAGCTCTGCGTTCAACGCTTCGTCGACGAGACCTTGACGCCGATCGAGGACACGGCCGTGCCCTGGCGCGAGGAGGATGCCCCGCCGGAGGCGGTGGCGACGATCACGATTCCCAAGAGCGACGTCGGTTGCGCCGCGGCGCGCACGCTCTCGCGTTCGATCGAGGGCCTGTCGTTCAATCCGTGGAACACCACCGACGAGTTCCGTCCGCTCGGCAATCTCAACCGTGCCCGCAAGGTGGCCTATGATGCGAGTTCGGCCCACCGCCTCGGCATGCGCTGGCACGGCGACCCGCCGCTGCGCAACCGCGTCTTCGGCGCGGGCGCGCGCGCCGTGTTCCGCTTCATCAATCGCCGTTTCGAATGGCACAGGCTGCCGCTCCATGTCAGCCTGCTCAATCTCGACATGTTCCGCTTCGACCTGCGTCGCGCCAACCTCATCGACGCCGACGAGCCGGAGGCGCCGCCCAAGGCGCGCCCGGTCCCGCCGGTGCCGGACGAGGAGGAGCGCATCTCGCGGAGCTTCGAGGGCACCAACAACGATCTCTCGTTTCCGATGATGGGTTCGGTCGGGCAGGCCTTCGGCCGCAACATCGCGCCGGACTATCGGCCCGACAGCTTCGACACGCCCAATCCGATAACCGTCGCCGACACCCTGCTCACCCGGAAGGCGTTCATTCCGGCGCGCTCGCTGAACGTGCTCGCCGCCGCCTGGATCCAGTTCCAGGTCCATGACTGGGTCGACCATGAGCGGCTTGCGCTCGGCAAGAACGATGTGCGGGTGCCGCTGCCCCGGGGCTATCCGAAATGGCGCAACACGACGGACGGCGAGGGTGAGGACGAGATGCGCATCGCCGGCAATGTCGCGCTTTCGGAGCGCGACGGCCTGCAGCGCGCCTTCGCCAACAAAGCCTCGCACTGGTGGGACGGCTCGGAGATCTATGGCGCCAACCTGGCCCAGGCGACAGCGCTGCGCGAGGGCGCCCGCATCCGCCTGCCCGATGGCTATCTTCCCACCGACCTGAACGGCATGGACGTGACCGGCTTCAACCAGAGCTGGTGGATGGGACTGAGCACGCTGCACACGCTGTTCGCGCGCGAGCACAATCTGCTGTGCGACGAACTGCAGCGTCATTATCCGCTGTGGAACGACGATCGCGTCTACCACACCGCGCGGTTGATCGTGTCGGCGCTGATCGCCAAGATCCACACGGTCGAATGGACGCCCGCGATCCTCGCCACCAAGGCGATCGACATCGCGCTCAAGAACAACTGGCACGGGCCACCGGCCAGGGACTGGATAACCAGGCTCGGGCTGTGGCTGCTCGACGCCGGATCCAATGTCGGCATTCCCGCGACCAAGCCGGAGCACCATGGCGCGCCCTATTGCCTGACCGAGGATTTCGCCACCGTCTATCGGCTGCATCCGCTGCTGCCCGACGATTATGATTTCCACGACCATGCCACCGGCGAGCGGGTCAGCAGCAGCTTCTTCACCGACATCCAGGGGCGCGCCGCCGACGACGCGATGCGCCGTGTCGGCCTCGCCAACTCGCTTTATTCGTTCGGCATCGCCCATCCCGGCGCGATCACGCTGCACAATTTTCCCAATGCGCTGCGGGCGTTCGAGCGCGACGGCGAGCGGGTCGATCTCGCGGTGGTCGATCTGGTGCGCACCCGCCGGCGCGGCGTGCCGCGCTATAACGACTTCCGCGCCGGCCTGCACAAGCCGCGCATCAAGCGCTGGGAGGACATCACCCATGATCCGGAATCGGTGCGGCTGCTGCGCGACGTCTATCGCGACATCAACGAGGTCGACACCATGGCCGGGCTGTTCGCCGAGCCGGTGCCGGCAGGCTTCGGCTTCTCCGACACCGCGTTCAGGATCTTCATCCTGATGGCATCCCGCCGACTGCAGAGTGACCGCTTCCTGACCGTCGACTTCCGTCCCGAGATCTATTCGCCCTTCGGCATGGACTGGATCGCGCACAACGGGATGACGAGCGTGATCCTCCGGCATTGTCCCGAGCTCGCCAGCATCGTGCCGCGGGAGGCCAGCGCCTTTGCGCCGTGGCGGGTCGTGCCGGCACGAACCACGTGAGGCGAGCATGGCAAGCGAGACGAGCATCGCAGGTGAGACGGGCATGGCAGGCGAGACGAGCGTGAACCGGCCCGCCGCTACAGGCCATCGGGGCCTCGATGCCCTCCTCGCCCGGCCGCTCATCGAGACGATGTGGGCCCGGCGCACCCACCGGGTCAGCCGCGGCAGCAATGTCTCGGCCGGTGCCATGAGCTATGAGAGCGCTAATCCGCGCACCCCGCTCAGCGCGCTCGAGGAAGCGGTGCTGATCGCGATGACCGGCTGCACCGGACTCACCATGCCGGACCGGCCGTTCAACGATCCGCGCAACGGCGAGCCGATCATGGCCAAGCCCAATGTCCACATGGCCGGCCGCACGGCGGGCAGCCCGGACAATGCGCAGGGCACCCATTTCTTCCTGATCAATGACAGCGGCACCTATTTCCTGCGCAAGCTGCCGCCCGAGCCAGGCGCGGTCTTCAGCGAGGAGGTGCTGCTCGACCGCGCCGAGCGGGCCAAGGTCAAGCTGCTCGACCGTAGGCTCGACGTGCCGGACGGAAAGCGCGATTTCCCAGCCTATCTCGATTCGAACCGCTTCCTGTCGAACCTGCCCGGCACGACGATCCTGCTGCCGGTGGTCGATCTCTCGCATCAATACATCAACGGGCTGATGTACCTGCTGACCCAACCGGCGGGCGCCCGCCCAACGCTGGTCGACGACCGCAATCTCTATCGCCCGGCCGGTGTCAAGAAGTGGGTCGAGAACGGCTTCCTTAACAAGGATCTCAAGGTGCCGCTCGGCACCATCGCGCAGATGCGCACCCAGATCGAGGCCGACCTGATCGTGCAGAACCTGTTCCTCACCGCAGAGGCCATGGGGCTCGGCGCCTGGATACATGCGACGATGTCGCCCCCGGTGCTGCTGGGCGATCCGAAGTTCATCAAGACCTACGGGCCGATGCTCGGCTTCGACTTCGTCACCCCGAAATGGAAGCTCGCGGATCTCCTGCGCTGGCAGGTCCCGCTGCCCCGCTATGCCAATCTGCGCGCGCACCCGGTCGGGCTGCGCCACAAGGGCGAACATCTCATCAAGGGCAGTTGCCCACCCTATTATGACAGCATGGCGGATGCGGTCGACGCCGTGATCGCCGCCAAGTTCGGGCCAGGCGGCATCTACCGCGACAAGGCGACCTTCGAACAGATCTACAAGGATGGCTTCGCCGAGACCTATCTGCGCGAGGCGAGCGACTACGCGAAGAATGTGATCGACTGCGCCCGCGACATCTGCACCTATATCCACGCGACGCATGGCCGTTTTCCGGCCCATGTCGACACCATCTTCGTTCCGGGAATCTGGCTGCAGGTGCACAGGGTCGAGATCGAATATTATGACCGCTTCTTCCGGAACGGTCTGAGCCAGGCCCATCGCGACCATGATCGCCTTTGGCCGTGACACGCCGCTGATCGCCTGCACAGTGTCGCTCGCTCTCGCCTTGGTGCTGGCCGCGCCGCAGGCGGTGGCCGACAACGGCTCCTTCGTCCACGCCTCCGACATCCACTTCACTCCGTTCGACCCGCCGCTGCGCGCCCGCGCGCTGCCCGGCATGCCGATCGAGGAGTGGTCCGCCTACTTCGCGAGGGATCCGGACCAGACGCTGTCGCTGTCGGGCGAGGATACCAACCATGCGCTGCTCGCCACTGCGCTCGCGGCCATCGCCGAGGCCGCGGCCGGCGCCGATTTTGCGCTGATAACCGGCGATCTCCTCGCCCACCGTTTCCCCGACAATGTCGAGAACGCGCTCGGCTTTGCCCAGGGCTCCGCTGCCAATGGCGAGTTCGCGGTCAAGACCACGCTGTTCGTCGCGGAGCGGCTACGTGCAGCAATGCCGGGCAAGCCGGTGATCCTTTCGCTCGGCAACAATGATTCGAGCTGCGGCGACTACCGGATCGAGCCCGGCGGCTCCTACCTCGCCGCGACCCGCGACGCGGTGCGGAGCCTCGTCGGGCCCGGCCTCGTCGCGGCCGATTTCGACGAGACCTACCTCGCCGGCGGCTACTACGCCGCCGCCCACCCGACGCTGCGCGACACCACGATCATCGTGCTTGACGATATCATGTGGTCGCTTTGGTACCGCAATTCGTGTGGCACCACCGGCCTCGCTCCCGCCCATGCCATGATGAGCTGGTTCGAGAAGCAGCTGGCAGCGGCGAAGGGGGCCGGCCGCAAGATCTGGCTGGCCCACCATATTCCCGTGGGTTTCGATCCGTACTCGACCCTGCGCTTCAGGAAGCCGACCTGCAAGGCGAGCCTGGTGTCGATGCTGGCCGAGCCGTTCGCGTCGAAATTCGCGGCGCTGCTCGCGCAATACGGCGCCACGATCACCGCGAGCTTCACCGGCCACACCCATTATGACGACTACCGGCTGCTGCGCGATGCTGCAGGCACCGTGACCGGCACCGAGAAGATCGCGCCGGCGATCAGTCCCATCTTCGGGCAGAACCCAGGCTTCCACGTCTTCACTTACGACCGCACGACGGGCGCGCTCATTGATTTCTCGACGCGCTATCTCGCGAACCTCGCCACCGCCCGGGACCCCGCCTCGGCCGAATGGAAGGAGGAGTACGTCTTCTCCAGAGCCTATGGCGTGAAGGACTTCTCGCCGGCCAGTGCCGAGACCGTATGGAAGGCATTCGCGGCGGAGGGAAGCGCCGATGATACGTTTCGCCGGCTCTACAATGTCGGCAAGGGCGAACTCGCCGCCGATGGGGTCGCGGCCTATGTCTGCGCCATCGGCCATATCGACGCCGCCGGCTTCACCGCCTGCTATTGCGGCAAGTAATGCGCTCTCAACCGGCTATCCGCGCCGCCCATGACGCGACTTCATCGCCGAGCATGCGCAGCTGGTCGGCCGCGGATCGGCCCGTCACGCTGGCGCGCGATCTCAGATCGTGATCGCCATCCTCGACCCAGAGGACCTCGATGCCGGGCGAGAGCGTGTAGGTCGCAACCTCGTCCCGCGCGCCGAACGGATCTCGGGTGCCCTGCACGATCAGGGTCGGCGTCTTCATATCGGCGAGATGGGCAGTGCGCAGCTGGTCGGGCTTGCCCACGGGGTGGAACGGATAGCCGAGGCAGAGCAGGCCGACGATGCGCCCGGACGCATGGAGCTCGTCCGCGATCATGCTGGCGACCCGCCCGCCCATCGACTTGCCGCCGATGACCAGTCGTCCCGGCGCGCTGAGTGCGTCGATCGCCGCGCGATACTCGCCCATCAGCGTGTCGGCACGCGGCGGGGGCTTTCGTACCCCCGAGGTTCGGCGAGCGGCCATGTAGTCGAATTCGAAGCGGACAATGCGGAGCCCCGCATCCGCCAGCGCGCGGGCATTGGCGGACATCGACGCCGAATCCATCGGCGCGCCGGCTCCGTGCGCCAGAAGGATGGTCGGCGTCGCCGCGTCGGGTCCGTCGGTGAGGAAGGTGATCGCCATGCAGCGAGGCTAGCGAGAGGGCGTCCGCCAGGCAAACCTCAAGCACGACTAGAGCAATGCCATGGCGGCGCTTGAGTTCGGCCATGGCATGGCTTCAGGCGAGCAGCAATGTCCTCAGCGTGCGATGTCGGGCAGTGGCCCTTTCATCTGCTCGCGGAAATAGTCGATGAACAGCCGGATCTTCGGCGGCACCAGTCGCCCGCTCTTGAAGGTCGCATAGATGCCCATCGCATCGTCGGGCTCGAATTCGCGTAATATGGGCTGCAGCCGGCCGGCGCGGATGTCCTCGACCACGCGCAGGTCGGTCACCCGGCCAATGCCGAGACCGGCGATCAGCGCCTCGTAATTGCCGTGGCCGCCATTGACGACGAAATTGCCCGAGACCTTCAGCGGCACCACCTCCCCGTCGATCAGGAACGACCATTCATTACTGGCGAGGCCGAGCCGGCTCATCATCAGGCAATTGTGGCTCAGCAGCTCGTGCGGGCTGCGCGGCGCGCCGAAGCGCTCCAGGTAGGCCGGCGCCGCGCACACGATCTGCCGGCTTTCCGCGATGCGGGTGATGATAAGCGAGGAGGGGCGCTGCTCGCCCCAGCGTATGCCGATGTCGTTCTCCGCCAGTGCCGGGTCGATGACGTCGTCGGAGAGGTCGAGCTGCACCTTGATATGGCGATAGCGACGGAGAAAGGGTGGCAGCAGCGGCACGAGCTTGTGCAGCCCGATCATGATCGGGCTGGTGATGCGCAAGACGCCACGCGGCTCCTCGCCATATTCGCTGACCGCGAGCTCGGCTTCCTGCACCTCGGCGAGAATGCGTGACCCCCGATGATAGAGCGCCTCTCCCGCATCGGTCAGGCTGATGCGGCGGGTCGTCCGGTCGAGCAGCCGCACGCCGAGCCGCTTCTCCAGCCCGTCGATCCGCCGGCATACCGCGGATCGCGTGACCCCGAGCGCCTTGGCAGCCGCCGCGAAGCCGCCGTGCTCGACGACAGTGCCAAATATCTGCAGCTCGTTCAGCGAGGTCATTGCGCCTCCGATTGCTTCCGGAAACTCAACAGTATGTGTCCGAGTGCGGCTGTTTCCGCAAGGCAAATCCCGGCATAGCCTGTGTGTCGTGGACAGGCCGCAACATGTTGAAAAGACGTCCTGCCGGTGGAGGAAACATGTTTGCGCAGCGACGCCGACATGATTGTTGCGATGCTGCGGGATACGTGCGGCGATGATCAAACTGGTGACCCTACAGAAACGTCATCCGAGCCTGACCCGGCCGGAATTCGAGCAGCGCTGGCTCACCATCCACGGGCCGATGGCCGCCGCGTTCCCGGGGCTGCGCGGTTACATGCTCGGCTTTTCGCTGGATGAGGGCGAACCCGATGCGGACGGCCTCGCCCAGCTCTGGTTCGACAGCCGCGAGGCCACGCAGGTGTCCTATGCCTCCGACATCGGACGCCAGGGCTCGGCTGACGCCAGCGCCTATCTTGCCCGAAGGCAGCATCTGCTGGCCAGCGAGCACTGGTTCACCACGACCGGGCCGCTCTCGTCGACGCCGTTCAAGCTGGTGCTGGGTATGAAGCGCGCGTCCGATTGGTCGCGCGGGAACTTCGCCGCCCATCTTGTCAGTGACGATATCCGCAGTATCGGCCCGGCATGCGGAGCCGCGCAGTTTCGTGTGAGCCTCGACGAGGCGGGCCTCATGCTTGATTCGAGGACGACCGGCCCGCTCGAACTCGTCGAGGGCGAAGCGGTGTTCGACGGCCTGCTCGAGCTCTGGTTCGCCACGCGGGCGGCCGCCGACGAGGGCCGGGTGCGGCTGCGCGCGCTAGCCGAGGAGCGGCTCGCGCCGATCGTGTCCGGCACCGAGGAATTCCTGCTGCGGGAGCATGTGGTGGTCATGCCGCCAGTGCCCGCCTATGGCTTGGAGAGAATGCAGTGACGATGAAGAAAACCGCCCTCGTGGTCGGCGCCACCGGGGTCTCCGGACGCGCGCTGATCAATTATCTCGACCGCCAGGAGGACTGGTCGGTCATCGGCCTCTCGCGCAAGCCGCCCTATTTCGAGACCAGGGCACGCTTCGTGTCGGTCGACCTCACCAATCCGGAAAGCTGCCAGGAAGGGCTGAGCGGCCTGTCGGAGGTGACCCACGTCTTCTATACGGCCTATGTCGATAACAAGGTGATCGCCGAAACCCGCGCCCCCAATGCACGGATGTTCGCCAATTTCCTGCCCGTGATCGAGAAGGCGGCAAAAAACCTCCAGCATGTCTGTCTGCTGCAGGGCACCAAATATTACGGACAGTATCTCGGCCCGTTCAAGACGCCGGCCAAGGAGACCGATCCACGCATCTCGGTGCCGCACTTCTACTATGATCAGCAGGATCTGCTGATGGCGGCCAGCGAGGGCAAGGACTGGTCATGGTCGGCGGCGCGCCCGCACGTCATTTGCGGCTTCGCGCTCGGCAATCCGCTGAACCTCGTCGCCACCATCGCGGTCTATGCCAGCCTGCTGCGCGAGATGGGCGAGCCCCTCGGCTTTCCCGGCAAGCCCGGCGCCTTCACCTCCATCTACCAGGCGACCGACGCCGACCTGCTCGCCAAGGCGATGGTGTGGATGTCGATCTCGCCACAATGCGCCAATGAGGCGTTCAACATCACCAATGGCGACTTCTTCCGCTACCAGAACATGTGGCCGGTGTTCGCGCGCCATTTCGGCATGCAGGCGGGTGGCGTCGAGACCATGGACGTGCCGAGCCGGATGCGGGGTACGGACAAGCTCTGGGACACCATGGTCGAAAAATACCGGCTCCAGCGCCACCCGCTGTCGCTGCTGGTGAATTGGGACTTCGCCAATTACGCCTTCTCGAACGACTGGGACGTGATGTCCGACACCACAAAGTGCCGGAAATTCGGCTTCCTCGATTTCATCGACAGCGAACAGATGTTCCTCGACCAGTTCAGCGCCTTGCAGCGCGACAAGATCATCCCCTGAGCGGTGAGAACCCCATGCCCTTCATCGTCGAAGCCACTGACCGACCGAACTCGGCGGAGTTACGCGAGCGCGTGCGGCCGGCGCACATCGCCTATCTGGAAGCCAATCTCGACAAACTCATCGCCGCCGGCGCCAGGCTAGCCGACGACGGTGTGACCGCGATCGGCAGCGTCTACATCATCGCGACCGATAGCCGCGAGGCGGCCGAAGGCTTCGTCGCCGCCGATCCTTTCGTCACTGAAGGCGTGCTCGGCGGCATCGTCGCAACGCGCTGGCGCAAGGCGATCTTCGATCACCAGAGCTTCATTCCGAAATCCTGACCGAGGGCTTTCCGGCCACCGCCCGGAGAGGACACGATGAGCACGACGACTGAATTCGAACTGTCCGGGGAACTGAAGCAGGAGCTGGCGGACAACGCCTTCAATCCTTGCGTCGGCGACATATTGCTGTCCGAGAGCGACCGTGCGCGGGTGTGGTTCATCAGGCTCGCGCCGGGCGAGCGCATCGGCTTCCACCGCCATGTGCTGGACTATTTCTGGACCGCGCTGACGGCGGGCATCGCCGTCTCGCATCTCAATGGCGGACCGCCGAAGCGCGCGGAGTATTTCGCCGGCGAGACCCGCCACATGGCGTTCGCACGGGGCGAGTACCTGCTGCACGACCTGCACAATGTCGGCTCGAGCGACCTGCTCTTCATCACGGTGGAGCACCTCCAGAGCGCGAACCATCCCCTTCCCTTGCCGGCGGACGTGGTGCCGCAAGGCCTTTCCGCCGGAGTGCGATTGCCATGAAGCCCTTCCAGCCAGAGGAAGCGAAGGCGCCGTTCGCGCCCGACATCTTCAAGGGCCAGATCTTCACGGGCCAGGTATTCCTCGTCACCGGCGCCGGCCGGGGCATCGGCCGGCTGCTGGCCGAACGGCTCGCCGCGCTAGGCGGCCATGTCGCCTTGTGCGACCTCGTGCCGGAGCGTGCCGAGGAAGTGGCGCAGCTCATCGCCCGGCAGGGCGGCAGCGCGCTCGCCCTCGCCGCCGACGTGTCGCGCGAACCGGATGTGCAGGCGGCGGTTGCCGCGGTGCTCGCCCGCTGGGGGCGCATCAATATCCTCATCAATGCCGCGGGCAGCTATGGCGCGGCCTATCGCGTGACCCACGAGACGCCGGTCGAGGAATGGGACCAGGTGTTCGCCTCGAATGTCCGCGGCAGCTTCCTCTGCGCCAAGGCGGTGCTGCCGCACATGGTCGCCGCAAGCGGAGGGCGCATCATCAATTTCGCCTCGAATGCCGGCCGCTCGGTCAGCCCGCTGCTGGGCTGCTCCTACACCGCCGCCAAGACCGCCGTCATCGGCATGACGCGCCACCTGTCCCGTGAATACGCCAAGCACGGGGTACTGGTGAACACCATCGCGCCGGGTCCGGTGATGGGCGAGCGCGTCAGCGAACTGCTCCAGGACGATGCCGACGGCGCCGCGCTCAATGCGCAGATCCCGATCGGCCGCCTCGCCGAGCCGGCCGATATCGTCGACGTCGTGCTGTTCATGGCATCCGACGCCTCCCGCTACATGACCGGAGCCATCCTCGACGTTTCGGGAGGGCTGATCCTCGCCTGATTGCGCGCGCCAGGCGCAACCCCGGCAAAGCCAGAGCCAGGCTAAAGCCGAGCCCGAGCAATGCCACAGCAAAGCCAAAGCAAAAACAATTCCAGGAGGAACACAGAAATGCGTCCGCTTACCCGCAGGTCCTTCGTCGCGTCAGCCGCTGCCGGCGTCACGAGCTTCGCGCTATTGAGGCCGGCTCTCGCCGCCACCTACAAGCTCGCCACCAACCTGCCGGCCGGCCATCCCATGCTGGCCCGGCTGCAGGAGGCAGCAGACAAGATCGCCGCCGACACTAATGGCGAGTTCACGCTGCGCTTCTTCCCGAACAGCCAGCTCGGCGGCGATCTCGAAGTGCTGTCGCAGCTTCGCTCCGGTGCCATCCAGTTCTACCCGCTGGCCGGAGCGCAATTATCAAATCTGGTGCCGATCGCCTCGCTGAACGGCGTCGGCTTCGCCTTCAAGGATATCTCCGACGTCTGGAAGGCGATGGACGGCGAAGTAGGCACAATGGTGCGAGGCGCGCTGCGCGATTCCGGCCTGTTCGTGTTCGACGAGATGTTCGACAACGGCTTCCGCCAGATCACCACCGGCTCGAAGCCGATCGAGAAACCGGGAGACCTCGCCGGCCTGCATATCCGGGTCCCGCCGAGCCCGCTTTCGACCTCGCTGTTCAAGGCGTTCGGCGCCGCGCCGCAATCGATCAGCTTCGGCGAGGTCTACACCGCGCTGCAGACCAAGCTGGTCGACGCGCAGGAGAACCCGCTGCCCCTCGTCGATTCCGGCAAATTCTACGAGGTCCAGAAATATGTCAGCATGACCAACCACATGTGGGACGGCTTCTGGATCCTGGCGAACCAGGCGTTCTGGCAGAAGCAGCCGCAGGCGACGCGCGACATCGTCGCCAAGCGCTTCCGCGAGGCGGCGCTGGCCGAACGCGAGGACCTCGTGAAGCTCACCGGCAGCATCATCACCAAGCTCAAGGGCGCCGGCATGACCTTCGTCGAGCCGGACCGCCAGGCGTTCCGTACCCATCTCGACGGCACGCCCTTCTATGCCGAATGGAAGGAGCGCTTCGGAGCGCAGGCCTGGGCCACGCTCGAGCGCTACACCGGAAAGCTTGGGTGATGGCGATGGACGCGGTCGATCACGGGGCGGCGCAGCGCGCGCTTTCCGACAGCGGTCCCCTCGCATCGGTCGGCCGCTTCCTCGACGCGGTGGAGCGCGTGCTCGGCGTCACCGTGGATGTGGTGGCGGCGACGCTTCTGCTCGTGGACATCTTCCTGCTGGCAGGAGCGGTGCTCGCCCGCTACGCCTTCAACGTGCCGATCACCTGGATCGAGGAACTGGCGACCCTCGTCTTCCTGTGGTTCGGCATGCTGGGCGTCGCCAGCGCGCTGCAGCGCGGCCTCCATATGCGGCTGTCCTTCATCCTGTCGAAGATGGCGCCGCGGGCGCGCGACCGCTTCGAAGCGGCATCGAGCCTCATCCTGCTGGTCTTCCTCGCGAAGCTGGTGATGCCGACGCTCGAGCTCATCGAGCTCAACCACCCGCTGCGCTCGCCCAATCTCGGCATACCCGGATCCGTGGCCGCGGTGGCCGCCGTGACGAGCGTCGCGCTGATGATCGTGTTCCTGCTCATCCGCATATGGCGCACCTCCTCGCCCGGCCGGTTCGCCGCGCTGATGGCGATCGCCGCCACCATCATCGCAGCGCTGGAGACGACGACGCCGTTCATGGAGCCCCTCGGCAACGTCAACCTGCTCCTCTTCTTCGGCCTCGGCGTGATGGTGCTGATTGCGATCGGCGTGCCGATCGCCTTTTCCTTCGGCACCGCCACCCTGCTCTATTTCCTGCTGACGACCGACCTTCCGCTCACCGTCATCGTCGGGCGCATCAATGAAGGGATGTCGCACTTCATCCTGCTCACAATCCCGCTCTTCATCTTCCTCGGCCTGCAGATCCAGTACACCGGCATGGCCAAGAGCATGATCGACTTCGTCATCGCGCTCATCGGCAATGTGCGCGGCGGGCTGAGCTACGTGATGCTGAGCGCCATGTACCTGGTGTCCGGCATCTCCGGAGCGAAGGCGGCCGACATGGCGGCGATCGGCCCGATCCTGTCGCCTGCCATGAAGGAGCGCGGCGTGCGCGAGGGCGACATCGCCGCCCTGCTCGCTGTCTCGGCCGCGGCGGCGGAGACCATTCCGCCGAGCCTCGTGCTCATCATCATCGGCTCGGTGACGGGCATCTCGATCGCGGCGCTGTTCATCGGCGGGCTGGTGCCGGCCGTAGTCTGCATGCTGGCACTCGCGATCGTCGTCTATGCCCGCTCGCGCCGCGAGGAACGCGTCGAGGCGAAGCGCGACCTGCGCCTCATCGGCCGTACCTTCCTCGTCGCCATCCCGGCGCTGATACTGCCGCTGATCATCCGCGCGGCGGTGCTGGAAGGTATCGCGACGGCGACGGAAGTTGCGGTCATCGGCATCGCCTATTGCACGGTGGTCGGCGCCGTCATGATGAGGGGCATCTCGCTGCGTCGCATGGCCGAGATGCTGGTCGAGACGGTGGCGATGTCCGGCGCCGTCATGATCATCATCGCGCTGGCGGGCGCCATGTCGTGGGCACTGACGCAGTCCGGCTTTGCCCAGACCCTGGTCGAGGTGATGACCAACCTGCCCGGCGGCAAGGTGGGCTTCCTCGCCGTCTCGATCCTCGCCTTCATCGTGTTCGGCAGCATATTGGAGGGTATCCCCGCCATCGTGCTGTTCGGCCCGCTACTGGTGCCGGCGGCGCAGACGCTCGGCGTGCATCCCGTCCAATATGCGATGGTGGTGCTGCTCTCGATGGGACTCGGCCTGTTTTCGCCGCCCTTCGGCTATGGCTACTACACCGCCTGCGCCGTGGCGAAGGTCTCGCCGGACGACGCCATGGGGAACATGATCCCCTATCTGCTTGCGCTGCTGGCCGCCATCATCGTCATCGCGGCCTTCCCCTGGCTGAGCATCGGCTTCCTGTAGTTCATGGTCCGGCCGATCCGACCTTGCCCCTTCACCCGGGCAAGGTCGGGTCGAGGCCCAGTTGCTCCAGCAGCCAGGTGGCGAAGATGCGCACGGTGCGGCGCTGGTGCCCGGCGCGCGGATAGATGAGGTGGTGTCCGACATAGCGGACATCGTTGGAACGCCCCGCGAGCGGCGCCACCAGGAGCCCGCGCCTGATCTCACGCTCGGCGAGGCGGGTTGATTCCAGCGCGATGCCGAGCCCGTCGACCGCAGCGGCGATGGCAAGGAAGCTGCGGTCGAAGCCGGTGCCGTGGGGCGCCGGCGCGGTCAGGCCGTTGGCCCTGAACCAGTCATGCCAGAGCACCAGCTTGCGGTTGCTGTGGATCAGCACCTTGCCGAGCAGATCGGCCGGGGTCCGGATGGAAGCGGCGAGCTGCGGCACACAGAGCGGGGTCACCACCTCCTCGCCGAGCGGCACCGCAATCGTGCCCTCGAGCCGCCAGGGTCCATAGACGATGTCGGCATCGAATTCGTCATTGGCGAAGCGGGTGTAGTCCGTGCCGGCAGCGAGGCGGACCTCGACGTCCGGAAAGGCGGCAAAGAAGTCGGGCAGACGCGGGGAGAGCCATTGCGCGGCGAAGCTCGGCGCCGAATGCAGCCGCAGCAGCTTCGAGCCGCGGCTCGACACCGCCTCCATGCCGCGTCGCAATTCCTCGAAGGCGAGTCCGACATGGCGCATCAGGGTCTCGCCGTCATGGCTGAGGCGCACCGAGCGACCGTCGCGCTCGAACAGCGTGGCGCCGAGCGATTGCTCCAGCTTGAGGACGGCGTGGCTGATGGCGCTGGGCGACAGATTGAGCTCGAGCGCCGCGGCGCGGAAGGAACCGTTGCGGGCTGCGGCCTCGAAGGCTCGAACCGTGGAGAGCGAAACGTCCTTCAGCATGCGTATGGTGAAGCAGGTTCACCTATCAATGTAAAGTTCGCGTTTGTCAGGGCAATGGCAGTCCGCCAATCCTTGCCTCCAACGAGAAACAAGAGGGAGGATGAGGATGCTGCTCAGCGGCAAGGTGTGCGTCGTCACGGGAGCGGCGTCGCCGCGCGGAATCGGCAAGGCGACGGCGCGATTGTTTGCCGATTACGGGGCGCGGATCGCGATACTCGATCTCGACGAGCGCGCCGCAGAGGGCGCCGCCGACGAGCTCGGGTCCGGCCATCTCGGTCTCGCCTGCAACGTCACCGACAAGGCGGCCTGCCTCAAGGCGAGCGAGGCGATCCTCGAGCGTTTCGGGCGCATCGACGTGCTGGTTAACAATGCCGGCATCACCCAGCCCTTGAAGATCATGGATATCGGCCCGGAGAATTATGACGCCGTGACCGACGTCAATCTCCGCGGCACGCTCTATATGAGCCAGGCGGTCATTCCGGCGATGCGCCGCCAGCAATCCGGCACCATCGCCTGCATGTCCTCGGTCTCGGCGCAGCGCGGCGGCGGCATATTCGGCGGCCCGCATTATTCCGCGGCGAAGGCCGGTGTGCTCGGTCTCGCCAAGGCGATGGCGCGTGAACTCGGCGCCGACGGCATCCGCGTCAATTCGGTGACCCCCGGCCTGATCCAGACCGACATCACCGGCGGCAAGCTCACCGACGAGATGCGTGCCGACATCATCAAGGGCATCCCGCTCGGCCGGCTCGGCAACGCCGAGGATGTCGCGCGCATCTTCCTGTTTCTCGCATCCGACCTGTCCGCCTACGTCACCGGCGCCGTCATCGACGTGAATGGCGGCATGCTGATCCATTGAGGCCGAAACGATGCAGTCTTCTATTCTCGACGCGGCACGGGCCCAGCACCTGCCGAACCTCACTCTGGCGGATCGCGCCTACAATATTCGGCGCAACGCTCTGAAGATGGGCAAGGTGCAGGGCCAGGGCTACATCGCCCAGGCGCTCGGCATCGCCGATGTGCTCGCCGTCTCGTATTTCCACGCGCTGAACTACCGGCCGCACGACCCGCAATGGGAGGGCCGCGACCGCTTCCTACTGTCCATCGGCCACTATGCGATCGCTCTCTATTCGGCGCTGATCGAGGCCGGGGTGCTGCCGGAGGATGAGCTTCCGACCTATGGCACCGACGACAGCCGCCTGCCGATGTCAGGCATGGCCGCCTATACGCCCGGTATGGAAATCACCGGCGGCTCGCTCGGCCAGGGCCTCGGCATCGCGGTCGGCATGTGCCTCGGCCTGAAGCGCAAGGACAACCCGGCCTTCGTCTACAATCTGTTCTCCGACGGCGAACTGGATGAGGGCTCGACCTGGGAGGCGGCGATGTCCGCCGGCAGCTTCAAGCTCGACAACCTCATCGGCATCGTCGACGTCAACAACATGCAGGCCGACGGCCCCTCGACCGGCGTGCTGAACTTCGAGCCGCTGGTGCCGAAGTTCGAGGCCTTCGGCTGGTACGTACAGCGGGTGGACGGCAACGACATCGAAGCCCTTGTCGCCGCCTTCGACGCCGCGCGCGCCTATCCGGACGCCAAGCCGCGGATCGTCATCTGCGACACCAAGATGGCCAAGGGCGTGCGCTTCCTCGAAGAGCGCGACCGCAACCATTTCCTGCGCGTCGAGCCGGAGGAATGGGACGAGGCCCTCACTATTCTCGACGCCGGGAGGCAGGCATGAGCCGCAACAAGTACGAACGCCCCGCCTTCCTCGACGCCCCGGGCGGCGCAGGCTCCCGGCTGACCACTTCGGCGATGATCGCCTCCATCGCCGGCCCGGACCAGCGCACGCGGCCGACCCCGTTCGGCAACGCGCTGGTCGAGGTCGCGAAGACGCGGCCCGACATTGTCGGACTGACCGCGGACCTCGCCAAATACACCGATCTCCACGTCTTCTCGAAAGCCTATCCCGAGCGTTTCTATCAGGTCGGCATGGCCGAGCAGCTCTTGATGAGCACCGCCGCCGGGCTCGCCCGCGAGGGCTTCGTGCCGTTCGCCACCACCTACGCGGTGTTCGCCTCGCGCCGCGCCTATGACTTCATCTGCATGGCGATCGCGGAAGAGGCGCTGAACGTGAAGATCGTCTGCGCCCTGCCCGGCCTTACCACCGGCTACGGTCCGAGCCACCAGGCGACCGAGGACCTCGCCATCTTCCGCGGCCTGCCGAACATCACCATCATCGATCCCTGCGATGCGCACGAGATCGAGCAGGTGGTCCCTGTGATCGCCGCCCATGACGGGCCGGTCTATATGCGCCTGCTTCGCGGCAACGTGCCCTGCGTGCTCGACGAGTACGATTACACGTTCGAGCTCGGCAAGGCGAAGCTGCTGCGCGACGGCACCGACGCGCTGATCATCTCCTCCGGCTTCATGACGATGCGTGCGCTGGAAGCGGCCGAGCGCCTCGCCGCCGACCGGGTCGGCGTCGGCGTGCTGCACGTGCCGACCGTCAAGCCGCTCGACGTCGAGACCATCGTGCACGAGGCCGGGAAGACCGGCCGCATGGTGATCGTCGCGGAGAATCACAGCATGGTCGGCGGCCTCGGCGAAGCGGTGGCCGGCGTCCTGATGCGCGCCGGCATCCGCCCCGCCGCGTTCCGCCAGATCGCCTTGCCCGACGCCTTCCTGGATGCCGGCGCCCTGCCCACGCTTCACGATCGCTACGGCATCTCGACCGACGCAATGACCGCCAGCATCAAGAGCTGGCTCTGAGAGAAAGCTAGTCGAGGAGGCGCTGACCCGCGCCTCCATCGATCGGACGACAAAAGCCCGGGAAACGGGCGTCGCACCCAGGAGGAGACGACATATGAGCTTCAAGGTTTCCCGCCGTTTCGTGCTTGCCGGCCTCTGCGCGCCGGCTGTGCTTGCCTTTTCCCGTGGCGGCCAGGCCGCCATGAACCTCACGCTCGGCCACAACGCCGCCCCAGGCAATCCGCGCCAGGCTGCCGCGGAGGCGTTCGCGGCGACGGTGAAGGAACGCTCGGGCGGCCGTATCGCGGTGCGCGTCGCCGGCGCCGAGCAGCTCGGCAATGAGCAGTCGCTGCTCACCAGCCTGCGCACCGGCGCCATCGACTTCTCGGTGAACAGCCAGGGCTCTGCCTCGGCGCTGGTGCCCGAGCTTGCCGCGCTGGGCCTGCCCTTCCTGTTCGCCGACAGCTCTGCCGCCTTCAAGGTGCTTGCCGGACCGGTCGGCAAGGACCTCGGCGAGCGCTTCGCCAAGGTGGGCATTGTGAGCGTCGCCTGGTGGGACAATGGCATCCGCCAGACCTCCAATTCCAAGCGCCCGATCAAGGAGCCGGCGGACCTCAAGGGCCTGAAGATCCGCACCCCGCCGGATCCGATGACCATCGACATCTTCCAGGCGCTGGGCGCCGGCACGGAGCAGATCTCCTTCGGCGAGCTCTATATCGCGCTCCAGCAGGGCGTGGTGGACGGGCAGGAAAACCCGCTCGCAAATATCGCCAGCTCGAAGCTCTATGAAGTGAACCGCTTCATCAGCATGACCGGGCACAAATGGGAGTGCTCGCCCTTCCTCGCCTCGCAGATCACCTGGGCGCGCCTCGGCGCGGACAAGGAGCTGGTCCTCACCGCGGCGGCGGAGGCGACGACGCTGCAGCGCAAGCTGATGGCCGAGCAGGAGGCGAGGTTCTTCAAGGAGTTCAGCGAGAACCCCAAGCTCGCGATCAATGAGGTCGACAAGCCCGCCTTCCAGGCCGCCACCTCCAAGGTGGTCGACACCTGGCGCGCCAAGCCGTTCGGCGATTTCGTCGATCGTCTGGTCGCGGCGGCGCGCGCATCATGACGATGGCGGAGACGTCCACCCGGCAGGCCGGCGCACGCGCCGGCCTGCTCGTCGCGGTCGCCGACGGCGTGGATCGTGCCGTCGGCATCGCCTGCCGTCTCATCGTGCTGGCCGTCGGCATCGCGATCCTCCTCATCCTGACGTCGAACATCGTCGCCCGCTATGCGCTGGCGAGCGGCGGCTTCCGCTTCGCGCAGGAACTGCCGGAGCG